>NZ_LJIC01000026.1 GCF_001295845.1 Rhodopseudomonas sp. AAP120 | reverse complement strand
TGTTGATTGACGCGACAGAGAGACGTCTCTCTGTCGAGCCTCATGGTGAGGAGGCGCCTGCCGCGATCCATCAAAGCGCGCTGCTTCTCGTGGCGCCGTCTCGAACCATGGGGCGGGCCACGCGCATTGCGTCGCTCATCCTTCGAGACGGCTGCTGCGCAGCCTCCTCAGGATGAGGGTTGTCATGTGCGGCGAATCAAATCGCCGGTGATGTTCGTGGATCATCTGGGTTCGAATGCTGACCGCCGCTTGGCAAGGTCTGGCAATGCGTCGAGGTCGCCCCGAATCAACGCCTCTTTCTTGGCGCGGCTCCAGCCCTTCAGCTTACGTTCGTTGGCGATCGCGTCGGTGATTTGTTCGAACCATTGCGAATACACCAGGACAACTGGACGGCGGCTCGACGTATAGCCCTTGAAGGTTCCCTCGTTGTGCTGGGCCACCCTCATCTCCAGGGAATCCCTTGTCGTGCCAATGTAGAGGCTGCCGTCGGCACATCGCACGATGTAGAGAAACGCGCCTTCGGCCATGCTCGCGGCCCCATCCTTCGAGACGCCCGGCTTTGCCCGGCTCCTCAGGATGAGGGGCCGCGGCGGTGGATGGACATCACTCTACTGCGTTTTCGCCAGTTTCGCCTTCTCCGCCTCACGCTTCCTGTCCAGCCGCTTGCCTTGCCATTCCAGCACCAGCCAAGCGGCCGCAAACATTCCGAGCATCAGGATTTCGAAGTAGTTGAAGGCGCTGTCGCTGGTCATGGCGACTTTTTCTTCTCGCGCTCGGCGCGGGCGCGGTCGAGGCGTTTGCCCTGGCGTTCCAGGATCAGCCAGCCGGCGATCAGGCAGAGGAAGACGGCGGCGAGTTCGATCAGTCCGTAATAGTCTTCCATCGCCGTCTCCCGCGATGCGCTTGACGACGCCCCGTTCAGCTCCAGCTCACCAGCGGCGGCATCGAGCTCATGATGGTTTCGGTGTTGCCGCCGGTTTGCAGGCCGAACATCGTGCCTTTGTCGTACAAAAGATTGAATTCGACATACAGGCCGCGGCAGGCGAGCTGCTGGGCGCGCTCCTCCTCGGTCCACGGCTCCACCATGCGCTTGCGGACGATCTTCGGGTAGATATCGAGCAGCGCCGAGCCGACGTCGCGGGTGAAGGCGAAGTCGCGTTCGAAATCGCCGCTGTTGAGGTGGTCGTAGAAGATGCCGCCGACGCCGCGCGCCGTGCCGCGATGCGGCAGGAAGAAGTAGGTGTCGGCCCACGGTTTGAACTTCGCGTAGTAGGTCGGGTCGTGCGCGTCGCAGGCGGCCTTCATGGCGGCATGGAAGATCGCCGCGTCCTCGGCCTCCTGGCTGCGCTGCTCCGGCAGCATCGGCGTCAGATCCGCGCCGCCGCCGAACCAGCCCTGCGAGGTCGACAGGAAGCGCGTGTTCATGTGCACGGTCGGCACCCGCGGGCTGCGCGGATGCATGATCAGGCTGATGCTGGTGGAGACGTAGTCGAGCGTGACGCCGTCCCCGGGCAGATTCTTGGCCATCTCCGGCGTCAGCTTGCCGTTGGCCGAGGAGGTGTGGATGCCGATCTTCTCGAACAGCCGGCCGTTCGACAGAAACCCGCCGACCCCGCCGCCAGCGCCGGTCTTGCGCTGCCACGGCTTGTAGCTGAACGTCGCGGGCTCACCGGGAAACAGCTCCGCCGGCGCCTCGCGCTCGAGCGTTTCGATCTCGGCGCAGATCCGGTCGCGTAGTCCTTCGAACCACGCGCGGGCCCGCGCGCGGCGCGCTTCCACCGGGTCGTCGGAAGCGGCGGGCGTGCGATCGAGGTCAGTGTCGATGGTCATGGCGATGATCCGTTGCGTTCGTCAGCATCGGTACCACGCCAGTGTGGCGGCTTCGAGAGTTTTTGCAAATGGGTGGCGGGTGACGCGGGGCTTGGTCGGGCGCGCGCGGCCATCCTTCGAGACGGCCGCTACGCGGCCTCCTCAGGATGAGGTTTGGTTTTGTCTCAGCGCTTCTTTGTTTCAGCGCTTCAATGCACCCAGCCTCATGGTGAGGAGGCGCGCAGCGCCGTCTCGAACCATGGGACCCGGGCGACCCGCTTGCCCAGCTAACTACACCCGGCTGCGCAGCATCTGGTCGCGGCGTTCGAGGCGGGTGAACAGGTCGACCAGCCAGGCGACTTTCTGTTCGACCGGATTGACTTTCTGCCGCGCCGGCACGTCGCGGACCGGATAGGCGATCACGGCGTCGACGAGGAAGCGGGTTTCTTCCATGTCGCCGAATTTTGCCGGCAGGTACTTCGCCGGCGCCCATTCGGTTTCCTGGAACGCGAGCATCCGCGCCAGCACCGCGAGCTTGCGGCCGGTCGACACCACCGCGCGGCTCGACACCGAATCGAGGCCGGAGCGCTCGACCTCGCGGCCGATCTCGGCGTACAGCGCGCGCGCCGCGAAGATGCCGGGCCGGCACGAGCGCGGCAGATTGGCGATGCCGAGCGTGGCGCGGTCGTACAGCGCATCCGCGGTGTCGATCAGCCGCTTGACGATGCCGGCGATCTCCGGCGTGAATTTCGGATCGGCCAGCCAGGTCTCGGGATCGAGGCCGGCTTCGCGCATCCATTGCAGCGGCATGTAGATGCGGCCGTTGCGCGCGTCTTCGCCGATATCACGAGCGATGTTGGTGAGCTGCATGGCGCAGCCGAGATCGCAGGCGCGCGCGACGATGTCGGGTCTGCGCTGGCCCATCACCAGCGTCATCATCACGCCGACGGTGCCGGCGACGCGCGCGCAGTAGGAGTACAGATCCGACAGCGTCTCGAAGCGGCGCCCTTGCGAATCCCATTCCAGGCCTTCGATCAGCGCCTCGGGAATCGCCGGCGGAATCGAAAACCGCGCGATCACATCGGCGAACGCGCGGTCGGACGGATAGGCGCGCGGCAGGCCGCGGCAGGCACGATCGAGCCGGTCCTTCAGCACGTCCACCGCATTGGCCCGATCGAGGCCGAGATCGACGGCATCGTCGGCGACGCGGCAGAACGCGTAGAGCGCGATCGCCGGATCGCTGATCCGGCGCGGCAGCACCATCGAGGCGGCGTGGAAGGTGCGCGACCCTTCCTTGATCATCTCGCGGCAGGCCAGCATGTCGGCCTGCGCCAACAGATCGGATTGCAGACTCATGGTGTCACCAGACTGTTGGCCGCGGGGACCAGGGAATCGAGCACGCGTGCGGAGGACAGCACGCCGGGCAGCCCGGCGCCGGGATGCGTGCCGGCGCCGACCAGATATAGATTCTTGACGTCTTCGCTCTGGTTGTGCGGCCTGAACCAGGCGCTCTGCCACAGCACCGGCTCCAGCCCGAAGGCGGCGCCGCGGAACGACGACAGCCGGTCCTGGAAATCCAGCGGCGTGGTGATCTTCGAGCTCACCACCTGATTTTCGAGATCGGGCAGCACGGTGGCGCCGAGCATCCTGGCGATCGAGGCGCGATACGGCTCGGCCTTGCTGTGCCAGTCGATATCGCCGAGCAGATTCGGCACCGGCGACAGCACGTAGAATGTATCGCACCCCTGCGGCGCCAGCGACGGATCGGTCGCGGTCGGGCGGTGCAGATACAGGCTGAAATCGTCGGCCAGCACCTTGCGGCCGAAAATATCGCTGATCAGTTCGCGATAGCGCGGCCCGAGCAGGATGGTGTGGTGCTTGACGTCCTCGTAGCGCCGCTTCGTGCCGAAGTACCAGACGAACAGGCTCATCGAGTAGCGCGACTTCTCGATCTTGGCGTCGGTCCAACGCTTGCGCGTCTCGGGCGCCAGCAGATAGCGATAGGTCGAGGCGGAATCGGCGTTGGACACGACGATATCGGCCTTGATCACTTCGCCGTCGGCGAGCTTGACGCCGGTCGCGGTGCCGGCCTCGACGACGATCTGGCGGACGTCCTGATTGTACAGGATGCGGTTGCCCTGCCCTTCGATCAGTTTGGCGAGGCCGGTCACGAGCGCGCCGGTGCCGCCCATCGCCGAATGCACGCCCCACTGCTTTTCCAAATAGGTGATCAGGCAGTACACCGAGCTCGACATGAACGGGTTGCCGCCGATCAGCAGCGGATGGAAGCTGAACACCTGGCGCAGCTTCGGATCCTTGAAGTGCTTGGCGACAAGGCTATAGACGCTGCGATAGCTCTCCAGCCGGAGCATCGCCGGGGCGATCTTCAGCATGTCGGTGAAGTGGCTGAACGGCTGATCGCCGAGCTGCTCGAAGCCGACTTTGAAGATCTCGTGCGACGCCGCCATGAAGCGGTCATAGGCCGGCACGTCGTCCGGGCAGAATTTGGCGATCTGGTCGAGCACCGCGTTGCGGTCGTCGGAATAGTCGAAGAACGTGCCGTCGTCGAAGCGGATGCGATAGAACGGCGACATCGGCTTCAGCGTGATGTCGTCCGACATCCGCTTGCCGCACAGCTTCCACAGCTCCTCGAAAAGGTATGGCGCGGTGACGATGGTCGGGCCGGCGTCGAATGAGAAGCCGTCCTGCTTGTGGACGTAAGCGCGGCCGCCGGGCTGATCGAGCTTTTCGAGCACGGTTACTCGATACCCTTTAACGCCGAGCCGGACCGCGGCGGCCAAGCCGCCAAAGCCGGAGCCGATCACCACCGCATGGGGGGCACGATCATCAGGGGTACGGGGAGCAGGTTTGAGACCGGGATCGAGCATGGGCACCACTGTAACGAAAAATTGACAGCCGAACCAGTCCAAATGTGTAATGCGAAACTTACAGTCCCGTCTTTGATCTATTCGACATTTTGGGCATTCGGGCGCGAATATCGCGCAATCAGGTCGGCGATCAGCTGCGGCTGCTCTTCATGGGCGAGATGGCCGAGCCCGGGAATCCGCTCGATCACGGCTTTCGGCTGAATTTCCTGTACCTTACGGGCAACCGAGGGCGGAATTGCGCGGTCGCCGTCGGCGGCGACAAGGATGAGTTGAGGCTTCAACTCGGGCAGCGCGCGCAGCAGCGGCTCCAGATCCCAATTCGCCATCATCCGCAGCGCGGCGGCGACGTGGCCGGAATTGCCGACCAGCCGGCCATAGAGCTTGAGGCCCGTGGCATCGATGGTCGAACCGGTGTTGGCGATCAGCCGTTCGACCGCGCCGTGCGAGCCGGCCTGCCAGGCGAACAGGCTGGGCACGAATGGATTCAGCACCAGCATCTTGGCGAGCGGCGAGAAGAAATTCGCAGCCGGGCCGCCGTAAGGCAGGAAAGCGCCGTTGAGGCTGATCAGCAGTTTCGGCGCGATGGCGCCGTCGAGGCACATCCGCGCGGCGATCGCGGCGCCGGCGGAATGGCCCACGACGATCTGGGGAGAGACGTTCAGCACCCGCAGCAGCGCGGCGAGATCGGCCGCCATGCCGGGCAGCGACAGCCGGTGGGCGCGCGGCGACTGGGTGAAGCCATGGCCGGGCAGATCCGGCGCAATCACCTGATAGTCCTTGGCCAGCAGCGGCATCAGGCCGCGCCAGGAATGCGTCGCCGCGCCGGTGCCGTGGATCAGCAGCAGCGCCGGCGCGCCCGCCGGCCCCATCTGCTGCACGTGCCAGCGAAAGCCGCCGGCCTCGACGAACCGGCTGGCCTCCCGATGCGGCCAGTCGGCGCCGTCGCGGCTCCAGACGAGATCGCTCATGGATCGCCTCGACTACAGGTCCCTCATGGTGAGGAGCCCGCTCTGCGGGCGTCTCGAACCATGAGGATGTGGGGCTTCATCCTTCGAGACGCGGCCTGCGGGCCGCTCCTCAGGATGAGGTCAGTTATGTGGTGACGCCGTGCCATCACCAGCCGCCGCTACAGCGTCGCGCCGCTTGGTCCGGTGACGCGCGCGAGGAATTCGTCGTAGGCGCGCATGAATTCGGCGGGGACTTCGAAATGCGGCATCGCGCCGGTCTGGAACACGGTGACGGTCCAGTTCGGCCGGCCTTCGACGGTGCTCTTGAAGCCGTAATCGACGAAGTCGCCGCGCACGCCGTGGCTGAACCACACCGGCATCGGCAGGTCCTGATAGATCCGCAGGATGTCCTGGCTGAACAGGAAGCCTGAGACGAAGTAATAAGGCGCGTGCTGCGCGCCGGGCTGATGCGTCGTCAGATAGTCGTAGTCGAGCATGCCCTGGTCGATGTTCGGCGAGCCGAACGCCTTCTTCAGGAACCAGGCGATCACCGGCTTGGCGGTGAGCGCCTTGAAAATCCCCTCGCTCCACAGCGGATTTTCGAAGAAGGAATGCAGCCACGGAATCGCGCGCGAACCGCGGGTCCAGCGCTGATTTCGCTTGTCGAAGCCGGTCGGCGCCACCAGCGCGAGGCTGCGGAACGCGGCCGGCGTTTCGCTCGCCGCGCGGGCGAGAAACTCACTGCCGAGCGACAGCGCCAGCGCGTCGATCTTTTGGCCCGGATGCGCCTTCTGAATCTCCGCAACTACGGAATGTATCGCATCCGTCATCATCCGAATTGTGTATTGACGCTTGGCACGCGACGAATGTCCAAACCCGGGCAATTCCACCGCGTAGACCGGGCGCCTGGTCGCGTAGTGCGTGAAGATCGGCCGGACTTCGTAGGCCGATCCGGCGGCGTTGATGCTGTGAATCAGCAGCAGCGGCGGCTCGTACGACGGCTCCGCCGGCGCGGCCGACCAATAGGTCAGCCGTCCGCCGAAACTGTCGATGTCGTGCTTCTCGCCCGGCACCGGCGGAGGCAGGGCCGGCCCATCGTTGCGCGTTGCGGGAGATGCTGGGGTGGTCGCAGTGTCGGTCATCTCGAAATTCCTGTTCGCGGCGCCTCCGCCGCAGGTCGGCGTGGTCAAGACGGTGTTCGCAGTGTATCAGACCGTCAAGGTCGCTTGTCGTAAAACAGTGGGTAGCTCTCTTGACACAGAATCTGGTGACGAAACCGTTCATGGAAGTGCTTTCCGGCAACCGGCAAGCCTCTCCCCCGATGTGGATGATGCGGCAGGCCGGGCGTTATCTGCCGGAATACCGCGCGACCCGCGCCGAGGCCGGCAGCTTCCTCGATCTGTGTTACAACGCCAAGCTGGCCGCCGAGGTGACGCTGCAGCCGATCCGGCGGTTCGGCTTCGACGCCGCGATCATCTTTTCCGACATCCTGGTGGTGCCGCATGCGCTCGGCCGCGCGGTGCGCTTCGAAGTCGGTGAAGGCCCGCGGCTCGATCCTCTGGATACGCCCGACAAGGTCGGCACGCTCAACAAGGCCATCGATCTCGGCAAGCTCGAACCGGTGTTCGAGGCGCTGCGCATCGTCCGCAGCGAACTGCCGAAGGAAACCACGCTGATCGGCTTCTGCGGCGCGCCGTTCACGGTCGCGACCTATATGGTGGCCGGCCAGGGCACGTCGGATCAGGGCCCCGCGCGGCTGATGGCCTATCAGCATCCCGGCGCGTTCGCCAAGATCATCGACGTGCTGGTCGAGAGTTCGATCCAGTATCTCCTGAAGCAGCTCGAAGCCGGCGCCGATGTGCTGCAGCTGTTCGACACCTGGGGCGGCATTCTGCCGCCGCGCGAATTCGAGCGCTGGGTGATCGAGCCGACGCGGCGCATCGTCGCGGGCGTGCGCAAGCAGGCGCCGGGCGCCAAGATCATCGGCTTCCCGCGCGGCGCCGGCGCGCTGCTGCCCGCCTTCATCGAGCGCACCGGCGTCGACGCCGTGAGCATCGACTGGACCGCCGAGCCGAAGCTGGTGCGCGAGCAGGTGCAGACCAAGGTCGCGGTGCAGGGCAATCTCGACCCGCTGCTGCTGATCGCCGGCGGCGCGGCGCTCGACGAAGGCGTCGACGACGTTCTCAAGAATTTCTCCGGCGGGCGTCACATCTTCAACCTCGGCCACGGCATCACGCCGGATGCGTCGATCGCGCATGTCGAGCAGATGGTAAAGCGGGTCCGCGCCTTCAAAGGCTGACCCGCCATCGTGACCAATCGACGAAGAGCCGGCGCGCAAGCGTCGGCTTTTTGTCTGCCGATTTGAATCGAATTGCGACGAGCTGGGTGCACAGCCGCGTCCGGCAATCTGCGGTGGCAGACTGCTCATCATCGCGGCAGCCGAAGTCGCGGTGGTTCCGATTGACTGCAAAGCATTTCGACACCGGCGCGGGCGCATAAGCACTCGATAACCACGGTGCCACTGAATCGCGATTTCGCTAGGCACCGATTGACCGCGCGCTTAGTTAAGACTCCGATCCAAGAAGGAGTCTCACGGTGTCGGTCCGGGCATTTCTCAAGCAGCGTGCCGTCAACATCGCCGTGGGCGGAAACTACTCCTTGGCGAACTGGTATGACCAGAACGGCAAGCCGCGCAACTTCGCCTGTCGCACCAGCCGGGTGTCGCCGTTCCGCATGATCGTCGATGTGCCTGTGGTGGGCCGCGTCGGCGATTCGATCTCGTCCTATTTCAGCGACTTCGGCAAGCTCGACGGCCATATCAGCGATACGGTGCCGGGCGGCTTCCTGCTCGAACTCGCGGTGACGCGCGCGATGCGCGAGCGGCTGTCGAACCAGCTCACCTGGCTGGAGAAGCGCCAGAACGATCCGGCCATCATCGACTCGCGGCAGCAGGCGCGGATCGTGCCGGCCTGTCCGCATTCGAGCCTGATCATGGCCGACGGCAGCGTGCATACTTGCTTCGTCATCGACATGTCGATTTCGGGCGTCGCGGTCTCGGCCGACGTGCAGCCGGAGGTCGGCACGCCGCTGGCCGTCGGCGGCTGCGTCGGCCGCGTGGTGCGCCATCGCCCGGACGGGTTCGCGGTGAAGTTCACCGAGCTGCAGAACCGCAACGAACTCGAATGGCGGATCGCCCGCCCGGCCGGACGCACCAGCACCATCGAGTCCCGCGTCGAACGCCTCGCCTCCACCGACCCGGCGCAATGGACCGACACCAAGTCGAGCAGCGGCGACAGCGACACGGTGACGCTGGACGTGTGAGGCGCAGCTTCTGCCGCCGCGCATGCCCTCTTGTTGTTACTTCGTCATGGCCGGGCTTGTCCCGGCCATCCACGCCTTTCTTCCGTCAGAAGAACAAACTCTCGTCATTGCGAGCGAAGCGAAGCAATCCAGGAGCCCTGTGCACGGCGCTGGATTGCTTCGTCGCTTCGCTCCTCGCAATGACGGTGGGGCTGGTGTCGGAAATTGTCCCGAAGGAACTTCAGCCCGCCCGCGCCGCGGCGGTGACCGCCTGGGCCAGCACGGTCGCATCCGCGTGGGGCAGCGGCAGATAGCGCGCGTCCATTTCCTTGGCGAAGGCTTCGGCCTGCGGACCCGGGCGCGGCGACATGTCGATGACGACCGAGTTGATGCCGGCGACGCGGAATTGCCGGGCCGAGGTCTTGGCGTCTTCCTCCGCCTGCGGCCGCCCCGGCGCGCCGTCGCGCGCGATGTTGGCGCGGCCGTCGGTGAGCACGATGACGGTCGGGGTCTGGCCTTTGCGCTTGATAGAGTCCGCCATCATGAACGCGGTGTCGAGGCCGGCCGCGAGCGGCGTGCCGCCGCCGCCCGGCAGGCCGGCGAGACTGCGCTTGGCGCGCGCCAGCGACCGCGTCGGCGGCAGCAGGATTTCGGCGATAGTGCCGCGGAACGACACCATCGCGACCTGATCGCGGCGCACGTAGCAATCCGCAAGTAACAGCTCGACCGCGCCCTTGGCTTCGGCGAGACGATGCAGCGCCGCGGAGCCGGAAGCGTCGACCACGAAGATGGTGATGGTCTCGGTGCGCTGCTTGAAGCGCGCGATGCGAAAATCGTCCTTCTCCACCAGCACGCGCGGCGCGCTGCCGGGGCGGCCCTCGGCCTGGCGCCGGCGCAGCGGCTGCCACGGCGCGGCGGCGCGCAGCGTCTCGATGACGTTGAGCTTGGAACCATCGCGCAGTTCGCCGCGCAGCGAGCCGGCGGGACGGCCGCGCTTCTTCGACTTCTGCAACTCGCCCGCTTTGCCGGCGGAGCGCGAGCGCGAGCGGCCGGCGGAGGCGCGCAGCGCTTCCAGCACGCCGGGCGGCATCGCGGCCTTCACCGCGGCGAGGATGACTTCGTCGAGCGCCTTGTCGAGATCCGGCGTCGGCGGCTCCTGCTGATCGTTGTTCTCGCTGTTGTCGTCCGGCGGCGGCGGCTCCGGCGGCGGCGGCTCGTCGGATTGATCCGGCGGCTCCTGCTGCGGGAAGATCGTCGCGCGAGGTCCCAGTACCAGCCGCGCGGCGAGCGTGATGTCGTCCTGCTCGATGGTCCGGCGATCGAACAGCGCAGCGCTGACCTTGGCGGCGCGGATCGCAAGTAGCGGCGCGCGCAGCGAGACGATGCCGAGCGCAGCCGCCGCGGTGCAGATCGCCTCGATCTGCTCGCTCTCGACCTTGATGCCGGCAAGCCGTTCGCGCGCCGCCAGGATGGCGTCGAGCTCGACCGGAAAATCCTCGGTGTCGCGCCAGGCGAACTGATCGAGATCGAGATGAAAACCCAGCCGATCGCGCAGCCCGGCGGGCGCGAATTCGTCGTCAATGCCCTCGTCGAGCGCGACGACGCCGAATCGCGCCGGCATTCGCAGCGACAGGCCGTCGCGCTCGACCGCAGTCTCCTGCGCATCCATCGCGGCGGTGAGATACACGTTGGTCGACGACTGCAGCCGCTCGGCCATCGCCACCACCAGCACGCCGCCATCGGCTTCCGACAGCAGGCCACGCTCGGCGACCGGCCGGCCGGCCAGCAGCGTCGCCGACAGATCGAGACCGCCGAGCAGGCGGCCGTCGGCGATGTGCAGCGGCAGATGCTTGTAGGGCTGATCGGGCGGCAGCGCGGCGCGGAGCAGCGCCATCCAGCGGTCACGTACCGGGCCGGCGCGCGAGCGCAGCAGCACGCCGCCGGTGCCGACCGGATCCACCGCGAACAACTGCGCCGCGGTCACCGCATCGGACCATGCGGGCGAGATGCTCATCCGAAGATTTCAGCGAGCGCCCGATCGACCCGCACGCTCGATCCGGCGTCGTCCAGCGGATTGCGGCGCAGCCGATGCCGCAGCGCCGACGGCGCGATGCGCTTGAGGTGATCGTCGGTGACGATCTTGTCGTGCTCCAGCGCGGCGAGCGCGCGCGCGGCGCGCATCAAGGTGAGTTCGCCGCGCAGGCCGTCGGTGCCGAGCGCCATGCAAAGTTTCGCTGCGCGCTCCAGCGCCGCATCGGGCACGGTGACTTCGGGCAGCCGGTCCTTGGCCTGCGAGATCTTGCGGCGGATCTTGGCCTCTTCCTTCGACCAGGATTCGTTGAAGGCGGCCGGATCGCTTTCGAACGCATCGCGACGGCGCACCACTTCGATACGCTCCGGCAACGAGTCCGGTGTCTTCACTTCCACCGACATGCCGAAGCGGTCGAGCAGTTGCGGACGCAATTCGCCTTCTTCGGGGTTGCCGGTGCCGACCAGCACGAAGCGCGCCGGATGGCGGATGCTGAGGCCTTCGCGCTCGACCACATTCTCGCCGGACGCGGCGACGTCGAGCAGCAGGTCGACCAGATGGTCTTCGAGCAGGTTGGCTTCGTCGATGTAGAGGAAGCCGCGATGCGCACGGGCCAGGAGGCCGGGCTCGAACGCCTTCTCGCCCTTGGCCAGCGCGCGCTCCAGATCGAGCGCGCCCACGACGCGGTCTTCAGTCGCGCCGAGCGGCAGATCGACCACCGGCACCGGCACCTGCGCGGTCTTGACCTTGCCGTGCTTGAGCTTCTCCTTGCACTCTTCGCAATAGCGCTCGGGCTGATCGGGATCGCAATTGTAGCGGCAGCCGACGACCGTCTTCATCTTCGGCAGCAGCGCCGCGAGCGCGCGCACCGCCGTCGATTTGCCGGCGCCGCGGTCGCCGAACGCCAGCACGCCGCCGACCTTCTGATCGACCGCCGCGATCAGCAAGGCGAGCTTCATCTCTTCCTGGCCGACGATGGCGGAGAACGGGAATACGATCGCCATGGGATGGGTTACTCCGGCCGCGTTTTTTCGATGATCGCGGCGGCGCCCTTGCCGAGCAGATCGAGGCCGACGCTGCGGCCGAGCTCGCGCGGGCGATCGGCCCGCCCGGTGCGGGTGGCTTCGATGAACATGCCGCCTTCCTGATCGAGCACTGAGGCGCTCAGCGTCATCTCCGAGCCGTTGATGGTGGAGTAAGCGGCCATCGGCGAGTTGCAATGGCCGTCCAGCACCCACAGCACCTCGCGTTCCGCATCGCAGCACAGCCGCGCCTTGGGATCGTCGATCAGCGCCAGGTATTTGCGGGTCTGCCAATCATTGATCGGGCACTCGACCGCGACGATGCCCTGCCCGGCCGACGGCAGCATCTCGTCCGGCGTGAAGTCGTGGACGATGCGGTCGGCGAAGCCGACTCGCTCCAAGCCCGAGCGCGCCATGATCAGCGCGTCCGCCGGACCAACCTCGCCGCCGTCCGGCATCCGCTGCTTCTCGCCATTGTCGAGCTTGCGCAGCCGCGTATCGGCGGCGCCGCGGAAGTGGATGACGTTGACCTCGGGGAACAGTCGCTTGGCATAGGCGGCGCGCCGTACCGCATTGGTGCCGATGGTGTAACCCTTGCCACGCGAGGCCTTCAGTTCGTCGAGCGTCAGGCCCTTGCGCAGCACCAGCGAGTCGTTGGCCGGATCGCGCGCCAGCGTGGCGGCGACGATCAGGCCGGGCGTCTCTTCATTGGCCGGCATGTCCTTGAGCGAGTGCATCGCGCAATGCAGATCGCCGCGCAGCATCGCGGCGCGGATCTCCGCCACGAACGCCCCGCCCTTGCCGCCGTGCGGCAAAAGCTTGCTGACCTGATCACTGTCGCCGACGGTTTCGAACTTGATGATCTGGGGATCGAGTTCACTCGCGGCCGCACGCAACTGGCTGGCAATGTCCTCGGTCTGGGCAAGCGCCATCACGCTCTTGCGCGTCCCAATGCGGACTGGAATTTTCACCACACGCTCCATTCGACGACCGCGAAGGGCCCGCGGCGACTGACGGCCGAACCATACCAGTCCGAGCCAAATTGCAAACAGATGACTACCGGATTTTTCGTAAGACCGGGCGGGGGGGCGAGGTCGTTGATCTCGAACAATTCCGGAGCCAGCGACGGCCTTACATTGCCTGAGCAGGTCAAACCTTTCGGCTTCTGTCCATCGCGCCACAATGCTACTCAAGTCAACCGGCGCAATGTTGAGCAAGGTCAAAATACCCATGACGGCAGAAGTTCGGATCGGTGACGGCGATGGTAGACTTTCGCCGCATCCCTTGCGGGCGGTCGTGCTCGGCGAAGTTCACGCGCGGCCGTTCACCGCATTGTCGGTGCCGGCGCGCGTGCTGCACTTCGCCTTCGATACATCGGGCGACAAGGCCGCGGCCGATCGCGCGGCGATGACTCGCTTCTGCGAATCGCGCGGGCTGCAGCCACCGGCGATCGGCGAGAAGCACCATCGCGCCTCCTTCGGCACGACGATGCTGCGCTGGGAGCAGCATTCCGAATTCACCACCTACACCTGGGAATTCACCGCCGACGCGACCACGACGCCGTTTCATCCGGACGCATCGTCGCTCGCCTCACCGATGCGGCTGCTGCCGCAGCCCGGCCCGCTGCTGGTCGCAGTCGACCTGCATCTGCTCGCCGACGATCCGCCGGTCACCGCGCCGGAGCGCCTGTTCGATCGCGCCAGCCTCGCGGTCGCGGAGAACTCCGACGGCGCGGCGCTGTATGCCACCGACTTTCAGCCGGGCCCGTCCGGCTTCGTGCGCGTGCTGGTGATCGATCGCGGCATGGCGCCGGAGCGCGCCGGCGCGCTGGTGCAGCGCGTGCTGGAAATCGAGACCTATCGCACGCTGGCGCTGCTCGGCCTGCCGGAAGCGCAGCGGCTCGGCCCGTCGATCAGCAACGCCGAGCGCCGCCTCGCCGAAGTCACCGCCGAAATGCGCCGGGCCGGCGATCTCGCGATCAACAACCGGCTGCTGCGCGAACTCACCGAACTGGCCGCCGAAGTCGAAGCCGGCGCCGCCGCAAGCCTCGGCCGGTTCAGCGCCAGCCGCGCCTATGAGGAGATCATGACGGGCCGGCTCGCGACGCTCGGCGAGCGCAAGGTCGGCGGGCTGCCGACCTGGTCGTCGTTCCTCGCCCGCCGGATGAAGCCGGCGATGCGCACCTGCACCACCACCGAGGCGCGGCAATCGGATTTGTCGCTGAAGCTCGCGCGCGCCGCCAATCTGCTGCGCACCCGCGTCGACGTCGAGCTCGAACAGCAGAACCAGGAACTGCTGAAATCGATGAACGCGCGGACGCGGCTGCAGCTACGCCTACAGACCACCGTCGAAGGCCTGTCCACTGCGGCGATCACCTACTACGTGGTCGGGCTGTTCGGCTATCTGGTGAAGGGCCTCTACGAAGCCGGGCAGATCAAGGTCGACCCCAGCCTCGTCACCGCCGGCTTCGTGCCGATCGCCGCGCTGTCGATCTGGTGGACGGTGCGCAGCATCCGCAGAAGACACATCGCGGGTGAGGAGGAATGACGCGCGGGCGCCGCTTCGGCCCCGCCCGCATCGTCGTCGCGCTGGCCGCGATGATCGCCATCGCGGTCGCGCTGTGGCAATTGCAGCGCGGCACCGGCGACCTGATCATCACCCGCGCGACCGTCGGCGACACGCCGCTGACGGTGTTCCGCGCGCCGGCGACGACGCACGCCCCCGTCGTGGTGATCGCGCACGGCTTCGCCGGCTCGCAGCAATTGATGCAGCCGTTCGCCCAGACCATGGCGCGCAACGGCTACATCGCGGTGACGTTCGACTTCACCGGCCACGGCCGCAATCCGGTGACGATGAAAGGCGATGTCGACGAGCCGACCAAGATCACCGGCGTGCTGGTCGATGATCTCGCGCGCGTCACCGACTACGTGCGCGCGTTGCCGCAGAGCGATGGCCGCGCCGCGGTGCTCGGCCATTCGATGGCGTCGGACATCGTCGTCACCTACGCGGTGGCGCACCCGGACATCACCGCCACCGTCGCAGTGTCGGTGTTCACCCGCAAATCGACTCCGACACTGCCGCATAATCTGCTGGTGATCGTCGGAGATTGGGAACCGCAGATGCTGAAGGACGAGGGCCTTCGCATCGTCGATCAGGTCGCCGGCAGCGGGGCGGTGGCCGGGCGGACCTATAGCAGCTTCGCCGATGGCACCGCGCGGCGGGTGGCGTTCTCGTCCGGCGTCGAGCACATCGGCGTGCTGTACAGCCAGGATTCGCTGCGCGAGTCGCTGGCCTGGATGAACGACTCGTTCGGCCGCACCAGCAGCGGCTGGATCGATCGGCGACCGATCTGGCTGGCGCTGCTGTTCGGCGGACTGATCGCGCTGGCCTGGCCGCTGTCGGCGCTACTGCCGCGTGCGGCGCCGGTGCCGATGGGTGCCAGCCTCGCCTGGAAACCGCTGCTGGTCGCCGCGATCCTGCCCGCGGTGCTGACGCCTCTCATCCTCTGGAAGGCGCCGACCGACTTCCTGATCATCCTGCTCGGCGACTACCTGACTCTACACTTCTTGCTGTACGGCGCGCTGACGGCGGCGATCCTCTGGCTCATTCGGCTGCGCCAGCGCAAGGCAGGCGCGCATCCGGCGCACCACCCCGGTCACAGCCTGACGCGGCTGGAGTCGCTGCCGGATCCGGCGCATCCGCACGCCTCGATCGCGGCACTGATCATCGCGGCCGCCGCCACAGTCGGCTACAACATCGTCGGCTTCGGCTGGCCGCTCGACACCTATCTGTTCTCGTTCATGCCGATCGAGCCGCGCGTGCACCTGATCGCCGCGGTCGCCTGCGGCACCATCCCGTATTTCCTCACCGCCGAGTGGATGGCGCATGGCGCAGCCGCGCGGCGCGGCGCCTATGCGCTGGCGAAGTTCTGCTTCCTGGCGTCGCTCGCCGCCGCCGTCGCGCTCAATCTGCACAAGCTGTTCTTCCTGATCATCATCGTCCCGGCGATCCTGCTGCTGTTCCTCGCCTTCGGGCTGATCAGTAACTGGACCTACAAGGCCACCAACCATCCCTTGCCGGGCGCGCTGGCCAACGCCATTCTGTTCGCCTGGGCGATCGCGGTGACGTTCCCGATGGTGATCCGATGACGGAGGTCGAGCTGTGGCCTGACGACGGCAAGCGGCGTTGGCGGCTGATCACCGACATGGTGATGGGCGGCGTCTCGCAGGGCACGCTGCACGCCCCCACGGCCGGTGAGCACGCGCCGGTGCGGATGCGCGGCGCGGTGTCGACCGAGAACAATGGCGGCTTCATCCAGATCGCGATGGATCTGCAGCCGGATGGCGGTCCGTTCGATGCCAGCACCTTTAGAGGAATCGGCCTCGAAGTGTTCGGCAACGGCGAGACCTACGGCGTGCATCTGCGCACCACCGACATGGTGCGGCCGCAGCAATCCTATCGGCACAGCTTCACGGCGCCGTATCATCCGACGGTGCTGCGACTACCCTTCGTCGACTTCGTCGCCCACCGCATCGAGACGCCCTTCGATCCGAGCCGACTGCGCCGGATCGGGCTGGTGGCGATCGGGCGCGCCTTTGACGCAGATCTATCCGTCGCCCGGCTTTGGCTCTATTGATCGCAGGCGCCTGACTTTTGGCGAATGGCGAGGCGGGGCGCGGCTTCCTAGAACGCCTCGGTCGCCGCGACGCCGCACGCGGCGACGACAGGACATATCGATGGACAGCCGCAGCGATTCCGCTCCGCTTTTCACGCCGCCGCTCAACGAGCCGGCGCCGCGCGAACTGTGTACTGACTGCGGCGTCTCGCGGATGAGCGACCCCAAGCAGTGCGGGCAGGCCTGCCAGTTCATCAAGCCGAACTATCCGGCGATGGAACTGAAGGTCCACGGCCGCACCCGCGATGCGGCGAAACCGGACGAAGCCTTCTTTGGTCCGTACCGCCGGATGTTGCAGGCAGCGATGAAGCGGCCGCGCGACGGCGCGCAGTGGACCGGCATCACCACCCGGATCGGCGAGCGGCTGCTCGAGACCGGCGCGGTCGAGGCGGTGATCACCATGGCGGCCGACCCGGCCGACAAATGGAAGCCGCGGCCGGTGCTGGTGACCCGCGCCGAAGACATGGCGCAGTGCCGCGGCATGCGAATGGGCTACGCACCATCGCTGGCGCTGCTCGAGCCTGCGCGCGATGCAGGATTCAAGCGCATCGCCGTGATCGGCATCCCCTGCCAGATCTATGCGCTGCGCTCGCTCGAACAGAAGCTCGGCTTCGAGCGGCTCTACGTGATCGGCACGCCCTGCTCCGACAACACGACCACGGAAGCGTTTCACGGCTTCCTCGATCTGCTGTCAGACCAGCCCGAGACCATCACCTATCTGGAATTCCGAGCCGACTACCATGTCGAGCTGCGCTTCGACGACGGCCGAATCAAAGAAATCCCGTTCCTGCTGCTGCCGATCTCCAAGCTGCCGCCCGACTTCTTTCCGATCACCTGCCGCACCTGCGTCGACTACACCAACACGCTGGCCGACATCACGGTCGGCTACATGGCGGGCCGCGGCGAGCAGTGGCTGCTTGTGCGCAACCAGCGCGGCGAGGAATTACTCGGCCTGCTCGGCGACGAAGTCCGGCTCAGCCAGCCGACCAGCGCCGGCAAGCGCGCCGCACCGGTGAAAGGCTTTCTCAAGAACACCGAACTCGCCGCCGGCGGCCTGCCGGTGCGCGGCATGCCGAACTGGCTGCGGCCGTTCATGGGCTGGCTGATGCCGAAAGTCGGCCCGCGCGGCCTGGAATTCGCACGCGCCCGCGTCGAGATGAAAGCGGTCGAAACCGTGCTGCATCTGCGCCGCGCCTATAAGCACAAGATGAAGAACATGGTACCGGCGCATGTCTGGGCCCTGGTGAAATCCTACGGCCTCGCGCCGGAGGATGACGAACAGCGGAAGTGACGACACGTCCGGGATAATCCGGACAGAACCGCGCCTCCTCCTCCCGGTTGTCTGCGCACGGAACCGCGCCTTTCGCGCGCGCCGCCGCAATCATCCGATGGAGGCCGATTTGGACACCAACATTCTCGATCATCTGAAGACGCTGCACACCGCTGCGATCGACGCCCGCAACGGCTACGAGGAGGCGCTGGAAGACGCTGAAGGCAAAGGCCTGACGTCGCTGTTTCGCGACATGATCGCGCTGCACCACGCGAACGCCGAAGAGCTCGGCGCGCTGCTGATCAACGCCGGCGAGGAAGCCGACGACAGCGGCTCGTTCATGAGCGTGGTGCACAAGACCATCATGAGCGTGCGCTCGCTGTTCGACGGTCTCGACGGCAGCGTGCTACCCGGCCTGATCGACGGTGAGAAGCGCAACGTGGCGAAATACGACGACGCCATCGCCGCCGCGAGCGCGGCCCCCACCGTCCTCGCCACCCTGACCGCACAGCGCAGCAAGATCCGGGACAAGATCGCCCTGATGGAGCAGCAGAACGCGGCCTATGAGGCGGCGAAAGCGTAGGTACAGCACCTTCTTCGCCGCGACTGTGCCGGTCTCCTATCGGGCACCGTCCTTCCCCGTCATGCCCGGCCTGTGCCGGGCATCCACGCCCCTACTACACGGTAGGCGCCAAGGCGTGGATGGCCGGGACAAGCCCGGCCATGACTGTGGGGAAGCAATGAGAGTAGTTCATTGGATGCAGCGCTCTAGCGTTTTCCACAAGCACTGAGTCCTCATCCTGAGGAGCCGGGCGTCTCGAAGGATGGGGCCACGCCCTAGCCGTGGCCATGGTTCGAGACGGCGCTTCGCGCCTCCTCACCATGAGGTTGTGCTTGTGGCGACGTCACCTTTTCGGGCTCTTATTCCAATGGAGGCCTAATTCTTCTCCATTAACTGACCCACAAAGAAAATCGGGGGCCGAAAGGCCCCCGACGTCCGTCGCAATGATCTTGGGATGCTTACTTCGTCAGCGTGCCGGTGTTGCCCGGGGAGTTGCCGATGCCGGTGTCGGAGCCGGTCGGGGCGACGCGCGGATCGGTGCCGGGGTTGGCCGGCTGATACTGCTTCGGCTCGTTCTGGATGTTCTTCGGCTGCGCCATGCCGGTGGTGTTGCCGTTGGTCGCGGCCGGAGCCGTTACCTGCGCGGTCTGGGTGTCGTTGCGCGAGCTGACGCCGGTGGCCAGCAGGCCCATGGCGATCAGCGCGAACACCGTGATGCCGATGAGTTCCGGCAGCGCGCCGTCCGGCGCGGCACCACGACCGGTGCCGTTGCCTTCCAGCGTATCAGCAGCGACCGCGCGGTTCGACCGCGACTTGATGAAGTTGAGGAATGCGAAGCCGACGATCGCCACGCCTGCGGCGAGCGTGAAGAACATCAGCCAGCTAATCGGTTGGTCTCCGTTCATGAAAAATCTCCGTCAAGTGGGTTGAACAGTCGAATGTCACCTGTCGACTCACAACCGGAGGTTTTCCGAAAGGTTCCAACGCCGGCCGGCGGTGGTGCTGCGGCGGAAGCGTTGACGAACTAAACTGCGTCCTTCGGCAGTTGCGCGTGCATCGGCACGTCGTGCTCCGGCTGCGTCACCGGGTCGTCCGACCGATCGCGGCCCAGCAAGCGCTGCACCACGACGTAGAACACCGGCACCATCAGCAGCGCCAGGATCACCACCGCGATCATGCCGCCCATCACGCTGGTGCCGAGCGCCTGCTGGCTCTTGCCGCCGGCACCGCTGGCGATCGCCATCGGAAGCACGCCGCAGACGAAGGCGAGACCCGTCATCAGGATCGGCCGGAACCGCAGATGGCACGCCTCCATGGTGGCGTCGCGCAGCGACTTGCCCTCTTTGCGCAGATCCTTGGCGAACTCGACGATCAGGATCGCGTCCTTCGCTGCGAGCCCGATAATCGTGATCAGGCCCACCGTGAAGTACACGTCGTTCGGCAGCGACCGCATCGTCGCCGCCACCACCGCGCCGACGATGCCGAGCGGCACGGTGAGCAGCACCGCGACCGGGATGGTCCAGCTCTCGTACAGCGCTGCCAGCACCAGGAACACCACCAGCGCCGACAGCGCCAGCAGGAACGGCGCCTGCGAGCCCGACAGCTTTTCCTGCAGCGACTGGCCGGTCCAGTCGTAGCCGAAGCCGCGCGGCAATTGGCCGGCGAGCCGTTCCATCTCGGCGATTGCGTCGCCGGTGGTGAAGCCGGGCCGCGCCTCGCCGCTCATGCGGACCGCCGGATAGTAATTGAAGCCGACGATCTGGGTCGGGCCCTTCGACCATTCGATGGTGGCGAAGGACGACAACGGCACGAGCTGGCCGCGGCTGTTCTTGACGTTGTAGGTCAGGATGTCGTCGGCCTTCATCCGGTCGGTGACGTCCGCCTGTACGATCACGCGCTGCATGCGGCCGCGATTCGGGAAGTCGTTGACGTAAGCCGAGCCGAGATTGGTCGAGATGGTGTTGTTGATGTCCTGAAAGGTGACGCCGAACGCGCTGGCCTTCTCGCGGTCGATCATCAGATTGATGACCGGCGCGGGCGGCAGGCCTTCGACATAGACGTTCTGCAGGATCGGGCTGGCATTGGCCGTGGCGACGAGCTGCTGGCTGGCCTGCACCAGTGCGTCGTAGCCCTTCTGGCCGCGGTCCTGCAGGCGGAAGCTGAAGCCCGACGAGTTGCCGAGGTTGTCGATCGGCGGCGGCTGCTGCGCGGCGATGCGCGCGTCGCGCACCGAGCCCAGCGCCTTGTTGGCATCGTTCACGATCGCCGCCGCGGACGACTTGTCGTCGCGCTCCGACCAATCCTTGAGCGTGACGAACGCCTGCGCGGCGTTCATGCCCTGGCCGAGGAAGCTGAAGCCGGTGAGGAAGGTGACGTTCTCGACGCCGTCTCGCTTGAGGAGATAGTCCTCGACCTTCTTGATGACGTCGTAGGTCCGGTTGTAGGACGAATCCGACGGCGTCTGCAGGTCGACGGTGACGAAGCCCTGGTCGTCGATCGGCAGGAAGCCGCCGGGCATCCGCACCAGACCCCAGCCCAGCACGCCGACCAGCACCGCGTACAGGATCATCAACCGGCCGGTGCGGCCGAGATTCCAGCGCACGACGCGCGAATAGCGCTCGCGGGTGCCGTCCAGGATGCGGTTGAAGCGGCCGAAGAAACCGCGCTCGGCATGGGCATGGCCCTTCACCACCGGCTTCAGCAGCGTGGCGCACAGCGCCGGCGTCAGCGACAGCGCCAACAGCGCCGAGAACGCGATCGCCGACACCATCGTCACCGAGAACTGCCGATAGATGATGCCGACCGAGCCGGGGAAGAACGCCATCGGCACGAACACCGCGATCAGCACCGCGGTGATGCCGACGATGGCGCTGGTGATCTGCGACATCGCCTTGCGGGTGGCTTCCTTGGGCGGCAACCCCTCCTCGGCCATGATGCGTTCGACGTTCTCCACGACGACGATGGCGTCGTCGACCAGAATGCCGATCGCCAGCACCATGCCGAACATCGTCAGCATGTTGATCGAATAGCCGAACAGCAGCAGCGACACGCAGGTGCCGAGCAGCGCCACCGGCACCACGATGGTCGGAATGATGGTGTAGCGGATGTTCTGCAGGAACAGGAACATCACCACGAAAACCAGCACCACCGCCTCGATCAGCGTGTGCACCACCTTGGTGATCGAGGCCTCGACCACCGGTGTGATGTTGTAGGGGATCTCGTATTTGATGTTGGCCGGGAAGAAGCGCGACAGCTCCTTCATCTTGGCCTCGACCGCGCTCGCCGTCGCCAGCGCGTTGCCGGTCGGCGACATCAGCACCGACAAGCCCGCGACCGGCTTGCCGTTGAGGCGGGTGTTGAACTGATAGGAGAAGCCGCCGATCTCGAGCCGGGCGACGTCGCGCAGCCGCACCGTGGAGCCGTCCGGGTTGGCGCGCAGCACGATGGCGCCGAACTCGTCGGCGGAGGACAGCTGGCCCTTGACCAGCACCAGCACCGAGATCTTCTGGCCCTTGTCGCTCGGCTCGGCGCCGACCGCGCCGGACGCGACCTGCGCGTTCTGCGCCTCGATCGCCTTGGTGACGTCGTCGGCGGTGAGATTGTAGCCGACCAGCTTGTCGGGATCGATCCAGATCCGCAGCGCGCGTTCGGTCGAATACAGCGTGGCGCGGCCGACACCGGGAATGCGGCGGATTTCGCCGAGCACGTTGCGGATCATGAAGTCGCCGAGGCCGACTTCGTCGAGCGAGCCGTCGGTCGAACTCAGCGTGATGATCTGCAGCACCGCGCTGGAGGCTTCCTCGACCAGGATGCCCTGCTGCAGCACCGCGCGCGGTAACCGCGCCTCGATGCGCTTGATGCGGTTCTGCACGTTGACCGACGCCATTTCGGTGTCGGTGCCAGGCTCGAAATTGGCGATGATTTCGACCTGCCCGAGCGAGTCCGAGGTCGATTCAAAGTTGAGGATGCCGTTGGCGCCGTTGAGCTCTTCTTCGATCAGCCGGGTGACGCTGTTGTACAGGTTCTCCGGCGATGCGCCCGGATATTGCGTCGATACCGAAATCGATGGGGGCGCGATGATCGGATACTGCGCGATCGGCAGGAACGGAATCGAGATCACGCCGAGCAGACAGATGAACAGCGCGACGACCCAGGCGAAGATCGGCCTGTCGATGAAGAAGGAGGGCATCGGGGCGGCCTATTGCACCTTCTTCTGTGGGCCCGCGGGCTGAGTGGTGGCGGTCTGCGCGGGCGCGGGGGCCGCGGCCTTGGTCTCTTCGGCGCTCACCGGCACCACGGCATCGCCGGCGGCGAATTTCTGGAAGCCCTCGACGACGACCTTGGCGCCGGGCTTGAGGCCTTCGAGAATGAGCCACTGGCCGTCCTGCTGCGAGCCGACGCGCACCGGCTGTACCGCGACGCGATTGTCGTCCTTGACCACGAACACCTCGCTGCCGCCGCCGCTGTTGCGCTGCACCGCCTGCTCCGGCACCGCGATCGCGTCGGCGTCGTAGCCCTGCTCGATGCGGACGCGGACATACATGCCGGGCAGCAGCTCGCGATTCGGGTTGTCGAATTCGGCGCGCAGCGTCACCTGGCCAGTGTAGGCATCGACCTTGGCGTCGGAGAACAGCAGCTTGCCGGGGATCGGGTAGATCGAGCCGTCGTCGAGCACGAGGCGGGCACGCACCGCGTCCGGCGCAATCTGATCGAGTTCGCCGGATTCGAACGCACGCCGCAGCCGCACCATTTCGGCGACTGGCTGGGTGAAGTCGGCGTAGACGTGATCGAGCTGCTGGATTGTGGCGAGGTTGGTGGCGTCGTTCTGCACCACCAGCGCGCCCTCGCTGACCAGCGCCGCACCGATGCGGCCGCTGATCGGGGCGCGGATAGTCGCGTATTCGAGATTGAGCTTGGCGCGGGCGACCTCGGCTTCGCGGGCGGCGACCTCGGCCTCGGCCTGCCGCGAATTGCTGGCGGCGACTTCGTTCTGCGCCTTGGAGGCGGCCTGATCGCGGGCCAAAGCGGCGACGCGCTTGGCCTGCAGTTCCGCCTGCTCGCGCGCCGCGTTGGCCTTGGCGAGCGCGGCCTCGGCGGCCTTCAGCTCGACCTCGAACGGCCGCGGGTCGACCTGATACAGCGGATCGCCGGCATTGACCTCGCTGCCCTGCTGAAACGAGCGCTTGGTGACGATGCCGGAGACACGCGAGCGCACATCGGCAACGCGCACCGGCGCGATCCGGCCCGGCAATTCGCGTACGATGGCGCGCGCATGCGCCTTGATGGTGACGGTGCTGACTTCGGGCTTATTCGGCGCGGCGGCGTTGGCCACTTTTGGTTCGTTGCAGCCGGCCAGCAGCGGCGCCAGACACACCAGTGCCGTCGCCGCGAAGGCAAACCTGATCGATCCCCGCATCGAATAAACCTCTTGAAAAAATCGCCTTGGTACGCCGGCCCGCGACGGCCGTGCGGAAGACACACGGCACCGCGCCTGCGCTACGCCACAGACGTCTGATGAACGGAAATTAAGTTTGAATTGGTGCGGCACAACATCGACGCCCGGCGGCGCAATGTCACAGCCTTAGGAACCGCTTGATAAAGCGTCACTTTTGGACGACCGGCCGGTTGTGGGTCGCAAGCTCGGCGGCGGCTCAGGGGGCACCCGGCGTGATTACTTCGCGGAATTCAGGACCTAGCAACCATACCCGCTGCGACAATGTGACCACAGGTCTGATCACATCCACTCGCCGGCGGGCCTCCGCCCGCCGATGTCCGCCCAGTCGGAACTCGGCCCGCGGAAGAACAC
>NZ_LJIC01000025.1 GCF_001295845.1 Rhodopseudomonas sp. AAP120 | reverse complement strand
GTGCCGCCGGCTTGGCGCGGGCCGGAGCCGGCGCCTCGACCGTGACCGACGGCAGATGCTGCGGCGTGGTCTGAGCGCGGGCGGTCCCGGCCGATGCCGTCAGCATCAGCCCGATCGCAGCCGCACTCGCCCCCGAAAGGGCGGAGATGCGAGACATAGTGGTGAAACCTTCCTGGCGGCAACGCCTCGGCGCTGACCGCAAAAGCCCTTTGACGGCACGGCGAACCGCGCCAGTGACGAACGGAATGGCTCAGGAAAAGGCTGGTGGCGCGCGCGCCTGGGTATCCGAACTACCGCGGCCCTGAGTTCGAACGGGTGTCTGCTCCCGCCAGGCGATCCGCGCAAAGCTCCGCCACGGCATCGCCTGGGCGATGAAGACCGGCGTATCGATCGGGCCGGCGATGCCGGCCAGGCAGCACTGCACGCATTGGATGGCGTGACCGGGCTGGCCGCTCTGATCGGTCGATGCATCGTCGGCATGGCAGATCGCGGTCGAGAACAGACCACTGGTCCGCTGGCCGGCTTCCGCGAAGTACACGCCGATCGGTGCGAAGATCTGCACCCACAACGCGACGAAGAAGACCGGCAGCACTCTGCGTAGCTGCGACCGCATCAATTGCCCCTTAGCGACGGCAATTAATCATGCAGATACCGTCGTGTCGAGGTCCGGCACCCTACTGAGGTGCCGTGCGTCCTAATCGGGCCGCTGGTCGGGCGCGTTCAGCACCGCGCGGCACTCGGTCGGCAGGTCGGCGAGCGTCAGCGGCTTTTTCGGCTTCGGCGGCTCTTTCGGCGGCTTCGGATGCAGCACCGCGTCGGAGAACCAATAGGCGAGATCGGCCGGCGCGCAGCCTTCGCCCGCCGGCGGCTCCGGCTGCGATTCACAACCGGGGCTGCCGTGCGGACAGGAGATCCGAATGTGGAAGTGATAATCGTGGCCGTACATCGGCCGCACCTTGCCGAGCCAGGCGCGGTCGCCCTTGGCCTCGCGGCACAGCGCCTTCTTGATCGCCGCATTGACGAAGATGCGCTCGACCGCCGGCTCCTGCGCGGCAGCGCGGATCACCTTCCAGTGCGTCGGCGTCCACACTTTGGGATCGATATCGAGCCGATCCGGCCGCACCATCATGGTGGCGGACATCTCCTCGCGCTCGTTGCGCGACAGCTGCCGGTTCGGCATCGGCGTCAGCCAGATGTCGGCGTCGAGCCCGACCTGGTGGCTGGCGTGGCCGGTCAGCATCGGGCCGCCGCGCGGCTGCGACATGTCGCCGACCAGGATGCCGGGCCAGCCGGCGTCGCGCTGCGCCTTCGCGGACAGCCGCTGGATCAGATCGACCATCGCCGGATAGGCGTAGAAGCGGTTGCGCGACAGCCGCATCACCTGCCAGGTCTTGCCGGTGATCGGCAGCGCCTCGCCGCCGGCGAGGCAACCATGGGCGTAGAAGCCGATCGGCCGCGGCGGCAGCGCCGCGGGCAGATAGCGGCGCGCGAACAGTTCGCGGGCGGCGAGATCCGGATCGTTGGGATTGGCGAGCGGCGGCAGCGGCTTCGGATTGACCACGCCTTTGTCCTGGGCCTGCACCAAGGCGCCCGAGCCGAGGAGCAGCGCGGTGGCCAGCAGCAATCCGGCGGGAATCGATCGGCGACGCATCCCCGGCTTATAGCCGAACGGACCGGTAAAATCAGCCAAACGGACGTGGCCGACTGCCGCCATCCCGGTCAAAACCGCTCAGAAAACCGGCGAACGAGCCGTTTTTAACGCGGAACTAACCAGCCGCCACATTGGCACGGATTTAGACTCGCCCGGCCTTGCCGCCCGAAAAGCCAGCAAATCCACCATTGGAACACCGGCCATCAGCCACATTGCGCGAATGGGCCGCAGAATTCGCGTCGCCTGGGTGCCGGCGACCGCCCTGCCCGGCAAGGCACTGAAAATGCCACGCAAAGCATTACACTTTTTTTTCAGACACATATTGCACAATGAGGTCGCAGATTGCGTGTGGGGCGTGGGAATGCCGCAGATCCGGCTGAGGACCAACAAGACATCCAGGCGATGTGCGGACACCCGTAAGCCGAAACGCCGCTCCTCCACCAAGGGCGGCGCCAAGCTGCCGGCGCTGCCGACGCGCGGCCCGCGCGCGCCGATTGCGGCCGAGCGCGAACGCGCGGTCGAAGCCGCGCTGGCGGAAGCCCGCAAGTCGCACGAGCGGCTGCGCGAGGCGATCGACCTGCTGCCGCAGGGCATCGTCTTCCTCGATGCCGAGGGCCGCTACATCCTCTGGAACAAGCGCTACGCCGAGATCTACAAGGCCAGCGCCGATCTGTTCAAACCCGGCGCGCGGATCCAGGACACGATGCGGGTCGGCGTCGCGCGCGGCGACTATCCGGAGGCGGTCGGCCGCGAGGACGAATGGATCGCCGAGCGGATGCGCCGGCTGTTTCATCCCGGCCACAGCCACGAGCAGGTGCTGGCCGACGGCCGCTGCATCCAGATCGAGGAGCGCACCACCTCGGACGGCGGCGTGATCGGCCTGCGCGTCGACATCACCGAACTGAAGCAGCGCGAAGCCTCGTTCCGGCTGATGTTCGAGAGCAATCCGGTGCCGATGATCGTCTGCTCGCTGCACAACGAGCGCATCCTCGCCGTCAACGACGCCGCGGTCGAACACTACGGCTACTCGCCGACCGAGTTCGCCGAACTCACCATCCGCCGGCTGCAGGCGTTCGAGACCGAGCTGCCGTGGGACGGCGACGCCAGCAGCGAAGAGCGCGCGGCGCGGACCTGGAAACACGTCAAGGCCGACGGCTCGCTGATCGACCTCGCCATCTACGCCCGCCAGCTCACCTATAACGGCGAGCCCGCGGTGCTGCTGGCGCTGATGGACATCACCGAGCGCAAACGCGCCGAAATGCGGCTCGCCTTCATGGCGCATCACGACGGCCTCACCGGCCTGCCGAACCGCAACCTGCTGCGCAAACGGCTCGACGAATTGCTGGCGCAGACGCGGCGCACCGGCGAAAAAATCGCCGTGCTGTTCATCGGCGTCGATCACTTCAAGGCGGTCAACGACACGCTCGGCCACGCGGTCGGCGACAAGCTGCTGCGCGGCATCGCCCGGCGGCTGCGCTCGACGCTGCGCGAGGAAGACCCGCTGGCGCGGCTCAACTCCGACGAATTCGCCGTGATCCAGACCGGCATCAAGCGCCCCGAGGACATCACGCTGCTGGCCAAGCGACTGCTCAACGCCATCGCCGAGCCGTATCTGCTCGAGGGCCATTCGGTGGTTGCCAGCGCCAGCATCGGCATCGCGGTGGCGCCGGTCGACGGCGACGATTCCGAGAAGCTGCTGATGAACGCCGACATGGCGCTGTCGCGCGCCAAGAAGGATTCCCGCGGCAGCTTCAGCTTCTTCGAGCCCGGCATGGACGCGCGCGCCCAGGCGCGGCGCAAGATCGAAACCGACCTGCGCGCGGCGCTGCGCCACGACGTGCTGCGGCCTTACTATCAGCCGCTGATCGGCCTCGGTAACGGCCTGATCACCGGCTGCGAGGCGCTGGTGCGTTGGCCGCATCCGGAGCGCGGCATGATCTCGCCGGCGGAGTTCATCCCGGTCGCCGAGGACACCGGCCTGATCAACGCGATCGGCGCCCAGGTGTTGCGCCAGGCCTGCCTCGACGCCGCGCGCTGGCCGGACGACATCCGCGTCGCCGTCAACCTGTCGCCGCTGCAATTCCGGGTCGGCAATCTGATGGCGACCGTGATGGATGCGCTGAAGCAGTCCGGCCTGCCGCCGCGCCGGCTCGAACTCGAGATCACCGAGACGCTGCTGCTGGAAAAGAGCAGCCAGGTGATCGCCACGCTGCATGCGCTGCGCGCGCTCGGCGTCCGCATCTCGATGGACGATTTCGGCACCGGCTATTCGTCGCTGAGCTATCTGCGCAGCTTCCCGTTCGACAAGATCAAGATCGATCAGTCGTTCGTGCGCGGCCTGTGCGACAACCGCGACTCGCAGGCGATCGTCCGCGCCATCATCAGCCTCGGCATGGGCCTCGGCGTCACCATCACGGCCGAAGGCGTCGAGACCGAAGCCGAGCTGAGCTGGCTGCGCGCCGAAGGCTGCCACGAGGCGCAGGGCTTCCTGTTCAGCCCCGCCCGGCCGAACGAGGACGTCAAGGGCCTGCTCGATCTGCAGGGCAACGCCGCCGCGCCCGGCGCATTGGAGTCCGCGCGCGTGGCCTGAGGCCAGCGGTCTCCGACATCGCCGGCGTCATCCGCAGAGGCAGGCCACGCTCGCGCGCCGGGCTGGCGCCCGTGCCGGGATCAGACCACAGGCGCCGTCGCTATCCGCCCGGCTCGTTGCAAACGACAGCGCGCGCTCAATCGGCACGCCGGGCGCGGGGCCAGGCGGCGACGGCATCGTCGCCGAGGCAGCGCTCGGACGTCTGCAACTGCTCGGCCAGCGTCGGCTCGGCCTGGTGGGACAGCGCTGCCGCGGCAGCCGGCTCGGGCACCAGCGGCGGCGCGTCCGCGCAGGCCTCCTGCGACGGGCCAAACGGCCCCGCGACATCCGCCAGCGGCTTCTGCTTGTCGGCCCAGTGCAGCGCCGTGTAGTCGAAGCCGCCCACGATGGTCGGCTTCACCACGTCGAAATACGGCGAGATGTCGAAATCGCGCGGCATGTACAGCGAGGAGTCGCGGATGTGCAGAATCTCGCGCCGTGCCGCGCGGCTGCCCGCTTTGGTGATCTTCGGCAGGATCGGATAGCGCACCGCATCGAACGCCTGCGCGATCAGCGCCGAGCAGATGATCTTGGTCGGATCGCCGGAGCCGAGCGCGATCATCCGCCGCCGCCAGCGCTGCGGCACCGGCAGCGGTACCAGATAGCGCATCAGGTCGATGATGTTCTTGGTATCGTAGCCGAAGCCGATGCGGTTGATGGCGTAGCGGCAGACGGTGTGGCGATCCTCGTAGGACAGCCCGACCGGCCGGCAGATCCGGGTGTGATAGGCCAGATGCCGCGACAGCGGCGACGAGGTGACGCCCTCGCCGATATTGGCCTCGATCAGCACGTGCGGCTCGCCGTCCGGCGCCACCGCGCCGTCGATCGGCCCGACATACAGCGCCGCGTGCGACCAGGTCGACTGCGTCAGATATTTGATGATGCCGGAGATCCGCGCATTGCCTTCGACCAGCAGCACGTCGCCCGGCTGCATGATGCTGCGCAGATGGTCCGGATCGCTCGGCGTGAACGGCTCGTAGCCCGGCTCTTCCTTCTGCAGATAGCCGGCAAGCATCTTGCCGATGGCATCGAGTACCAAACCCATCTGTCCGCTCCGGCCCCGTCGCGATCGGGATTCTCGCCGGCCGATGATTGGCCAGAGCCGTTGCAATTTAGTTCATCGGTTCCGCATCGCGCGTACATCTGATTCACCATGCCCCGTTGCCGCGCTGCAGCGATTCCGGCAAGTTGCATCGACCGTGCGCATGCGGCCCGCAGCCGGGCCCGAGTGACGCGTCAACGCTGCGCCAGGGGCCGACGCGCTGGTCGCAAAGGCTTTGGAAACCATGACATGACAATCTCGCGCCGCAGCTTCCTTGCCGCCTCCGCCGGCCTCGTGCTGGTCCCGGCGTTCGCGACCCGGGCGCGCGCGGCGCTGCCGCGCGAGGTCGATGTGGTGGTGGTCGGCGCCGGCGCGGCGGGGATCGCGGCGGCGCGGCGCATCGTGGCGGCGGGCCGCAAGGTGCTGGTGGTCGAAGCCGCGGCGCAGCCCGGCGGCCGCTGCATCACCGACACCGACAGCTTCGCGGCGCCGTTCGATCGCGGCGCGCGCTTCCTGCACAACCCGGACAGCAACCCGATCGCCAAGCAGGCGCGCAGCGTCGGCATCGACATCGTGCCGGCGCCGCCCGGGCAGAAGATCCGGATCGGCCGCCGCAATGCGCGGGCCCGCGAGACCGAGGACTATCTGGCGACATTGGTGCGCGCCAGCCGCGCCATCGACGAGGCCGCGCGCGGCAAGGTCGACGTGTCCTGCGCGGCCGCGCTGCCGAAGGATCTCGGCGACTGGGGTCCGACCATCGATTTCGCGCTCGGCCCCTATGCGAGCGGCACCGATCTGAAAGACCTGTCGGCGATGGACGAAAGCCGCGCGCCGGACCGCAACATGCTGGTCGGCGCCAAGCAGGGACTCGGCACGCTGCTGGCACGGCTCGCCGCGCCGCTGCCGCTGGTGACGTCGACGCCGGTCAGCCGCATCGTCTGGAACGGCCGCGACACCGCCGTTGAGACCGCGTCGGGACGGATTGCCGCCAAGGCGGTGATCCTCACGGTCTCGACCAATGTGCTGGGTTCGGGCGCCATCAAGTTCACGCCGGAACTGCCGAAGCGCCAGCTCGACGCCGCCGCCAAGCTCGGGCTCGGCAGCACCGATCGCATCGCGCTGCAGTTCAAGGGCAACCCGCTCGGCCTGTCGCGCGACGAATTGCTGATCGAGCAGAGCAGCGGCCCGCGCACCGCCGCGCTCTACGCCAACATCAACGGCTCGTCACTGTGCACCGTCGACGTTGCCGGCACCTTCGGCCGCGAGCTGTCGGCGCAGGGCGAGGATGCGATGCAGGCGTTCGCGCTGGAATGGCTCGGCAAGCTGTTCGGCAGCGAGATCACCAAATCGGTCGAACGCCAGGCGGTGACGCGCTGGAACGCCAACCCGTACGTGCAGGGCGCGATGTCGGCGGCAGCGCCGGGCGCACAGCCGATGCGCCGCGTGCTCGGCGAGCCGCTCGGCACGCTGTTCATCGCCGGCGAAGCCACCCACGAAAATCTCTGGGGCACCGTGCAGGGCGCCTGGGACTCCGGCGAACGCGCCGCCGACGCCGCGCTGAAACGCCTCGGCCCGGCGAAACAGCCCGAGGCGGAGAAGCCGGCGCGCAAGCCAAAGCCCCGCCGCGAACGCCAGCCACCCCGCGAACGCCCGCCCGCCACCGCCAGCGGTGCGCCGTCGTGGTGGCGATAGCTTCGCTTACTTATCGCGAGTTTGCCATCAGCTCACTGCCCGGGGCCCCCTCACCCCAGCCCTCTCCCGCAAGCGGGAGAGGGAGCGCGCCGTGCGTGGGGAGAGGGTTTTGGTTTGCCGATAGACTGGTGTTGGCAGATCCATCGCCCCGACGGCAGCGAGCCCCCTCTCCAGCTTGCGGGAGAGGGTTGGGGTGAGGGCGACGCGGGCGCTGAAGTAGTTAGTTCAGCGCATTAACCGCGCAGCGTGCCGCCGGTCTTCTTCGTCACTTCCGCCACGATCTTGGCGCCGACCGCGTCGATCTCCGCATCGGTCATGGTCTTGTCGCGCGGCTGCAGCGTGACGGCGATCGCCACCGACTTCTTGTCGGGGTCGATGCCCTTACCCTCGTAGACGTCGAACACGCCGACCGACGTGATCAGCTTCTTGTCGACGCCCTGCGCGGCGCGCACCAGATCGGCGGCCGCGACCTGGCGACCCACAATGAAGGCGAAGTCGCGCGACACCGGATGGAACGCCGACAGCTCCAGCGCCGGCTTGGCGCGGGTCGGGCGCTGCTTGGCGTCGGGGATCCGATCGAGGATCACCTCGAACGCCACCACCGGGCCGTCGGCGCCGAGCTGCTCGAGCACGCGCGGATGCAGCTCACCGAAACAACCGAGCACGTTCTGCGGCCCGATCTGGATCGCGCCGGAGCGGCCCGGATGCAGCCAGGCCGGCAGCTTGTTCGTTGCGATCTGCAGCCCGGCCATCGGCGCGCCGGCCGCGGCCAGCACCGCGAACGCATCGGCCTTGGCGTCGAGCGCGGTCGCCGGCGCCGAGCCCGACCAGTGCCGGCCGAGCCCGGCCGACGACGCGACACCGCGGCGCACGCCGCTCGCAGCCACGAACTGATCCTGCGGCCGGTCGCCCCGGAAGATCTGCCCGACCTCGAACAGCGCCAGATCCGGATAGCCGCGATCCGCATTGGCCTGCGCCGAGGCGATCAGCCCCGGCAGCAGGCTCGGCCGCATGTCGGAGAGGTCCGACGCGATCGGATTGGCCAGCGCCAGCTCCGGCTGGCCGCCGCCGAACAATTCGGCCGCTTGCTTGGCGATGAACGACCAGGTCACCGCTTCGGTCAGGCCGCGCGCCGCCAACGCGCGCTTGGCGCGGCGGGTGCGAGTCTGGATCTGGGTCAGCACCGGCTTGCGCGGCGCATCGCCGCGTTCGAACGGCGTCATCGGCACCTTGTCGACGCCGTAGATGCGGACGATTTCCTCGACGATGTCGGCCTTGCCGTGCACGTCGCTGCGCCACGACGGCACCGCGACCTTCACCACCGCGCCCTGCCCGGCCACCATGAAGCCGAGCTGCGTCAGGATGCGGCGCGCCTCGGCGAACGGCACGTCGATGCCGGCCAGCCGCTTCACCTCGCTGAGCGGGAAATCGATGATGCGGTCGTCGCCGAACGCATTGCCGACCACCACGGTCTCGGACGGCGTGCCGCCGCAGAACTCCATCACCAGCTTGGTCGCCAGATCGAGCCCCGGCACCATGAAGGCCGGATCGACGCCGCGCTCGAAGCGATAGCGCGCGTCGGTGTTGATGCCGAGCCGGCGACCACTTTGCGCGATGTTGATCTCGTTCCACAACGCGGATTCGATCAGCACGTCGGTGGTGTCGGCCGAGCAGCCTGACAGCTCGCCGCCCATGATGCCGGCCAGCGATTCGACGCCGTGCTCGTCGGCGATCACGCAGACGTTGGGATCGAGCGTATAGGTACGGCCGTCGAGCGCCAGCAGCGTCTCGCCGTCCTTGGCGCGGCGCACCACGAGGTTGCCCTTCACCTTGGCGGCGTCGAACACGTGCAGCGGGCGCGAGCGGTCGAAGGTCAGGTAGTTGGTGATGTCGACCAGCGCGTTGATCGGGCGCAGCCCGATCGCGGCCAGGCGCTTCTGCAGCCATTCCGGCGACGGCCCGTTCTTGACGCCCTTCACCAGCCGCAGCGCGAAGCCGGGGCACAGCTTGCTGTCTTCGACCGTGACGCTGACCGGGCACGGAAACTCGCCCTTGATCGGCTTGACCGACGGATCCTTGAACTTGCCCATGCCGGCCGCGGCGAGATCGCGCGCGATGCCGGAGACGCCGGCGCAGTCCTGCCGGTTCGGCGTGAGATTAATATCGAGCACCGGATCGCCGAGCCCGGCCCAGTCCGCATAGGCGGCGCCGATCGGCGCATCGGCCGGCAGCTCGATGATGCCGTCGTGATCGTCGGAGATTTCGAGTTCGGCCGCCGAGCACAGCATGCCGCGGCTCTCGACGCCGCGAATGTTGCCGACGCCGAGCGTGATGTTCTTGCCCGGAATGTAGGTGCCGGGCGGCGCGAACACGGTGACGAGGCCGGCCCGCGCATTCGGCGCGCCGCACACCACCTGAATTGGCGCGCCGCCATCGCCAGCGTCGACGCTGCAAACTTGCAGCTTGTCGGCGTTGGGATGCTTCTCGGCGCTCAGCACCTTGGCGATCGTGAACGGCGCCAGCGCCTTCGCCTTGTCCTCGATGCCCTCGACCTCGAGCCCGATCATGGTGAGCTTGTCGGCGAGCGCATCCAGCGTCTCGTCGGTGTCGAGATGATCTTTCAGCCAGGAGAGGGTGAGTTTCATCGCTTGTTACTTCCGTCTGGCCGCGCGGTGCGCGCGTCGTGCTGAATGCTCAAGGTCGTGCCCGCGTCACCCTCACCCCACCCCTCTCCCGCAAGCGGGAGAGGGAGCCGGCCATGCCTAATGGTGGGGCTGCGAGTCATGCGGTTAGTCCGAATCGTCGGGTGACGGGCGCTGCGTTGCATCAGACGAGCGCCGTGTTGCATTGGTTTGTGTAGGCCGTGGCCTAGCCGCACGCGCGGCGCGCCCCCTCTCCCGCTTGCGGGAGAGGGTTGGGGTGAGGGTCCTTGCCGCAAGCTCGGTCGCAATGCTCTGCAACACGCCGTCGCGATTGCTCATGACGTCGGCGTTGCTAAAGCGAATGACCCGAAACCCGCGCGCTTCGATCACTTCCGTCCGCGCCGCATCGGCACGTTCGGCGTCATCGGCAAAATGCTGACCACCATCGAGCTCGACGACCAGCTTCGCCGAATGACAGGCGAAGTCCACGATGAACGGCCCGATCGGCACCTGTCGCTTGAACGAAAATCCGCCGAGCCGCTTGTCGCGCAGCTCGCCCCACATCAGCCGCTCCGCACCGGTCGATTTCTTCCGCAGCTCGCGCGCATGGCGGCGCTGGCTGGGCGACACGCTCCAGGTCGGCTGCTTCGAATCGTCCATCGCAAGCTCCGTGCCCGTATCGCCCTCACCCCAGCCCTCTCCCGCAAGCGGGAGAGGGAGCGCGCTGTGCTCTTGTGAGATCCCGAGACTAACAGGTTCACTCAACTGATTGGTGGTAAGTAAAAGCCGCTTCGCCGAGTCGGAGCCGAACTCCCTCTCCCGCTTGCGGGAGAGGGGTGGGGTGAGGGCGACGCTCGTCGCAACCTCAGCGTTCAGCCCGACAAACGCGCCTGCGCCTGATCGGACCAAGCTCACGAACTCAATCCACCCGCCAGCGTCGGCACGTCCAGCGGCTTGAAGCCGTAGTGGCTCAGCCAGCGCGCATCAGCTTCGAACAGCTGCCGCAGATCGCTCATGCCGTATTTCAGCATGGCGATGCGGTCGATGCCCATGCCCCAGGCGAAGCCTTGGTACACGTCGGGATCGAGACCGCAGGCGGTGAGCACATTGGGGTGCACCATGCCGCAGCCCAAAATCTCCAGCCAGTCCTCGCCTTCGCCGAAGCGGATCTCATCCTTGCCGCGGCGGCACTGGATGTCGACTTCCAGCGACGGCTCGGTGAACGGGAAGAACGACGGCCGGAACCGCATATTGACGTTGTCGACCTCGAAGAACGCCTTGCAGAACTCGTGCAGGATCCACTTCAGATGGCCGAGACGGCTGCCCTTGTCGATCACCAGCCCTTCGACCTGATGAAACATCGGCGTGTGCGTCTGGTCCGAGTCGCTGCGATAAGTGCGCCCCGGACAGATCACGCGGATCGGCGGCTTCTGGCTCAGCATGGTGCGGACCTGCACCGGCGAAGTGTGAGTGCGCAGCAAGAGGCGCGAGCCGTCTTCCTTCGGATTGAAGTAGAAGGTATCGTGCATCTCGCGGGCCGGATGGCCCTCGGGGAAGTTCAGCTTGGTGAAGTTGTAGTCGTCGGTCTCGATGTCCGGACCTTCGGCGACCGCAAAGCCCATGTCGGCGAAGATCGTGGTGACTTCGTCCCACACCTGGCTGAGCGGATGAATCCGGCCGGCCTCGGCCAGCGGCTCGCGCAGCGGCAGCGTGACGTCGATGGTTTCGGCGGCGAGCCGCGCATCGAGCGCGGCGGCCTTGAGCACGTCGCGGCGCGCGCTCAGCGCCGCGTTGATCGCGTCCTTGGCGAGGTTGATCGCGGCACCTTCGGTCTTGCGCTGCTCGGGGTCCATCTTGCCGAGCGTGGCGAGCAGCGCCGAGACGGAGCCCTTCTTGCCGAGCGCGCCGACGCGCACCGCTTCGAGCGCGGCCTCATCGGACGCCGCAGCGATGTCGGCGAGGATCTGGGATTGCAGGTCTTGAAGGTTGGACATGGCGAAGCCGTTCCCCAATGCAGTCATGCCCGGGCTTGACCCGGGCATCCATCGCTCTTGAAAAGATGGATCGCCGGGTCAAGCCCGGCGATGACGGTCAACCGCGTGGAGACCTTCAGGCCGCGAGCGCGGCCTTGGCCTTCTCGGCGATCGCCTGGAACGCCGCCGGCTCGTTGATCGCGAGGTCGGACAGCACCTTGCGGTCGACGACGATGCCGGACTTCGACAGGCCGTTGATGAACACGCTGTAGGTCATGTCGAACGGCCGCACCGCGGCGTTGATGCGCTGGATCCACAGCGCGCGGAACGTCCGCTTCTTGCGCTTGCGATCGCGGAACGCGTACTGGCCGGCCTTGTCGACCGCGGCCTTGGCGGTGCGGATCGTGTTCTTGCGACGACCGCGATAACCCTTGGCGAGCTTGTAGACTTTCTTATGCTTGGCGTGAGCCGTCACACCGCGTTTGACGCGAGCCATGACTGATCTCCTTCATCTGAATTGGGTTTTGGTGGCCGCGCGGACGCGGCCCGATGATGAGGTTGCCGCGCGGTTGCGCGGCCAGAACGGTCAGGCGTTCGGCAAGAAATACTTCTTGATGTTGTCGCCGTCGGTCTTGAAGATCGCGCGGGTGCCGCGAAGCTGACGGATCTGCTTCTTGGTGCGCTTGATCATGCCGTGGCGCTTGCCGCGCTGGGCGGACATCACCTTGCCGGTGGCGGTGACTTTGAAGCGCTTTTTGGCGCCCGATTTGGTCTTCAACTTGGGCATTTGGCTCTCCTCAGGCCACGCGCAAATAGCGCCCGAAGGCGCTGCGGCGGCGAATATGCTCGTTAGAGCGTTGAAATTGCGGGATTTATCTCACCAGAGACGAACCCGCAGAGCTCACCGCCACGGCAGCCCTTGATCAGCCGGGCGGTGAAGGCTGGGCTTATGACAGAGCAAAGCCGGATTGGCAACGCTTAACGGCGGCCCGCCGGCGCTCCGCAGCGCCCGGGACGCCGGCCCTCGCACCAATTTACAGTCGAACTCGAACCCGGCGGCCCCTATCCTCGTCGCATCGTCGTGGCACACTGTTCGACGTTCGCATCGCCAGGATCACAACGCCCTGCGCCCGGTGACGACATTCGGCAGACGCAACTGGAGACCGACATGGAAACCCTCGTCCGCCCGCTATTGTCGCGGATCCGTCCCGGCCTCGGCCGTCTCGGCCTGCTGGCGGCTGCGGGCGCGGTGATCGCGCTCACCGCCTCGGATGCCGAAGCGGCCCGGCGCCGCGCCGCCAATTTCGACGGCACCTGGAACGTGGTGTTCGCGACCCGTGGCGGCAATTGCAGCCCGACCTACAATGCGCCGTTCGCCGTGCAGGGCCGCCGCGTCGCTTCGGCCGGCGGCGGCAAGGTCACCGGCGGCATCACCGGCGGCGGCAATGTCGCCGTTCGGATCTCGGTCGGCGCCTCGGTGGCGACCGGCCGCGGCCGCCTCGCCGGCAACACCGGCTCCGGCACCTGGAGCGGCCTGATTCAGGGCGATCGCTGCCACGGCGTCTGGCAGGCGACGCGCAGCTAGAGATTTCCGTCCGGCCTTCACCCAGCCTCGCCGGCGTGTCTGCCGGAGAGTCCGTCGCGGTTGAGCCGCGCGCATGGCCGAGAACCGGCCCGGCATTTGCCAAGACCCGCCTTGGGCCGGTAAGTTCGCCCTCCCCATCAAAGCTTCAATAAGAAAGCCCTCATGACTTCTCCCCTGATGGCCGGCGCGATTGCCGGTTTGCGCGTGATCGATCTGTCGCGCGTGCTCGGTGGCCCGTACTGCACCCAGATTCTCGCCGACCACGGCGCCGACGTCATCAAGGTCGAGCCGCCCGCCGGCGACGAGACCCGCGACTGGGGCCCGCCCTTCCACGACGACGACGCGGCGTATTTCATCGGCACCAACCGCAACAAGCGGTCGATCGGCCTCGACCTCGCCTCCGAGGGCGGCCGCGCCGTGCTGATGAAGATGCTCGAAGACGCCGACGTCATGATCGAGAACTTCAAGCCCGGCACGCTCGACAAATGGGGCATCGGCAACGACGTGCTGCGGGCGAAATTTCCGCAGCTGGTGCATTGCCGGATCTCCGGCTTCGGCGGCGACGGTCCGCATGGCGGCCATCCGGGCTATGACGCGATCATCCAGTCGATGGTCGGCCTGATGGAGTCGACGGGTACGCCCGACTCGGGCCCGACCCGAATCGGCGTCGCGCTGGTCGACATGTCGACCGGCCTCTACGCCTGCGTCGGCATCCTGATGGCACTGCTGGAGCGGCAGAAGTCGGGGCTCGGCCAGTTCGTCGAGGCGACGCTGTTCGAGACCGGCCTCGCCATCATGCATCCGCATACGGCGAACTTCTTCATGCACGGCAAGCCGCCGGCGCGCACCGGCAACGAGCATCCGAATCTGTATCCGTATTCGGTGTTCGCGGCTCGCGACGGCAACATCTTCATGGGCGTCGGCAACGACGGCACGTTCCGCAAGCTGTGCCGCGAACTCGGCAAGCCGGAGCTCGGCACCGACCCGCGCTTCGCCCGCAACCGCGACCGCGTCGTCAACCGCGCGGAACTGCGCGCCGAGCTGGAGGCGATCCTGGCCAACCATGACGCCGAGCCGCTGTGCCGCCAGTTGCTCGCCGCCGGCCTGCCCGCCGGTCCGGTGCAGGCGATCGACAAGGCGCTGGCCTCCGACCACGTCAAGGCGCGCGGCGATATCATCGAGAAGGACTGGTACAAGGGTATCGCCTCGCCGGTCCGGTTCGATCGGACCAAGGCCAGCCTGCGCCACATCCCGCCGACCTTCAGCCAGCACGCCGACGAGGTGCTGGGCGAGTTCGGCTATACGGCGGACAACATCGCCAAGCTCAAGGCCGACGGCATCGTCAGCGGCCCGGAGCGCAAGCGCTGAGCCCTTGGGTAGCGGGGCCTCGCCGGCTCCGCTACCCGCCATCCCGGACGCGCCGCGCTCGCGTCCGGTGTGATCTTGTGCAACCTCCCGAAGTTCCTGTTGCGCCGCCGCACGGCGGCGTTGGTCTTTTTCCGGGCTTTGCACTTCGGCCGCTTCCTCCTAACGACCACGTCGCCTATAGGGTCATGTGACTGTCATCCGGCGCTGCTAACGCGCGCGTACACGAGATGACCGCTCGTTCGGGAGGTACTTGATGACGCTTCGTTCCTTCAGCCTGACGGCGCTTGCCGCGTCCGTTGCCACAACCTTCGCGCTCGCTTCGCCCGCACAGGCCGTCACCGAAATCCAGTGGTGGCACGCGATGACCGGCGGCAACAACGACGTGGTCGTCAAGCTCGCCAGCGACTTCAACGCCTCGCAGAGCGACTACAAGGTGGTGCCGACCTACAAGGGCGGCTATGCCGACACCATGAATGCCGGCATCGCGGCGTTCCGCGCCGGCAACGCGCCGCACATCATGCAGGTGTTCGAAGTCGGCACCGCCACCATGATGGCGGCAACCGGCGCGGTGAAGCCGGTCTACAAGCTGATGCAGGAAACCGGCGAGCCGTTCGATCCCAAGGCGTATCTGCCGGCGATCACCGGCTACTACTCGACCTCGAAGGGCGAGATGCTGTCGTTCCCGTTCAATTCATCCTCGATGGTGATGTGGGTCAATCTCGACGCGCTGAAAAAGGCCGACATCGCCGAGATCCCGAAGACCTGGCCCGAGGTGTTCGAGGACGCCAAGAAGCTCAAGGCCGCCGGCTACGCCACCTGCGGGTTCTCGACCGCCTGGGTCACCTGGGCCAATCTCGAGCAGCTCTCGGCCTGGCACAATGTGCCGCTCGCCTCCAAGGCCAACGGCCTCGACGGCTTCGACACCAAGCTCGAATTCAACGGCCCGCTGCAGGTCAAGCATCTCGAGAAGCTGATCGAGCTGCAGAAGGACAAGACCTACGATTACTCCGGCCGCACCAACACCGGCGAGGGCCGCTTCACCTCGGGCGAGTGCCCGCTGTTCCTGACCTCGTCGGGCTTCTTCGGCAACGTCAAGAACCAGGCCAAGTTCAATTGGACCAACGCGCCGATGCCCTACTACCCTGACGTCAAGGACGCGCCGCAGAACTCGATCATCGGCGGCGCCTCGCTGTGGGTGATGGGCGGCAAGACCCCGGACGAATACAAGGGCGTCGCCAAGTTCCTCGCCTTCCTGTCGGACACCGACCGCCAGGTCGCGATCCACAAGGCGTCGGGCTATCTGCCGATCACCAAGGCGGCCTATGAGAAGGCCAAGGCCGACGGCTTCTACAAGGACCAGCCCTATCTCGAAACGCCGATCAAGGAACTGACCAACAAGCCGCCGACCGAAAACTCCCGCGGCCTCCGCCTCGGCAACATGGTCCAACTCCGCGACGTCTGGGCCGAAGAAATCGAACAAGCCCTCGCCGGCAAGAAAACCGCCAAGGACGCGCTGGACGCGGCGGTGACGCGTGGCAACACGATGCTGCGGCAGTTCGAAAAGACGGCGGTGAGGTAGTTATTTCACAACGCGCTCTCCTCCCCCTCCCCCCGCCCTTGCGGCGGGGAGGGGTCGGGG
>NZ_LJIC01000024.1 GCF_001295845.1 Rhodopseudomonas sp. AAP120 | reverse complement strand
CATCCTTCGAGACGCCCGGCTTCGCCGGGCTCCTCAGGATGAGGACTCAGTGCAATTTGGAGCGGGCCATAGCGCTTCAATCAATCGATGAACCGCTCTAGCCTCACGCCCGTCATTCCGGGGCACGCGCAACGCGCGTGAACCCGGAAGCTCGAAGCGTTCTGCGAATCTGTCGTTTCCACAACTGCGGGATTCCGGGTTCGCGCCGCGCGCGCCCGGAATGACGTGCGTGGGGTTTTCCGAATCAAAACGCGCCGCGAAGGCGCGGCGCGTGGAAGGGCGGGCGGAACGTTGACCGCGCGGTGGCACGGCCGCGAGGGGCGCTTACGGCGCGCCGTGGGCGCCGGCGCGGACGGCGTCGTGCACCAGCGCGTTGGCATCGGTGATCCCGCGCGCGGCGTTCTGCACGATGATCTGCGCCATCATCGCTTTGGTGGCCGGCGTGCGATGCTCCATCGCGATCTGCTCAACCGCGATATCGAGCACTTCGCGCAGCGTCGCGACGTAATCGGGATCGAACTTCGGCTGGTTCATGGCAGTCATCGATGGCCTCCTTCATTTCAGGTTTGCATCAATGCCGATGCAATGCGGCTCAAGTGGGTCCGCTGGATGAAGTTGCAGTGACGTTACTGATTTTTAAGTGAGCGCGCTCGCGAGCGGCTTGCGGTGATGCAAGAAAGCGCTGCGGCACAGGAGTTTCTCGCATCGTTACGATGCGTCCATGTGGCGTCGCGTTGGAGCGATTCCAGATCGCACAGCGCGTCGCGACGGCGCGTCCGTGCCACAAGTGTAAACGAGGCGCGCGCGCCACACGTTGGCGCACGCGCGCCACAGCGGACTCGTTGCGGTTGTGATCGCTGCGATGACTCGACGCGTGCGAGTCGTCTCTGCTGTGATCTCGTGCGGCGAGGTGTCCGGTGTGTCGAGCCGTAGCGACATCGTGCTGTCACCTCCGCGGACACCTGCATGTGTCGGCACGCCGACCGTCCGAACGCATGCGCGGCGAGATGTCGTGTAAGGTGAAGACGTCAGATCGGCGACGGCGATCGCGCCCGGGATCGCGCACGCACGCTCGGCGTATCTTGGCTCCGCCGCGGCCGTCTTGGTCGGTCGCGATCCGGCCGCCAAAATGCACGACGCCCGCCGAGGTCCTGAGGACCCCGACGGGCGTCGGTCGATGTCGCTAGACGAAGCTTACTTCTTCGCCGGAGCAGCAGCCGGGGCCGGAGCGGCCGGCGCGGCGGCGACAGCGGCGCCACCCTGCCAGTACTTCGGGAACCAGGCGGTGTTGTTCAGCACCGCGGCGTGCACCAGGATCGCGATCACGGTGACGCTGCCGAGCAGCAGCGGCAGGCCGACGGTCGGATTCACGACGGTCCAGATACGTCCTTGATTCATGTCCGATCTCCCTTAGTGCAGCCAGGGCGAGTAAACGTAGGCGAGGAAATGCGCCACGATCGCGATCGCGCCGAAGACGCGCGTACCGTCGATCACGTGCTTGTGGATCTCTTCCGACTCCGCGATCGTCAGACCGGTCGGCCAGACCTTGTTGGGATCGTCTGCCATAATAACCTCCTCAGAGATTCATGAATTCGTGCTGAACCCGCACGCGAGTGCCGCGAGCAGCAACCGGACCGAGTTCACCGGCTGGTCAGTCGATGGCTGCCCCCTCAGGCGTGGCCACGCTGCCGTCCGGGCACCAGTCCCGGCTGAGACCTCCGCTCTGGTCCACCAGCGCCTGCTGGCCGGTCCGTTCACGGTGTTCTCTCGCTTGGTCAAATTATCGTGACAGGCTCCGTTGTCAACTTGACATGACACTACGAGCTGTCCGGTTCATGCCGGACACTGCGAGGGAGATCGCGGGCGTGCATACGAAAAGGGCCCGGCCATCCGGCCGAGCCCGTTCCAAAGGTCAGATCTGATCGGAAAAACTTCGCGCTCAGGCCGCGCTCTTCTTCGCCCGCATCAGGTCGCTGAAGCGGCGGAACAGATAGTGCGAGTCCCGCGGGCCGGGTGAGGCCTCGGGGTGGTACTGCACCGAGAACACCGGCTTGTCGGCCAGCGCGATGCCGCAATTGCTCTCGTCGAACAGCGACACGTGGGTCTGCTGCACGTTGCCGGGCAGCGTCGATTTGTCGACCGCGAAGCCGTGATTCATCGAGGTGATCTCGACCTTGCCGGTGGTGAGATCCTTGACCGGATGATTGGCGCCGTGGTGGCCCTGATGCATCTTCACGGTCTTGCCGCCGAGCGCGAGGCCGAGCATCTGATGCCCGAGGCAGATGCCGAAGGTCGGCACGCCGGACTGGATCACCTGCTGGATCACCGGCACCGCATATTTGCCGGTCGCGGCCGGATCGCCCGGGCCGTTCGACAGGAACACGCCGTCCGGCTTCATCGCCAGGATGTCTTCAGCCGAGGTGGTGGCGGGCACGACCGTGACCTTGCAGCCTTCGCCGGCGAGCAGCCGCAGGATGTTGCGCTTGATGCCGTAGTCGATCGCCACGACGTTGAATTCAGGCTTGTCCTGCCGGCCAAAACCTTCGCCCCACGCCCACGGCGTCTCGTCCCAGGTGAAGCGCTGGCCGGAGGTGACCATCGGCACCAGGTCCATGCCCTCGAGGCCGGGCCATTCGCGGGCTTCTTCCTTCAGCGCGTGCAGGTCGAATTCGCCGCTCGGCGAATGGGCGATCACCGCGTTGGGCATGCCCTTTTCGCGGATCAGCGCGGTCAGCGCGCGGGTGTCGATGCCCGACAGGCCGATGATGCCGCGCGCCTTCAGCCAGGCGTCGAGGTTCTTCGACGAGCGATAGTTCGACGGGTCGGTGATGGCGCCGCGCAGGATCACGCCGCGCGCGCCCGGCGTCGCCGCCATGTTCACCGTCTCGATATCCTCGTCGTTGGTGCCGACGTTGCCGATATGCGGGAAGGTGAAGGTGATGAGCTGCCCGGCGTAGGAGGGATCGGTGAGGATCTCCTCGTAGCCGGTCATCGCGGTGTTGAAGCAGACCTCGCCCACGGCGGAGCCGACGGCGCCGAGGCCGAAGCCTTCGAACACCGTGCCATCGGCGAGCACGAGCAGCGCGGTCGGTTTATGGTCCGGCCAGGCGGGATTGGATGCTGAATTGGTCATGAGCGCATTACATAGTCGCGCCCGGCGGCGCCGTCAAAGCGCTGCGGCCGGCAAAGTGTGCGCATTTCGGTGATATTTGACAGGGATTCTCCCGGGCTTAGCTTCGCCCGCCTGCGCCGGTCCGAATCGTGCGCACAGGGAGGTTCCATGGACACATCGTTGCCGATCGTGCTGATTCCGGGCCTGGCGAGTTCGCCGCGGATCTATGCGCCGGTCGCGCCCGCGCTGTGGGCGTTCGGCCCGGTGACCGTGGCCAACCATATCCGCGACGACAGCATGGCGGCGATCGCCCGGCGCGTGCTGTCGGAGGCGCCGCAGCGGTTCGCGCTCGCCGGCCATTCGATGGGCGGCTACATCGCCTTCGAGATCATGCGCCAGGCGCCGGATCGGGTGGCGAAACTGGCGCTGATCAACACCCAGGCGCGGCCGGACAGCCCGGAGGCCTCGGCGCGGCGCACCCGGCAGGTCGGCGAGGCCAATGCCGGCCGGCTGCACGGCGTGCTGGACGAGCTGTATCCCGGCTTCGTGCATCCGTCGCGCGCCGACGACAACGGCCTGCGCCGGATCATTCACGACATGGGCGACGACGTCGGCGCCGCCGGCTTCGCCCGGCAGCAGCGCGCCATCATCGCCCGCGCCGATTCCCGCCCGACGCTGGCGACCATCGCCTGTTCGACGCTGGTGCTGAGCGGCGACACCGACAACACGATTCCCAACAGTCTGTCGCAGGAGATGGCCGACGGCATCGCCGGGGCCAAACTGGTGATCATCCCGGATTGCGGACACATGCCGCAGATCGAACAACCCGCCGCCACCGCCGCGGCGCTCACCGAGTGGCTGCGGAACTAGAGTTGTTTCGGCCGGGCGAACCGCCTACATCTGGCCTCGAAAACCACCATTTCCTCGTCATTGCGAGGAGCGAAGCGACGAAGCAATCCAGCGCAGTGCACGGCGCTGGATTGCTTCGCTTCGCTCGCAATGACGGTCTTTTTGACGAAATTCCGAAGGAGCCCGACATGCTGCGCGAAAACATCAACACCGCCGTCAAAGAGGCGATGAAGGCCAAGGACGAGCGCAAGCTGTCGACGCTGCGGATGGTGAACTCGACCATCAAGAACGCCGACATCGAAGCCCGCGGCCAGGGCAAGCCGCCGCTCAGCGATGGCGATCTGCTCAGCCTGCTGCAGAAGATGATCAAGCAGCGCCAGGAATCCGTCGAGCTCTACGACAAAGGCGGCCGCGCCGAACTCGCCGACCAGGAGCGCGCCGAAATCGCCGTGATCCAGGCCTATCTGCCGCAGCAGATGTCCGACGACGAGGTCAAGGCCGCGATCGCCGCCGTGATCAGCGAGACCGGCGCCGCCGGAATCAAGGACATGGGCAAGGTGATCGCCGCGCTGAAGGCGAAGTACGCCGGCCAGATGGATTTCGGCAAGGCCAGCGGCTTGGTGAAGGCGGCGCTGACCGGTTAGTTGGCGTTGACGGTTGGGTTGGCGCCGACAGATGAGTTGGCGCCGACAAATGAGCTGATAGTTGAGGCGGCCCCTTCGACCCCGCCCCAAGCACCGTCATTCCGGGGCGCGCGCAGCGCGAACCCGGAATCTCGATGGGCTCTGCGACCGGCTTTTGCCACAACTTCGAGATTCCGGGTTCGCTCGCAAGAGCGAGCGCCCCGGAATGACGGTGGGTGAGGCTGACGGCCGCCGACCCCGTCATTGCGAGCCAACGGGTCGGCGCGGAGCGCCGCCCGATGACAGGCTCCG
>NZ_LJIC01000023.1 GCF_001295845.1 Rhodopseudomonas sp. AAP120 | reverse complement strand
GGGTCGTCGGCCCCGGCGAGCCGGTGCCGAAAGGCGGGGGGACCTATCGGGTCGGCAAGCCCTACGTGGTGGCCGGCCGGACTTACGTCCCTCAGGAGGACGCCAGTTATCGCGCCGAAGGGCTGGCGTCCTGGTACGGCGACGACTTCCACGGCCGGCTGACCGCCAATGGCGAGGTGTTCGACATGGCCTCGCTATCGGCAGCCCATCCCACCCTGCCGATCCCGTCTTATGCCCGCGTCACCAATCTCAGCAACGGCCGCTCGCTCGTCGTTCGCATCAACGACCGCGGACCGTATCACGGCAATCGGCTCATCGACGTTTCCAACAAAGCCGCCGAACTACTTGAATTCAAACACAAAGGTACTGCGCGCGTCCGTGTCGAATATGTCGGCCGGGCGCCGCTGGAAGGCTCCGACGACCGCCAGCTGATGGCGACGTTGCGCACCAACGAGCCGGCGCCAGCGCCTTCGACGGTCAGGATCGCCTCCGCTCGCCCGTTCGTGCCGGATATGCAGGGCGGTGGAGTGGCAAGCCGAGCGATTCGCGGCGACGTGCCGCTGCCGGAAGGGCGGCCATATTCGCTCGGCAATACTGCCGTGGATGTCGCCTCGGTCAGCGCCACGTCGGAGATCTCCGCCTCGCGCAGCTCCCGCAGCAACGGCCGGACGCTGGCCCACAACACCCGCATGGTGTCCTACGACAGAGACGGCAACTATGCCTCCGCCGAACCACGCGAAAGCGCAGCACCGGCGCGCGGCGACGACCAGATCGGCAACCTGCTGTCGGCGCGCGGGCTTTACTGAGCTGCTCCGCGACGCCGTCCTGAGGTAGTCGCCGTTACGTCACCTGCTTCAGGAAGCCGATCAGCGCCGCGTTGACCTCGGCCGGCTTCTCCTGCTGGATCCAGTGGCCGGCACCGTCGATGATCAACTTCTGCTTGAGGTTGGGCAGCACCCGCTCGATCGCTGCGAGGTGCTTGCCGCTCATCTTGTCCGAGATCACCGGATCGTTCGAGCCGGCGATGAACAGCGCCGGCTGACGGATTTGCGCACCCTGCCAAGGCGCTGTCAGATCCCAATTGCGGTCGATGTTGCGGTACCAGTTCAGCCCGCCGCGGAATCCGCTCTGCTTGTATTGCTCGATGAAGTAGGCGAGTTCGGTTTCGGTCAGCCACGGCGGCAGCGGCAGCGACGCCGCCGAGCGGCCGATGAAGCCGCGGCCTTCGGGGACGAACAGCGACCGTCCCCGATCGGCGAAGCCGCCGCACAGCATGCCGCGGATCGTCGCCGCGACGTCGCGCTCGAACTCGGTCTCGGCGACCCCGGGCTTTTGGAAATACTGCCAGTAGAAGTTGGTGACGCCGGCGGCGCTCAGCAGATCGAGCGGCCGGCCCTTGCCGCGCCACGGCGGCGGAACGCTGAGTCCGGCGACGGCGGTGAACAGGTCGGGCCGGAACAGCGCCGCATGCCAGGCGACCGGCGCGCCCCAATCGTGGCCGATGATGATCGCACTGCTTTCCTTCAACTCGGCGACCAGCGCGACCATGTCGCCGACCAGATCGAAGATGCTGTAGGCCTCGATCGGCTGCGGCGCACTCGAGCGGCCGAAACCGCGCATGTCGGGAGCCACGACCCGGAAACCTGCGTCTGCGATCGCACCGATCTGGTGGCGCCAGGAATAGGACAGCTCGGGCCAGCCATGGCACAGTAGCACCAGCGGGCCTTCACCCTGCTCGCGCACGAACAATTCGATCCCGTTGACCGCGACGGTCCTGGTCGATTCCATTCCGTTTCCGCCCTGAATTGATTGGAGTTTATCTGGAAGCGCAGCGGCGCTCACGATAGGATTGATCCAGCGTCACCACAATTGAAAACGGCCCGCGTAAGCTGTCCGACCGCATCGTGGAAACGTGCGCCTTGGTTCGAAGTTGCTCCCGGAACTTGCTGTATGGCTGTGCTCACCTCGCTGATTTTCGTCCGCCCGCGTTGCGCCCGGCCGTGGCGCGCGCTGCTGGCGGGCGTGTTGGCAATTGCGATCGGCACCGGCCCAGCGCTGGCTGCGAACCAGAGCGTGCAGGGCGCCAAGAAGGAGGAGGTGGTCGGCGGCTACGACACCGATGCGCCGAGCGCGATTCTGATCGATGCCGAGAGCGGCAGCGTGCTGTTCGAGAAGAACGCCGACGAACTACGGCCGCCGTCCAGCATGATGAAGCTGATGACGGTCGAGCTGGTGTTCAATCTGCTGACCAAGGGCGAGATCAAGCTCACCGACGACTACAAGATCAGCGAATACGCCTGGCGCCGCGGCGGCGCACCGGCCGGCAATTCGACGATGTTCGCCGAGATCCACAGCCGCGTATCGGTGGACGATCTGCTGCACGGGGCGATCATTCAGAGCGGCAACGATAGCTGTATCGCTCTGGCGGAAGGCATCGCCGGCACCGAGCAGGCGTTCGTCGAGCGGATGACCAAGCGGGCCCGCGAGCTCGGGCTGACGCAATCGACCTTCGCCAATTCCAACGGCCTGCCGGACCCGGCCAACAAGATGAGCGTGCGCGAACTGGGGAGGCTCGCGCGTCACATCATCCTGACCTATCCGGACTACTACAAGCTGTTCGGCGAGAAGGAATTCACCTGGAACAAGATCCGCCAGACCAACCGTAATCCGCTGCTGAACGCGATGCCGGGCGCCGACGGCCTGAAGACCGGCTACACCAAAGACGGCGGCTACGGCCTGGTCGGGTCGGCGGTGCAAAACGGCATGCGGCTGATCGTGGTGGTCAACGGCGTCGAGGACATCGACGACCGCGCCACCGAGGCCAAGAAGCTGTTGGAATGGGGTTTCCGCAATTTCGAATCGCGCCCGCTGTTCGCCGCCGATGCCACCGTCGGCTACGCCCGGGTGTTCGGCGGCGAGAAACGCTATGTGGCGCTGACGCCGGCCGAGTCGGTGCGGGTGATGGTGCGCAAGAATGGCACCGATAAGCTGATCGCCCGGATCGTCTACACCGGCCCGGTCGCGGCCCCGGTCGAGGCTGGTCGCAGGATCGGCGTCGTGCGGGTCTGGCGCGGTCCCAACTTGGCGGTCGAGGTGCCGCTGCAGGCGGCCGAGGCCAATCCGACCGGTTCAACGATGCGCCGTGCCTTGGACGGCGCTAGCGAACTGGTGATCGGGGCATTCCGGGCCGGTATGGCGAAGCTCTGAGAATGGTTGAACAAGCCCCGCAAACCGGTTCATCACGCGGTCGTTTCATCACCTTCGAAGGCGGCGAGGGGGCCGGCAAGTCGACCCAGATCAAATTGCTGGCCGAACGTCTGGCGAAAGCGGGGCAGGCGACAGTGGTGACGCGGGAGCCTGGGGGTTCGCCAGGCGCCGAGATCATCCGGCATCTGCTGCTGTCCGGGATCGGTCATCTGATTGGGGGCTCGGAGGCGGAAGCGCTGCTGTTCGCCGCGGCGCGCGACGATCACGTCCGAACCCTGATCGAGCCCGCGCTGGCGCGCGGTGCCTGGGTGCTGTGCGACCGGTTCTATGACTCGACCCGGGTGTATCAGGGCAAGCTCGGCGACGTCAGCCCGGCGCTGCTGAACGCGTTGCAGGACGTCACCATCGGAGCGATGAAGCCGGACCTCACCGTGATCCTCGACATTCCGGTCGAGATCGGACTGAAGCGCGCCGCCGTCCGCCGGGGCGCCGAGGCGCCCGACCGCTTCGAGGGCGAGAATGCCGACTTTCACCGCAAGCTGCGCGACGCCTACCGGCAGATCGCGGCAGCCGAGCCCGAGCGCTGTGTGCTGATCGACGCGGAGGGCGAGCCGAAGCTTGTCGCCGACCGGATTTGGCTGACGGTGCAGGACCGGATGCTCGGTTGGCCGCAGGCCAAGCCGCCCGGTAAGCCCGGCGCAAAAGGGCGCGGCAAGACCAAGTCCAAAGCAAAGGCACGATCGGCATGAGCGCGCGCAAGGCTGCGGCCGACATCACCGCGCGCCCGCCGCGCGAGACCACGGCGCTGTTCGGCCATCAGGCCGCCGAGCAGGCGCTGCTCGATGCCTATCGCAGCGGCCGGATCGCCCATGCCTGGCTGCTCGGCGGCGCGCAGGGCATCGGCAAGGCGACGCTGGCCTATCGGATGGCGCGCTTCGTGCTCGCGCATCGCGATCCGCAGTCGGATCCGGTGCAGGGCGCCGCCACGCTGGCGCTCGATCCGGAGCATCCGGTCGTCCGTCTCGTCGCCGCCGAGGCGCATGGCGGGCTGCTGACGCTGGAGCGCTCGGTCAACGACAAGGGCGTGTTGCGCAATGTCATTACCGTCGATGAATCTCGCGAGACCATCGGCTTCTTCGGCTCGACCGCCGCAGTCGAGGGCTGGCGCGTCTGCATCGTCGATACCGTCGACGACCTCAACGCCTCCTCCGCCAACGCGCTCTTGAAGGTGATCGAGGAGCCGCCGCAGCGCTCGCTGTTTCTGTTGATCAGCAACTCGCCGGCACGCGTGTTGCCGACCATCCTGTCCCGCTGCCGCAAGCTGATGCTGCGGCCGCTTTCGACCGACGACGTGATCCGCGCCGCGGTCGCCGCGACCGACCTTGAGGCAGCCGATCCCAAGCTTGCGGACGCCGCGACGGCATCCGAAGGCAGCGTATCGCGCGCGCTGACGCTGCTCGGCGGCGATGCGCTGACGTTGCACCAGAAGACGACGGCGCTGCTCGACAGCCTGCCCAACGTCGATCCGCGCGCGCTGCATGCGCTGGGCGAGGCGATCGGCGGCACCGACCGCGCCACGCTGCAGGCGTTTGTCGACAGCGTCGACCGCTGGGTCGCCGGCCGGCTGCGCACGCCCGATGCCAACGCGGAACTGCCGCGCCTTGCACGGCTGGCAGAGGTGTGGGAAAAGATCGGCCGCGCCGCGCGCGACACCGAAGCCTACAATCTCGAGCGCAAGCCGCTGGTGTTCTCGGTGTTCGGGCAGCTCGCGGAGGCGGTGCGCTGACGCCGTTTCGGCCGCGATCTGCCGGCCGATGGTCTTCGCCGCCGCTCTCAAAACGATCGATCATTGAAAGGCGTCCGCGCACATGGCGCAGCGAAAGTCATTCTACATCACCACCGCGATCTCCTATCCGAACGGCGCGCCGCATATCGGCCACGCCTATGAGGCGATCGCGACCGACGCGCTGGCGCGCTTCCAGCGGCTCGACGGCAAGGACGTATTCTTCCTGACCGGCACCGACGAGCACGGCCTGAAGATGATCCAGACCGCGCAGCGCGAGGGCCTGACGCCGGCCGAGCTCGCCGCCCGCAACGCCGGCCGCTTCCGCGACATGGACGACCGCTTCGGCATCTCCTACGACCGCTTCATCCGCACCTCGGAGGAGGCCCATCACCGCTCGGTCCAGGAGATCTGGAAGCGGATGGAGAAGAACGGCGACATCTATCTCGACAGTTACGCGGGCTGGTACTCGGTCCGCGACGAGGCCTATTACGCCGAGGACGAGACCGTCGTCGGCGACGATCAGGTGCGCCGCGGCCCGCAGGGCACGCCGGTCGAATGGGTCGAGGAGAAGAGCTATTTCTTCAAGCTGTCTGCCTATCAGGACAAACTTCTGAAGCTGTACGAAGATCAGCCGGACTTCATCGGTCCCGATGCGCGCCGCAACGAAGTGATCAGCTTCGTCAAGGGCGGGCTCAAGGATCTGTCGGTATCGCGCACCACCTTCGACTGGGGCGTCAAGGTGCCGAACGATCCCGAGCACGTGATGTATGTCTGGGTCGACGCGCTGACCAACTACATCACCGGCGTTGGCTTCCCGGACGAAGCCGACAAGAACTGGCACTACTGGCCGGCCGACGTCCACGTCATCGGCAAGGACATCATCCGTTTCCACGCGGTGTACTGGCCGGCGTTCCTGATGTCGGCGGGCATCCCGATCCAGAAGCGCGTCTACGCCCACGGCTTTCTGTTCAACAAGGGCGAGAAGATGTCGAAGTCGGTCGGCAACATCGTCGACCCGTTCAACCTCGCCGATCAATACGGCGTCGATCAGGTGCGCTACTTCTTCCTGCGCGAGGTGCCGTTCGGCTCGGACGGCAGCTACAATCACGAGGCGATCGTCAACCGCATCAACGCCGATCTCGCCAACGACCTCGGCAATCTGGCGCAGCGCTCGCTGACCATGGTGGCCAAGCAGTGCGACGCCCAGGTGCCGCCACACGGTGAGTTCAGCGAGGCCGACACGGCGATGCTGGCGATGGCCGACGGCATGATCGATTTGGCGCGGCCGGCGATGGCGACGCAGCAGATCCATCAGGCGCTCAACGCGGTGTGGGCGGTGGTGGCGGAAGCCAACCGCTACTTTGCCGGCGAGGCGCCGTGGGCGCTCGCCAAGACCGACCCGGCGCGGCAGAAGACGGTGTTGTACGTCACCGCCGAGGTGCTGCGGCAGATCGCGATCCTGGCGCAGCCGGCGATCCCGACTGCGGCGGCGAAGCTGCTCGACATCCTCGGCGTTGCCGCGGATGCGCGCGATTTTGCGGCGCTGCCGACGCGGATCGTGCCGGGCACGAAGCTGCCGGCGCCGGCGCCGATCTTCCCGCGCTATGTCGAGCCGGCGGCAGGCTGAGCCGATGCTGGTCGACAGCCACTGCCACCTCGACTTCCCCGACTTTGCCGACGACCTCGCCGGCATCGTCGCCCGCGCCGAGGCGAGCGGGGTGGGGCGGATGGTGACGATCTCGACACGCGTGAAGCGGCTGCCGGAGCTGCTGGCGATCGCCGAGCGGTTTGCCAACGTGTACTGCTCGGTCGGCACGCATCCGCATCAGGCTGACGAGGAAGACGGCATCAGCGCCGACGAGCTCGTCAAGCTGGCGCAGCACCCGAAGGTGGTGGCGTTCGGCGAAGCCGGGCTTGATTACTTCTACGAGCACGGCTCGCGCGATGCGCAGGAGCGGGGCTTTCGCACCCACATCGCGGCGGCGCGTGCGACGGGTCTACCGCTGGTGATCCACACCCGCGAGGCCGACGAGGATTGCGGCCGCATCCTCGAAGACGAGATGGCCAAGGGAGCTTTTCGCGCGGTGCTGCATTGCTACACCGGAGGCCGCGAACTCGCCATGAAAGCCATCGATCTCGGGCTGCTGATCTCGTTCACCGGCATTCTGACGTTCAAGAAGTCGCAGGCGCTGCGCGATCTCGCCGCGGAGCTGCCGGCAGACCGCATCATGGTCGAGACCGACTCGCCCTATCTGGCGCCCGGCAAGTATCGCGGCAAGCGCAACGAGCCGTCTTACGTGGTCGAGACCGCCAAGGTGCTGGCCGAGACGCGCGGCGTCACGCTGGACGAGATCGCGCGCCAGACCACCGAGAACTTCTTCCGCCTGTTCGGCAAGGTGCCGGCGCCCGCCGCTGCCTGATCCACTTCGCGACGGAGCACCCATGACCCTGACGCTCACCATTCTCGGCTCGGGTTCGTCCGCCGGCGTGCCGCGCCCGGCGCTCGGCTGGGGCGCCGCCGATCCGTCCAATCCGAAGAACCGCCGTCGCCGCTGCTCGCTGCTCGCCGAGCGGGTCACGCCGGACGGCATCACGCGCGTGCTGATCGACACCTCGCCGGACCTGCGCGAGCAACTGATCGACGCCGACGTCGACCATCTCGACGCGGTGTTCCTGACCCACGAGCACGCCGACCAGACCCACGGCATCGACGATCTGCGCTCGGTGGTGATGGCGATGCGTCGGCGCATTCCGGTGTATCTCAACAAGTCGACGGCCGATCACGTGCTGCTGCGCTTCGCCTATTGCTTCGAAACGCCACCGGGCAGCTCCTACCCGCCGATCCTCGACGCGCATCCGATCGAGGCCGGCGAAGGCCGCAGCATCGACGGGGCAGGCGGCGCGCTGTCGCTGTCGGCCTTCCTGGTTCAACACGGCGACATCCCGGCGCTCGGCTACCGCATTGGCGGCGCCGCCTATACGCCCGACGTCCACGACATCCCGCCCGAGAGCTTCCCGCATCTCGAAGGCCTCGAGATGTGGATCATCGACGGCCTGCGCTACAAGCATCATGCCAGCCACTTCAACGTCGAGACCGCGCTGAAATGGATCGCCCGCTTCAAACCGACGCGCGCCGTGATCACCAACATGCACGCCGATATCGACTACGAGACGCTGCGCAAGCAATTGCCCGAGGGGGTGGTGCCGGGCTTCGACGGGATGCGGCTGGAGATTCCGGGCTGATCTCCGGGCGTCTTGACCGAACATCGCGCGGGGAGATGAGGAAGCCCGCCGGAATGTCGTGAGTTGGTCACTCCGGACGGTTCCCGCCAAGGAACTCGGGCCGCTGATACTCCGCCCCATCGAAACCCGCTCAACAACTACGTGATTTGGCGCGCCGCTTCGCGTGTTCCGACGCGTGGCACGACGGCGCGGATCACATTCCGTTCGAGCGCATTCGGAAATTGCTAACAGTTCGTCTGCGCATAGTTGGTCAAATGCTTCATGCGCGGAGAACGATGTGCCTGACCTTTGGCTCTACGACAGAATGTCCCGAATAGGTAATCTGAGCTACCGGTTCAAGATCATGCTGGTGGCCTTCGTCGGCATCCACGTTCCGCTGATCGCCGTCGTCCTCTACATCGCGGCTTTGAACGCCGACCATTGGGGCCAGTTCATCGAAACCGTCGGCGTGACGCTTGGTGCGACGCTGCTCGGAACCGCACTGACTTTGTTCGTGCTGAACAAATTGTTAAGCCCGGTGCTGCTCACCGCGCAGGCGCTCGAGGGCTTTCGCCTCGACCGCAGCCTGGGGCAGTTGCCGCGGCACTACACCGACGAAGCCGGCCGGCTGATGGCGTGCGCGGGCGAGACGATCGATCATCTGGAAGCCACGCTCGACCGCCTCGAACATGTCGACGAGGCAACCGGTCTGCCGAACCGCAAGCAGTTGCTGATGACGCTATCGGAGACCATCGCTGATCACGCTGCGGTCGCTCTCACAGTGGTACGCTTCGCCGACTACGCGCGCCTCAAGGAGGCCTATGGCAATGGCATCGCCGAGCAGGCGATGGGGTTCTTGGCCAGAAGGATCGGCAGCTTCGTGGCCGAGGGCAAGATCCTGGCGCGCGCGGGCCGCGCCGAACTGACGATCCTGGGAACCACGACCGACGAGCCCGAGGCACAGGCAGCGCTGGCATTTCGCCTTCGCGACGTCATCAAGTCCGCCTCAGGCGAGTTCGCACTCGGCGCCATTGTGCTGCAGCCGACGCTGCAATGCGGACTCGCGTTCTATCCATCGGACGGCGCCAGCGCCGAGGAACTACTCGACGCGGCGGCCGCGGCGGCGACGCAAAGCGTCCCGACAACGCCGCTGGTATTGCACTCGGCCGCGGCGACCCGCGCCGCCCAATCGCGTTTCGAACTCGAGCACGATCTGCGCCGGGCCATGCCCGAAGGTCAGCTCGATCTGCACTATCAGCCGATCGTCGATCTCGCCGACCAACGCGTGATCGGCGCCGAAGCGCTGTTGCGCTGGCGGCATCCGGAACGCGGCATGGTCTCACCGGGCGAGTTCATCCCGATCGCGGAGGCCACCGATCTGATTCAACCAATCGGTCTTTGGGTTCTGTCGCGCGCCTGCATGCAGATCCGCGACTGGTCTGAGTCGGAGTTGGGCGACATCCGCCTCGCGGTGAACCTCTCGGCGCGCCAGTTCCTCGACAAAGATCTGGTACCGCATGTCCGCGACGCAATCGACGCCGCCGGGATCAGCCCCGACCGGCTCGAAATCGAGCTGACCGAGACCGCCGCGATGGCCGACCACGCCCACACGCGGCGGGTGTTCACGGCGTTCCGCGATCTCGGCGTCGGCATCGCGCTCGACGATTTTGGTACCGGCTATGCCAGCATGAGCTATCTGCGCAAGCTGCCGTTCAACAAGCTCAAGATCGACCGCGAATTCGTCAGCAACGTCGACACCTTGGGCGAAAGCCAGGCGATCTGCGATGCGCTGATCGCGCTGTCGCGGGGGCTCGGCATCAACGTGCTGGCCGAAGGCGCCGAGCGCGAGGAAGAGGTGCGCCACCTGCTGTCGCGCGGCTGCTCGACGTTCCAGGGCTATTACTTCTCCCGACCGGTGCCCGCGGACGAGCTGGCGCGCGCCGTCGGCATCGCCCAGCTTCGGATGCTGCGTCACCGGATGGAGCAGCTCGAGCGCACGCAATTCGGCGCGCCCGGCAGGCAGGGCAGACGCGCCTGAGCGGGCGGAAAATTTCGTCGGCTGCTTGCTGACTTTGCTTCCTCCGGCTCAGGCTTTGGCTCTGCTTCCTTCAGCCTTCCCGACACCGGCAACACGTGGCTTGCTCTGTTTAGGCGGAGTGGAACGCCGCCCAGAACTACTCGCTGATCGCCTTCGCCGACTTGACCTGATCGCGCAGCACGAACTTCTGGATCTTGCCGGTCGAGGTCTTGGGGATCGCCGAGAACACGATGCTCTTCGGCGTCTTGAAGCCGGGGAGGTGTTCGCGACAGTAGGCGATGATCTCGGCCTCGCTGGCGCTGGCGCCGTCCTTCAATTCGACGAAGGCGCAGGGCACTTCGCCCCATTTCGCGTCGGGCTTGGCGACGACGGCGGCGAACAGGATCGCGGGGTGCTTGTACAGCACGTCCTCGACTTCGACCGAGGAGACGTTCTCGCCGCCGGAGATGATGATGTCCTTGGAGCGGTCCTTGATGATGACGTAGCCCTCGGAATCGAGCACTCCGAGGTCGCCGGTGTGAAACCAGCCGCCGGCGAGCGCTTCCTTGGTCGCCTTCTCGTTCTTGAGATAGCCCTTCATCACGATATTGCCGCGGAACATCACCTCGCCGATGGTCTCGCCGTCGCGCGGCACTTCCAGCATCGTCTCCGGATCGAGCACGGTGACGGCTTCCTGCATCGGGTAGGGCACGCCCTGCCGGCGCTTCAGCTTGGCGCGTTCGGCGGACGGCAGATCGTCCCAGCCGGGCTGCTCGGCGCAGACCGAGGCGGGGCCGTAGACTTCGGTCAGGCCATACACGTGCGTCAGCTTGATGCCGATGGTCTCGGCGCCGGCCAGCACCGCCATCGGCGGCGCCGCGCCGGCGATCAGGCCGACCACGGGCCTCGCCGCCGCGCCCTTCGGTGCTTCGGGCGCGTTGATCAGCGCGTTGTAGACGATCGGCGCGCCGCACATATGGGTGACGCCGTGCTTGGGGATCAGCTCGAAGATCTTCGCCGGATCGACCTTGCGCAGGCAGACATTGACGCCGGCCGCCGCCGCCAGGGTCCACGGGAAGCACCAGCCGTTGCAGTGAAACATCGGCAGCGTCCACAGATACACCGGATGCGTGCCGAGATTGCCGGCCAGGATGTTGCTGACGGCGTTAAGATAGGCGCCGCGGTGATGCGTCACCACGCCCTTCGGATTGCCCGTCGTGCCCGAGGTGTAGCCGAGCGCGATGGCGTCCCATTCGTCCTGCGGCCGCTCGCCGACGAACGACGGATCGCCGGACGCGACGGCATATTCGTATTCGAGTTCGCCGATGCGATGGCTGCCGGGAAACATCTTGTCGTCGACGTCGATCACCAGCGGCTTCGGCGATTTCATCAGCTTCAGCGCCTCGGCGATCACGGCCGAGAACTCCGGATCGACCAGGATGATCTTGGCGCCGCCGTGCTCGAGCTGAAACGCGATCGCCGGCGCGTCGAGCCGGATGTTCAGCGCGTTGAGCACCGCGCCGGCCATCGGCACCGCGAAATGCGCCTCGACCATCGCCGGCACGTTGGGCAGCATCACCGCGACGGTGTCGCCGCGGCCGATGCCGCTGCGCACCAGCCAGGACGCGAAGCGCCGGCAGCGCGCGCGGGTTTCCTTCCAGGTGTAGTGCCGGCCCTCATAGACCACGCTGGTGAGGTCCGGATAGACGTTGGCGGAGCGCTCCAGGAAACTCAGCGGCGACAGCGGCACGTAATTGGCCGGCGTCTTGTCCAGCCCGATGCTGTAATGACCCTGCGGAGCGCTCATGACCACCTCTCACGTGACGTGGCGCCGCTCCCGAGCCCGCGGCGCCGTTACAGAAATCCGATCGAAATCCACGGCACCGCCGCGACAATGATCAGGCCGACCATCAACGCCAGCAGATAGCCCCAGATCGGGCGCACGCCCTCGGCCGGATCGACCCGGCCGATCGCACAGGCCGCATAATAGCCGACGCCGAACGGCGGTGCGAACAATCCGATGCCCATCGCCAGGATCACCACCATCGCATAGTGCACTTCGTGGACGCCGACGGCGCGGGCGATCGGAAACAGCAGCGGGCCGAACAGCACGATCGCCGGAATACCTTCGAGCACGCTGCCGAGAATCACGAAGGCGACGATCGACACCGCCAGGAACGTGCCGGCGCCGCCGGGCAGGCCGGTCATCGCGGCGGCCAGCGACCGGGAGAATCCGGACTGTGTCAGGCCCCACGCCATGCCGGTCGCGGTGCCGATGATCAGCAGGATCGCGCCGGACAGTGCCGCGGTCTCGATCAGCATCGGCAGCAGCCGTTTGAAGTCGAACTTGCGGTAGATCAGCAGGCCCGCCAGCACCGCATAGACGATGCCGATGGTCGAAACCTCGGTCGCTGTCGCGACGCCTTCGACCACCGCGGCGCGGATCACGAACGGCAGCGCCAATGCGGGCAGGGCGATGATCAGCAGCTTGCCGATCTGGGCACCCGAGGCGCGCTTGATGTGGCTGAGGTCTTCGCCGCGATAGCGCCACCACACCAGCGCCGACAGCGTGATCGCCAGCACCACGCCGGGCAGCAGGCCGCCGGTGAACAGCGCCGAGATCGACACGCCGGTGACCGAGCCGATGGTGATCAGCACCAGGCTCGGCGGAATGGTTTCGGTCTGCGCACCGGTGGCGGAGAGCAGGGCGACGAGATCGCCCGGCTTGGCGCCCCGCTCCTTCATCTCCGGGAACAGCACCGGCGCCACCGCCGCCATGTCGGCGGCCTTCGAGCCGGAAATGCCCGACACCAGATACATCGCGCCGACCAGCACGTAATGCAGGCCGCCGCGGACGTGGCCGAGCAGGCTGGCGAGAAACGCCACCATCGCCCGCGCCATGCCGGTCATCTCGATCAACAGACCTAGGAACACGAACAGCGGCACCGAGAGCAGGATGAGGTGGCTCATGCCCTCGTCCATCCGGCCGACCAGCACCATCAGCGGCGTCCGCGTCGTCAGCGCCAGATAGCCGTAGATCGACAGCCCGAAGCCAAACGCAATCGGCACGCCGGCGAACACGCAGCAGCCGGCGACGCCGACGAAGAAGATCAACAGATTGATGTTGCCGAGCGGCTTGAACAGCGGCTGCGCCAGCCAGAACGCGCCGATCAGCACGGCGACGGTGAGGGCGGCTGCACCGACCAGCCGCCAGTCGCCGAACCGGATCAGCCGCAGCAGCGCGAACGCCGCCATCAGAGCGGTGCCGACCGGCAGCGCTGCGGCGCGCCAGCTGTTGGCGAGCGACAGCGCCGGCGTGGTGATGTAGCTTTCCTCGTAGGCGTATTCATAGGCCGGCGCGGCGATCAGCAGCAGGAACGCCAGCGCGGCGCAGATCGCCACCAGGTCGAGAAACGCCCGGCGCCGCGGCGACGCCTTGGCCACCAGCGCCGTCATCCGCATGTGCTCGCCGCGGCGGAATGCGACCGCCGCGCCGAACATCGCCAGCCACAGGAACAGGATCGAGGCGAGTTCGTCCGACCAGATCAGCGGGCTGTGAAACACGTAGCGCGACACCACGCCGGCAAATAGCACGACGATCTCCGCGACCACCAGAATGGCCGCGGGGATTTCGACCAGCCGGCCGAGCCCGGCCTCCAGCGCGCCGATCAGCGACCGGCGCGTCGGCAGCACCAGCGGCTCGGCAGCCGTCAGTTCGGAGACCGGAGCCTGGGCCATGGTGGCTTACGCCAGCTTGCCGACGGACTTTTCCAGCAGCGACCACGCCTGATCGCCGTATTTGCCTTTCCACTCGGCGTAGAAGCCGGCGCTGCGCAGCTTGTCGCGGAATGGCGTCACCGTCGGCTGATTGAAGATCAGGCCCTTGGCGGTCAGCTCTTCCTTGACGGTCGCGTTCAGCTTGGCAGTGTCCTCGCGTTCCTTGACGGCCGCGGCGTTGATGTTCTTGGCGACGATCTCGCGCACGTCCGCCGGCAGCCGCTCCCAGGCGCGGCGGTTGGCCAGGAACCAGAAGCCGTCCCACATGTGGTTGGTCAGCGAGCAGTACTTCTGCACTTCGTACAGCTTGGCGGTCGAGATCAGCGCCAGCGGATTTTCCTGGCCTTCGACCACCTTGGTCTGCAGCGCCGAATACACTTCGCTGAAATTGATCGAGGCGGGCGCCGCATCGAACGCCTTGAACATCGAGGTCCACAGCGGCGACACCGGCACGCGGATCTTGAAGCCCTTGAAGTCCTCGGGGCCGTTGATCGGCCGGGTCGACGACGTGGTCTGGCGGAAACCGTTGTCCCAGATCTTATCCATGACCATCAGGCCGGCCTTCTGGATCTCGCCGCGCACATGCGCGCCGAGTTCGCCGTCCATGGCCTTCCAGACCGTGTCGTAGTCCGGGAACGCGAAGCCGATGCCGTTGATCGAGGCCGCCGGCACCAGCGTCGACAGGATCAGGCCGGACAGCGTGAAGAATTCGACGCCGCCGGAGCGGATCTGGCTCAGCATGTCGGTGTCGGAGCCGAGTTGGTTGTTCGGGAAAACCTGCAGGTCGACCCGGCCATTGGTCTCGGCCTTGATGGCCGCCGACATCTCACGGGCGCGGACGTTGAGCGGATGGGTGTCGGGCAGGTTGTTGGCGTACTTATAGACGAACTCGGCCTCCGCCGCGCGCGCCACCCATGGGGCTCCGACGCCGCCGAAAACGGCCACAGCCGCCGATGCCTTCAACACCATCCTGCGTGAAACGCTCATCTGCCTTCCTCCCAATAACGCTTCTTGTTTTCTGCGACCCGACCCAAAAAGTCGACGCGCCTTTGGTCATCATTTCGGCCCAGCCGGTCAAGCGATTTCCGGCTGGCGGATGGCGCTGCAGGAGTTGTCCAGACGCGTGCTTAGGCCATCGGCCAAGCCACACGTGCCCCGGACAAGGCGCAACGCGCCGCCTTGGCGGCGTGGTGCGCCGCAGATCCGGGGCCCCGGTTTTTCTGGGGCGCCAGACACAGAGCCAGCATTCGTGTTCGGATCGACGTCAAAGACCCGGCGTCCCGGATCAGCGGCCCAGCGCTTCGCGCTGCGCCTTGTCCGGGACACGGGAGCATTCGGCGTAGGATGCCCAATACGAGCTTTCGACGTGGGTGCGTGCCGAGCGCTGGCCGGGACGTTGACGGGATAGGCTCCGGCCATGAAAGTCGCGCCGACATTCGCAAATCCACACAACATACTGATCCAAAATCAACATCTGTATATTCCATAATATACCTTATGCGAATTACGGATATGGCTATGATCGTTCGATGGAGCCGCGGTTCGCGACCAAGAGCACCGAGCCCCTCGGCCGCATCGCTTCAGCTGCAGATCGAGCCGGACGGCAAATGCCGCCTGCCGGTGCACCCATCGCGACGGCGCATCACCGCGCCAGCGCCAGCAGCGCGTCGAGGTCGAGGTTGCTTTCGCAATGATCGGCCAGCGCCTCGAGGGCGTCTTCGATGCGGCGTTCGAAATCCAGGCCGGAGGTCGCGGCGCCGACCTGCCCCAGCCAGGCCGACCGGAAGTCGTCGCCGCCAAAGATGCCGTGCAGATAGCCGCCGACGATCCGACCGTCGGCCGACATCGCGCCTTCGGGCCTCAGCCCGTCGGCGCCATCATCGAGCGTCAGCCACGGCCGCGCCAGGCCGGCACCGGTGGTCCGGCCCATGTGCATCTCATAGCCGGTGACCCGGCAGCCGCTGAGGCGGTCGCGGGCGTCGATGTCGACGAGGCGCTTGTCGCCGGAGATCTCGGTCTCGATCTCCAGCAGGCCTAGCCCTGCCGTCTCGCCGGGCGGGCCTTCGAGGCCCAGCGGATCGCGCACGACACGGCCGAGCATCTGGAAGCCGGCACACAGCCCGACCACGCGTCCGCCGCGCCGGACATGGGCGTGGATATCGATGTCCCAGCCTTCGCGCCGGATCAGGTCGAGTTCGCTTCGCGTCGCCTTGGAGCCCGGCAGGATCACGACGTCGACATCGGCCGGGATTGGCGAGCCGGGCTGGATCCAGCGCAGGTCGACGTCGGGCTCGGCAACCAGCGGATCGAGGTCGTCGAAATTGGCGACACGCGCCAGCCGCGGCACGGCGATCTTCAACTTGCCCCGGCTCGCCGCAGCGGCGCGCTCCAGCGCCAGCGAGTCTTCGGCGGGCAAGCGGTCGGCGCCGGGAAACCAGCGCAGCACACCGAGGAACGGCCAGCCGGTCTGTTCGGTGATGGTGCGGCATCCGGGCTCGAACAGCGAGAAGTCGCCGCGGAATTTGTTGATCAGATAGCCGACAACGCGGGCGCGATCGGCCTCGCTGAGGAGCACGTAGCTGCCGACCAGCGCCGCCATGGTGCCGCCGCGGTCGATGTCGGACAGGAACACGACCGGCAGATCGGCCGCCTCGGCGAACCGCATATTGGTGATGTCGGAGGCGCGCAGATACACCTCGGCGCCGCTGCCGGCGCCCTCCACCAGCACCAGATCGGACTCGGCGGCAACGCGCTCGAAACTGTCGAGCACCGCCGGGATCAGTCGCTGCCGCATGTGGTGATAGATCCGCGCCGGGCAATTACCGAGCACCCGCCCCCGCAGCACCACTTGCGCGCCGATCTCGCTCTGCGGCTTCAGCAGCACCGGATTCATGTGGATCGACGGCGGCACGCCGCAGGCGCGCGCCTGCAGCGCCTGCGCGCGGCCGATCTCGCCGCGGGGCGCCGGGCCGTCCGGCCCCGGCGGCAGATCGGAGTCCGCCGCGACCGCCGCGTTGTTGCTCATGTTCTGCGCCTTGAACGGACGGACTGCCAGGCCACGCCGCGCATAGGCCCGGCACAGCCCGGCCACCACCATGCTCTTGCCGACGTCCGAGCTGGTGCCCTGGATCATCAGCGCGCGGGCGCGCCGCGGGCCTGTGTCCAATCGGGCCGAATAGCGGATACGGGAAATCAGGTCATCGACGTCGACGGTCATGGCTGCACTCGGTTGAAAGAAGTTGTCTGGCGTGGTTGCTGAGCACGACGAAGATCGGACCGCGGCGGGCTTGACGGCTGCGGTGCGCTACCGGATAGGACGCCGCCATGATCATCGTCAGCGCGCTCGATCACGCCCCTCGCCTTGTCGCCGAGCGCCGCCCGGCGCGATCGCTGTCGCTGATGGCGCCGTGGCAGCGCGTCGTGTTCGATGAAAGCTGGCTGCCGGATGATCGCCTGATCCTCGCTTTCAACGATGTCGACGTCGCCGGCTCGGTTCACGTCGCGCCGGACGGCGCGATCGTGCAGCGGATCATCGATTTCGCGCGCGGCTGCAGCGCCGAGGACGACGTTCTGGTGCATTGCTGGATGGGCGTCAGTCGGTCGCCGGCCGCCGCCTACGTGATCGCGTGCGAACGCGCGCCGGGTGACGAAGTGATCATCGCCGGCGCGCTGCGCCGCGCATCGCCGACGGCGACGCCGAACAAGCTGATCGTCGCCCTCGCCGACGACCTGCTCGGGCGCAGCGGGCGTATGGTCGACGCCATCGCGGGCATTGGTCGCGGCCGCGAGGTCGACGGCGAGGTGCCGCCGTTCGAACTGCCGTTCGGACGCCCGGCTTAGTTCGACAACAGACGAGAGCATTCGCTTTGGCCTTGCACGCCGCCGCGCGGCGTGCTGTGCTTCGTGCCGCCTACGGTGCCTCTCGTGCGAGAGGTGAAACTGGGAATGCGGTGCGGCGAGAAATCGCCCATGCCGCAGCTGCCCCCGCAACTGTAAGCGGATCTGTCCGGACCAGCATGCCACTGCGTCGCAAGGCGACTCGGGAAGGCGATCAGGACGATATCCGCGAGCCAGGAGACCGGCCGCAGGCGTGGTTCAACCCGGATCGACGGTGGGTCGATAACAGGAGCACGCGATGACAGCGGTCGACTAAGCGGCGTTTGCCGGGCGCGGAGCGCGCCGTATCTCCACTTGTTTGTACTGACGCCGCAGAACGGCGTCGAACTCCGCCGGTACGCGCCGCCTCGCCTTCGCGCGGCCCGGACGGCGCCTGTCATCGAGACACCATGGAACCGAAAGACACCACGACCAACGAAGCCTTCAAGGGCTTCACCAACGAGGCCTGCCCGTTCTTGCCGTGCCATCCGGGCGTCGAGCGCGAGTTCAACTGTCTGTTCTGCTACTGCCCGCTGATCGCCTACGAGTGCCCCGGGCCGTATCAGGTCTTCACCGACCGCAACGGCCTGCTGCGCAAGGACTGCAGCGCCTGCACGCTGCCGCACAACGGCTACCGCCGCTCCTGGAATTTCATCCAGCGCTGGCTCGAGAAGCCGCGGATCTGGGACGGCCGTGAGCAGGATCCCAAGCGGATCAAGGACAATTCGTCCGAGCGATGAGCGGCCGATCGATGGATGCCGGGGGAAAGAACTCATCGGACTAACGGGCCGCACCGTCGACCGGCGCGCTCTGCGCATGATCGATACGCTCGATCGCCTCGACCAGCCGATCCAGCGCCACAGCGAACATCGCGCCGCCGCAGATCGTCAGCGGCTCCGGAATGACGATACGGCGGCTCGGCGGATACGCGTGCTGGATCGACGGATGCAGCAGCAGGGCCTTGCCCTGGTCCTCCGCCGCGGGCTGATCCTCGGCGAGGAGCAGCAGGTCCGGCCGGGCCGCGACGATGGTCTCGAGCGATGCGAAGCCGCCATAGGCGTAGCCGAGATCGGTCGCGGCATTCGACAGACCAGCGGTCTTCAGCCGCGAACTCAGCAGGCTGTCGCCGCCCGTCACCCAGCCGCGCCGTGACAGCGCCAGCACACGCGCGGGATGTTTTGCCGCGACGGCCGTCGTGCGTGCGATCGCGCGGTCGAGGTCAGCGATCATCGCATCGGCGCGTTCCGGATGCCCGACCAGCCCACCTACTCGCGCGATCTGCGCCTTGACGTCGTCGATGCTGCGCGGCGTGTCGAATTCCTCGACCGCGAGTTTCTTCGCGCGCAGAATTTCGCGCGTGGCACGCTTGCCGTAGCGACCGGCCAGGATGACGTCGGGCGCTAGAACCAACAGGTCCTCCGCCTCCCCCGACAGCCGCGGATAGCGCTCGGCCTGTTTGGCCAGCCATGACAGATGCGGATCGCGCGCATACGGCCCGAGCCCGACGATCTGCTCCGGATCGGCCAGCCCCAGCAGCAGCTGATCGGTGCACATGTTGATCGACGCGATCCGCTTGACGGCGGCCGCCGCGGCCGAGGGCGCGGCGATCACCGCGACGCAACTGATCGCCGCAATCAGCAACCACCTTCGCATCACGCGCTCCGCATCGCCCATGGCACCAGTACCGGCTGCGCCTCGTGATCGGCGCGGTAGGCGTCGATCGAGAACACCTCGGCGAGCTGCGGCGGCGCCAACACGGCGGCCGGCGGCCCCATCGCCGCGAGCCTGCCGTCGCGCAGCATCAGCACCTGATCGGCAAACCGCGCGGCGAGTCCTATATCGTGAGTGACGACGATCACCAGCGCACCGGCGCGGGCCTGACGCTGCAACAGCGCCATCACCGCCAGTTGGAAATACGGATCGAGCGATGCGATCGGCTCGTCGGCGAGCAGCACCGGGGCGGCGGTCGCCAGCGCCCGCGCGATCGCAACGCGGCGCCGCTCGCCGCCGGACAGTTCGGTGACGGGGCGATGCTGCAACGGCGCCAGATCGACATCGTCGAGCGCGCGGCTGACCGCATCGAGATCGCCCGCCGCCAGCCGGCGCGGATCGGCGCCGCCATGCGGGTAGCGGCCGAGCGCAATCACGTCGCGGACCGGCAGCGGCCAGTGCACCGCCTCACCTTGCGGAACATAGGCCAGTTGCCGCGCACGCTGCCGCACCGGCATGCGCGCGACCTCGGCTCCGCCGAGCAGCACCCGGCCCTCACTTGGTACCAGCCCGGCAAGCGCGCGCAGCAGCGTGGTTTTGCCGGCGCCGCTCGGCCCCACGACCGCTGCCATGCAGCCGCGCGACAGGCCGAACGAGATCGGCTGCACCAGCACATGGCCGCCGCGGCTGACCCGCAACCGATCGACCACGAAGTCATCGTCCTGGGTCATGCCACGCTGCCGCCGAGTGCACGGCGCTCGCGCACCACCAGATAGAGAAAGAACGGGACGCCGATCAGCGCCGTCAGCACGCCGACCTTGATGCCGCTGCTCGACGGGATCAGGCGCACCGCGATATCGGCGGCGAGCAGTAGCGCCGCGCCGCCGAATGCGCTCGGCAGCAGCAGCCGGCCCGGATCGTGCCCGACCAGCGGCCGCATCAGATGTGGGATCACCAGACCGATGAAGCCGATCGTGCCGGAGACGGCCACGGCCGCGCCGACGCCCAGCGCGACGCCGAGGATCACTTGCAGACGCAGCCGTCCGACGTCGACGCCGAGGCTCTGCGCGGCCTCTTCGCCGAGACTGAGCACGCGAAATGCCTCGCCGCGCGTCAGCAGCAGCGCTGCGCCGCAGGCCATGAACGGCAGCGCCAGCGTGATGTGCTGAAAACTGCGGTCCTCGAGCGAGCCGAGCAGCCAGAACGAAATCTCCAGCGCGGCGAACGGATTGGAGGCGAGATTGAGCGCCAGGGAGGTTGCCGCACCGGCGAGGCTCGACAGCGCCAGCCCCGCGAGGATCAGCAACAGCAGATTGGCGCTGCGCCCGGCGACCGCGATCAGGATGAACACCGAGACGAACGCCATGCCGATCGCCGCGAGCGGCAGCAGGAACGACAGCGCGTCGGCGAGGCCGAGCGAAATCACCAGCACGGCGCCGAACGCCGCGGCCTGCGGCGCGCCGAACAGCGACGGCGCGGCCAGCGGATTGCGTAGCAGACCCTGCAGCGCGGCGCCGGCAAGGCCGTGCATCGCACCGATCGCCAGCGCGAGGATCGCGCGCGGCAGCCGGATGTCCTGGACGATCGAGCGCTGCGCGTCGCTGCCGCCGCCGAACAGCGCACTGATCACCGCGCCGATCGACAGCCGCACCGGTCCGATGCCGAGCGACAGCAGAAACAGCACAACGACGATGCCCGCGAGGATCGGCAGGACAGCCCGATCAGCAGCGCGCACGACAATCAACGCCGCTACGCGGCGCTTCCGAAATCTTCATGGTCGGTCCTCTGTCGGCCCATCGCCGAACGAGTTTCACAAGGACCGGCCGGTCTCCTGGCTCGCGGATTTGTGGAAACGTCCGCCTTCCCGGCCCGCAGGCCAGTGGCATTCGAGGACGCTCCAATCCGCCCACAGTTGCGAGGGCAGCCGCGGCATTGGGGCAACAGCCCCGCACCGCATTCCCGTTTCACCCCTCAGGCGAGAGGCACCGGTCCATTCGCCCGTTAAGCACGCGCGATGCCGCCGCACAATCAGGGCGGACACTTACGTAATGATCCTTAAGTCAGGAACAGAAATGCGCCGCGCCGGTCGATGCACCTCACAGATCCGACGGCAGGGCCTCACAGCAGAAACGCGAGCGCCGTTTCGCAGCGGTCTTCGACCTTGAGCGCCAGAAGATCGTCCGCCCGTGTCCGGCCGAGATTGACCGCGGCGATCGGGATGCCGAGCCGTGCCGCCTCGCGTGCAAACCGGTAGCCCGAATAAACCGTCAGCGACGAGCCGACGATCAGCATGGCGTCGGCCTGGCCGAGACTCTCCATCGCCATGGCGACCTTGTCCTTGGGAACGGCCTCGCCGAAGAACACCACGTCAGGCTTCATCATGCCGCCGCAGTTCGGACAGCCTGGCACCGTGAAGGTCGAGAAATCCTGATGGTCGAGTTCGGCGTCGCCGTCCGGCAAGGCGGCTGCATCGAGATCCGCCCAGGCTGCGTTGAGGCGGATCAGATCGTCCTGGAAATCGGCGCGCCGGAGGGTGCCCGAACACGCCATGCAGCGAACCAGGTCGAGCCGTCCGTGGAGATCGACGACCTCCCGGTGCCCGGCGGCCTGGTGCAGGCGGTCGACGTCTTGCGTCAGCAGCATCCGGCTGCGACCGCTGGCCTCCAGCCGCGCCAGTGCGTGATGGGTATCGTTGGGCCTGGCTTGCCCGAACCGGCGCCAGCCGATCATGCTGCGGGCCCAATAGCGGCGCCGTGTGACATCGTCGGCGATGAACGCCTGAAATCGCACCGGCGGCGTGCGCTTCCAGCTGCCGTCTGCATCGCGATAGTCCGGGATTCCGGAGTTGGTACTGCAGCCCGCGCCCGTCAGCACGAACAGCCGCTGGTGGTTCTCGACGAACGCCTTGAGATCACTGTGTGCCATTCCGATCTACATAGGCAGTCCCCGCTCGCGTTGCTACGGCATCATGCCGGACGCGGGCGACAGCAAGGAGATGCGCGTGAGCGACCCGTTCGAGCTGCAGCGCTTCGTCGACGCCCAGGCTCCAGTCTATCGGCGAGTCGTCGAAGAGCTGTCTCGAGGCCGTAAGGCGTCGCATTGGATGTGGTTCATCTTTCCGCAGATTGCAGGCCTCGGCTTCAGCCCGATGGCGCAGCGGTTTGCGATCGGATCCCGCCCAGAAGCCTCCGCATATCTGCAGCACGAGGTGCTGGGACCGCGCCTGATCGAATGCACGAGGCTCGTCCTGGCGGCGCGCGACAAGTCGATCACCGACATCCTGGGGTCACCGGACGACCTCAAGTTTCGGTCGAGCATGACGCTGTTCGACGCGGTCTCGACCGAACCGATCTTCGGCCACGCGATCGAGGCGTTCTATCCCGACGGCAAGGATCCTGCGACGCTCTCGAAACTTCGCTGATGCCCAGCTCGCGGGCTGGCGCGGGAACCGCGTCCGCCTCGGTTCGTTCTTCCTGGAACCTGCAGGATCGACCGCATTGTCCCTCCAAGAAGTGTCCCTTCAACAAGCCCCTGAATTCACCCCCGACGATCGCGACGCGCTTCGCCGCGCCGTCGGGTTGCTCGAACATCCCAGCCTCGCCGGACGGCTGACCAGTCTGGCCGGCAGACCGGTCGAACTGATCGGCTTCGCCCTGCCCGCCACCGTGACCAAAGCGATCTCGTCGGCGACGTCCAAAGGGTTGGAAGCCGCGCTGAAGGTCGCGCTTCGCACGCTGCCGGCGTCGCGCTCGTCAGGGTCCCAGCGCCTGCACCGCGCGCTCGCTACGGCCTCGGGTGCGGTCGGCGGCACATTCGGACTGGCGGCGCTGCCCATGGAGCTTCCGGTCTCCACGGTCATCATGCTGCGAGCCATTGCCGAAATTGCCAGAAGCGAAGGCGAAGACCTCAGCGATCCCGAAGCCGCCCTCGCCTGCGTCGAGGTGTTCGCGCTGGGCGGGCGCGCGGGCTCGACCGACGCTGCGGAGAGCGGCTATTTCGCCACCCGAGCCGTGCTTGCCAAGACGGTCTCGGAGGCGGCCCGGTTGATCGCGGAACGAGGCCTCGCCAATGAGGGCGCGTCGATCCTCGTCAAGTTCGTCACGCAGGTGGCGGCGCGGTTCGGCATCGTGGTGTCGCAGAAAGTTGCGGCGCAAGCTCTTCCGGTCGCCGGCGCGATCGGCGGCGCCGCCATCAACTACGCGTTCATCGACCATTTTCAGGACATCGCCCACGGACACTTTACGGTCCGCCGGCTCGAGCGCGTCTACGGCAAGCAGCTAGTCCGCGCCGAATACGACCGCATCGCGGGGCGCGAGCCGCCTGCGGCCACGTCCACCGATCTCACCACGAACGCGACGTCATGATGAGGCGGCGCGCAGCTCGGCGTCTCGCGTGAGCGGTCCTACATGGGGCCAGCCCGCGCGATTTGTCGCAATGCAAGCAGCGCACAAGCTGCGATTCGGCCAGTAGGGTTGCTCGCAGGCGCCTTCGGAGGTCCAATGCCCTTGCCCCGGCAGCCGGTCGCCACCATAAAGGCAGAGTAGAACGTCGCCGAAAGGGCCGCGCACGACGAATTTGGATCGAAAGGAGTCCGGATGCCGCAGAATGAGTTTCTTCTTGCGGTCCTCCTCCTTCCGTTCGCCGGTGCCCTGATTGCTGCCCTTCTGCCCGCCAATGCGCGCAATGCCGAGGCCTGGCTCGCCGCCCTGGTGGCGCTTGGCTGCCTCGGGCTGCTGGCCTGGCTGTATCCGGGCTCCGCGGCCGCGCCGATCCAGCACAGGTTCGCCTGGCTGCCGCAATACGGCCTCACTTTCACACTGCGGCTCGATGGTTTCGCCTGGGCGTTCGCCTGCCTGATCACCGCGATCGGAGCGCTGGTGGCGCTGTATGCGCGCTACTACATGTCGCCGTCCGATCCGGTGCCGAGGTTCTTCTCGTTTCTGCAGGGCTTCATGGGCGCGATGCTGGGCATCGTGCTGTCGGGCAATCTGATCCAGCTGGTGTTCTTCTGGGAACTCACCAGCCTGTTCTCGTTCCTGCTGATCGGCTACTGGCACCACAACGCAGCAGCCCGTGAGGGCGCGCGGGTGGCGCTGACGGTGACAGGCACCGGCGGCCTGTGCCTGTTCGCTGGTGTGGTTCTGCTCGGCCACATCGTCGGCAGCTACGATATGGACGCGGTGCTGGCAGCCGGTGCCGAGGTCCGCAGCCACGCGCTGTACATCCCGACCCTGATCCTGATCCTGCTCGGCGCGCTGACCAAGAGCGCGCAGTTTCCCTTCCACTTCTGGCTGCCACGGGCCATGACCGCGCCGACGCCGGTCTCCGCCTACCTGCACTCTGCCACGATGGTGAAGGCCGGCGTCTTCCTGCTGGTGCGGCTGTGGCCGGTGCTCGGCGGCACCAATGAATGGCTCTGGCTGGTCGGCACCACCGGACTCGCCACCTTCATCGTCGGCGCTTACCTCGCGGTGTTCCAGCGCGACCTGAAAGGGCTACTGGCCTATTCGACCATCAGCCATCTCGGACTGATCACCCTGCTGATCGGGCTCGACCGCCCGCTGGCGCTGGTTGCGGCGATCTTCCACGTCTTCAATCACGCGACCTTCAAGGCGTCGCTGTTCATGGCGGCCGGCATCATCGACCACGAGACCGGCACGCGCGATCTGCGACGTCTCAGCGGCCTGTGGAAATTCATGCCGAAGACCGGCGCACTGGCGATCGTCGCCGCGTCGGCGATGGCCGGCGTGCCGTTGCTCAACGGCTTCCTCTCCAAGGAAATGTTCTTCGCCGAGACGATCGAGACGCATGACGGCTCGATGCTCGACGACGCCCTGCCCTATATCGTCACGCTCGCCAGCATGTTCACGGTGGCCTATTCGCTGCGCTTCATCCGCGAGGTGTTCTTCGGGCCGCCGCCGGTCGATCTGCCGCGCATTCCGCACGAGCCGCCGCGCTGGATGCGCTTTCCGGTCGAACTGCTGGTGCTGACCTGTCTGGTCGTCGGCATCGTGCCGTCGCTGACGATCGGACCGTTCCTGCACGTCGCCGTGCAATCGGTGCTGGGCGCCGCCACGCCCTACTACAGCCTCGCGGTCTGGCACGGTCTCAACTGGCCGCTGCTGATGAGCGTCATCGCGCTGGTCGGTGGCGTGCTGCTCTACGTCATGCTGCGCAAGCCATTGCAGGAAGGGCTGACGAGTTCGCTGTTCGACGGCCGTTTCAAGACGCAGCGGATCTTCGATCGCGTGCTGGTGACGGTGTCGTGGCGCTGGGCCCGCGCGGTGGAGCGGGTGATCGGCACCCGCCGGCTGCAGCCGCAGTTGCTGTTGCTGATCTGCGTGGCGCTGGTGGCGGCGGCCTGGCCGGCGCTACTGCGCGGGCTGAACCTCGCGCCCGTGTCGTTCGACGGCATGGAGCCGGCGCTGGCCGGCGTCTGGGCGGTCGGCATCGCCTGCGCGCTCGGCGGCGCCGCGGTCGCCAAGTTTCATCGCCTCGCCGCGCTGATCATGATCGGCGGCGCGGGGCTGACGACCTGCCTCACCTTCGTGTGGTTCTCGGCGCCGGATCTGGCGCTGACCCAGATCGGTGTCGAAATCGTCACCACGGTGCTGCTGCTGCTCGGACTGCGCTGGCTGCCGAAGCAGTTCGAGACCGGCGAAACCACGTCGGAGCGCAGCCTGTTACTCCGCACCCAGCGGCTCCGCGACATGGTCGTGGCCACCGCGGCCGGCATCGGCGTCGCGCTGCTCGCCTATGCGGCGATGACCCGCCCGCTGCCGGACAGCATTTCGCAATTCTTCGTCCGGCACGCGTATTCGGACGGCGGCGGCACCAACGTCGTCAACGTCATCCTGGTCGATTTCCGCGGCTTCGATACGCTGGGCGAAATCACCGTGCTGGCGGTGGTGGCGCTGTCGGTGTTCGCGCTGCTGCGCCGCTTCCGCCCCGCCGCCGACAGCGTCGAGCTCCCCGAGCAGCAGCGGCTGCAGGACGAGCACGACGACGCCCGCGACGGACGCAGCCGCGGCGACACCGCGGCGGATTATCTGGCGGTGCCGGCGGTGATCATGCAGCTGCTGTTCCCGTTCATCTTCATCGCCGCGATGTATCTCTTGCTGCGCGGCCACGACCAGCCGGGCGGCGGCTTCGTTGCCGGCATCGCGATGGCCGCGGCGCTGATCCTGCAATACATGGCCGGGGGCACGCGCTGGCTCGAAGCGCGGCTGCGCGTGCATCCGCTGCGCTGGATTGGCGTCGGCCTATTGCTGGCGCTGATGACGGGCGCGGCGGCGATGCCGTTCGCCCGGCCGTTTCTGACCTCGGCCTTCGCCTATGCCGACATCCCATGGATCGGCAAAGTACCTCTGGCGAGCGCCGCGTTGTTCGATCTCGGCGTGTTCGCCCTGGTGGTCGGCGCGACAACGCTGATGCTGATCGCTCTGGCCCACCAATCGATCCGCGCGCATCGCCAGCCGCCGGGCGGCCGTGCCGCAGCGCCGGAGGCCGAGTGATGGAATTGATCGTCACGCTTGCCATCGCGGCGCTGACCGGCTCCGGGGTCTGGCTGCTCCTGCGGCCCCGCACCTTCCAGGTGATCATCGGTCTCGCGCTGCTGTCCTATGCGGTCAACCTGTTCATCTTCAGCATGGGCCGGCTTCGCGTCGGCGCCGCCGCCGTGCTGGAGAAGGGACAGGCCGGCGATCCGGCCCAGCTCGCCGATCCGCTGCCGCAGGCGCTGGTGCTCACCGCCATCGTCATCGGCTTCGCCACCACAGCGTTGTTCCTCGTCGTGCTGCTGGCCTCGCGCGGCCTCACCGGCACGGACCATGTCGACGGCCGGGACCACGAATGACCAACTGGACCGACCATCTCGTCATCCTGCCGATCCTGCTGCCGCTGTTCGTCGGCGCGGCGATGCTGCTGATCGAGGAGCGCCATCAGCGCGTCAAGGCCGCCGCCAATCTCGGCTCGATCGTGATCATGGGGGTCGTCGCGCTGCTGCTGATGCACGCGGCGGACACGCCGGCCGCCGGCGGCGCCGCGCCGATCGCGGTGTACCGGCTCGGCAATTGGCCCGCGCCGTTTGGTATCGTGCTGGTCGTGGACCGGCTGTCGGCGTTGATGCTGGCACTCACCAGCGTGCTCGCTTTCGCCTCCGCGACCTTCGCGCTGGCGCGCTGGCACCGCGGCGGCGCGCACTTCCACTCGCTGTTTCAGTTCCTGCTGATGGGCCTGAACGGCGCGTTCCTGACCGGCGACCTGTTCAATCTGTTCGTATTCTTCGAGCTGCTGCTGGCGGCGTCCTACGGGCTGGTGCTGCACGGCTCCGGGCAGGCGCGGGTGCGCGCCGGGCTGCACTACATCGCCATCAATCTCGCCGCCTCGCTGCTGTTCCTGATCGGAGTCAGCCTGATCTACGCGGTCACCGGCACGCTCAACATGGCCGATCTGGCGCTGCGCATCCCGCAGGTGCCGGTTCAGGACCGCGCGTTGCTCGAGGCCGGCGCCGCCATTCTCGGCGTCGCCTTCATGGTCAAGGCCGGGATGTGGCCGCTGTGCTTCTGGCTGCCGACCACCTACTCGGCTGCGGCGGCGCCGGTCGCGGCGATCTTCGCGATCATGAGCAAGGTCGGCGTCTACATCCTGCTGCGGCTGTCGCTGCTGTTCTTCGGCGCCTCCAGCGGCGCCTCGGCGCTGTTCGGCAACGACTGGCTGATCGCCGCCGGCATCGCCACCATCATCTTCGGATTGGTCGGCGCCCTCGCCTCGCAGGAAATGTCGCGGCTCGCGGGCTACGCCGTGCTGGTGTCGTCCGGAACCGTGGTGGCGGTCGCGGCCGCGGCCGGGCGGGCCACGGTGACGGCGCCGGCGCTGTTCTATCTGGTCAGCTCGACGCTGGCGATCGCCGCATTCTTCATGCTGATCGAACTGCTGGAGCGCGGCCGCGACCCCGGTGCCGACATGCTGGCGGTCACACGCGAAGCCTATGGCGAGGACATGCCAGACGACCCCGACGCCGAGGAAGTCGGGCTGGTGATCCCGGCCTCGATGGCGATCCTCGGCTGGTGCTTCGTCGGCTGCGCCGCAGTAATCGCCGGCCTGCCGCCGGTCTCCGGCTTCATCGCCAAGTTCGCCATGCTGACGGCGCTGCTCGAGGGCGACTCCGCAGCCGGCCTGCCGCCGCTGCATTGGGCGCTGCTGGCATTGCTGATGCTGTCCGGACTGACGATGCTGATCGCGCTGACGCGCGCCGGCATCCGCACGCTGTGGACGCCGACCGAGCGCGCCGATCCGCGCGTCCGGCTGGTGGAGATCGTGCCGATCGCGCTGCTCTTGCTGGGCTGCGCGTCGCTGACGGTGCAGCCGCGTTCGGCGATGAGCTACATGCAGGGCGCGGCCGAAGAACTGCACAGCCCGTCCGCCTATACGCGCAGCGTGCTGGCGCCGGCGGAGACGCGGGTGAAGACCGGAGGCGGCTCATGAAGAAGCTGCTGCCGTTTCCGCTGATTTCGCTATGCCTGCTCGCGATGTGGCTGTGGCTGAGCCAGGGCATCACGCCGGGCGCGGTGCTGCTCGGCAGCCTGTTCGCGCTGATGGGCGGCTGGCTGCTGCGGCTGCTGCAGCCCGACGCCGGCCAGGTCCGCAATCCCGTTGCGATCATGCGGCTGACCGGGCTGGTGCTGGTCGACGTGGTTCGCTCCAACCTCGCCGTTGCGGCCATCATCCTCGGCGGCCAGCGTCACAACATCACCTCCGGTTTCGTCGACATTCCGCTCGACATGCGCAGCCGGCAGGGTCTGGCGGTGCTGGCCTGCATTCTCACCTCGACGCCCGGCACGCTGTGGATCGACTTCAACCGCGAGTCCGGGGGGCTGCAGCTTCACGTGCTCGACCTGGTCGACGAGAGCGAGTGGGTCGAACGCATCAAGGGCCGCTACGAGAGTCTGCTGTTGGAGATCTTCGAATGAGCAGCTTGGTTTTGACCGTCTCGGTCGGCATCGCGCAGGTCATGCTGGTGGTCGCGATGGGCTGCGCCACCTACCGGATGCTGAGCGGACCGCGCGCGCAGGATCGCGTGCTCGGCCTCGACACGCTGTATGTCAACGCCATGCTGCTGATGCTGACGATCGGGATCCGCACCGGCAGCAGCGTGTACTTCGAAGCGGCGCTGATCATCGCCCTGCTCGGCTTCGTCGGCACTGTCGCCCTGGCCAAATTTCTGATGCGCGGCGAGGTGATCGAATGACCCACGCGGCTGACCTTCCGGCCTGGGCGGCCTGGGCCGTCTCGGCGCTACTGCTGGCCGGCGCCGGCATCACGATGATCGGCTCGCTTGGCCTGCTGCGGCTCGGCAGCTTCTACCAGCGCGCCCACGCGCCGACGCTCGGCACCTCGCTCGGCACCGCGCTGATCGCCGGCGCCTCGATGCTGTGCTTCTCGCTGCTCCAGATGCGGCCGCTGCTGCACGAGGTGCTGATCCTCGGCTTCGTCACCATCACCACACCGGTGACACTGATGCTGCTGGCGCGAGCCGCGATGTTCCGCGATACGGCGGAAAGTCCGCAGGACGACCTGTCCGGTTCGGACACGGAAAAGCCGCAGAAACGCTAGCGGCGTTACGTCGGCGCTGCTCAGTCCTTCTTTCGCACCACGGCGTTGAGGAGCTGCGCCGCAGTCTCGGCGATCACGCTGCCGCTGCCGGGGTCGCCCTTGACGATCGACGACAGGAAGCCCCGCGCCTGCTTCAGCGTCACGTGCGGCGGCAGCGGCACCACGTCGGGATCGCTCTTCACCTCGATCACCACCGGGCGGTCGCTCGCTAGAGCGCGGTGCCAAGCCGCCGAAAGTGCGTCGGGGTTGTCGATATAGATGCCGGTGAAGCCGAGCAGTTCGGCGAATTTGGCGTAGGCGAAATTCGGGATCGACTGCGAGGCGTCGTAGCGCGGATTGCCCTCCATCACCCGCTGCTCCCAGGTGACTTCGTTGAGGTCCTCGTTGTTGAAGACGCAGACCACGAAGCGCGGGTCGGCCCATTGCCGCCAGTATTTCTGCACGGTGATGAGCTCGGCGAGATTGTTCATCTGCATCGCGCCGTCGCCGACCAGCGCCACCACCGGCCGCGTCGGATACGCGAACTTCGCGCCGATCGCGTAGGGCACCGCTGCGCCCATCGATGCCAGCCCGCCCGACAGCGACGCCGCCTGCCCGCGCTTGACGCGATAGTCGCGCGCGTACCAGTTGGCGCAGGAGCCGCTGTCGCTGGTGACGATGGCGTCGGCCGGCAGCAGCGGCGACATCTCCCACACCACGCGCTGCGGATTGACCGGCTTGGCCGCCGTCATCGCGCGCGCCTCGAGCTTCTTCCACCAGCTGTCGAGGCCGCTCGCGATGGTTTTGCGCCACGTCCCGTCGGTCTTGGGCTTCAGCAGCGGAAGTAGCAGCTTCAGCGTCTCGGCGGCGTCGCCGTGCAAATTCACTGCGGCCGGATAGCGCAGCGACAGCATCGCCGGCTCGATGTCGATCTGCACCGCCCGCACCTTGCCGTCCTTGGGCAGAAACTCCGCCCAGGGAAAGCCGGTGCCGACCATCAGCAGCGTGTCGCAGTTCTGCATGAGGTCCCAGCTCGGCTCGGTGCCGAGCAGCCCGATTGCGCCGGTGACGAACGGCAGATCGTCCGGCAGCACGTCCTTGCCGAGCAGCGCCTTGGCGACGCCTGCGCCGAGCGCATCTGCGACCGCGACGAGTTCATTTGCCGCGCCGCGGCCGCCGGCACCAACCAGGATCGCGACCTTCTCGCCCCCGTTCAGCACATCGGCGGCGCGCTGCAAATCCGCGGGATACGGCACCACGCGCGGCCGCGTATAGCCGACGCCGGAGCGGGTGAAGCCGTGCGCGACCGGCGGATCTTCGTAACTCTGATCCTGAATGTCCTTGGGCAGCACCAGCACAGAAACGCCATTGCGCGCGGTCGCGATCCGCACCGCGCGGTCGACCAGATGCCGTGCCTGCGCCGGGGCCGACAGCTCCTGCGCGAAGTCCGCCACATCGGCGAACATCCGGTCGAGGTTGAGCTCCTGCTGATAGCTGGCGCCGCGCACGGTCGCCTCGGCCTGGCCGCAGATCGCCAGCACCGGCGCGTGGTCGAGCTTGGCGTCGTACAGGCCCGTAATCATGTGCGTAGCGCCCGGTCCGCCGGTCGACAGGCAGACGCCGAGTTCGCCGGTGAACTTGGCGTGCGCCACCGCCATGAACGCCGCCATCTCCTCGTGTCGCGCCTGCACGAACTCGATGGTGCCAGCGCGCTGCAGCGCGCCGAGCACACCGTTGATGCCGTCGCCGGAGTAACCGAAAATCCGCCGCACGCCCCAGGCGTGCAGCCGCTCGACGATGAAATCGCTGACTTTCAAAGCGCCGCTCCGGCAAGTTGGACGCGGGTCCAACCGCCGGTCGCCGCGTCGGTTCCTCAGGCCCGCCCGTTCTCGATCCGGTAGGTCAGCAGCAACGCCCCGCCCTGCAGCGGCCGGGTACTCTCCAGCGACATCGCGGTGACCGGCGCGCGCTGCTCGCTCTCGTCCTCCGCCGAGTCGAACACGCTGGGTGCCCCTTTGGCCCCATCGACCGCAGGGCACAGGATGAGCTGCAGTTCATCGACCAGACCGGCGCGCAGGAACGCGCCGTTGGTGCCGCCGCCGCCTTCGAGCAGCAGCCGCTCGATGCCGAGTTCGCGATTGAGGATGTCGAGCGTCAGCGCCAGATCGAGCTCGCGCTGTCCGGCGAAGATGTAGGAGACGCCCTCGCCGCGCAGCCCTTCGAGATGCGCATCCGACACCTGCTCGGTCAGCACCACCACGATCGGATCGCCGCCGATATCGGCGCGGCCCCAGCCGATCTTGCCGTGAGCGTCGAGCACGACGCCGTAGCTGTCCGCATCGCGCTTCGGCAGCCAGTGCTCGCGCGGATAACGCTGCGTCGTGCCGGTCGGATACGGCTGCCCCTTGGCGAATTCCGAGCCGGTGACGCGGCCGATCAGCCAGGCGTCGCCGCCGAGTTCGTCGTGGACCTGTTCGAACAGATCGCCGGCCGAGCCTTTCGGCCGCCAGCGACTGTGCAGCGTACGGCCGTCGACGCTGGAGGCCATCAGGCAGGTGACGTGGGGTTTCATGCGGACTCCTCGATCTGGACAGGCGGCACGGATAAGCCGCATCGGCGGCGTTCGTTCAAGCTCGGCTCACCCGGCGAATAGGAACGCGCCCATGCACCGTCCGTTGGCCGGCATCGATGCTGACCTCTGGAGATGCGCCTTTGTCCGACCAACGCAAGACCGCCGTAAACAAACCGGCCGGTGGCTGGGGCGCTTTGAACGCCGTCGAAACGCATCTCGCGCGTCAGGAAGTCCTGATCCGCGGCAACCGCGTCTTGCTCGACATGAACAAGCCCGGCGGCTTCGATTGCCCGAGTTGCGCCTGGCCGGACCCGCGCAAGCCGCACGCGTTCGAATACTGCGAGAACGGCGCCAAGGCAGTTGCGTGGGAGGCCACCAAGAAGCGCGCGACGCCGGAGTTCTTCGCCGAACACACCGTGTCGGAACTACGAGGCTGGACCGACCATGATATCGAGGCGGTCGGCAGGCTCACCGAGCCGATGCGCTACAATCCCGCCACCGACAAATACGAGTGCGCCAGCTGGGAAGAGGCTTTTCATGCCATCGGCGACGAACTGCGCGGGCTGGATCCCAAGCGAGTAGAACTCTACACGTCGGGCCGCGCCTCCAACGAAGCCGCGTTTCTCTACCAGACCTTCGGCCGGCTGCTCGGCACCAACAACTTTCCCGACTGCTCCAACATGTGCCACGAGACCACCACGGTGGCGCTGCCTGAGAGCATCGGCGTCGGCAAGGGCACGGTCGACCTCGAGGATTTCGAAGATTGCGACGCGATCTTCATCATCGGTCAGAACCCGGGCACCAACAGCCCACGTATGCTCGGCTATCTGCATGACATGGCCAAGCGCGGCGTGCCGATCGTCAGCTTCAATCCGCTGAAGGAGCGCGGGCTCGTCGCCTTCGCCAATCCGCAGAACGCCGTCGAGATGCTGACCGGCACCGGGCAGAAGATCAGCTCGAGCTACTTCCAGGTCCGCGTCGGCGGCGACATCGCCGCCGTGCAGGGGATCTGCAAGGCGGTGATCGCAGCCGACGACGCGGCGACCGGCAGCGCCCGCAGCCGCATCATCGACCGTGACTTCATCGCCCGCCACACCCATGGTTTCGATGCCTTCGCCGATTACATTCGCAATCTGTGCTGGGAGCGGCTCGAGCATTATAGCGGCCTGTGCCGCGCCGATATGGAAGCGGCGGCCGAGATCTACATGAAGGCCAACCGCGTCATCGCCTGCTGGGGCATGGGCATCACCCAGCATCGTCGCGGCGGCGACGCCATGCAGCAGATCGTCAACCTGCTGCTGCTCCGCGGCAATATCGGCCGCAAGGGCACCGGCGCCTGCCCGATCCGCGGCCACTCCAACGTCCAGGGCGATCGCACCGTCGGCATCTATCAGAAGCCGAAGGAGCCGTTCCTGCGCAAGATGGACGAAGTCTTCCGCTTCAAGGCACCGCGCGATCCCGGCCACGACGTCGCCGAATGTTGCGAGGCGATCCTGCGCCACGAGGTCGACGCGTTCGTCGCGCTCGGCGGCAACTTCTTCCGCGCCATTCCCGATAATACCCGTATCGCCCGCGAAGTGCCGAACCTACGCATGACTGTGTACATCGCCACCAAGCCGAACCTGTCGCACATGACGATCGGCCGCTCGTCCTGGCTGCTGCCCTGCCTCGGCCGCACCGAGCGCGACGAGCAAAACGGCGTTGTGCAGACCATCACGGTCGAAGACAGTTTCTCCATGGTGCACGGCTCGGTCGGTGTGCTCGATCCGGCCAGCCCCGATCTGAAATCCGAGGTTGCCATCATCGCCGGTCTCGCCAAGGCCACTGTTGCCGATCGTGCCAGGATCGATTGGGACACGCTGGTCGGCGACTACAGCCTGATCCGTGACAAGATCGAGCAGGTGTTGCCCGAGCAATTCAACAACTACAATGCGCGCATCGCCCAGCCCGGCGGCTTCCGACTGCCGAACGGCGCGCGCGAGCGCAAATGGGATACGCCGACCGGCAAGGCGAATTTCCTGTTCAAGGAGGGCCTGATCGACGCCGACGACGATGCGCCGGAAGCGCCGCATCTGCAACTGATCACGCTGCGGAGCCACGATCAGTTCAACACCACCGTGTATTCCAACGACGACCGCTATCGCGGGGTCCGCGGCGAGCGCATGGTGGTGTTCATGAACGCGCGCGACATCGCCGCGCTGGGGCTCTCCGAAGGCGCGATGATCGAATTCTCGGCGGTGTGGCACGACGAGGTCGACCGCCGCGTCGGCGGCTTTCGCGTGGTGGCGTTCGATATCCCGCCCGGCTGCTGCGCCGCCTACTATCCGGAAACCAACCCGCTGCTCCCGCTGGCGCATCGCGATCAGCGCAGCAACACGCCCGCGGCCAAGTCGGTCGCGGTGACCATCACCGCAATGACGCCCGGCGAGCCGGTCGAGGTCGACGGCGGCGTCGCCGAGCACGGCCGGCACCGCGCCGAGGATCCGGAGACGGTGCCGCTGGCGTGATGGATGGCCGTTTCCGGCACGGTTGCTGAGTGCAGCCGTGCGCGATTGCCGCGATTAGTTCTTGGGTGCCGCCTCTCCGGTGTCGCCCTTCGGGCCGGCCGGGCCGGCGGGGCCCGCAGGGCCGGTCGGACCAGCCGGTCCCGGTTCTCCCTTGGGACCGGCGTCACCCTTCGGCCCAGCAGGACCGGCCGGGCCCGCGACGCCTGCCGGACCGGCAGGGCCGGTGGCACCGGCG
>NZ_LJIC01000228.1 GCF_001295845.1 Rhodopseudomonas sp. AAP120 | reverse complement strand
AGCGTCTCGCCGGCCTTGACCTCCTGGCCTTCGGTGACGGCGATCGACACCACGAGGCCCGGCATCGGGCACAGCACCTTCTTGCCGGTGTCGGCCTTGTCGCCTTCCTTCATCCAGCGCGCCGCGGTGGCCTCGCGCTCGGTGAAGACGTTGACGGCGACTTCGTAGCCCTGATGCGCCAGTCGGAAGCCGTTGGGGATGGCGCGGACCTGCATCGCCACCGGGTGGCCGTCGAGCGTGCCTTCCCACACCGGCTCCCCGGGGATCCACGACGACAGCAACTGATGCGCCGCGCCGAGCGAGCCGTCGGCCTCGACGAAACGGACCACGAAGCCCTCGCCTTCGCGGATGACGTCGAGCGGGATCTCGGTGCGGTCGAGCCAGACGCAGCGGCGGCGTTCGCGGATCACCGCGCGGCCGATCATCTGGCCGGAGATCTTGCGCTTGCGCTCGCCGATCACGCGATCGATCGCGGCGCCGACCGCGGCGATGCGGCGGGCGACCTCGCCCTCCGGCGTACGCGCGCCAAAACCCTGCGGGAATTCCTCGGCGATGAAGCCGGTCGACAGGTTGCCCTCGCGCCAGCGTGGATGCGTCATCAGCGCCGACAGGAACGGAATGTTATGGCGGATGCCGTCGACGTAGAACGCGTCGAGCGCGTGCGCCTGCGCCTGGATCGCCGCGGCGCGCGACGGGCCGTGCGTCACCAGCTTGGCGATCATCGGGTCGTAGAACATCGAGATCTCGCCGCCCTCCTGCACGCCGGTGTCGTTGCGCACGGTGACGCCGTCGGCGCTGCTCTCGGCGGGCGGGCGATACTTCACCAGGCGGCCGATCGACGGCAGGAAGTTGCGGAACGGATCTTCGGCGTAGACGCGGCTCTCGACCGCCCAGCCCTTCAGCGTGACGTCCTTCTGGGCGATCTGCAGCTGCTCGCCGGCGGCGACACGGATCATCTGCTCGACGAGGTCGATGCCCGTGACCATCTCGGTGACCGGATGTTCGACCTGCAGGCGGGTGTTCATCTCGAGGAAGTAGAAGCTCTTGTCCTGGCCGGCGACGAATTCGACGGTGCCGGCCGAGTCGTAGTTCACGGCTTTCGCCAGCGCGACCGCCTGCTCGCCCATCTTGCGGCGGGTGACCTCGTCGAGCAGCGGGCTCGGGGCTTCCTCGATCACCTTCTGGTTGCGGCGCTGGATCGAGCATTCGCGCTCGCCGAGATAGATCACGTTGCCGTGCTTGTCGCCGAGCACCTGGATCTCGATGTGGCGCGGATCGACGATGAACTTCTCGATGAACACGCGGTCGTCGCCGAACGAGGCCTTCGCCTCCGCCTTGGCGAGGTTGAAGCCCTCGGCGACCTCAGTGACCGAATGCGCGATGCGCATACCCTTGCCGCCGCCGCCGGCCGAGGCCTTGATCATCACCGGGTAGCCGATCTCGTCGGCGATCTTCACCGCGTGCTTGTCGTCCTCGATCACGCCGAGGAAGCCCGGCACGGTCGAGACCTTGGCCTTGGCGGCCGCCTTCTTGGACTCGATCTTGTCGCCCATCGCGGCGATCGCGCCGGGGTTCGGACCGATGAACACGATGCCGGCGTCGCTGAGCGCGCG
>NZ_LJIC01000227.1 GCF_001295845.1 Rhodopseudomonas sp. AAP120 | reverse complement strand
GACGCGGGCAGTGAGTCCGCGTTTCGCGGAGAGCCCTGCCCTCACCCGTCCCGGCTTCGCTGCGCTCCGCCGGGCCGACCTCTCCCGCAAGCGGGAGAGGTGCGCTGAGCTCGCGGCTCGCTTGATCGAAATGTCACTCCGGCGGACTTGCCTCCGATCGCCTCGGATGCAGACGCTAGCGCAGCTCGGACTGCCGCTCGCTCCGTGACTTCTTCGCCTTGGCTTTGGCCTTCGCCTTCTTGGTGGAGCCCGGCGGCGACTCTGGCTGGGCGACTTGTTCGCCCTGCTCCGGCTCGGCCTGCTGGGGCTCAGCCCGCCCGGGCCTGTCCTGCTCCGGCTCGCGGCTGCGTTCGCGATCCTGCGGCTGGTCGGCGGCGACTTCGCGCGGCGGGGCTTCGTCCGGGCGCGGCGCCGGCAGCAGCGGGGCGATCTGCGGCATCGGTTCGAGCACGTCCCACTGGCACATCCGATAGTCCCTGCGCCGCTGCGCGAGGTCGAGATGGATGTGGTCCTCGTGGAAGCCGTCCGAGCCCGGGCCGAGCACGGTGGAGAAGCGGTCGCACACCGACTGCCGCACGCTTTCGCGGATCGCGCGCGGGCTGGCGCGATCGGTCAGCGACACCAGCCGGCCGCTGGCCAGTTTGAGGCCGCGGATGTCGATCGCATTGGCCTTGCCGTGCTCGCTGAGCTTGGCGCCGCGCTGCCGGTTGCGGCCGCGGCATTCGTAGGAATCGAAATTGTCGAGCTCGGCGAGCCGCGATTCCAACGAAGTCGCGAGCGGCGCCACGTCGGTTCGGACCCAATCGGCGAGCTCCGCCGCCATCGGGCAGCGCAGGATCGCAGCCGGCGTCACCGCGACGCGGCTGCCGTCGGGCAGCACGATCGCCTCGAGCCTGACCAGATCGGTGCCGCCGCAACTGCCGGGGCCGGTGATATCCGCAATGCTCGGGGCGATTGCGATCGCGTCGCTCAGCGCCAGCCGGCAGGCGCTCGGCGGCTGCGGCTGCGGCTTGGCGGCATCTGCCTGCGCGGGCGGCGGCTGTGGCGGCTCGCCGGCCGGCTCGTTGTCCGGCCGCTGCTCCGCACCCGCGGCCGCGCGATCGTCCTCGGGCTGCGGCGCCGCGGCCGGGCGCGGCTTCGGCAGCGGAATCCGCTCGCGCGCCTGCGCGGTCGGCACGCCGGCCGCCACCACCGCGATCAGCATTGCCAGCGCCGGCGCTTTGCCGCGGAACAGATTGCGACAGAACAGTTTTCCGCGAGCCGCGACCGCGCTAAGGTCGCGGCCAATCCCAACGGGATAACAAACAGGAGGAAAGCTCGGATGCTTGGACTGATGCAAGACTGGCCTTTGCTGTGTCATCGGATCATCGAGCACGCGGCCCGGATCCACGGCAACCAGGAGGTGGTGACGCGCTCGGTCGAGGGTCCGATCGTCCGCACCACCTATGCGCAGATCCATCAACGGGCGCTGAAAGTCAGCCAGATGCTGGACCGCGCCGGCATCAAGCTCGGCGACCGCGTCGCGACGATCGCCTGGAACACCGCCCGGCATCTGGAATGCTGGTACGGCATCATGGGAATCGGCGCGATCTGCCATACGGTCAATCCGCGGCTTTTTCCGGACCAGATCGCCTGGATCGTCAATCACGCCCAGGACCGGGTGATGATCACCGACCTCACCTTCATCCCGGTGCTGGAAAAGATCGCCGACCAGATGCCCAGCATCGAGCGCTTCGTGGTGCTCACCGATGCGGAACACATGCCGCAGACCACGCTGAAGAACGCGATCGCCTATGAAGAGTGGCTGAAGGAAGCCGACGGCGATTTCGAATGGAAGACCTTCGACGAGAACACCGCGGCGGCGATGTGCTACACCTCGGGCACCACCGGCGACCCGAAGGGCGTGCTGTATTCGCACCGCTCCAACGTGCTGCACGCGCTGATGGCCAACAACCCGGACGCGCTCGGCACCCGCGCGGCCGACACCATGCTGCCGGTGGTTCCGCTGTTCCACGCCAACAGCTGGGGCATCGCATTCTCGGCGCCGTCGATGGGCACCAAGCTGGTGATGCCCGGCGCCAAGCTCGACGGCGCCTCGGTGTACGAGCTGCTGTCGACCGAGAAGGTGACGCACACCGCGGGCGTGCCCACCGTGTGGCTGATGCTGCTGCAGCACATGCAGAAGGAAAAGCTGACGCTGCCGGATCTGAAGATGGTGATCTGCGGCGGCTCGGCGATGCCGCGCTCGATGATCAAGGCGTTCGTCGACATGGGCGCCGAGGCGCGCCACGCCTGGGGCATGACCGAGATGAGCCCGCTCGGCACACTGGCGACGCTGAAGCCGCCGTTCGACAAGACCACCGGCGACGCGCGGCTCGACGTGCTGGCGACGCAGGGCTACCCGCCGTTCGGCGTGCAGATGAAGATCACCGACGACGCCGGCAAGGAGGTCGACTGGGACGGCAAGACGTTCGGCCGGCTGAAAGTGTCGGGCCCGGCGATCGCCAAGGCGTATTACCGCGTCGATAAGGACATCCTCGACGACGCCGGCTTCTTCGACACCGGCGACGTCGCCACCATTGATCAGGACGGCTACATGCGGATCACTGACCGCTCCAAGGACGTGATCAAGTCCGGCGGCGAGTGGATCTCATCGATCGACCTGGAGAATCTCGCGGTCGGTCATCCCAAGGTGGCGGAAGCCGCGGTGATCGGCGTGTATCACCCGAAATGGGACGAGCGCCCGCTCTTGATCTGCCAGCTCAAGCCCGACGTGAGCTGCACCCGCGACGAGATCCTGCAATACATGGACGGCAAGATCGCGAAGTGGTGGATGCCCGACGATATCGTGTTCGTCGACGCCATCCCGCACACCGCAACCGGCAAGATCCTGAAGACCGCGCTGCGCGATCAGTTCAAGAGCTACACGCTGCCCGGCGCGGCGGCGTAGGAACTATCCGTCAGGCGCGGGCTCACTGCCCGCGTCGCCCTCACCCCAGCCCTCTCCCGCAAGCGGGAGAGGGAGCGCG
>NZ_LJIC01000226.1 GCF_001295845.1 Rhodopseudomonas sp. AAP120 | reverse complement strand
GAGCCGAGCAGTGAGCCAGTGTGAAGGAGACGCGAGCACCGTGCTCGCGGACCCCCACCCCCGACCCCTCCCCGCAAGGGGGAGGGGAGGACGGGCGCTGTGCATGGGGACCCCGCATCATTGACGCCCCCGGACTTTATGCTTATCCTTCCCCCCACATCCCGTGGTCATTTGAGCCGGCCGGCTTGCAGCCACGTTAAACAACTCGCTAAACAGGCCGGGGACGTTTTGATCCCGGCCGAACCCATGTTCAGGCCGGGTTTTTTATTGACCCTGCCGTGACTATCTGAGGCCGACCGGGTGTCCGGAACGAGGTCGTTGGCAGGCGTATGATGAACGTTCATTCGAAAGGCCAGGTCGCCGGCGAGCGCGCCCACGAGGCAGACCATCCGACGTCGCTGGTCGCCCATTTCGGCCCCGAGCAGCCGCTGCGGCTCGATTGCGGCGTCGACCTCGCGCCGTTCCAGATCGCCTACCAGACCTACGGCACGCTGAACGCCGACAAGAGCAACGCCATCCTGGTCTGCCACGCGCTGACGATGGATCAGCACATCGCCAACGTGCACCCGATCACCGGCAAGCCCGGTGGCTGGCTGACCCTGGTCGGCCCCGGCAAGCCGATCGACACCGACCGCTACTTCGTCATCTGCTCCAACGTGATCGGCAGCTGCATGGGCTCGACCGGCCCGGCCTCGACCAATGCGGCGACCGGTCGGCTGTGGGGGCTGGATTTTCCGGTGATCACCATCCCCGACATGGTGCGGGCGCAGGCGATGCTGATCGACCGGCTCGGCATCGACAAACTGTTCAGCGTGGTCGGCGGCTCGATGGGCGGCATGCAGGTGCTGCAATGGACCGTGGCCTATCCGCACCGGGTGTTCTCGGCGATGCCGATCGCCTGCGCGACGCGGCACTCGGCGCAGAACATCGCCTTCCACGAACTCGGCCGTCAGGCCGTGATGGCCGATCCGGACTGGGCGCATGGTCGTTACTTCGAGAACGGCCTTCATCCGCATCGCGGCCTCGCGGTCGCGCGGATGGCGGCGCATATCACCTATCTGTCCGACGCCGCGCTGCATCGCAAGTTCGGGCGCCGGATGCAGGATCGCGAGCTGCCGACCTTCTCGTTCGATGCCGACTTCCAGGTCGAGAGCTATCTGCGCTATCAGGGCTCGTCCTTCGTCGAGCGCTTCGACGCCAACTCGTATTTGTATCTGACCCGAGCGATGGATTACTTCGATATCGCCGCCGATCACGACGGCGTCCTGGCCGCGGCGTTTCGCGGCACGCAGACGCGGTTCTGCGTGGTGTCGTTCACCTCCGACTGGCTGTTTCCGACCGCGGAGTCGCGCGCCATCGTGCACGCGCTGAACGCCGGCGGCGCGCGGGTGTCGTTCGCCGAGATCGAAACCGACAAGGGCCACGATGCCTTCCTGCTCGACGAGCCGGAATTCATCGACATCGCCCACGCCTTCCTGCAATCGGCCGCCACCGCGCGCGGGCTCGGTCGGGGGCGCTGAGATGACCGTGCAGGAGAGCCTGCCGCTGGGCACGCCCGAGCGGCCGATGCTGCGGGTGCATCGCGCCGATCATCTGCTGGTCGCCGATATGGTCGAGCCCGGCTCGCGCGTGCTCGACGTCGGCTGCGGCGAAGGCGACCTGATGATGCTACTCGAGTCGAGCGGCGTCGATTGTCGCGGCATCGAGCTGTCGCGCGAGGGCGTCAACCGCTGCGTCGCACGCGGCCTCGCGGTGGTGCAGGGCGACGCCGACACCGACCTAGACAACTACGTCGACGATGCGTTCGACTACGTGATCCTGTCGCAGACGCTGCAGGCGACGCGGCAGCCGCGCGTCGTGCTGGAGAATCTGCTGCGCATCGGCCGCCGCGCGATCGTGTCGTTTCCGAATTTCGGCTACATCAACATGCGGCTGCAGCTCTTGATCAACGGTCAGATGCCGCGCACCGAGAATCTGCCGGCGACCTGGTACGACACCCCGAACATCCACTTCTGCACCATCAAGGATTTCGTCGTGCTGTGCGACGAGATCAACGTCAAGATGGAGCGCGCCGTGGCGCTCGACCGCTATGGCCGGCCGCTGCGTCTCAACGCGCCATGGTGGTTCTGGAATATGTTCGGCGAGCAGGGCGTATTTCTGCTGAGCCGCGCGCAGAAGAAGTCGCCGGTCTCGCCGGCCGATTACATCACGCCGTAGCCGGGCGCGCGGCGGTGCATCGCCGCGCTACGATCGGCAATGTTACTGATGGTGCCTGCGTTGTGTGTGATGCACGTCTCACTAAGTAGTTAACATTTATTAACATCTATCAATTCGTCCGGCGGAATTTTGCAGGTTCCGCTGCCACGAAATGATCTTCTTATCACCGCGGAATGTCTACCTGACTGCCGCACCGGCCATGCTCTCGCCATCGCTGATCTGTTTACCGCACACGCCGGTCGTCGCCGATCGGCGTGTCGATGGAGAGAGTGTCTGAATGGTTGAGTTTCTTGCGTTTCGTCCGGGTCGCGTTCTCGCGTTGGTATTGGGTGTTGCGGCGATCGCCGCTTTGGTGAGTCCGGCGTCGGCGAGGCCGTCGCATCGTCATCACGGTTATGCCGCGCATCACGGCGACGCCACGTCGCATCGCGGCTATCACCGGCATCACCGCTACAGCAAGCGGAGCCGCGGTTGGCGTCACGCGAATGCGGCCGTCGCGCCGGGCTTTGGTGATCAGCAGCAATTCGGCGATCAGCAGCAATTCGGCTTCCAGGCGTATCAGCAGCCGCAGGGCTTCGCGCCGGCCGGCTATGCCGATCCCAACGCGATGAGCGCTCCGCGCATGATGAAGCAGCGCGTGAAGCGCCGCGCCGCGCGGCAGGCGCCGGATGCGCAGCAGGCGCAGTGGCAGAACTGGAATGGCGGCGGTGGTTCGGGATCGAGCGTGGTGGCCGAGGCGCGGCGCTACATCGGCGGCAATCCGACCGGCCGCAGCCGGCTGTGGTGCGCGCGGTTCATGAACATGGTGCTGGAGCGCTCGGGCCATCGCGGCACCGGCTCCGACATGGCGAGTTCGTTCGCCCGCTACGGCCAACGCGTCTCCGGCCCGCAGGTCGGCGCCATCGCGGTGATGTCGCGCGGCAAACGCGGTGGCCATGTCGGCATCGTCACCGGCGTCGATCCGAGCGGCAATCCGATCGTCGTCTCCGGCAACCATAGCCGTCGCGTCGCCGAGTCGGTGTACTCCAAGAGCCGCATCTACGCCTATGTGATGCCGTCGAGCTGAACTGCTCGGTTCTCGGCCCGTGTCCCGGACGCGCTGCAGCGCTCTTGCGCTGCTGCGCAGATCCGGGACCCCGGTTGAGACGCTTCGTTGTGAATATGAACTGGGGCCCCGGATCAGCAGCGCATCACGCCGCCAAGGGCGGCGCGCTGCGCAGCATCCGGGGTACGGCAGGATAAAGCTGTCGTCATCCGCGGGCTTGACCCGCGGATCCATCGCGCGCGCAGTGCGCTTTTACGAAGAACGATGGATCTCCGGGTCAAGCCCGGCGATGACGGGTGATCAAGCGGCGGCCTATTCGAAAAGCGAACTCTGCTCGACCCGCACCGCATCTCCCGACTTGACCCGCCCGCCTGCGATCACTTCGGCATACACGCCGCAATCGGCGTGGCCGAGGTTCTGCTGCAGCGTCTGCGGAATGGCGAGATCGCGTGCGGCCGTCACCGGGTCGACGTTGGTGGCGGCGCAGCGCACGGTGCGCTTCACGATCTTGAGCCGGGCCTCGCCGATCGCCAGCGTCTGGCCGATCATGTCGAGTTCGGCCCAGGCCGGCCAGCCACCGACATAGAAGTTGGCGCGGAACCGCAGCGGGTCGACGCGCCGGCCGATCATCTGCTCCAGCGCCGCGACGCTGCCGAGATTGATGATCGACACCACTTTCATCGGCACGTCGGAGAAGCTGTAGCCTTCGCCGTCGAGCACCTTCGGCGGGCCTCGCAGTTCGTCGGCGAAGCGCGCGGCGAAGAATGCCTCGATCGCTGTCCGTCCCTCGGGGCTGCGCAGATCTCCCTGCGCCACGACCGCGCCGTCGGCCTTGATGGTCAGCGTGTGGGTGGCGTCGTCGAAATGGCTGCTCAGCGCCGCCAGCCGCTCGTTGCGCATCAGCATCAGGTAATGCGTCTTGGCCTTCCAGACCGGGCTGGCGGGATCGAACCCGGTCGGGCCGTTCTCGATCGCGTAGGCGCGGTCGGCCGGCAGCGTCTGGCCGATCGCCAGCGCCACCGCCGGCAGCGGCTCGGGCGTCAGGCCCTTGATGGGGTAGCGATAGATGGCGGAAAGCGAAGCGGAGGCGGGTGCGATCATGTCGTCATCGTAAAGCTTTTGGCCGCGGGCGCCTGCACGAAATTGTGACGCCGGCCCTTCCGTTTTCGGAACCCGATGCCCACATTTGCGTCAAGCCGCTGCCAGTCCGGATGCGGCGACGACCGCCGCCGGTTGACGACCATCAACGCGGCCGGTGGAACCCCAATGAAGATGCCGTCCGCGTGCTTTCGAGGCGCAGATGGCAGGCTGAGGGACACAGATCATGAACCCAGAAAAATACACCGAACGCGTGCGTGGCTTCATCCAGTCGGCGCAATCGCTTGCGGTCCGCGAGGGCCATCAGCAGTTCTCGCCGCTGCACATTCTCAAAGTTCTGCTCGACGATTCCGAAGGGCTCGCCGGCGGTCTGATCGACCGCGCCGGCGGCAATTCCCGCGCGATCCTCCAGGCCACCGAAGACGCGCTCGGCAAGATGCCGAAGGTTTCCGGCTCGGGCGCCGGCCAGGTCTATCTCGCTCCGGCGACCGCCCGCGCGCTGGAAGGCGCCGAGCAGGCGGCCGAGAAGGCGGGCGACAGCTTCGTCACCGTGGAGCGGCTGCTGCTGGCGTTGGCGCTGGACAAGGACAGCGAGGCCGGCGCGCTGCTCGCCAAGGGCGGCGTCACTCCGCAGAACCTCAACGCGGCTATCAATGCGCTGCGCAAGGGCCGCACCGCCGATTCGGCGACGGCCGAGAACGCCTATGACGCGCTGAAGAAATACGCCCGGGATCTCACGCAAGCCGCGCGTGACGGAAAACTCGACCCGGTGATCGGCCGCGACGAGGAGATCCGCCGCACCATCCAGGTTCTGTCGCGGCGCACCAAGAACAATCCGGTGCTGATCGGCGAGCCCGGCGTCGGCAAGACCGCCATCGTCGAGGGCCTGGCGCTGCGCATCCTCAACGGTGACGTGCCGGAGAGCCTCAAGGACAAGAAGCTGCTGGCGCTCGACATGGGCGCGCTGATCGCCGGCGCGAAATATCGCGGCGAGTTCGAGGAGCGGCTGAAGGCCGTGCTCAACGAAGTGACCGCGGCCGAAGGCGGCATCATCCTGTTCATCGACGAGATGCACACGCTGGTTGGCGCCGGCAAGGCGGACGGCGCGATGGACGCGTCGAACCTCCTGAAGCCTGCGCTGGCGCGCGGCGAACTGCACTGCATCGGCGCCACCACGCTCGACGAATATCGCAAGCACGTAGAGAAGGACGCCGCTTTGGCGCGGCGCTTCCAGCCGGTGTTCGTGTCCGAGCCGACGGTCGAGGACACCATCTCGATCCTGCGCGGCCTGAAGGACAAATACGAGCAGCACCACGGCGTGCGCATCGCCGATTCCGCGATCGTCGCCTCGGCGACGCTGTCGAACCGTTACATCACCGACCGCTTCCTGCCCGACAAGGCCATCGACCTGATGGACGAGGCGGCGGCGCGGCTGAAGATGCAGGTCGACTCCAAGCCCGAAGAGCTCGATTCGATGGACCGCGAGATCGTGCGGCTCAAGATCGAGCAGGAGGCGTTGAAGAAGGAGAGCGACGTCGGCTCCAAGACGCGCCTCGTCGCGCTCGAAAAGGAGCTCGCCGAGCTCGAGGAGAACTCGGCGGCGCTGACCCAGCGCTGGAGCGCGGAGAAGAGCAAGCTCTCCAATGCCCAGAAGCTCAAGAGCGAACTCGACGCGCTCCGCATCGAACTCGCCAACGCGCAGCGCCGCGGCGAGTATCAGCGCGCCGGCGAGCTGGCCTATGGCCGGATCCCGGAGCTCGAAAAGAAGCTCGCGGATATCGAGGCGCACGAGAACACCGGCGAGATGATGGAGGAGGCGGTCACCGCCAACCACATCGCGCAGGTGGTGTCGCGCTGGACCGGCGTGCCGGTCGACAAGATGCTCGAAGGCGAGAAGGAAAAGCTGCTGCGGATGGAGGATCAGATCGGCAAGCGTGTGGTCGGCCAGTTCGAGGCCGTGCATGCGGTGTCGACCGCGGTCCGCCGTGCCCGCGCCGGCCTGCAGGATCCGAACCGGCCGATGGGCTCGTTCATGTTCCTCGGCCCGACCGGCGTCGGCAAGACCGAGCTGACCAAGGCGCTGGCGCAGTATCTGTTCGACGACGAGACCGCGATGGTTCGGCTCGACATGTCGGAATACATGGAGAAGCACTCCGTGGCCCGGCTGATCGGCGCGCCTCCCGGCTATGTCGGCTACGACGAGGGCGGGGCGCTCACCGAAGCGGTGCGGCGGCGGCCCTATCAGGTCGTGCTGTTCGACGAGATCGAGAAGGCGCATCCGGACGTGTTCAACGTGCTGCTGCAGGTGCTCGATGACGGCCGCCTGACCGATGGTCAGGGCCGCACCGTGGACTTCCGCAACACGCTGATCGTGATGACGTCGAACCTCGGCAGCGAGTATCTGGTGGCTCAGCCGGAAGGCGAGGACACCGGCGTGGTGCGCGAGCAGGTGATGGGAATGGTGCGGGCGCACTTCCGCCCCGAGTTCCTCAACCGCGTCGACGAGATCATCCTGTTCCATCGGCTGCAGAAGAGCGAGATGGGCCGGATCGTCGACATCCAGCTGCAGCGTCTGCAGAAGCTGCTGGAGGACCGCAAGATCGTGCTCGATCTCGATGCCTCGGCACGCGACTGGCTCGCCGAAAAGGGCTGGGACCCGGCCTACGGCGCGCGCCCCTTGAAGCGCGTGATCCAGCGCCACGTTCAGGACCCGCTCGCCGAGATGATCCTCGACGGCAGCGTCAAGGACGGCGACACCGTCGTGATCTCGGCCGAAGGCGGCGTCCTGACCTTCAACGGCGCCCCGCCGCACACCGCGGACATCGAGCCGTTCACGGGACGGCCGCCGAAGCGAATGCTTAACTAACCCCGTGTCCCGGACAAGGCGTAGCGCGAAAGCGCTGCGCCGCCGATCCGGGACCCCGGTTCCCTTTCCCGTACAAGTCCCCAGATAACCGGGGCCCCGGATCAGCAGCGCACCACGCCGCAAAGCGCGGCGCGTTGCGCAGCATCCGGGGCACATGGACGTTGTGCCAAGCGTTGGCCAACCACCCGTGTCCCGGACAAGGCGTAGCGCACAGCGCTGCGCCGCCGATCCGGGACCCCGGTGCCTTTTCCCGTGCAAGTCCCCAGATAACCGGGGCCCCGGATCAGCAGCGCACCACGCCGCGAAGCGCGGCGCGTTGCGCAGCATCCGGGGCACGGATGGAGAGCGCTGGGGCTCTACTACTTCTTCGCAATCCTATAAATCGCGTTCTCGATATCCGACGACACGTAGATCGTGCCGCCGGCGCCGACGGCCACGCCAGTCGGCATGTTGGTCGGCGGCAGGCCGGGGGCGGGGGTGAGGCCGATCGGGAGGTTGCCGGCGAGTTCGGTGACCTTGCCGTTCGCCGGGTCGATCTCGATCACGCGTTTGGCGCCGACCTCGGCGACGATCAGTTTGCCGGACGGCGCCAGCGCCAGCCCTTCCGGTAGCTTCAGATCCTTGGCCACCACCGTCTTGGCGCCGCTCGCCGGATCGATTCTGCTGACCTGCCCGGCGAACGCCTCGGTGACGTAGATCCCGCCGTCGCTCGCCTGTGCGAGGCCGACCGGGCCGGCGAGGTCGGTGGCGATCGCTTTGCGGTCCTTGCCGTGCTCGCCGCCGACTTCGATCAGCGACTTGCTGCCGAGCTCGGCGACGATCAGCTTGCCATTCGCCAGCCGGATCGCGTCATACGGCGCCTTGAAGTCGTGCATCATCTCCAGCGACTTGCCGCTCGTGCGGTCGATCACCTGCACGGTGCCGGTGAACCAGCTCGACAGGATCACCTCGTTGCCCTTGGCGGTGGCGCTCATCGGATATTCCAGCGTGATGCCGTCGGCGTGCATCCGCGCCAGCTCGCGCACCTCGCCGGTCGCGCCGTCGACGCTGCGATAGGCGAATACGTCGGCGACGTGGATGGTGTCCTTGCCGCCGTCGGACACCACGGCGATGCCGGCCGGAAACGCCAGCCTGCCGATGATCACCTGCTTCGCCGTGCCTGTCGCCGGATCGACTTCCTGGATGCCGTTGTCGGCCATGTTGGAGACGAAGATGCGGTCCTGCCCGTCGATCGCGAGGTTATCGAGCGACGGCTTGAGCTGCGCCGCGACCTGCTTGGCGCCGTTCTTAATATCGACCCGGACGAGCTGGCCGAGCGCGGTGTCGAGCACGTAGAGATTGCCCTTGGAGTCGAAATTCGCCGCCGCCGGAATCTTGAATCCGTCGGCGACGACGCTGAGTTCGCCCTTGTCGACATCGACCGCCGCCACCTGGCCCTTGAACCACAGCGGTCCGTAGATCTTGTCGTCGGGCCCGAATTCGAAGCCGTTCAGGCCGCCCATCTTCTCCATGATCTTGCGCGGCGGCTTGGTGCCTTCGACGTCGATCTCGTACAGCGCATCGCCGAGAAACACCTGTGTGGCATAGAGCCGGCCGTCCTTGCGGAACGCCAGCGAGTTGATACCAGGCAGGCCGGAGGCCAGCTTCCGGATCGGCCCGTCGCCCTTGCGCGCGTAGAGATCGCCGGTGAGAAACGCCGTCCAGGCCATCGTGCCGTCGGGCGCAAACGCGATGTCGTCCGCCATGCCTTCCGGCGTCGGCACCGCGATCGTCGCCGTGCCGTTGTCGCGATCGACCTCATACAGCGCCGCGCCCGCCACGCTGCCGGCGAACAGCCGGCCGGCCTTGTCGATGCCGAGCCCGTGCACGCCGTGGAAGGCCGAGCCTTCAACCAGTCTGGTGACTTGATACTCGTCCGCGCGCGCACCGGACATCGCCAGCAGCCCAAGCGCAAATACGCTCGCGCCAAGCGCAAGATGGCTCCTCATCGCATTCTCTCCCGACATTGTTTGTTTTTATGCGGGGAGTATTTGACGCACCGGAAGGGTTGGCAAGCGGAAAAGCCTGCGCGCCGCGGCCGCGATTGCCGCAGTGCACGAGCGCCAACAACGCGAAATCAGGAGGCCTGTTATCTCTTCGCCGCCGAGGCGCTGACGCTGCGGGTCGGCGTCGCGGCGGTGAGATCCTCGGCGAAGCGCGGCGCGTTGCGGTTGGTCATCATCGCATCGAGGCGGTCGCGTTCCTTCTCGAAGCCGGCCAGCATCGGGCCTTCCAGCGAGCGGCCGCGCGGCAGTTTCACGCGCATCGGATCGACGAAGCGGCCGTTGACGAGGATTTCGTAGTGCACATGCGCGCCGGTCGATAGACCCGTGGAGCCGACGAAGCCGATCACCTGGCCCTGGCGCACGCGCTTGCCGGGCTCCATGCCCTTGGCGAAAGCCGACATGTGGCCGTAGGCGGTCTCGTAGCCGTTGGCGTGCTTGATGCGGATGTACTTGCCGTAGCCGCCTTCCCAGCCGGCCTTCTCGATCACGCCGTTGCCGGAGGCGAAAATCGGGGTGCCGTAGGCGGTCGACCAGTCGACGCCGGTGTGCATCTTGACGTAGCCGAGGATCGGATGGCGGCGGCCGCCGAAGCCCGACCGCATGATCGCGTTGTTGACCGGCTTGCGCACCAGGAACTTCTTCGCGCTCTTGCCGGTCTCGTCGTAGAAATCGACCACGGCGTCGTCGGGGGTCTGGAAGCGATAGTATTTCTTGGTCTCGCCGCCGACCGTGAGCGAGGCGAACAGCACATCGTTGCGCTCGACCGTGGAGGTGGTTTCGTCGTCGCCGGCGTAGAACACCTCGAACGAGTCGCCGGCCTGCACCTTGCGCTGGAAGTCGACGTCGTAGGAGTAGATCTTGATCATGTCGTCGATGATCGCCTGCGGCACCTTGTTGCGCAGCGCGGTCTCGTAGATCGACTGATAGAGGCGAACGCCGGTGCCGTCGTCCTCGTCTTCGTCGCTGTTGTCGGCGGTGTCGCTGACGGTGTTGAGCGCCTGGACGTCGACTGCGACGTAGCGGCCGAGATCGGACAGCGCCGCCACGGCCTCGACCGCCGAATCGCCCGCGATGATCACCCGGAACGGCTGCGGGGCTTTGCCGGCGCCGGAGGGCTCCATCAGGATGCGCAGCTTCTGGCCTTCCTTCAGCCCGCCGCTGCGGCCGCGCGCGCCGAGCGCGGCGGCGACCGCATTGGCGTCCTCTTCGCTGGCGCCCTGGTCGCGCAGCACCGACACCACGGTGTCGCCCTTCTTGACGACGTGCACGCGTTCGCCGGTCGGGTTGCCGCCGGTGACCTGCTCCTTGGTCTTCGGCAGCAGCGTGACGTTCTCGGGGACGATTCGGGTCTCGAAGCCCGCATAAGGATCGGCGGAGGGGCCTTCCGGCGCGTAGCCCAGCTTCATGTCGCTGCCGATGTCGCCGGCCGCGGCGCTGGCGTAGCGAACGCCGCTGTTGCCCTTCCAGTTCGCGGCATCGCGCACCCGCATCAGGATCTCGTCGGGCGGGATCTGGCCGGCGATCTTGGCCCGCGGCAGCACCTGGCCGAGATCGCGGGTCACGAAGGACACTTCGGCGTCGGGCTCGACCGCCTCGGGGTTCTGCGCGTCCTCGGACGGCGCCGAGGAGCCGACATCGGTCAGCATCCGCTGCGCATTGAAGGGCGGGATCTTGGAGCTGAGATCGCTGGTGCTCAGCGACAGATTGCCGGCGATCTTGACGAAGGGGCGGACGCGGACGACGTCGCGATTACCGACGCGCGTCACGGTGGAAACGCGGATGACGCTGCGCGCCGCCTGTGATTCGCTTGGCGGCGGCAGCCGGTCGCTCTTGTGCAGCGCCGCCGTCTTGTCGGCGCCGAAGGCGCCGCGCAGCGCCGCTTCGACGCGCTCCGGCGCTTTGGCGAAGGTCGTCTCGCCATCGAGCGATGCGAAAACGGCGCCGCCGATCAAGGCTGCGCCGCACAGTCCGGTGAGAATCGTACCGCTGAACCATTGCACGGAGACGCGGCGGCGATCGATCACCGCGGCTTCGGAGCCATCGACGGAAAGCGGGGGCTCGTGCCCGAGGTCGATGAAGCCGACCTCGTGCCCGCTGCGTCCGCGTGACAATCTCTGGCTCAATCCGCCGTCCCCCAAATATCCTCGCCGGCGGCGTCGCCATCGGCAAGTGTCCCTGACTTGGCGGAGGTTCTGCGAAGATCGGAGCGACCTTCGGAGCCTCCGGCTGGCCGGGTCTCGCTGATGCGCCACGCGTGCGTATCACCGAGCCGGGCCTGCGCCGCGGACGTTCGACAAGAGGGCGCCAAATTGCTGGCAGCCGCCGCGAACGTCAATGGCGGGAAAGGTTCGAGGCCGCACGCCCGAAAGGAATTTGCGATGAAAGCGTCACGATCGCGATCCTTGCTATGGCGATTGCCCGTCGGCCTGACCGGCAACGCGGCAATTTTGACCTATCTAGCCTGGGGAGAACGTCGGAGGAATGTGGCTTCAGTACGGCGCAATGTCGCGAAGGCTTTGTATCTCCGATGGAAAATGATTTTTCCCGGGCAGACGACATTTTTCTGACGAGGCCGTTGACAGCTCCGAGGAGGCTGGCCTATAAGGCGGCCACTGAGCGCGGCGCCGCTGAGCCCCACGGGCCCTGGCGCGCTTCTGTGTCTCAGTGATCCCTTGCATTCGATGAGTGCTTGAGCAGCCGATCGTTGTCGGTTGCCAATTGCCGTCGGATCGGGTTTCAGAACTCCTATTAAGTGTAGGAGTTGAAGTCTTGAGGTCTTCCGGATCTCGGGTTTCGTGGAGTCTTCGGGCTCCGGGCTGTTTGACAAGTTGAGAAGAAGAAAGAGAAACGTGGACGGCGGAGTCCTTG
>NZ_LJIC01000225.1 GCF_001295845.1 Rhodopseudomonas sp. AAP120 | reverse complement strand
AGCCAACGGGTCGGCGCGAAGCGCCGCCCGATGACAGGCTCCGCGAAGCAATCCAGCGCAGTGCGCTGATCTGGATCGCTTCGTCGCGGAGCCTGTACTCGGACGGCGCGAAGCGCCGATCCAAGTGCTCCTCGCAATGACGCCGCTGGAGCGCTCAATCACCTTAAGTCCGGAAGGCTGCAGCGCCTCGCCTCGGGTCCGAGCGAAGGCCACAGAAACCCCTGCATCCATGCAAAACCGACTAAGGCTTGACATTTTTGCACTGAGTGTAAAATAATATCGCACTGAGTGTAATGACGGCCGAAGGAGCGGGAATGCCGCAGAAAAGGATCTGGTTCGTAACGGGTGCATCGCGGGGCTTTGGCCGCCTCTGGTCCGAGGCGGCGCTTGCACGCGGCGACAAGGTGGCGGCCACAGCCCGTAACATCGATGATCTTGCGGATGTCCTCGCAACTTATGGCGACAATGTCTTGGCGCAGACGGTCGACGTCACCGACCGCTCTGCGGTGTTCAACGCCGTTGCCGTGGCTCACCGACATTTCGGTCGGATCGACGTCGTCGTCAGCGGGGCCGGCTACGGATACATGGGCGCCGTCGAAGAACTCGACATCGACGCCGTCAGGGCCAACTTCGAGACCAACGTTTTCGGATCGCTGTCCGTCATTCAAGCCGTTCTGCCGGTTCTTCGGCAACAAGGCTCCGGGCATATCCTGACGGTCTCGAGCATTGGCGGCATCCTAAGTTTTCCGACAGGAGGCGCCTACACGGCCACGAAATTTGCCGTGGAAGCTTTTTCCGAAGCATTGGCGGGCGAAGTCGCAGGTTTCGGGATCAAAGTGACGATCATCGAACCGGGAAGTTTTGCGACAGGATTTGGAGCCTCGGCGATAACCGGGCCCAGCATCGATGCATATGATGTGGTCCGGCAAGCCGTCCGCGCCGGGTTCAAGCCCGCGGACCAAGGCGATCCGTCCGCAACCGCTGCTGCCATTCTCAATGTCGTCGACGCCGAAGAGCCACCGTTACGTCTGGTTCTCGGAGCCACAACGATCCCGCGATTCAGGGATGCGTATGAACAGCGCATCAAGACTTGGGAACAGTGGGAAGATGTCTCCATTGCCGCCCATGGAACGAGGTAGGACTTCGATGCCCGCGCCTCGCAACGACCTGATGGCTTTGGCCGCGCCGCCGTCGATGGAAAGCGATTGCAGATTTCCAACCATCGACCGTTGGCCTGAGCGACTGCCCCAGAACTCAAGACGAATTCTCAGCCACCTCTAGTTACTTAGTTGCTGGCTAATTGCGTGATGGCTGGGCTGCCCCGGCGGTCCGCGCGCTTCCGCATGTCCTCGGCAACACGGAAGAGGCACCGCACAAGGCTGGCAGGACGCGGGCCCGGTTCGTGCCCCTCAACGAAACGAAAGCGCCGGTTCTGATTGCTCAGAACCGGCGCTTTGGTTTCGATCGGGACGATGCTTAGTCCGCGCGGAACCGGCGCGGGGGCCGGGTTCGCGTCGGGGCTTGCTGCAGGATGCCCGCGCTCGAGCAATCCTCCTCGCGGTCGTCGTCGAGCAACGCCGCTCCGCAATATCGGCAGAACCGGCCGCTCATCGCTGTTGCCCGACTCGGCCGCTGCGCTCGCTGATAGTTCGCGAAATCGATGATGCGGCCCGGCTTTACAACTTTGTCAACCATTGCTGTCCTCGTAGATCTGACAGCGTTATCGCAGCAAGCCTTCTTCCAAATGTTCAGGCGAAAGCTCAAATTTTAGAGGCAATCCGCCGGCGGCTCACGATCAGCCGAGATGCTTTCCAAAGAACTGCGTCGCTCGCGACCACGCGAGTTCCGCAGCTTCGCGATCATGCACCGCGGCGCGCTGCTCGTTGACGAAGGCGTGGTCGGCCTCGTAGCGGAAGAACTCCGCGTCCTTGCCGGCTTCCTTCAGCCCCTTCTCGAACGCATCCACCACCTGCGGCGTGCACCAGTCGTCGCGATTGGCGAAGTGGCCCTGCATCGGCACGCGCACGTCCGACGGCTTGGCGGCCTGCTCGGGCGGAATGCCGTAGAACACAACCGCAGCGCTGAGTTCGGGGATTTTGCACGCGCCGATCACCGTCACGGCGCCGCCGAGGCAGAAGCCGGTGAGGCCGACCTTGGCGCCGTTGCGCGACAGATAGGCCGCCGCGCCGCGCACCGTCTGGGTCGTCGCATCCATGAAGTCGAGCGAGCTCATCTCTGCGTTGGCGGCGTCCGTGTCGTGATAGGGCACGACCTTGCCGTTGTAGAGATCCGGCGCCAGCGCATCGAAACCAGCCAGCGCGAAGCGATCGGTCAGTCCCTTGATCTGCTCGGACAGGCCCCACCATTCCTGAATCACGACGACGCCCGGCGCGTTGCCGCGGGCCGCATTGGCCAGATAGCCGCTCGCCTCTTTGCCATCGGGACGCTTGAAGGTGATGATCGTGCCCATGTTTCCTCCGTGGGTTGCACTGCATTGCGCCGCATATTGTCCGCAGTCCCGGGCGGATGCAATCGCCCTCACCGCGACCGGTCCGCGCGCAAACGCACAACAAAAAAGCCCCCGCGAGGGGGGCTTTCTGTCACGCGATCGTCTTGCGCGCGGGTGGTGAGGTGCGCCGTGCTCAGTGCACGTTCGACCACACCTTGCGCTTGGTGAAGTACAGCAGGCCGCTGAGGATGATCAGGAAGATCATGACCTGCAGGCCGAGGCGCTTGCGGGCTTCCATGTGCGGCTCCGCGGCCCACATCAGGAAGGTGGAGATGTCCTTGGCGTATTGCTGCACGGTCTGCGGCGAGCCGTCGTCATAGGTCACCTGACCGTCGGAGATCGGCGGCGGCATCTTGATCGAATGGCCCGGGTACCACTTGTTGTAGTACGAGCCGTCCGGCAGCGCGAAGCCTTCCGGGGGCGGGTCCTGATAGCCCTGCAGCAGCGCGTCGATGTAGTTCGGGCCCTGCTCCTGGAACTGGGTGAACAGGTCGAACACGAACTGCGGGAAGCCGCGCGGATAGGACCGCGCCTTGGCGAGCAGCGACATGTCCGGCGGAGCGGCGCCGCCATTGGCCGCACGGGCCGCCTGCTCGTTCGGGAACGGCGAGTGGAACGTGTCGGCGAGACGGCCGGGGCGTTCGAACATTTCGCCGGCGTCGTTCGGGCCGTCCTTGATCGACGCCTCGGCGGCGATCGCCTTGGCCTGATCGAGGGTGAAGCCCGGGCCGCCCGGCTCGGCGAGGTTGCGATACTGCAGCAGCTTCAGCGAGTGACAGGCGGAGCAGACTTCCTTGTAGACCTTGAAGCCACGCTGCAGCTGGGCGCGATCATAGGTGCCGAACGGCCCCGAGAAGCTCCAGCTCAGCGACGGCGGCGTCTCGCCGCCTTCCGAGGCCTTGGCGGTCTGCACGCCGCCGACCAGCAGCGAACCGCCGAGCAGCACCGCGAACAGGCTCGCGGCCGTCGCCTTCATGATCTTGCCCTTGTTCAGCACGTCTTCGGCGATCGAGTTCGGCACCGGCAGGGTCTTCTCGACCCGCGACAGCAGCGGCAGCACGATCAGGAAGTAGGCGAAGTAGAAGAACGTGAAGACGCGTCCCAGCACCACATAGATGCCTTCCGCCGGCTTGCCGCCGAGCCAGCCGAGCATCAGGCAGGTGGCGACGAATCCCCAGAAGAAGCGCTTGGCGAGCGGCCGGTAGCGCGACGAGCGGACCTTGGCGCTGTCCAGCCAGGGCAGGAACAGCAGCACCAGGATCGCGCCGAACATCGCCACGACGCCGAGCAGCTTGTTCGGGATCGAGCGCAGGATGGCGTAGAACGGCAGGTAGTACCATTCGGGCACGATGTGCGCCGGGGTCACGCCCGGGTTGGCCGGAACGTAGTTCTCCGGGTCGCCCAGATAGTTCGGCATGTAGAAGATGAACCAGGCGTAGAAGATCAGGAAGCAGGACATGCCGAACACGTCCTTCATCGTCGCGTACGGCGTGAAGGGGACGGTGTCCTTCTCGGTCTTCGGCTCGACGCCGGCCGGGTTGTTCTGGCCGGTGACGTGCAGCGCCCAGACGTGCAGCACGACGACGCCGGCGATCACGAAGGGCAGCAGGTAGTGCAGCGAGAAGAACCGGTTCAGCGTCGGGTTGCCGACCGAGTAGCCGCCCCACAGCAGCGTCACGATGCTGTCGCCGACGAACGGAACCGCCGAGAACAGGTTGATGATGACGGTGGCGCCCCAGAAGCTCATCTGGCCCCACGGCAGCACATAGCCCATGAAGCCGGTCGCCATCATCAGCAGATAGATGATGACGCCGAGGATCCACAGCACCTCGCGCGGCGCCTTGTACGAGCCGTAATACAGGCCGCGCAGCATGTGCACGTAAACCGCGATGAAGAACATCGACGCGCCCGCGGCGTGCATGTTGCGCAGCAGCCAGCCGTAATTGACGTCGCGCACGATGCGCTCGACCGAGTCGAAGGCGAGATCGACATGCGGGGTGTAGTGCATCGCCAGGACGATGCCGGTGACGATCTGCACCGCCAGCATCATCGACAGGATGGCGCCGAACGTCCACCAGTAGTTCAGGTTACGCGGGGTCGGATAGGCGATGAAGGAAGAATGAACCAGGCCGGCGATCGGCAGGCGCTGCTCGAGCCACTTCATGAAAGGGTTCTGTGGCTGATAGGTCGATGGTCCGCTCATGATGCGATCCTAAGCAAGGGATATAGCGACGACGCTGGACGCGGGAGCGTCAGCCGATCTGGATTTTGGAGTCGGAGACGAATTGGTAGGGCGGGACCGGAAGGTTCAGCGGCGCCGGCCCCTGGCGGATGCGGCCGGACGAATCGTATTGCGAACCGTGGCACGGGCAGAAGAAGCCGTCGTAATTGCCCTCGTGGGCGATCGGGATGCAGCCGAGATGCGTGCAGATGCCGATCACCACCAGCCACTGCTCGTGGCCTTCCTTGGTGCGCTCCTGGTCGGTCTGCGGATCGGGCAACGCCGACAGCGCGACGTTGCGGGCTTCCTCGACCTGCTTCTTGGTGCGGTTCATGATGTAGATCGGCTTGCCACGCCAGAACACCTTGATGTCCTGCCCTTCGGCAATCGGAGTGAGATCGACTTCGATCGGCGCGCCGGCGGCGATGGTCGAGGCGTCGGGGTTCATCTGGGCGACGAACGGCCACACGGCCGCCGCTGCTCCGACAGCAGCCACGGCGCCGGTTGCGATGTAGAGAAAATCACGGCGTGTCGGTTCCGCCGAAGTCTCTGTCGTCACGATCCAAAGCCCTTTCATCTCTGCGGCCGGCGAAGCGGGTCTGGCAGGTGCGAATAATCGCCCGAGGCAGGGTCGCCGAACTCCGCAGCCCACGCATCCAACAGCTGCTTGTCGTCAGCCGTTCAGCTAGAAACAGACAGTTCAGAATCGATCTATTGGCACCCTTGCCGGTAGAGCGCAAGCCCGCGAAGGGCTAATCGCCGCGGCTCGGACAATTCGACCGAGCCGTCTTGTCACCTCGCGAGTTATGATTCAGTTGCTACGGAGCATTACGGAATGCGGATCGCCCTGTACCAGCCCGACATTCCTCAAAACACCGGCACTATTCTTCGGTTTTGCGCGTGTTTGAACGTCGAGGCTCACATCGTCGAGCCGGCTGGTTTTCCGATATCCGATCGGCATTTCCGTCGCGCGGGAATGGACTATCTGGACCAGGTAACGATCGTCCGGCACGATTCCTGGTCAAAATTCATGCAATGGCGGGATAGCGCCGACTGCCGCGTGATTTTACTTACGACGAAAGGCGTAACGCCCTATCTCGAACAGCGTTACCGATCCACTGACGTGCTGCTACTGGGCCGAGAAAGCGCTGGCGTACCGCAACAAGTCGCCGATACGGCGGATGCGCAGGTGGTGATCCCGATGCAGCCGGCGATGCGCTCGCTCAACGTCGCGATGGCCGCCGCGCTGGTGGTCGGCGAGGCGCTGCGACAGACCCGAGACGAGTAAAGGACACGAGTTGAGCTACGCGGTGAAAGAAATCTTCCTGACCCTGCAGGGCGAAGGAGCGCATGCCGGACGCGCGTCGGTGTTCTGCAGATTTGCCGGATGCAATCTGTGGACCGGGCGCGAGCAGGATCGTGATCAGGCAGTGTGCAAATTCTGCGACACCGACTTCGTCGGCACCGACGGCACGCTCGGCGGTCGCTATGCGGATGCTGATCAGCTCGCGGCTGTTATTGCAGCGCAATGGATCGGCGACGATCACGATCGCTACGTAGTGATCACTGGCGGCGAGCCGCTCCTTCAGCTCGACGCGGAACTAATTGATGCGCTGCACAAGCAAGGCTTCGCGATCGGCGTGGAAACTAACGGCACGATCGAGCCACCCCACGGAATTGATTGGGTTTGTGTCAGCCCGAAAGCCGGCGCGCCGCTCCGCGTGCAGCGCGGCAACGAACTCAAGCTGGTGTACCCGCAGGCCGGGGCGATGCCTGACCAGTTCCATCACCTGGCCTTCGAGCGGTTTGCACTGCAACCGATGGACGGCCCGCGGCAGCTCGACAACACCCGCGAGGCGATCGACTATTGCCTGCGCCACCCGCAATGGCGGCTCAGCGTCCAGACCCACAAGGTGATCGGAATCCGTTAGGGACGCGCGCGCGCCGTGATCGGCCTGTCATGGGGGCTCGCTAGGCTGGTCGCGTGATCATTCTTTCCAGCGGAGCCAAACATGAACTTGAAACCGGGCGACGTCGTGATTCTGAAATCCGGCGGCCAGGCGATGACGGTGGCGGAAGCCCGCGCCGATGACGCGGTGTGCGTGTGGATGGGCGAAGAAGGCGACCTGTTCCGCGAGACCCTGCCGCTCGCCGTGCTCGAAGCCATCGAAGTCGAGGATGAAGACGACGACGAAGATGAGGACGAAGACGAAGACGAGGATGCGGAGTCCAGCAAGGTCGCCTGAGCGCGACTTGCGCGCGTCGCGCCGCCCGATCTGACGACCATGCGGCCCTGGACCTGGTCCGGGGCCGCAACGGACATATCAGCTACAGCAGATGATCGCGGGCGAACCGCGCCGCCGTCTGGTCGGCGATCGCCTGCAGCCTCGCGGCATCGACCGGAAAATCCGCCGCCAGCCAGGCATCCTCCGCCAGCGTCAGCACATGCCCGAGCGCCGGCCCGGCCGCGAAGCCGCGGGCGATGAAGTCGGCGGCCTTGAGCGGGAACGCCGGCGCACGCCAGCGTTGCGGCAGCGCGATCCGCTCGCGCCAATACGCCGGATCGGCCCGGCTGCCGGCCCGCGCCCAGGCCAGCATCATGCGATCGTGGAAGCGGGCCTCGCCGAGCCGATACAGCCGCCGCCGCGCGGTCGCCTCGTCCATGCCGGCGAGCCGCCACCAGCGGTGCCCCATCGAATCCAGCCGCTTGTTCTCCGCATTCGACAGCCGCAGCCGCTGCGTCAGCCGCTTGGCGTCCTCGGTGACCGCGACCGCCAACGCCGCCAGCCGCCGCACCGGATCGGGATCGAGCCCGAGCGCCGCCTCGGCGGCGATCATCGCGGCGAACGTACCCGGATAGCTGACGCCGCCCAGCACCTTGAGCAGCAGGCCGCCATCGGCCATCGCCACCACCGACGCCAGCGCGCCGTCCGCCACCATCAGCTTGAGGATCTCCATCCGCATCCGCTCGGCCGACAGCGTGGCGAGGCCGCCGCTGCCGCGGATGCAGGCGAGCAGCCCGTCGCGCTCCGGCGCGCCGGCGCCGTAGGCGGCGTGGATGCGGAAGAACCGCAGGATGCGCAGATAGTCCTCGGCGATGCGCTGATCCGGATCGCCGATGAACCGCACCCGCCGCGTCGCGATGTCGGCGAGGCCATCGACATAATCGTGCACCACGCCGTCGGGCGAGAGCGACAGACCGTTGACGGTGAAGTCGCGGCGCTGCGCGTCGCGGACCCAGTCGCGGCCGAATGCGACCTTGGCCTTGCGGCCGAAGGTCTCGACGTCCTCGCGAAGCGTGGTGACCTCGAAGCCGTGCCCCTCCAGCACCAGCGTCACGGTGCCGTGCTCGATGCCGGTCGGCACCGCCTTGATGCCGGCCGCCTTGGCGCGGCGGACCACCTCGTCGGGCAGCGCCGTGGTGGCAATGTCGACGTCACCGATCGGCAGCTGCAGCAGTGCGTTGCGCACCGCGCCGCCGACCACGCGCGCCTCCTCGCCGCCGCCGTTCAGCAGTGCGAGCACCTTGGCGGCCGGGCCGTCATGCAGCCAGGGCGCATCGGCACGCACCACCGCGCCGGTCATTTTTCGGCTCCGGATTTTTCAGTTCCAGGGACGAGCCGGCCGTCCTCGACGTGCGCCGGCACATAGGTGGCGCCCGGCGGCGCGCCCGAATAGTGCACCAGCAGCAGCAGGCTGATGATCACCAGCGCCAGCGCCGCAATCAGCAGCCAGGCGACGATCCGGAACGGCCAGGACGAGCGATGCGTCAGCGCCGCCCGCGTGATCACCAGATAGACCGCGTAGAGGATGAAGGGGATCAGGAAGATCGCGACTTCCGTCAGGATCGCACGGATCATGGCAGGCAGATCCGTTCGTACAGCACCCGCAGGATGCCCGCGGTCGCGCCCCAGATGTAGCGTTCGGCGAACGGCATCGCGTAGTAGGAGCGCTGCGCGCCGCGAAACTCCTTGCTGTGCAGCTGGTGATTGCCGGGATTCATCAGGAACGACAGCGGCACCTCGAACGCGTCGTCGACTTCGCCCTTGTTGATCGTCAGCTCGAAGCCGGGCCGCACCCGCGCCACGGTCGGCAGGATGCGGAAGCCGAAGCCGGTGCCGTAGACGTCGAGATAGCCGATCGGCTCCACGTAGGAGCGATCGAGCCCGATTTCCTCCTCAGCCTCGCGCAGCGCGGCGTCGAGCGGCGAATTGTCGGTGGCGTCGATCTTGCCGCCGGGAAACGAGATCTGGCCGGCATGATCGTTGAGATGCGCGGCGCGCATCGTCAGCAGCACGGTCGGCTCGGCGTGCTCGATCACCGGAATCAGCACCGCGGCCGGGCGGATCGGCCGCTCGTCGGCGATCAGCCGCAGCATCCGGTCGGTGCCGGCATCGCCGGTCGCGGGAATGATGCTGGCGTCGGTCAGCGCCGGCGGCACATCGAACCGCAAACGCCGCTGGGCGCGATCAAAGAAGTCGGCCGAACTGATGCTGCCCGGGGCAGATTCGATCGTCATCGTCGGCTCGTTCAAAGTGCGTCCCAGTTCAAAGCGCTTCCCTCATCTGCTCCGCGTCGGCCATTGCAAAGAATGCGCCGCCGGAAGCAATGCCGAATTTCGGCACCCCATCGACCATCCGCTCCTCGCCGATGTCAACCAGATCGTAATACAACGCCCGCGTCACCTTCGCCCACAGATCGGCGCGGACGTGCAGATACGGCATCAAACCGCCGTCCTCCGCGACCTCGAAGCGCAGGCCATGGTCGGCGTCGCACGTCACCCAATCATCGACATTGGTCCGGAAGCGCAGCAACGGTCCGCGCGCGTCGCTGTCCTTGGCCATTTCGACGGCAAGAAACGGCGCATCGTCGACCGTGATCCCGACCTTCTCGACCGGCGTCACCAGGAAGTGCTTGCCGTCTTCGCGCTTCAGGATGGTGGAGAACAGCCGGACCAGAGCGGGACGGCCGATCGGCGTGCCGAGATAGAACCAGGTTCCGTCGCCGGCAATGCGCATGTCGAGGTCACCACAGAACGGCGGATTCCACAGATGCACCGGCGGCAGGCCTTTTCCCGCGGCGGCCTGCCCGGCCGCGTCACGCGCGGCGGTGGTCAATCCGTCGAGATTGCGGTTCGCGGTCTGCCCTTGCTTCGCCATGGTTTACCCTGACCCTGAACTTTCTGATTTGGCACGATAGCTGCACATCTTCGACAACGTGCAACATGGGTTAACTCTCCACATCGTGATGGGCGCAACTCCGTGTTGCTCATAATGTGGGGATAGATTTGGCCAATAAAACCATAGCCTTCGCTTCAAAGCAGCGGGCAGCCTAGCATGCGGGCGAAAGCGGTACGATGCCGCCGTGCCGGATCGGGCTGGACGGCCGGCGACGCGGCAGGGACGAGCGTAACAGGAGAGCCGGATGGCAGCGGACAGTGTCGAGAAGCTTGAAGACGTCATCATCCGCTCGGCCGAGCAGATCGCCAGCGACGTGCGCGCCGCCAAGGAGGCGATCGCCACCGTCATCTTCGGCCAGGAGCGCGTCGTCGACAACACGCTCGTCACGATTCTCGCCGGCGGCCATGCGCTGCTGATCGGCGTGCCCGGCCTCGCCAAGACCAAGCTGGTGGAAACGCTGGGTGTGGTACTCGGCCTCGATGCCAAGCGCATCCAGTTCACGCCCGACCTGATGCCATCCGACATCCTCGGCGCCGAAGTGCTCGACGAGACCACCGCCGGCAAGCGCTCGTTCCGCTTCATCGCCGGTCCGGTGTTCGCGCAGCTGTTGATGGCCGACGAGATCAACCGCGCCAGCCCGCGCACCCAATCGGCGCTGCTGCAGGCGATGCAGGAGCAGCACATCACCGTGGCCGGCGCGCGGCACGATCTGCCGAAGCCGTTCCACGTGCTCGCGACCCAGAACCCTCTAGAGCAGGAAGGCACCTACCCGCTGCCCGAAGCGCAGCTCGACCGCTTCCTGATGGAAATCGACGTCGACTATCCGGACCGCGACGCCGAGCGCCGCATTCTGTTCGACACCACCGGCGCCGAGCAGAGCGCGCCAAAGGTGTCGATGAATGCCGAGCTGCTGGTGTCGGCGCAGCGGCTGGTGCGCCGGCTGCCGGTCGGTGATTCCGTGGTCGAAGCGATCCTGTCACTGGTGCGCTCGGCGCGTCCCGGTCCCGAAGCCGGCGATCTCGGCAAGCTGATCGCCTGGGGCCCCGGCCCGCGCGCCAGCCAGTCGCTGATGCTGGCGGTGCGCGCCCGCGCGCTGCTCGACGGGCGGCTTGCGCCGTCGATCGACGACGTGCTCGATCTCGCCGAGCCCGTGCTGAAGCACCGCATGGCGCTGACCTTCTCGGCGCGCGCCGAAGGCCGCACCATTCCGGACGTGATCCGCCAGCTCAAGAGCCGGATCGGTTGATGGCGCAGGCGACCGAGCAGCCGAACAAGGAGACGCTGGCAGTCAGGCGCGCAGATGGCGAAAGCCGTTCGCTCGCGGCGTCGCTGCCGCGCCTGATGCTCGAAGCCCGCCGCATCGCCAACAACGTCACCCACGGCCTGCACGGCCGTCGCCGCGCCGGCGCCGGCGAGAACTTCTGGCAGTATCGCCGCTTCGTCTCCGGCGAGCCGGCTACGCGCGTCGATTGGCGCCGCTCGGCGCGCGACGATCATCTCTACGTCCGCGAACTGGAGTGGGAAGCCGCGCACACCGTCTGGCTGTGGCCCGACCGCTCCGCCTCGATGGCCTATGCGTCGAAGGGCGTGCGCGACAGCAAGCTCGAACGCGCGCTGATCGTCACTTTCGCGCTGGCCGAGCTGCTGGTCGCCGGCGGCGAACGCGTCGGCGTGCCGGGCCTGATGAACCCGACCTCGAGTAGCAACGTGATCGACAAGATGGCGCAGGCGATCCTGCACGACACCACCGCGCGCGACAGCCTGCCGCCGTCCTTCGTGCCGTCGTCGCTGGCCGAGATCGTGGTGCTGTCGGATTTCTGGGCGCCGGTCGGCGACATACAGAAGATGCTGGCTGGCCTGTCCGCCTCCGGCGCGCACGGCTCGCTGGTGCAGGTGGTCGATCCGTCCGAAGAGAGCTTTCCGTTCGCCGGCCGCGTCGAATTCGTCGAGCCCGAAGGCGGCGGCGCGATCACTGCCGGCCGCGCCGAAACCTGGGCGACCGACTACGTGGCGCTGGTCGCCGCGCATCGTGACGCCATCCGGACCGAGACCGGCAAGCTCGACTGGCTGTTCTCGACTCACACCACCAGCCGCTCGGCCGCCGAGCTGCTGCTGTTCCTGCACGCCGGCATGACCACGGCCAAAGGTGCGCCCGGCAGCAAAGCGGGGCTCGGCGCATGATCGGCGGCTTGCCCCTCTCCTTCGCCCAACCTCTGTTGCTGTTCGGCCTGCTGGCGCTGCCGGCGCTGTGGTGGCTGCTGCGCGTCACGCCGCCGAAGCCGCGCCGCATCGACTTTCCGCCGACGAGGCTGCTGTTCAACATCGCCCCGAAGGAAGAGACGCCATCGCGCACGCCGTGGTGGCTGACGGCGCTGCGCATGCTCGCCGCCGCGCTGGTGATCTTCGCCCTCGCCGGCCCGATCTGGAATCCGCAGACCGCCGCCGGCGGCAGTGGCGGCCCCTTGCTAATTATGCTGGACGACGGCTGGAGCTCGGCGTCGAACTGGGAACTGCGCATCAAGGCGGCCGACGAGCTGATCGCCGAGGCGGATAGTTCACGGCGTGCGGTGGCGCTGGCACCGTTATCCGAAGCGACCCGCGATCCGGTGCTGATGCCGGCCGGTACCGCGCGGGTGTCGCTACGCCAGTTGTCGCCGAAGCCTTATGCGGTCGAGCGCGTCGAAGCGCTGGCGCCGGTCGAGCGCTTCCTCAAGACGAGCGGCGATGCCGAGATCGTCTGGCTGACCGACGGCGTTGATACCGGACGTGGCGGCGAGTTTGTCGGCGCACTGGCGAAGCTGCTGCAGGGCCGCAACGTCACTATCGTCGAAGGCGGCGCAGCGCCGCCGCACGCGCTCGCCGCGGCCGAGAACGCTGCCGCCAAGATGACCGTGAAGGTGCTGCGCGCGCAGGCCGGCGGCATCGACACCGGCACGGTGCGGGCGCTCGACGCCAAGGGCGCGCCGATCGGCGAAGCTGCGTTCAACTTCCCGCCGCTGGATCGCGAGACCGACGCTTCGTTCGAACTGCCGGTCGAACTGCGCAACGACATCTCGCGGCTGGAGATCGCCGGCGAGCGCTCGGCCGGTGCCGTGCAACTGCTCGACAAGCGCTGGCGCCGCCGCGCCATCGGCATCGTCTCCGGCGCGAGCACCGACACCGCGCAGCCGCTGCTGGCGCCGACGTTCTATCTGACCCGCGCGCTGGCGCCGTTCGCCGACGTCCGGCTCGGCGACCGCGGCGCGCCGCAGCAGGTGATCACGCAATTCCTCGACCAGAAGCTGCCGATGATCGTGATGGCCGATGTCGGCGCGCTGTCGCCGGAAATCCGGCAGCGGCTAGACGCCTGGATCGCGCAAGGCGGCGTGCTGGTTCGGTTCGCCGGCCCGCGGCTGGCACGGCAGGACGACGACGATCTGGTGCCGGTGAAGCTGCGCCAGGGCAACCGCAGCCTCGGCGGCAGCCTGACCTGGGAGAAGCCGCAGAAGCTCGCCGCGTTTGCGGCCGACGGCCCGTTTGCCGGGATCGCCGTGCCGGCCGACGTAACCGTCAATCGCCAGGTGCTGGCCGAGCCCGACGCGGTACTGGCGACCAAGAGCTGGGCCTCGCTCGCCGACGGCACGCCGCTGGTCACCGGCGAGCATCGCGGCAAGGGCGTGGTGACGCTGTTCCACGTCAGCGCCGATATGCGCTGGTCGGATCTGCCGATGTCCGGCACCTTCGTCGAGATGCTGCGCCGGCTGGTCGACATGTCGGGCTACACCTCGGCGCCGGGCGCCGGCGTCGCTGCCGATACGAACGCGGCCGAAACGGTCGCGCCGCTGCGTACGCTCGACGGCTTCGGCGCATTCGGCCCGCCGCCCGCCTCGGCCAAGCCGATCCCGACCGACTGGCGCGATCGCGGCAGCGCCGATCATCCGCCCGGCTTCTACGGCCCCGCCGACGGCCCGATCGCCGTCAACACGCTGGCGGCCGCCGACCGGCTGGCGCCGCTCGACACCTCGGCGATCGCGGCGCGCCGCGCCGCCTACACCACCGCCGAGCCGCGCGACCTGCGCGGCATGCTGCTCGCCTCTTCGCTCGGCCTGTTCGCGCTCGACGCGCTGATTGTCGCGCTGCTCGGCGGCGGACTCGCCGCGCTGCTGTCGCGCCGCCGCCGGGCCGCAACCACGGCACTGGCGCTGATGCTGACGCTGCCGCTCGCCGGCCTGCCGCGGCCGAGCTTCGCCGACGCCGCACAGGACGAATTCGCCATCAAGGCGACGTCGCAGACGCATCTGGCTTATGTCGTCACCGGCAATGCCGATGTGGATTCCATCGTCAAGGCCGGCATGAACGGCCTGACGCTGTTCCTGGCGCAGCGCACCGCGCTGGAGGCCGGCGAGCCGATGGGCATCGACCCGGCGCGCGACGAGCTGTCGTTCTTTCCGCTGATCTACTGGCCGATCATCGCCGGCGCGCCGAAGCCGTCGCAGGAGGCGCTCAACAAGATCGACGCCTACATGAAGCAGGGCGGCACGGTGATCTTCGACACCCGCGACGCGATCGAAGCGCCGGCCGGCCCGAACGGCGGCTCGCAGACGCCCGGCATGCAGACGCTGCGCAATTTGCTATCGTCGCTCGACGTGCCCGAGCTCGAACCGGTGCCGCGCGAGCACGTGCTGACCAAGACGTTCTATCTCTTGCGCGACTTCCCCGGCCGCTTCACCGCCGGCGAGACCTGGGTCGAGGCGCTGCCGCGCGAGAACGACGACGAGGACACCACCCGCCCGGCGCGGGGCGGCGACGGTGTGTCGCCGATCATCATCACGTCCAACGATTTCGCCGGCGCCTGGGCGATGCGCCCCGACGGCCAGCCGATGCTGCCGCTGACCCCGGGCGAACCGCGCCAACGCGAATTCGCCTTCCGCGCCGGCGTCAACATCGTGATGTACACCCTGACCGGCAACTACAAAGCCGACCAGGTGCATGCGCCCGCGCTGATCGAGCGGCTGGGGCAGTAGGATGACCTCTCCCCGTCATTGCGAGCGAAGCGAAGCAATCCAGAGGCCCCGCCTGCGGCGCTGGATTGCTTCGTCGCTTCGCTCCTCGCAATGACGGAGAGAGCAATGAACTCGCGTCGTCATTCCGGGATGCGCCGCGCAAGCGGCGCAGGCCCGGAAACTCCCGGCGGTGGTTATGGATTCCGGGCTCGCGCTTCGCGCGCCCCGGAATGACGAAAGCATAGGGAGTACTTGATGCAATACGGCATCGCCTTCGCGCCATTAGTTCCTGTCGCCGTGCTGTGGGTGGCGCTTGCCGCCATTGCGGTGATCGCGCTGGTGTTGCTGCTTGGGCGGTCGCGCGGGGCGTGGGTGCGGATTGCGGCGCTGGCGCTGATCCTGCTGGCGCTGTCGAATCCGTCGTTCACGCGCGAGGAGCGCGAGCCGCTGTCGAGCGTCGCCGCGGTGGTGGTCGACAAGAGCCCGAGCCAGAATTTCGGCACCCGCGCCGCCGAGGCCGAGCAGGCCAAGGAGCAGCTGGTCGAACGGCTGAAGCAGCTCAAGGGCGTCGAGGTCCGCGTCGTCGAGGCCGGCCAGGCCGATGGCGAGACCGACGGCACCAAGCTGTTCGGCGCGCTGAGTTCGGCGCTGTCCGACGTGCCGACCGACCGCGTCGCCGGCGCGTTCCTGATCACCGACGGCCGCGTCCACGACATTCCGGCGAACGCCGCCGCGCTCGGCTTCCAGGCGCCGGTCCATGCGCTGATCACCGGCCGCAGCAACGAGCGCGACCGCCGCATCGCCATCGTGGCGGCGCCGCGCTTCGGCATCGTCGGCCAGGTCCAGACGATTACTTACCGGCTCGACGACCAGGGCATCAGCGGTGAGCGCGCACGCGTCGTCGTCCGCCGCGACGGCGAGACGCTGAACGAGCGCAGCGTCGCCAGCGGCCAGACCGTCAATATCGACGTCGAGATCAAGCACGCCGGCCCCAACATCGTCGAGATCGAAGCCTCGCCGGTGGAAAACGAACTCACCACCGTCAACAACCGCGCCGTGGTGTCGATCGACGGCGTGCGCGACAAGCTGCGCGTTTTGCTGGTGTCGGGCGAGCCGCATTCCGGCGAGCGCACCTGGCGCAATCTCCTCAAGTCCGACGCCAGCGTCGACCTCGTGCACTTCACCATCCTGCGGCCGCCGGAGAAGCAGGACGGCACGCCGATCAACGAGCTATCGCTGATCGCGTTTCCGACCCGCGAGCTGTTCCAGCAGAAGATCAACGAGTTTCAACTGATCATCTTCGATCGCTACGCCCGCCAGGGCGTGCTGCCGATCGCCTATTTCGACAACATCGCCCGCTATGTTCGCAACGGCGGCGCGGTGCTGGTGTCGGCCGGGCCGGACTACGCCTCGACCACCTCGATCTGGCGCACACCGCTCGACTCGCTGCTGCCGGCCGAGCCGGTCGGCGTTACCGAGAAGCCGTTCCACGCGCATCTGTCCGACGCCGGCAAGCGCCACCCGGTGACGCGCGGGCTCGAGGGCTCGAATTCCGAGCCGCCGAAATGGAGCCGCTTCTTCCGCACCGTCGACACCCGCAACGCCACCACGCCGCCGCTGATGACGGCGGCCGACAACGCGCCGCTGCTGCTGCTGTCGCACTACGGCGAAGGCCGCGTTGCGCTGCTGCTGAGCGACCACATCTGGCTGTGGGCGCGCGGCTATGAGGGCGGCGGTCCGCATCTCGATCTGCTGCGGCGGATGTCGCATTGGCTGATGAAGCAGCCTGATTTGGACGAAGAAGCCCTGCGGCTCAAGGTCGAAGGCAAGGACCTGCAGGTGATCCGGCAGACCATGGCGGACAACGTGCCGCCGGTGACGGTGACGTCGCCGTCCGGCCAGACCAAGCAGCTGACGCTGACCTCGAACGATCCCGGCACCTGGCGCGCGACGCTGCCGGCGGACGAGCTCGGGCTGTGGCAGGCGACCGACGGCACGCTGAAGGCGCTGATCAATGTCGGCCCGGTCAACCCGAAGGAATTCTCCGAGGTCACCTCGACGCCGGATACGCTGAAGCCTCTTGCGCAGACGACCGGCGGCGACGCCCGCCGCATCGCCGACAGCGGCAGCGTCGAGCTGCCGCGCATCATCCCGGTGCATTCGGCGACGTCGTTCCGCGGCGACAACTGGCTAGGCATCCGCATCCGCGACGCCAGCGTCGTCCGCGGCGTCGGCGTGTTGCCGATGTTCACGGGGTTGATCGGGCTGTTACTGCTGCTGGGCGCGTTCGCGGCGGCGTGGCTGAGAGAGGGGCGCTGAGCGGCACGGCTGCATAGCGCCCCGCTTCTTCGCCTTTAGCCCCCCCGTCATTCCGGGGCGCTCGCGCGGCGAGCGAACCCGGAATCTCGATGTTGTGACGAAGAAGCGGCGAGCACAGTGCCGGCGTTAGATTCCGGGATCGCACGGCTTCGCCGCGCGCCCCGGAATGACTTGGGGAAAGGCGGTGCGCCGGCGTCGCGGAGGGGCGGTGCTACCAATCCTTGAACCGCGCCGTGAACGCTTCGACATCGATCAAACCGCGCAGGTGTTTGCCGTCGCCGATCTTGCGGGTGCCGACCCAGCAGGCGACGTCGAAGCCGATGCTGCGCTGCTCGACCGAGATCACCTTCGACGTCGTTCGCACCACCTGCCCGACCAGCGCCGGCGTCAGATGCCGGATGTCGACGCCGGTGCCGACCGTCACCCAGCCCTGTGGCAGAGCCGGATGGATCGCCTCGCCAGAGGTCATCTCCATTTCCAGGATCATCAGCGGCGTCGCGAACACCGGCGGCATATACGGCACGAAATGCTGCACCGTCTGCTCCAGCGCCACCGTGATCTGCCGCTCGGCGCTCATGCCGACAGTGATAATATCGCGCGCGTCCATGAGGGCCTCGTGTGCTTCCTGGCAATGTCTCAGCGTTCGTCATTCCGGGGCGCGAGCGCAGCTCGCGAACCCGGAATCCATATCCCCAGTGTCAGCGATGAAGACGGGCGCGGCAAGCCAACGGCCAAACAATCAGCACGGGGGGTATGGATTCCGGGCTCGCGCTTCGCGCGCCCCGGAATGACGAACGAGAGGGTATTAACGCTTATTGGGCAGGCCTCTCCGTCATTGCGAGGAGGCGAAGCCGACGAAGCAATCCAGCTTCGTGCTCGAGACCTCTGGATTGCTTCGCGGAGCCTGTCGTCGGGCGGCGCGGCGCGCCGACCCATTGGCTCGCAATGACGGATGGGCTTACTTCGCCTGCTCGGCCTTGCGCTCGACGAAGGTCTTGCCGCCCTTCATCTTGTTGGCGAGCGGGGCTTCGTTGATCTGGATGACGACGTCTTCAGCCTTGACGCCGAGATGCTTGACCATCGAGTCGGAAATGTCGCGCATCACGGCGGTCTTCTGCTCGTCGGTGCGGCCGACGGCGAGGTTGATGGTGATCTCGGGCATGGTGGTTCTCCCTGATGTCGCGCGCTGAGGCGCTAATTATTTGATCCTTCTCCCCTCGTGGGAGAAGGTGGCGCGGACGCAGTCCGCGACGGATGAGGGGGACCTGCAAGCTCGGTGAAGGCCCTCGACCCCTCACCCCGCTTCGCTGCGCGAAGCGACCCTCTCCCACAAGGGGAGAGGGTTCAACTCGCGCGTCGACCTAACTCCAATTCACCCCGCGCCGCTGCAGCAGATCCTGTACCTTGGCGACCAGTTCATCTTCCTTGCAGGAGAACTGCGCTTCGGCCTGCTTCTTCAGATATTCGTCGCGGTCCGTTTCCAGCGACGCGAGTTCGGCGCCGAGGACCAGGTCCTTGATCTGGACGATGCCCAGGGCCTTCTCGTCCGAGCCCTGGATGATGGCGCAGGGCGAGTTGCGCTTGTCGGCGTATTTCATCTGCTGGCCGAGCGAGTGCTTGGGGTTACCCAAGTACAATTCGGCGCGGATGCCGGCCTGGCGGAGGCTTGCGACCATCTTCTGATAACCGGCGATGTCGCCGCCGAACACGGTGACCACCACGGGACCCGGCTGCGGCTTGTTATCCTGCTGGCCGATCAGCGTCAGCGCCGCCTGCAACCGCGACACGCCGATCGAGAATCCGGTCGCCGGCACCGGCTCGCCGCGGAAGCGCGACACCAGACCATCATAGCGCCCGCCGCCGCCGACCGAGCCGAACCGCACCGGGCGGCCCTTCTCGTCCTTGGTATCGAGCAGCAGTTCAACCTCGTAGACCGGGCCGGTGTAGTATTCGAGACCGCGGACGACGGAGGATTCAAAGCGAATTCGGTCTTCGCCGTAGCCAGCGCCTACTACGATCTCTGCCATGTTACCCAGCTCGCCGACACCATCGACGCCGATCTGAGATTCTCTGACGATATTCTTCCATTGATCGAAGCGAGCAAACCAAGCCGCCAAGAGACCTTCAGCATTGCCAGTACTGAACTGGGCACTGACGTAGTCCAGGAGAGTTTGTATGGCCTTGGGCTCAAGCTCCGCCCCTTTTGTGAAGTCGCCTTTGCCCTCTTCTCCTCCATCCCAGCGGCCGTGCCCTAGGAGCTTCGCAACCTCTTCGTGAGAGAACTTGTCCAGCTTATCGATCGCACGTAGCACCGTGAGCCTACGCCCAGCGTTCTCGTCACCACCAAGCCCAATGGCCTCCAGCACCCCATCCAGCACCTTCCGGTTATTCACCTTCACCACGTAGCTGCCGCGGGGCATGCCGAGCGCTTCCATGGTGTCGGCGGCCATCATGCACATTTCGGCGTCGGCGGCGGCGGTCGGGGCGCCGACGGTGTCGGCGTCGAACTGCATGAACTGGCGGAAGCGGCCCGGGCCCGGCTTCTCGTTGCGGAACACCCAGCCGAAGCGGTAGCTGCGATACGGCTTCGGCAGTGCATCAAAATTCTCGGCGACGTAGCGGGCGAGCGGCGCGGTCAGGTCGTAGCGCAGGCTGATCCACTGCTCGTCGTCGTCCTGCAGCGAGAACACGCCCTCGTTGGGGCGGTCCTGATCGGGCAGGAATTTGCCGAGCGCGTCGGTGTATTCGAACGCCGGGGTTTCGACCGGCTCGAAGCCGTAGCGCTCGTAGACCTCGCGGATCTTCTCCACCATCGCGCGCGTCGCCGCGATCTCGGCGGGGCCGCGATCGGCCAGGCCGCGCGGCAGCCGCGCGCGCAGTTTCTGCGGTTTCTTCGGTTTGTCAGCCATGGTCGCCTTTTTCGCTCAGGGCCGGGTTGGTACCAGCCGCTCTGCCCTGCAGCAAGGCTGGGAGGTGTGATCCAGCGCAAATCGCGGGCGAACTGCGTGGTTTATGAGCTTCGGCAGCCCCTATCGGATGGAAGCCCCACGCAAATGTGCGGGCTCGCGGCATTTCCGTGCCACCCCGAAGCTGCTAGCCTGCCGCGCCGTCCGCAACCCAGCCCCGCGCATATGAGGAGCGCTATGTTAGACAAGAGCAAGCCCACGTCCGCCGTCAACGTGCCGAACGACCTCGAGGCGTTCTGGATGCCGTTCACTGCGAACCGGGCCTTCAAGCGCGCGCCGAAGATGATCGCGGGCGCCAAGGACATGCATTATTTCACCACGGACGGCCGCAAGATCATCGACGCCGCCTCGGGCATGTGGTGCAGCAACGCCGGCCACGGCCGCGACCAGATTTCCGCGGCGATCGCCGCGCAGGCCGAGGAGCTCGACTTCTCGCCGCCGTTCCAGTTCGGCCAGCCGAAGGCGTTCGAACTCGCCAGCCGGATCGCCGACCTGGCGCCGGCCGGGCTCGACCACGTGTTCTTCTGCAACTCCGGCTCGGAAGCCGCCGACACCGCGCTGAAGATCGCGATGGCCTGGCAGCAGATCCACGGCCAGGGTTCGCGCACCCGCTTCATCGGCCGCGAGCGCGGCTATCACGGCGTCGGCTTCGGCGGCACCGCGGTCGGCGGCATCGGCAACAACCGCAAGATGTTCGGCACGCTGCTCAACGGCGTCGACCATCTGCCTGCGACCTATGATCGCGACAAGCAGGCGTTCAGCAAGGGCGAGCCGGACTACGGCGCGCACTTCGCCGACGCGCTCGAAGGCCTCGTCAATCTGCACGGCGCCAACACCATCGCGGCGGTGATCGTCGAGCCGATGGCCGGCTCCACCGGCGTGCTGCCGGCGCCGAAGGGCTATCTCAAGCGGCTGCGCGAGATCACCAAGAAGCACGGCATCCTGCTGATCTTCGACGAAGTGATCACCGGCTATGGCCGCCTCGGCTTCGCCTTCGCGGCGGAGCGCTACGGCGTCACGCCCGACATGATCACCTTCGCCAAGGGTGTCACCAACGGCGCGGTGCCGATGGGCGGCGTGATCGCCTCGAGCGAGATCCACGACGCGTTCATGACCGGCCCGGATTACGCCGTCGAGCTGTTCCACGGCTACACCTACTCGGCGCATCCCTTGGCCTGCGCGGCCGGCCTCGCCACGCTCGACATCTACCGCGACGAGAAACTGTTCGAGCGCGCCAAGGCGCTGGAGCCGAAATTCGCCGACGCGGTGCTGTCGCTGAAGTCGGAGCCGAACGTGCTCGACATCCGCACCGTCGGCCTCACCGCCGGCATCGACCTCGCGCCGACGGCCGACGGCCCCGGCAAGCGCGGCTTCGAGTCGATGAACTCGGCGTTCCACGACCACGACCTGATGCTGCGCATCGCCGGCGACACGCTGGCGCTGACCCCGCCGCTGATCATGAGCGACGACCAGATCGGCGAAATCGTCGACAAGGTCGCCAAGGTGATCCGCGCGGTCGCCTGACGACGGCCCGGCGCCCGGACCCGGGCGCCCTGCTCAATCCCGGATCCGGCGGACGAATCCAGTGGACTCGTCCGCCGAATCACCAATGATGCGGGATCGGCAGGGAATCCGGCGCTGAATGATCCGAGTTTCGACCCTTTTCGTCGCGATCTGCATGGTGCTGATCTCCGTGTCGCTGGGCACGGTGGTGTACGCGCTTGCCGGCTTCAACCTGCTGCAATCCGCCATCGTGGCGCTGGCGGCGCTGGCGCTGTTCATTTTGTATCATGCGGTGTCGATCCGGCTCGGTGACCGCTCCGAAGCCAGCCACCAGATCGCCGACCTGTCGAACGGAACCGCCGACCTCGCCCGCCAGATCGCCGAATTCGGCCGGCGCCTCGCCGCCGTCGAGGCCAAGATCATCGCCGCCAATTCGGCCAGCCAGGACCGCACCCAGGTGGCGCTCAACGAGATCGGCGAACTCGGCGTGCTGGTGAAGCAGCTCGCCGCCTCGGTGGCGACCCACGAGGACATGCTGATGGCGGCGGCCTCAGGCGCAGCGCCGCAGCCGCAGCCGCTGCTCGATCCGGGTGCCCGGCTGCCGGATCAGCAGGGCATTCAGCCGCCTCCGGCCGCCGAGCCGA
>NZ_LJIC01000224.1 GCF_001295845.1 Rhodopseudomonas sp. AAP120 | reverse complement strand
CGCCCTCACCCCAGCCCTCTCCCGCAAGCGGGAGAGGGGGCGCGCTGCGGTCGGGGAGGTGCGCGTGTAGTTGTGGTGGGGCTGAGGCGGTCTTGCCTCAGCGCACCAGCACGTTGCGGAACTGCCACGGGTCGCTGGTGTCAATGTCCTCGGGGAACAGGCCGGGGCGGTCGGTCAGCGGGGTCCAGTCGGTGTAGTAGCCCTTGACCGGGCCGAGATACGGCATCTGCACTTCGAGGCAGCGCTTGTAGTCCATCTCGTCGGCTTCGACGATGCCGGCTTCCGGATTCTCCAGCGCCCACACCATGCCGGCCAGCACCGCCGACGACACCTGCATGCCGGTGGCGTTCTGATACGGGCAGATCTTGCGGGTTTCCTCGATCGACAGCTGCGAGCCGTACCAATAGGCGTTCTTGGCGTGGCCGTAGACCAGCACGCCGAGCTCGTCGATGCCGTCGACGATTTCGTTCTCGTCGAGGATGTGCCAGCTCGGCTGCATCTTGCCGGTGGCGCCGAACATTTCGTGCAGCGACAGCACCGCGTCGTTGGCCGGGTGATACGCGTAGTGGCAGGTCGGGCGGTACACCACGTTCTGGCCGTCGCGGACCGTGAAGTAATCGGCGATCGAGATCGACTCGTTGTGGGTGACCAGGAAGCCGTATTGCGCGCCCGGCGTCGGGCACCAGCTGCGGACGCGGGTGTTGGCGCCCGGCTGCAGCAGATAGATCGCGGCGCCGCAGCCCTCGGTGTGGGTGCGGCCGTTGTCCGGCATCCAGGTCTCGTGCGTGCCCCAGCCGAGCTCGGCCGGCTGCAGGCCTTCGGAGACGAAGCCTTCGACCGACCAGGTGTTGACGAACACGTTCATCGGCTTCGGCGTCTTGGCACGCTGGGTGTCGCGCTCGGCGATGTGGATGCCCTTCACGCCGAGTTTGTGAGCGAGCTGCGCCCAGCCTTCGCGGCTCTTCGGCTCGTTGAATTCGGTGCCGGTGTCGCGGGCGATGTCGACCAGCGCCTGCTTGACGAACCACGACACCATGCCGGGATTGGCGCCGCAGGTGGACACCGCGGTGGTGCCGCCCGGCTGCTTCGCCTTGGCGGCCAGCAGGGTCTCGCGCAGCGCGTAGTTGGTGCGCTTCTCCGGGCCGGCGTTCTTGTCGAAGTAGAAGCCGATCCACGGCTCGACCACGGTGTCGATGTAGAGCGCGCCGATCTCACGGCACATCGTCATGATGTCGACCGACGACGTGTCGACCGACAGGTTGACGCAGAAGCCCTGGCCGCCGCCCTCGGTGAGCAGCGGGATCAGCAGTTCGCGGTAGTTGTCCTTGGTGACGCCCTGCTTGATGAAACGGACGCCGTGCTGCTTGGCGAGTTCACCGTCCTCGTGCGGATCGATAATCACGAACCGCGACTTGTCGTACTCGAAGTGCCGCTCGATCAACGGCAGGGTGCCTTTGCCGATCGAGCCGAAGCCGATCATCACGATAGGGCCGGTGATCTTGGCGTGGATCTTCGAAGTGGACGACATCAGGGATGAACTCCGGGGTAAGGGGTGAGAAAAGCGTTGGCGAAGAGGTGGACGGGACGATCGACGGCAGAGCGCCGCGATCGGCGGTTAGCTCGGTATGGGAATACGACAGCGGGGTGAAATCCGGATGTCACCTCGCGCGGCAGATGATGTGGCAGTTATTCCGCAGTCAGTCCGGCTCGGACACGCTCAGCACCGTCAGCGAGCGGCGCTCGCCCGACGGGGTTTCGAACGAGATCGATTGTCCGACGGAGAGGCCGATAAGCGCGGCTCCGATCGGGGTCAATACCGAAATGCGGCCAGCCTCGACATCGGCTTCGGGCGGATACACTAGCGTGACGCGCTTCTCCTTGCCGGTGGTATCGTCCCGGAAGGTCAGCTCGGACTCCATGCAGACAACGCCGGGGAGCGGCGCCGCGTCCGGCGCAACCTTGGCGCGCGCGACCTCGCCGGCGAGAAACTCCGCGGTTGTCGGATGGCGCACGGCGGCGGCCTCGGCAAGGTGGCCGAGACGCTCGGCGTCGGTGTGGCGCAGCGTGATCGGGGGACGGCGAAGGGCAAGAGACTGGATCATGATTTTACGGCTCCTGTCATGCCGGACGCGCGAGCGCCGGCATCTCGGGATGGTGTCAGACAAAATGGATGGGATCGGAGAGGTCGACGAAATTGCAGTTGCCCGGATCGCGCACGCGCGCGTCCGGGTCACCTTCCTGCGTGAAGGCGACCAGCGCGCAGCGTCAAACGGTTGCGGGGCAAGTTCGTCATGGTGACTGAAACCTGGGGGCTCCCCGCCGCAAAGTCAACGGGGAGCCGATTATCTGGCGATTAGAACAGCTTAGCTACGGCGCTTGGCGGTGACTTCGATCTCGATCTTCATTTCGGGCTTGTACAGCCCGGCCACCGCCACGATCGTCGCGGCCGGGCGGATCTCGGCGAGGTTCTCGCCGCACACCGCGAACACCGCATCGGCATCCTTCGGATCGGTGATGTAGTAGGTGGCGCGCACGATGTCTTCCATCGCGAAGCCGGCTTCCTTCAGCGCCGCGCCGATCGTCTTGAAGCAGTTGCGGGTCTGCGACGTGACGTCCTCGGGCAGCGTCATGGTGGTGTAGTCGTAGCCGGTGGTGCCGGAGACGAAGACGAAATCGCCGTCGACCACGGCGCGGCTGTAGCCCGCGGTCTTCTCGAACGGCGATCCGGTGGAAATCAGGCGACGCGACATCAAGACAATCCTGGAACTGAGGGAGATCGGCAGGCAATTGCCGCGTCCCGGCGTGCAAATCAAGTCCGAGTAGCTCGGGGCCGGGCAGACCGAAGCCGGGCCAATCGAGGCCGAGAAAATTCGCAGCGGGCATAGCCAGGGCCAAACCGTCGCAGCCCTGACATATGATTAGGCTAGGCTGCGCTTGTCTCGGCCCCACGGGTCCGTCGCCGGCGCAGGGCGTCGACGGCGATCTTGAGCACGAACAAGGTGAGCACCAGCGCCGTGACACGCGGACGCTTGGCCGGATCGCGCTGCGCGAACACGCGATGAGTCGGGCGCGGCAACTTCAGAAAACGCATCAATCTCTCCTCAGGCGGCGCGACGAAGACGCGCCCGTTCGGCGCGCGCCGGCTTGGCGGCGGCACCGGTGGCAATGATCAGGCCGGCCGCGCCGTCGAGCGCGCCGTCACGCAATTCCAGGCCGAGCAGGCGGTCACGTTCGAACGGACCGGGCAGCGCCAGCGCCGCCATCTTATCAGAAGTGAACCCGAACCGCGCATAATATGGCGCGTCGCCGAGCAGGATCACCGCGCCATGTCCGCGCATCGCGGCTTCCGCCAGCGCTGCGCGCATCAGCGCGCCGCCGACCCCGAATGCGCGGCACGACGGATCGACGGCGAGGGGGCCGAGCACGAGTGCGGCCCGGCCCCCTGCGTCGACATGCCAGAGCCGAACGGTGCCGACCAGGCGGCCTTGACGGACCGCGGACAAGGCGAGGCCTTCCGCGGGCGCGCGTCCATCACGCAAACGCTGGCAGGTGCGCGCATGTCGGCCTTCGCCGAAGCACGCATCCAGCAGGCGCTCACGCGCGGCAATGTCGGAGCTCTTTTCCGCACGGATCGCGAACGGAACGGCTGCGACGTTCAAGGCAGTCAAGGTGGCGAGTGTGTTCGTCATGGCACGTCGATCCCCACGCTGTCCGGCGAACCGCGCCGGCAGCGTGTTGTCAGCAGATAGCGATGTGACAGGGAGAGGCCGGCAAGCCGGCCTCAATTCTTCTGCTCCCTCTCCCGCCTGCGGGAGAGGGCCGGGGGTGAAGGCGACGCGAGTCGCTGATCACCCTGCTATCCGACCTCCGCAGCGCGGAGGAGCGGACGTCAGATGTGGTAGGTCCGCAGCGGCGGGAAGCCGTTGAAGGCCACCGACGAGTAGGTCGACGTATACGCTCCGGTGCCTTCGATCAGCAGCTTGTCGCCGATCTCGAGCGTCACCGGCAGCGGGTACGGCATCTTCTCGTACAGCACGTCGGCCGAATCGCAGGTCGGGCCGGCGAGCACGCAGGGCGTCATCTCGGCGCCGTCGTGGCGCGACTTGATGGCGTAGCGGATCGACTCGTCCATCGTCTCGGCGAGACCGCCGAACTTGCCGATGTCGAGATAGACCCAGCGCACGTCGTCCTCGTCGCTCTTCTTCGAGATCAGCACGACTTCGGTCTCGATCACGCCGGCGTTGCCGACCATGCCGCGGCCCGGCTCGATGATGGTCTCCGGGATCTGGTTGCCGAAGTGCTTGCGCAGCGCCCGGAAGATCGAGCGGCCGTACTGCACCACCGGCGGGACTTCCTTCAGATACTTGGTCGGGAAGCCGCCACCCATGTTGACCATCGACAGCGTGATGCCGCGCTCGGCGCAGTCGCGGAACACCTGCGCGGCCATCGCCAGCGCACGGTCCCACGCCTTCACCTTGCGCTGCTGCGAGCCGACATGGAACGAGATGCCATAGGCTTCCAGGCCGAGACGCTTGGCGTTGTCGAGCACGTCCACCGCCATCTCCGGATCGCAGCCGAACTTGCGCGACAGCGGCCACTCGGCGCCGGCGCAATCGTACAGGATACGGCAGAACACCTTCGAGCCGGGCGCCGAGCGCGCGATCTTCTCCACCTCGGGGGTGCAGTCGACCGAGAACAGGCGAATGCCGAGCTCGTAGGCGCGCGCGATGTCGCGCTCCTTCTTGATGGTGTTGCCGAACGAGATGCGGTCCGCCGTCGCGCCCGCGGCCAGCGCCATCTGGATCTCCTGCACCGAGGCGCAGTCGAAGCACGAGCCGAGCGAGGCCAGCAGCGACAGCACTTCCGGCGCCGGGTTCGCCTTGATGGCGTAGAACACGCGGCTGTCCGGCAGCGCCTTGGCGAAGCTGGTGAAGTTGTCGCGCACGACGTCGAGGTCGACGACCAGGCACGGCTCGACATCGAGACCCTGGGTGCGGCGGTCGCGCAGAAATTCCCGAATACGTTCGGTCATGGCACTCTCCCAAACGCCCAGCGACGGACGCGTTCAACAGTGACGTCGGCCCGACGACTGCGGCGCCGTCACGCGATGGAGGCGCGACGAGCGATCAGCTCGGGAAGACAGTGCTGCCGTCGATTGGTTGGGAGTGCTCCCGCCCGCTCGCCTGGCAATGAAGGACAAGCCTCTTCGGTATTCGCGCTGGCTGATGGAAAGCCAGCAGAGACCAAAAAAGCCCGCTCCGTCGTTGCTTTAAGTCGCGTCCCCCGTTGAGAGCGGGGTGCGCCGGTTCGCCTCCGGCTGCCGATCACGGTTGCAAGAGAAGAAGTCACCTTCAACGGCATCTCTTGAGAGAGATGCTGGCCGCTTTGATCTGACGATCGAACGACCCTCGGCTTCTTCATCCCTTGGCGGCTGTCCGGCCTCTTGTCCGGATACCTACCGACCGACACACGACCACAGGCACGTGCGAAATTGGGCAAGACCGGAGATAGGTGTTTCAGTCCGGGTCCGCAAGAATTTTTTTGGTCGCAGCCGCGTTTTTTCCGACGTCGTCGCGCAGCGTTGCTAATGAGCCACGAACAAGACGCGTCAACATGAACGCCTGTTCAAGTATGACTAACAGGTGTCGTTGTCGGTGGAGCCGGCCGGCGCTGCGCGGTGAGCGAGGAAATCGCTGTGCGACAGGCATAACTCGCGCGTAGCGCGGAGTGTCGCGAGCCCGGACATGAAGATGGAGTTAACAGCGGCGGCCGCGCGGCGCGGCTGCGGCGGGCGTGCTCAGGAGCGCTTGAAGAACGGCTCGATGCGCTGCGCGTTGCGGATGAAGCCGGCCATCACCACGACACCGAGGATGAACAGCACCGCCTGCAGGATGTGAGTCGAAATCTCGTCGAGCCCGAACAGGATCGAGAGCGCCCAGCCGCCGGCGAAGGCGGCGCCGAACACCTCGGCGCCGATCAGGATCGCGGCGCTGATGACGGTGACGACGCTCGGCCAGGCGATCTGGCGGGAGGCGGTCGGGGCTGAAGTCTTGCTCATCGGTCTCAAATCCTCTCGGGCGGCGCGCAATCTCTCCGAAAATGGCCGCCGCGGCAAGCGCAAGGCGATGATCCTCCAAAGTGTCAGCACTGGGGCACAAGAGGCCCAAGTGAATAATCGCGCGCCAGTCGGGCCCGATGGCGCAAAAAAGCCCCACCGGGTGCTATATGTTCGCAAGTCGCGACGCCAACGCAGGATTTCTTGATGTCTGATCGCTCCGGACCGATTGCCGCAGCCCCGCGCGCGGACAATCCGCTGCTCGATGCCTGGACCACGCCGTTCGAAACCCCGCCGTTCACCGCCATCGCGCCGGAGCATTTCATGCCGGCGTTCGAGCAGGCCTTCGCGGATCATGCGGCCGAGATCGCCGCCATCACCCACGATCCGTCCGAGCCGGACTTCGACAATACCATCACGGCGCTGGAGCGCTCCGGCAAGCTGCTGAGCAAGGTCGCGGCGGTGTTCTACGACCTGGTCTCGGCGCACTCCAATCCGGCGCTGCTGGAGATCGACAAGGATGTGTCGCTGCGGATGGCGCGGCACTGGAATCCGATCATGATGAACGCCGTGCTGTTCGGCCGCATCGCGGCGCTGCACGACAAGCGCAATGAGCTGGACCTGACGCCCGAGCAGCTGCGGCTGCTGGAGCGCACCTACACGCGCTTCCACCGTTCCGGTGCCGGTCTCGACGACGCCGCCAAGGCGCGCATGGCCGAGATCAACGAGCAGCTGGCGCAGCTCGGCACCAGCTTCAGCCATCATCTGCTCGGCGACGAGCAGGAATGGATGATGGAGCTCGGCGAGGGCGACACCGAAGGCCTGCCGGCCAGCTTCGTCACCGCCGCCAAGGCCGCGGCGGAAGAGCGCGGGCTGCCCGGCAAGGCGGTGATCACACTGTCGCGCTCCTCGGTCGAGCCGTTCCTGAAGATGTCGAGCCGCCGCGATTTGCGCGAGAAAGTGTACCGCGCCTTCATCGCCCGCGGCGATAACGGCAATGCCAACGACAACAACGCGCTGATCGGCGACATCCTCAAGCTGCGCGAAGAGAGCGCCAAGCTGCTCGGCTATCCGACCTTCGCGGCCTACCGGCTGGCCGATTCGATGGCCAAGACGCCCGAGGCGGTGCGCGGCTTGCTCGAGCGCGTCTGGAAGCCGGCGCGCGCCCGCGCGCTCGCCGATCGCGACGCGCTGCAGGAACTCGTCGCGGAGGAAGGCGGCAACTTCAAGCTGGCGCCGTGGGACTGGCGCTATTACGCCGAGAAGCTGCGGCAGCGGCGCGCCAATTTCGACGACGCCGCGATCAAGCCGTATCTGTCGCTCGACAACATGATCGCCGCGTCGTTCGACACCGCGACCCGGCTGTTCGGCGTCACCTTCGAAGAGCGCAAGGACGTTCCGGTGTGGCACCCGGACGTGCGCGTCTGGGAGGTGAAGGACGCCGATGGCGGCCATCGCGGCCTGTTCTACGGTGATTATTACGCCCGGCCGTCGAAGCGCTCCGGCGCCTGGATGACCTCGCTACGCGATCAGCAGAAGCTCGACGGCAATGTCTCGCCGCTGATCATCAACGTCTGCAACTTCGCCAAGGGCGCGGACGGCGAGCCGTCGCTGCTGTCGCCCGACGATGCCCGGACGCTGTTTCATGAATTCGGCCACGGCCTGCACGGCATGCTGAGCGACGTGACCTATCCGTCGCTGTCGGGCACCAGCGTGTTCACCGACTTCGTCGAGCTGCCGTCGCAGCTCTACGAGCACTGGCAGGAACAGCCGCAGGTGCTGCAGCGCTTCGCCCGGCACTATCAGACCGGCGAGCCGCTGCCCGACGATCTCTTGAAGCGCTTCATCGCCGCGCGAAAATTCAACCAGGGCTTCGCCACGGTGGAGTTCGTGTCGTCGGCGCTGCTCGACCTCGAGTTCCACACCCAGCCGGCCGCGAGCGTCGGCAACATTCGCGATTTCGAACAGCGCGAGCTCGCCAAGATCGGCATGCCCGAAGAGATCGCACTGCGGCACCGGCCGACCCAGTTCGGCCACATCTTCTCCGGCGATCACTATGCCTCGGGCTATTACAGCTACATGTGGAGCGAAGTGATGGACGCCGACGCGTTCGGCGCGTTCGAGGAAGCCGGCAACATCTTCGATCCCGCTGTCGCCAAGCGGCTGCGCGACGACATCTATTCGTCCGGCGGCTCGCGCGATCCCGAGGAAGCCTACATCGCCTTCCGCGGCCGCGCCCCCGAACCCGACGCCCTGCTGCGGCGGCGCGGCCTGCTCGATACGCCGGAGGCCGCGTAGGCGATGTTGGCCATACTGCGTCGACGCACCCCTCCGTCATTGCGAGCGAAGCGAAGCAATCCAGCTCCGTGCACGGCGCTGGATTGCTTCGTCGCTTCGCTCCTCGCAATGACGAGACGCTTCATGACGGGGCTTGTCCTCATCCTGGGTCTCGGCCTCACCGCTGCCCACGCCCACCCCCACGTCTGGATCACCGCGACGAGCGAGCTGGTGTACGGGCCGGACGGCGCGTTCACCGGCGTGCGGCATGCCTGGGCGTTCGACGACATGTTCTCGACCTATGCGCTGCAGGGCATCGAGACCAAGCAGAAGGGCGTCTACACCCGCGAGGATCTGGCGCCGCTGGCGCAGACCAATGTCGAGTCGCTGAAGGAGTTCGCCTACTTCACCTTCGCCAAGGTGGCGGGCAAGAAGCAGAAATTCGGCGAGCCGGTCGATTATTATCTGACCCACAAGGACGGCGTGCTGATGCTGCACTTCTATCTGCCGCTGAAGACGCCGGTGAAGAGCCCCGAGCTCGCGGTCGAAGTGTTCGACCCGACCTACTTCATCGACTTCACCTTCGCCGACAAGGACCCGGTCAAGCTCATCGGCGCACCGGCGGGCTGCGCGCTGCAGTTCCAGCGCCCGTCGGACGGCAGCGCGACGGCGCAGCGCATGTCCGAGGACAATTTCCTCAGCGGCGACAATTCCAACTACGGCGCGATGTTCGCCAACAAGATCGAGGTCAAGTGCCCGTGATGGAGCCGCGACGAGACGTGATGTCGAATCATCAGCGCGGAGACAGCTCCGTCATTGCGAGGAGCGAAGCGACGAAGCAATCCAGCGCTGTGCACCGCGCTGGATTGCTTCGCTTCGCTCGCAATGACGGGGAGAGGTGGTCGCCTGGAACACTGCCCCTCGTTTGTCTCGCGTTGCTCGCCGCTGGCCTCCTCGCCGACGCCTCCCTGCACGCTGCCTTCGCGCAAAACCCGTTCGGCGCGCCCAAGTCCGCGCCTGAGCCTCAGGCGAGCGGCGTCATCGGCTGGCTGCTGGCGCAGCAGTCGGCGTTCTACAAGCAGATGTCGGCGACGATCCGGGCCGCCAAGGCCGACGGCACCGCGGTCTGGACGCTGCTCGGCATCTCGTTCGCCTATGGCATTTTCCACGCCGCCGGGCCCGGCCACGGCAAGGCGGTGATCTCGTCCTACATGATCGCCAACGAGGAAACCGCGCGGCGCGGCATCGTGCTGTCGTTCGTCTCGGCGATGCTGCAGGCGCTGGTCGCGGTGCTGATCGTCGGCGTCTGCGCCTGGCTGCTCAACGCCACCGCCAAGACGATGTGCAGCGCCGAGCGGGTCATCGAGATCGCCAGCTACGGCCTGATCGCCGCATTCGGCGCGCGGCTGGTGTGGAGCAAGGGCGGCGGCTTCTTCCGCGCGCTGAGCGCGACGCGCCGCCCCGGCCTCTCGCTCACCCCGGCGCCGGCGCTGGCGCACGCCGGCCACACGCATCACGACCATGTGCATCACCACCATGATCACCACCACCATGATCATCACCACGATCACGGCCACAGCCACGCGTTGCAGGCCCACACCGGGCATGCCCATCATCACGATCATGGCCATGCGCACGGTTCCGACCATCATCATGGTCACGACCACGGCCATTCCCACGATCACCATTCCCACGATCATCCCGCCCACGATCATCACCACGCGCCCGGCGAAGCCTGCGATCATTGCGGCCATTCGCACGGGCCGGAGCCGGCGGAACTCGCCGGCCCGGGCGGCTGGCGGCGCGGGCTCGGCGCGGTGCTGACGGTCGGAATCCGGCCCTGTTCCGGCGCGATCCTGGTGCTGGTGTTCGCGTTGGCTCAGGGCTTGTTCTGGGCCGGCGTCGCCGCCACCTTCATGATGGGGCTCGGCACCGCCATCACGGTGGCGACCATCGCCACCATTGCGGTGTCGGCCAAGGGCCTGGCCAAGCGGCTGTCGTCCGGTCAGGCCGGCAGCGGCGCGCTGGTGATGCGCGGCATCGAATTCGGCGCCGCCGGGCTGGTGCTGCTGTTCGGCATCGGACTTCTACTGGGTTATGTGGCGGCCGAGCGCGTGACCTGTCTTTAACCAGCAGGCCCTAAATTCGAGGAATTGAGCGACTGCAGCAAAACCGGATCGATTGTCGTTCGTAGGACTTCTCGTAACTACGGAGCGGCGCGATCGGCGCAGTGGTCAGGTCACTGCGAAGTCACTGCGTCGTCTTGACAACGATAGGCCAAAGCGCGAAGCCAACCAGCATCATGACGGTGATTGTCCCCCTCCACGGCCCCGCGCCCGTTCCGGCTCCCGAGCCCGAACGCGTCGGTGTGTTGCTGGTCAATCTCGGCACGCCCGACACCTGCGACACCAAGGGCGTGCGGATCTATCTGCGCGAGTTCCTGTCGGATCCGCGGGTGATCGAGAACCAGGGCATCTTCTGGAAGCTGGCGCTCAACGGCATCATTCTGAACACCCGTCCGGCCCGCAAGGCCAAGGACTATCAGAAGATCTGGAACACCGAAAAAAACGAATCGCCGCTCAAGACCATCACCCGCGCGCAGGCCGACAAGCTGGCGGCGGCGCTCACCGGGCGTGGTCATCTGGTGGTCGATTGGGCGATGCGCTACGGCAATCCGTCGATGCGCGACCGCATCGAGGCGCTGGTGCGCCAGGGTTGCACGCGCCTGTTGGTGGTGCCGCTGTATCCGCAATACTCCGCCGCGACCTCGGCGACGGTGTGCGACCAGGCGTTCCGCGTGCTGCGCGAGCTGCGCGCGCAGCCGACGCTGCGGGTGACGCCGCCGTATTTCCGCGACGTCGCCTATATCGACGCGCTGGCGAACTCGATCAACAAGCACCTGGCGACGCTGCCGTTCGAGCCCGAGATGATCGTGGCCTCGTTCCACGGCATGCCGCAGGCCTATATCGAGAAGGGCGATCCGTATCAGTCGCAATGCGTCGCCACCGTCGAGGCGCTGCGCGAGCGGATGGGGCTCGACGACAAGAAACTGCTGCTGACCTTCCAGTCGCGCTTCGGCTTCGACCAGTGGTTGCAGCCCTACACCGACAAGACCATCGAGAAGCTCGCCAAGGACGGCGTCCGCAAGCTCGCGGTGGTGATGCCGGGCTTCGCGGCCGACTGCCTCGAGACGCTGGAAGAGATCGCGCAGGAGAACGCCGAGATCTTCATGCATAATGGCGGCGAGGAATTCTCCGCCATCCCCTGCCTCAACGACAGCGATGACGGCATCGACGTCATCCATCAGCTGGTGATGCGCGAGCTGCAGGGCTGGCTGTAACCCATCCTCCTGCGACGTCGAGAGCAGCTCTGCTTCTCTTGGAATCAGAGCGGAAGATCAGGAACTCCCGACACTCGCACAGCCTCATGGTGATGAGGCGCGCAGCGCCGTCTCGAACCATGGGCCAACGAGAATGCGTTGCGCCATCGTTCGAGACGCCCGGCTTCGCCGGGCTCATGAGGATGCGGACTCAGCACCAGCGGAAAGGTCGGATCGCTTCAATCAAGCGATGAAGCGCTCAGTGCTTTCGTGTCAGCGATCCGTTGCTTCGCGCAGTCGCTTCGCTTGTTGAGGGCTGACGTTCGAGGTCTTGCCGATGTAGTACGCCGCATAGTCGTCGGAGACCCGCGGATGCAACGCAATCATCGCAACATAGGCATAAAAGATAAGCAGCGCCATGCAGCCTAAAATATAGCTCATATCATTTCGTCCCACGGCAGCAGCCATGCGTAATAATAGAATATCAGGCCAGCCAGCATCAGCGGGTAGAGGACGTGCCGCACCAGCCGAATGTTCGCTAATTCGACGAGAACGAGCAGGATCGGGGCCTGCCACATGATGAATCGCGGCATTGACCAGATTCCCGCCGAGAGCGGAACGACCGTCGATAATAATGAAAACAGCGCAAGCTCGATCCGTCCGCGGACGACCAGATAGCCGATCGCGCAGAACGCGCAAACAGTCAGAACCGCCGCAGCGCGATCCCTTGCCGATCCGTAATACGCCTGTTGCAGGTGGTCGAACGGGCTTGCGATCGATCTATTCCAAGCGCGCTGAACGTGAACGAAAGCCAGCGCGTCGCCATTGACGAAGTAGAGGGCGACCATGAAGCAGGCCAATCCCAGGGGGATCAGCATCAAGCCCAGGAGAATTGGCGGCACACGACTCCATTGGTTCAATGAAGATAATGACCGCCAGAGATAAGAAGCCGCAAAAAACAGCCCCTGCAGCCGAGAGGCGGTGAGGAACGCGCCCACAAAGCCTGCTGCGACGAAGCTTCGCTGCTGGAGCAATATGAAGCCGACGCAGCTCAGAAAGAAGAACGACGACTCCGAATATCCGACGTTGCCGTAGATCGACAGCGGATTCAGAGCGAGGACAAGAGCCGATCTGTGTTCAGGAATATCCGGACGGAAAGCCTTCACGAAGAGAACAAAGGTGAAGATGGACAGAAGAAGGAAAAGCCTCGAGGTGCCGATGAGGGCGAGCGGTGTGGGTAGCCGTCCGACGAATTTGACGATGGCGCTGGACAGCGGGAAGAAAGGAAAGAACGCCCAGTTGGCCGCATCCATCTTCTCGTGGGCGACACCTTCAAGTTGATACCATTCGTCCACGATGCTTGCATACCAGCCGCAATCGTAGACGCATAGTTGCCAGTATCTTTTGTCGAGATATGTCAGCGCGCCGAAGTCGACGGTCTGATTGACCGCGAATCCGATCGCGGTGGCGATCAATGCCTTTCGAAAAGCGAGGCCCCCAACCATCGACCGTAATGCAGCGCCAGAACGGACGTTCGCGAGAGTGGCGATGCTGCGCATATGTGGCTGCTGAGGTCGCGAGAGAAACGTACAGGCGCTGTTCCGAGAGAATTGATTGGTTATCGCGCGTGAGTGGCAACGATGCAATCGGGTTGAGGTTAAGCCCTCGATCGCTGCGATCCGAAGTGGTTGCGCTCTTGTGACGCATCCTGGCTCGGAACGGCCATGTGGAGCCGCACGCGCGAATCTTCGGTCGCAGAGCGGTGGCATATTCAGTCGAACCGCGGCTCAATTCGTGCGACCAATGTCGGCGTCGGTTCAGTGTATGGATTGGCCACGATCCACGATCCCAGTCGTCCAGGAGACGTTAGATGTTCAACTCAGGCCTGTCCGGCTTCGATATTTTCTCCATCCTGATCGTGCTGCTGGTGATCCTGACGCTGTTCGCCGGCGTCAAGACCGTGCCGCAGGGCTATAACTGGACCATCGAGCGGTTCGGCAAATTCACCCGCACGCTGTCGCCGGGCCTCAATCTGATCATCCCGTATTTCGACCGCGTCGGTCGCAAGATGAACGTGATGGAGCAGGTGCTCGAGATTCCGCAGCAGGAAGTCATCACCAAGGACAATGCCAGCGTCACGGCCGACGGCGTCGCGTTCTTCCAGGTGTTCGACGCCGCCAAGGCGAGCTACGAGGTCGCCAATCTCGAGCAGGGCATCATCGTGCTGACGATGACCAACATCCGCTCGGTGATGGGCTCGATGGATCTCGACCAGGTGCTGTCGCATCGCGACGAGATCAACGAGCGGCTGCTGCGCGTGGTCGATGCCGCGGTGTCGCCGTGGGGCGTCAAGGTCAACCGCATCGAGATCAAGGACATCGTGCCGCCGGCCGATCTGGTCGAGGCGATGGGCCGGCAGATGAAGGCCGAGCGCGTCAAGCGCGCCGACATTCTGCAGGCCGAAGGCGCGCGGCAGTCCGAGATCCTGCGGGCCGAAGGCGCCAAGCAGGGCCAGATCCTGCAGGCCGAAGGCCGCCGCGAGGCGGCGTTCCGCGACGCCGAGGCGCGCGAGCGCAGCGCCGAAGCCGAAGCCCGCGCCACCCAGATGGTCAGCGAGGCGATCTCCAAGGGCGACGTCGCGGCGCTGAACTACTTCATCGCCGACAAATACATCAAGGCATTCGGCCAGCTCGCCGAGGCGCCGAACCAGAAGGTGATCATGCTGCCGGTCGAAGCGATGAGCATGCTCGGCTCGCTCGCCGGCATCGGCGAAATCGCCAAGGCCACCTTCGGCGAAAGCGCCGCCTCGGCGCAAGCAGCGGCGCGCCGTGGCTCCGTGCCGCCGGCGGGGCCGACGAAGACATCGTAATCGGCAGCTGGAAAGCAACGACCCCTGAGTGAGGCACGGCTTTTCCACTCGTCATGCCCGGGACAAGTCCGGCCATGACGGGGATGGGCAAGCGTAACACGCTGCGTCCGAGCAAGACGGACCACCTCACCGCGTCATTGCGAGGAGGCGAAGCCGACGAAGCAATCCAGAAGCCCCGTGCACGTCGCTGGATTGCTTCGCTTCGCTCGCAATGACGGGCTACACTGAGCGCGTCTGCAAGGTGCGACCATGACTGACCTCTTCATCTCGCTCGGCGCCTGGAACTGGCTGATCGTCGGGTTCATCCTGATGGCGCTGGAGCTGCTCGCGCCGGGGATCTTCCTGTTCTGGCTCGGCCTCGCGGCGCTGCTGACCGGGCTGGCGACCTTCGCGTTCGCATCGGTGGCCGCGCTGTCGTGGCAGGCGCAATTCCTGCTGTTCGCCGTGCTGGCGGTCGCCGCCGTGCCGCTGTGGCGGCGGATGGCGCATGGCGGCGAGGCCGAGTCGCGCGCCACCAACCCGTTCCTCAACCGCCGCACCGACGCGCTGGTCGGCCGCGAATTCACGCTGGAAAAGCCGATCGTCGGCGGCGTCGGCACGGTGCGGATCGACGACACCTTCTGGCGCGTCACCGGCCCGGACGTCCCGGCCGGCAGCCGCGTGAAGATCGTGCAGGCGGACGGCGTGAATCTGATCGTGGCCGCGGTGTAGCTTCGACTGCCTCAGTCCTCATGGTGAGGAGGCGCGGAGCGCCGTCTCGAACCATGAGCGGCACCGACTCGCGGCCATCCTTCGAGACGCCCGGCTGCGCCGGGCTCCTCAGGATGAGGGCCGTGTGAGTCGCTGCGCCGGCGCTTACGCCACGCCGGCGCGCAGCAGATCGTGTAAATGAACGATGCCGACCGGCTTCTTGCCTTCGGTCACCAGCAGCGCGGTGATCTTCGAGGAGTTCAGCAGTTCCAGCGCTTCGCCGGCCAGCAGATTGGGGCTGATCGTCTTCGGCCGCTTGGTCATCACCTCGTCGACCGTGGCGGTCATCAAATCGGGGCGCATGTGGCGGCGGAGGTCGCCGTCGGTGACGATGCCGGCGATCGCGCCGGTGCCGTCGACGATGCCGACGCAGCCGAACCCCTTGGTGGACATCTCGACCAGCGCGTCCGACATCTTGGTGCCGAGCGGCTTGAGCGGGATCGCGTCGCCGGTGTGCATCAGGTCGCGGGCGTATTTCAGCATGGCGCCGAGCTTGCCGCCCGGATGCAGCACGCTGAAATCGGTCGAGGTGAAGCCGCGGCTCTCGAGCAGCGCGATGGCGATCGCGTCGCCGAGCGCCAGCATCATCAGCGACGAGGTGGTCGGCGCCAGATTGTGCGGGCAGGCCTCGCGCGCCTTCGGCAGCGTCAGCGCGATCTCGGCCGCCTGCGCCAGTGTCGAGTTGCCGTCCGACGTCATGGCGATCAGCGCGATCTTGAAGCGCTTGGCGTAGTTGATCAGGTTCTTCATTTCCGGCTGCTCGCCGGACCACGACATCGCCAGGATGACGTCGTCGGCGGTAATCATGCCGAGATCGCCATGGCTGGCTTCGGAGGCGTGGACGAAGAACGCCGGCGTGCCAGTCGACGCGAAGGTGGCGGCGATCTTGCGGCCGATATGGCCGGACTTGCCGAGGCCGGTGATGATCAGGCGGCCCTTGCCGGTCCGGATCATCTCGACGGCCGCCACGAAGGCGCCGCCGAGGTCGCCGCGCAGCGCCGCGGCCAGCGCCGTGACGCCCTCGGCTTCGGACTCCAGCGTGCGCAGGGCCGAGGGGATTGCGGCGGCGGCGGACTCGGTCATCGCGGTTTTCGTGGTGCGGGGTTTGGAAAGAGCCATCGGGTCCCGAATCCTCAGCAATTGAGCGACCGGCGCCTTCCTAGCATGCCACGGTACGGGAAGCGACGCGCCCCGATACCGTCCGGAAAGGTTCTCAACCAATCGTTGGGGCCGTTTCTCAACCCCTCCTTAACCATAAACGTTTTTACTCCATTAACGATGATCGGTCCCGAGGGCACCTCCCGAGGCCCGGTCCCTTGCCGCAAGGTATTGTTTCCGCAGAGGTTTTGTGACCGTGACGGCGTCGTCAGCACCGGGCCCCTTCCGCCGCGCGGCCTGGCTGCGGGCGGCGATGGCGTGCCTGTTGGCCGGCACCGCCGGCCATGCGCATGCGCAGAGCCTGACCCGCGACCTGTTCACGCCGCAGCGCGGCGCCTTCGTCGCGCCCCAGGACCTGCCGCTGCAGCGGACCGCGACCACGTCGCCGGCCGCGGTGCCGCCCGGCCGCGCCGATCCCTATGATACCGACGACATGCGCGGCACCCGGGCCGCGCCGTCCCGGCTCGGCGCCGCGCCGGAATTCGGCCTGCAACGGCCGAGCCTCGGCCCGTCCGGCACCGGCTATGACGCCCAGGGCCGCAAGCGGCAGCAGCCCCCGCTGCGGCCCGGCGCGCCGCGCCCGAAATCGATCGGCCCCGGCTCGCCGGTGGTGACGCCGGCGCCGCCGCC
>NZ_LJIC01000223.1 GCF_001295845.1 Rhodopseudomonas sp. AAP120 | reverse complement strand
CGTTTATTCACAGTTCAATTAATTCATTGCAACATAACTCGGAATTATGAGCCGTTCCGGAAGAATCGCCGAGATTTTAAAGACCGGAGGCTTCTCATTCCACTATCTCGTTGGTCGCTGGACCAAGCTTGGCTTTAGTGGCCAGTGCTGCGCGCTCGCAGCGTGTGCCGCAATAGCAATCATTATCGCAGCAGCGTTAGATCACACATTCGTACTCCCCGGCAGAGATGTGGGACTGCTGCAACATCCGGCCATCTGGGCGTTCATTGCACTGCAGATCGCCCTGCCGCTTTCCATTCGGACTTCGTTGAACAGGGTTGGTACCGACCGAACAGTGGGGCTAGGTGGATTACCAGATCAAGATTTTGCAGAAGAACTACAGGACCAACTTATCCGTTGGATTCGCCTAGAGGGTTCACTTAGTCTAACAACCGCAAGCCTGTTTCACACGGCAGGATTTGCGGCATTTGCTTGGAACAGCTATCAAAATCAGCTTCCTGGCATCCTGTTGTCATATGATTTTTGGGATTCTTCAAACCATTTTTGGGGATACTGGATCACACGGATTTACAAATTCTATCTATTTGTATGGCTACTTCCATATATAGCTTTCGTCCACGCTGGCGTGTTGGCAGCCGCACTCGATGTCATCCGCAAACGTCGGTTGGCGGGAAAGCTTGTAATGCAGCCATTCCATCACGACAGCGTTGGCGGACTTGGTTTTGTTCCAGGCCTGGTTACAACGCCGATAGTAGTTACGCTGCTTATCTCATCAGTGCCTGTTGGGGCAGCATTTTCTGTGCACCGAGCATTAGACGTAACTCCACTGATGGGGGCATCAATCGTCGTAGTTGGCGCCTTGCTGGCTTACGCCATTCCAATTTTTCGTCTTCGCACTGACATCATCGCAATGAAGCGAGTCGTTATAGAAAAGATACGACTTCTTCAGCAGAATTATTATTCTCGGATCGTCAGTGACGAAAAAATCCAGATCGAGACCCTGCGCCAAGGAAATGAAGCCCTCGACTATTTCGAGAAGATCTGCACGAAGATTGAAAAGATCTCAAACTACCCTCATTTGATCCGGCTCTTGAAATACCTGGGGCTAGCGATGACACCTTCTTTCCTATCGCTAGGGATCAAGTTGTATGACAAACTCAGCCCGACTCTACTTCCTCTCCTAAAGCTCTCATGAGTCGTCGTCTGATTGCGAACAGTCGCCAAGCCAAGTCGAGGAAAGACACAACAGCATAGCTCCAAAAGACATGGGATGCGATCGATGTTGCCGCAGCATCGGGGCCGCGTGAAATCATCACGAAGGTGTTTCCCCACAAAGCTGTCGCCATCGCTCCTCCAAACCATCTGCTTGTGGGCCACAACGGACGCCCATCAACTTTTACCATACGTAGGCCAAGCGAGATGAGTTCGCGAGTGCCTATGATGGCAAGCGGGAAGATCGGAACTCCTCTTGCTGCAGCGTACAGGAGTGATACGACGGTCAGCGACTTATCGCTGACAAGATCCAGAATGCCGCCCGCAAAACTCGTTACAGCAAGCCTTCGGGCTAAGAAGCCGTCAATCAAGTCGCTGACGGCCGCAGCCGCGTATACTCCACACACAAACGCAACCGGGACATTCTGAAAGGCAACGGCTGCGAATACTACTGCGCCTAGCAACCTACAGACGGTAACCGCTTGAACAGCTGCGATCATCCAAAGATAACGGCTCATAATTCCGAGTTATGT
>NZ_LJIC01000222.1 GCF_001295845.1 Rhodopseudomonas sp. AAP120 | reverse complement strand
CCCTCACCCCAACCCTCTCCCGCAAGCGGGAGAGGGAGCGCGCTGCGGCTCGGGGCAGACGAGGCGGGCAGCAGGGACGGCGCTAACTAACCCTTGAGCACTGCGCCCGATCTCCCCTCCCCCTTGCGGGGAGGGCTCGGGGGTGGGGGGCCCAGGCACTGAGTCCGCGGTGTCGCCTTCACACGGGCACTGTGATCGCGTCGCCCTCACCCCAACCCTCTCCCGCAAGCGGGAGAGGGAGCGCGCTGTGTGAGCCGGCGCCGCCTTACCCTTCGCCGGCCGCGCGCGCTGCCACAAGCGCATCGATCTCTGCATTGCTGTAGCCTGCCTCGGCCAGCACTTCGCGGGAGTGTTCGCCGAGCCTTGGCGGCACGCGGTGCATGGTGGGCGGGGCTTCGGAGAATTTGGTGGCGGGGCGGGCCTGGCGGATTTTGCCTTCGGTCGGGTGATCGATTGCGGTGAAGTAATCGACTGCCTTGAGGTGTTCCTGTTCGGTGATTTCGCTGATCCGCGCGAAGGCGGTGTGCGGCACGTCGAGGCGGAGCAGCAGCTCCTGCCATTCCGCGGTGGTGCGGTTCACCGCGATCTCGTTCATCGCCGCGTAGATGCGGTCGATGTTCTCGGCGCGCGCTACCGGGTCGCGGACCTGCAGCTCGTCGATCAGTTCGGGCCGGCCGACCGCGGCGAAGAACGCGCACCAATTGTCGCCCGAGTAGGGCAGCATGGTGATCCAGCCGTCCTTCGTCCGCACCGGCTTGCGCTCCTTCATCCGCTTGTAGCCCGATGGGCCGATCGGCGGTTCGAACGCGTAGCCGCCCAGCATCTCGATGCTGTTGAAGCCCGCGATGGTTTCCAGCATCGGCACTTCGACGAGTTGACCACGGCCAGAGCGCTCGCGGCTGAACAGCGCCGCCGACACCGCACCGGCCAGCGCCTGGCCGCAGATCTTGTCGCCGACCAGGCTCGGCACGAATTGCGGCGCCTCGTCCGAGCCGATCGACGATGCCAGCCCCGACGCCGCCTGGATGATCTCGTCGAACGCCGGCCGCTTCGCCCACGGCCCTTCCTGGCCGAAGCCGGTGGCGGCCGCGTAGATCAGCCGCGGATTGAGCGCGCGACACTCCTCGTAGCCAAAGCCGAGCCGCGCCATCGCGGCGGGCCGCACATTGGTGACCAGCACGTCGGCTGTCGGGATGAGCCGCTGCAGCGCCGCCTTGCCGTCCGGATGTTTGAGATCGAGCGCGAGGCTGCGTTTGTTGCGGTTCACCGCCATGAACTGCCCGCTCATGCCGCGATTGCGGAACGCGCCGGCATAGCGCCACATGTCGCCGTCCAGCGTCTCGATCTTGATGACGTCGGCGCCCCAGTCGCCGAGGATCTGCGCCGCATAGGGGCCGAACAGCACGCTGGTGAGATCGAGAATGCGGATGCCGGCGAGCGGCCCGGTCGGTTCGGTCATGATGGTTCGCGCTAAGAGGGAATGGAGACGATCGTGCCGGATGGCGGCACGATCGCAGTTAGGACGCGGCGGGCGCCGCGGTCGGCCTCGTGCCGGCTATTCGCTCAGCACGTCACCGAACAACTCCCATGATGTGCCGTTGAATCGCGCCATCTGCAACTGCCGGATCGGGATGCGCTGATCTGGAGACATCTGCAGCTTGATGCCGGGCAGCAGCATCGGCATCTCGACATCGTGCAGCGACTCCGCCTGCTTCATCAGATTCGCCCGGGTGAGATCGTCGCCGGCGCGCTTCAGCAACAGCTCCATCATCTGCGCAAAGGTGTAACCCGAGACATTGAAGATATCGGCCGGATCGGCGCCGGGATTGTAGGTTTGCATCCAGTCACGCCATTGCTGCATGCCGGGATCGTTGGCCCAACGCGGATCGCCCGGGTCCTTTAAGTAGGCGCCGGTGACGATGCCGACCGCATTCTCCAGCCCCGCAGGCTTCAGCACCGAGCCGACAGAGTTCGACACCGCCGGCAGGATGATCTGCGGTTTCCAGCCGAGCTCGGCGGCCTTCTTGATCACCTGCGCGGCGAATTTCGGCGTGCATTCGTTGAACAGCACGTCGGCGCCGGCGGCCTTGAACTTGACGATCTGCGAGTCGACGGTCGGATCGGTCGACTCGTACACCGCCTCCGACACGATCTGGTCGACGTGCTCGCCGAGCCCTTCCTTGAAGCCCGCGAGATAATCGCGGCCGGCCTCTTCGGCCGGGGTGATGACCGCGATCTTGGCGTTCGGCTTGTTGGCGAGAATCCACTTCGCGTAGATCTTGCCTTCGGTCTTGTAGGTCGGCTGCGAACCGGTGCTCCACGGAAAATGCGCTGCGTCGTTCCAGCGGCTGGCGCCGCTGTACGGAAACAGCTGCGGCACTTTCTTGACGTTGAGATATTTCTGCACCGCGATGTTCGGGCCGGTGCCGAGATTGGAGAACAGTGCCAGCACTTCGTCGCTCTCGACCAGCCGGCGGACCTGCTCGACCGTCTTGGAGGGCGAATAGGCGTCGTCCATGCTGAGCAGCTCGATCCTGCGCCCGTTGATGCCGCCCTTCTCGTTCAGCATCTTGAAGTACGCCGCCTCGGCGCGGCCGATCACCGAATAGGCCGAGGCCGGCCCGGAATACGGCATGGTCTGGCCGAGCTTGATGGCGCTGTCGCTGGCGCCGGGATCGTAGCTGCCGCCCGCTTGCGCCGCGCCGCCGCCGGCCGCGAACAGCACGGCTGCGCCGACGAGCATTCGCCGAAAGTCCCTCATACAGGTCTCCTCCTCCGCTTTGCATCGTCTGCGCGACGCTCGCGGTTTGTGTCCTCGCAACGTCGGCGGCTCGAAGCGCCGCAGGCCCGGTTGCGGGTGAGCTGGTCGGCTCACGCATTGGAACCAGCATACAATGTGCAAGCACGTTGAGACGTAGCCTCAGGCGCGGATGTGTATGCGATTTTCGCAGGCTCGCCGGCCTGTTCCTGACCACGCCTGATGGTTGCAGCGGGATCGGCTGTGACCATTCTGCAACTAAGCGCCAGGGCCAACTCGATCTGGATGCATTCCAGAGTTGCATCCGCCATTCGCGCGAAATCGATGTGGTAGTGACCTCCGATCCAGCCGGGGGCACCGCATGACATCGACACTTTCGTTCCGCGTCGAGGGCGCAGCATTCAGACTCCTGATTTGTTCGACCGCCCTGGGATGCAGTGTGCCGATCGATCTCGCGCGCGCGCAGTCCGGCCGCGACCTGCCCGCCGTCACCGTCGATGCGCCAAAGCCGCAGGCGACGCGGCCGTCGACAGCGCCGCGGCGGGTGGCGCGCGCGCCCACATCGACGCGCCGTGCCGCGGCGGCGCCACGCCCGCAGCCGGCACAGCCTGCCGTCAGCGCCAATGCCGGCCGCGGCGTCGAGCGCGCCAATGGGCCGGTGGTCGGCTATCTGGCCAATCAGAGCGCCACCGGCACCAAGACCGACACTCCGATCCTGCAGACGCCGCAATCGATCTCGGTGGTGACGCAGGATCAGATCCAGGCGCAGGGCGCACAGAACGTGGTCGAATCGCTGCGCTACACGCCGGGCGTCACGCTCGACACCTATGGCGCCACCACCTTCTTCGACTCCTTCAAGCTGCGCGGCTTCGACGTGCCACGCTATCTCGACGGGCTTCGGCTGCCGGTCGATCCGGGAACGCAATTCGCGTTTCCGCGGATCGAGACCTACGGGCTGGAGCGGCTGGAGGTGCTGCGCGGCCCATCGTCCGGACTCTACGGCCAGACCGATCCGGGCGGCCTGCTCAACATGGTGAGCAAACGGCCGACCGCTTATTCCCAGCACGAAGTGATCGGCAGCTTCGGATCGTTCGAGCGGTTCCAGGGCGCGTTCGACAGTTCGGGGCCGATCGACAAGAACGGCGAGTTTCTCTATCGCATCGTCGGGCTCGGCCGCAGCTCCGACGGCCAGCAGGACTTCGTCCATGAGAACAAGGCCTATATCGCGCCGAGCCTGACCTGGCGGCCGACCGCCGACACCTCGTTCACGCTGCTCTCGCACTATTCCAACGTCAAGGTGGACGGCTGGCAGCAATACGTCCCGGGCGGCGTCTCGCTGCTGTCCAATCCGTTCGGTCGGGTGCCGTACAGCCGCTATCTCGGCGAGCCGGGCCGCGACGGCTACACGCTCGAGCAGTTCTCGGTCGGCTACGCGTTCGAACACCGCTTCGACAACAACCTGCAGTTCCGCTCCAACCTGCGCTATTTCGACGTGTCGCAGGATCTCGGCGGCGTCCGCTCCGAAGGACTGCTGGCCGACAACCGCACGGTGCTGCGGTCCTACAACTACGTGAATTCCAGCGCGCAGAACGTGGCATTGGACAACCAGATCCAGGCCGATTTCGCCACCGGGCCGCTGGCTCACAAGGTGCTGGCGGGCTTCGACTATCAGCGCCAGACCGCAAAGTCGGATTATCGCTTCACCATGATCTCGTCGATCGACGCCTTCGCACCGGTGTATGGCGCGTTCGTGCCGTCGGCGGCGTCGCTGTCGCCGTTCATCGCCACCAACACCACATCCAGCCAGGCCGGTCTCTATCTGCAGGATCAGGTCAAATACGACGGCTGGACGCTGACCCTGACCGGACGTCAGGACTGGGCGCAGGCGGAGACGGTCTCGACCGGGCTGTTTCCGGCCGCCGGCACCTATCTGCAGAACGACAAGGCGACCACCGGCCGCGTCGGGCTGAACTATCTGTTCGACTTCGGCCTGTCGCCTTACGTCAACTACTCCTCGTCCTTCGTGCCGAGCTCCGGCACCGACCGTTTCGGCAACACCTTCAAGCCGACCACCGGCGAAGGCGGCGAGATCGGTGTCAAGTTCAAGCCGTTCGGCTCCAATTTGATGCTGACCGCGGCGGTGTTCGACATCACCCAGAAGAACGTGCTGACCGCCGACCCGGCCAACATCGTGTTCAGCGTGCAGACCGGACAGGTCAGGGTGCGCGGCTTCGAATTCGAGGCGCGCGGCAACATCACGCGCGAGCTGGAGATCGTCGGCGGCTACAACAAATACGATCCGCGCGTCACCGCCGCCAACGACGGCACGGTCGGCAACTATCTGCTCAACACTGCGCTGGATCAGGCGTCCCTGTGGGCGAAATACACCTTCTATAGCGGTCCGGTCGCCGGCCTGGGGCTCGGCGCCGGGGTCCGCTATGTCGGAACCAGCTACGGCGACGCCGCCAACACCATCCTGATCCCGAGCTACACGCTGTTCGACGCCGCCATCAGCTACGACTTCCAGTATCTGCGGCCGGACCTGAAGGGCTGGAGCGCGCAGATCAACGCCACCAACCTGGGCAACCACTACTACGTGTCGTCGTGCGTGACCGGTCTGGCCTATTGCGGCCTCGGCGCGGCCAGGACGGTGCTCGGGACGCTGAAATACGCCTGGAACTGAGCGGCTGACCCGAGGCCGCCGAGCCGCGTCTCGACGAGCGCCCCATCGCGCGATGAAACGATGTGGTCTTTGCCGGCGCGGGGAGCGTCATCGTTGAGGTGCACGCGTCGCGCGCCGCGAAGGATGCGGCAAAGGTGTTCGCGATCCATTCTGCAAGGACTTCCGACAGCTCGGGACGACGGCGGTCATCTATCAAGCGGCGTACTGCTCGGGATTCGGTCGCTCACGACGATTTGGCCAGCGTCAGGCTTGTCCCGGCCATCTAGGTCTCGCCTCGCATCGAGGCCGTCAAGACGTGGCCGCGTGAGCCTTCGCCGCGCCTAAACGGCTTCTGCCGCGCGGCGGGACAAGCCCGGGCGCGGCAGAGCCTATCGATGGGACGGCGTCAGGTGGAGAACGCCCGCCTCACTCCTCCTTGAAGCCGTATTCCTGGTTGTTGCCGGTCGCGCCGTAGTATTTGAACGGCAGGAACTTGCCCGACATCGTGATCTTGACGCGGTCGCCCTTGGGGTTGGGCAGGCGGTCCATCACCATGTCGAAGTCGATCGCCGACATGATGCCGTCGCCGAATTCCTCCTCGATCAGCGCCTTCCAGGCCGGGCCATTGATCATCACCAGCTCGTAGAAGCGATAGATCAGCGGATCGGTCGGCGGCATGGTGACGTTTTCGCCGCGCATCGGCACCTCGTTGAGCATCGCGATCTCGACTTTCGACAGGCCGAACAACTCGCCGGCGGCCGCGGCCTGCGGCTTGGTGAGTTTCATGTTGCCGAGGATCGCGCCGACCACCAGCACTTCGGAATGGCCGCCGATCTTCTCGCAGATGTATTTCCAACTCCAGCCGTTCTCGCGCTTGATGTCGAGCAGCTTTTCAGTGAGGTGCGCACGCTTCATGGTGGGTCTCCTTGGCAGATAGCGATGTTCGAAGAGGGTGATCAGCGGGCGCGGAGCTGTGCGGCGCCGGGGACGGCGACGCCGCTCGGCTGCGGCACCAACGCCGGCTCAGCGAGGCCGGGCCGCACCAGCGGAACGTTGCGGTGATCGTGCTGTGGGTTCTCGGCCGCAAAACTCTTGCTGCGCGTCACCAGGAAATCGATGATGTGGTTGCGCAGCGCATAGTAATAAGGATGGCGGTGCAGATCGATGCGGGCGCGATCCTTGGGCAGCGGGTTCTCGACGATCTCCGCCACCACGGCGCCGGGGCCGTTGGTCATGAGATAGATCTTATCGGCGAGGTACATCGCCTCGTCGACGTCATGGGTGATCATGAAGGTGGTCTGCCCGGTCTCCAGGCAGATGCGCCTGACTTCGTCCTGCAGCGAACCGCGAGTGAGCGCGTCCAGTGCCGAGAACGGCTCGTCCATCAGCATGATTTTCGGCGTGATACTCAGGGCGCGGGCGATGCCGACGCGCTGCTTCATGCCGCCCGACAGTTCAGACGGACGCTTGTGCTCGGAGCCGGTGAGGCCGACCAGATCGATGAACTGCTGCGCGTGGGCGCGGACCTTGGCCTTGTCCCATTTGCGCCACTTCGAACTCACCGCGTAAGCGACGTTGCCCATCACGGTGCGCCACGGCAGCAGCGCGTGGCTCTGGAAGATCACCGCACGGTCGAGGCTGGTGCCCTCGATCGCCTGTCCGTCGACGATCACCGCACCCTCGGTCGGCTGATCGAGCCCGGCCAGGATGTTGAGCACGGTCGTCTTGCCGCAACCGGAGTGCCCGATGACGCAGCCGAACTCACCGCGCGGCAGCGACAGCCACAGATCCTCGAAGATCGTCGTCTGCCCGCCCCCCGCCGCCGGATAGCGCTTGGCGATGCCCTCGATCGAAATGAATTTGTCGATCATCGCGCTCACTCCGGAAACGTCACAAGCCGAGTGAACTGCGCAAGGATCTGATCAAGGATCATCCCCACCACCCCGATCGACAAGATAGCGATAATCACATTCACTATCGATAAATTGTTCCATTCGTTCCAGACGAAGTACCCTATACCCGTACCCCCTACGAGCATCTCCGCTGCGACGATCACTAACCATGCGATGCCGATCGAGATGCGCATGCCGGTGAGAATGGTCGGCGCGGCGGCGGGCAGGATCACCGTGAAGGCGCGGCGCACGGTGCCGACTTCGAGCGTGCGGGCGACGTTGACCCACTCCTTGCGCACCGAGGCGACGCCGAACACGGTGTTGAGCAGCATCGGCCAGATCGAACAGATGAAGATCACGAAGATCGCCGACAGCCCGGAGTCCTTGATGGTGTAGAGCGCCAACGGCATCCAGGCGAGTGGCGAGATCGGCTTCAGCACCTGGATGAACGGATCCAGCGCCTTGCTCATCAGGGGCGACATGCCAATCAGGAAGCCGAGCGGGATCGCCACCACCACAGCGAGCAAGTAACCAGCCATCACCCGCGCGATCGAATAGCCGAGCTGAATGCCGAGGCCCTTGTCATTCGGACCGTTGTCGTAGAACGGCCGCTTGAGGTGCTCCCACAGTTTGGCGCCGACGTCGAGCGGCCCCGGCATCGCCGATTTGCCCTGCGTGGCGGTGAGTCCCATGAGCTTGGCGTATTCGGGGCTCATCGCCGCGGTCGTGCCGGTGCTGCGCGTCGCCAGATGCCAGGCGCCGATGAAGCAGCAGAACAGCAGGATCGACACCAGTGCGGCGCGCAGCGTGAGAGATTTGGTCATGGGCGGACTCTCCATCTCCCTCTCCCCGCTTGCGGGGAGAGGGTCGGGGTGAGGGGGCGCTGCCACACAGGCCGGGCACGATGAGAGG
>NZ_LJIC01000221.1 GCF_001295845.1 Rhodopseudomonas sp. AAP120 | reverse complement strand
CCCGCCGCGCTTCGCGCGTCGACCTCTCCCGCAAGCGGGAGAGGTTGCGCCGTGTCGGATCGCTACATCAACAAACTACACAGCCCCCAACCAATCGCACACCGCCTCCGGCATCGCGTTCACCTCGCCCGGAAACGGCCCCGTCGCGAAGCCGACATGGCCGCCCTCATTGGGCTGCACCAGCGTCACGTAATCGCCGACCTGGTGCGGCGCCGGCAGCGAGGCGCCAGGGACGAACGGGTCGTTGCGGGCGTTCAGCACCAGCGCGGGCACGCGGATCTTGTGCAGATGCGGCTTCGACGACGCCCGCGTCCAGTAATCGTCGACGTCGGCGAAGCCGTGCAGCGGCGCCGTGAAGGCATCGTCGAACGCGCGCAGTGTGGTCGCGGCGATCAGCCTGTCGCGATCGAACAAGCCGGGGTGCTGCGTCAGCTTCGCCAGCGCGCGCGGCTTCATGGTGCGCAGGAAGTTGCGGGTGTAGATCTGGCAATTCAGACCGGCATCGATCGCCGCCCCGGACGCGAGCAGGTCGAGCGGTGCCGAGATCGCCGCCACTGCGCGGACCGTCTGCGCCGCGCCGTCGCCCGCCTCCTCGGTCCAGCGCAGCAGCGCGTTGCCGCCGAGCGAGACGCCCGCGGCAATCACCGGCGCGCCGGCGCGCTCGCGCATCCGGCCGAGCATCCAGCCGATCTCCTCGAAGTCGCCGGAGTGATAGGAGCGCGGCGCCAGATTGGGCTCGCCCGAGCAGCCGCGGAAATGCGGAATGCTGAAGCGCCAGCCGCGCGCCTGAGCGGCCTGCGCGAACGCGATCGCGTAGCGGCTCGACGAGGAACCTTCGAGGCCGTGAAACAGCACCAGCCACGGCGCACCGGCAGGCCCCGCAAGATGATCGACATCGATGAAGTCGCCGTCCGGCGCGCGCCAGCGTTCGCGTTCCAGCCGCAGCGCCTCGGCCGGCCGTGGCCTCGCGAACAACGCCGGCCAGATCGTCTGCAGATGGCCGCCGGGCAGCCACCACGGCGCGTGATAATCGCGCAAAGCTTCGCGCATGAGACGGATCGCTGGTCGGAGACGCACAAGGGTGGGACCGCAACCTGCCGCCGTCGCACCGCTGCCGTCAACACCTCGCCAGCACGCATCTTGCCAGCCCGCATCCGGCTGGCGCGAAACCGCAATCCGGCTCGCGCCATCAGAGATGATGTTACCCGCCCTCGCCTTTCGCGAGGCCCTGGCGCAAGAAATCACGGCGGCAAGGCGGTGATCGGCATTGCGTGCGCTCCGCTTCGCGCTAATCTCATCTTCGAACATAGCAGCTCCGGCGCCAGCGCAGCTTCGGACGGGATGGACGAGGGGACGATGAAGGCCCAGGACACCGCACAGTTCCGCGATCTGTCGGCCGACGAACTGGAATGCCTCGCCGCGGCCGAATGGGCACAGGCGAAGGCCCTGTCCGACGCGCCCAAGGATCTGGTGATGAAGTCCGCCACCGAGATGCAGGCCCGCGCCAAGCTGAAGCGGATGCTGCTCAGCCAGGTGCCGACCAAGCACTGAGGCGCATCGGTTCGCTTGACCGCACGCCTCGCCGTGCAACACTGCCGCGATGCAGCGGCTGTCGCTCGATTGCTGTCCCGACGCCGGCGGTGCCTATGTGGTGGCGCTGCGCATCGCGGCGCCGGTGAGCGTGCGGCTCGGCAAGGCCGCGCCGGTCGCGCTTGCGGCCGGCCGCTATCTGTATTGCGGCTCGGCCTACGGCCCCGGCGGATTGCGCGCGCGGCTCGGCCGCCACTTCCGCCGCGACAAGTCGGTCCGCTGGCACATCGATCAGCTCACCACCGCCGGCGACGTGCTCGGCGCCTGGGCGGTCGCACAGGGCGACGAATGCGAGCTGGTGCGCCGGCTCGGCTTTCTGCACAGCCCGATCGCCGGCTTCGGCGCCAGCGATTGCCCGGACTGCCGCAGCCATCTGCTGCGCTGGCCGCAGCGCATCGCGCGGACGGCCATCACCACCGCACTCGCAGCCGGGGCGGCAGGCCCGCTCTGGCTCAGCGGCCCGGCGAATCCGTCGCCACCTCACGCCGCAGCCAGCCGAGATACTTCTCGGCCCCGGCCGTCACCGGAAGCTGGATGATCTCCGGCGTGTCGTAGGAGTGCAGCGACGTGATCAGTTCGCGCAGCGCCGCGAATTTCGCCGGCATCGTCTTGATCAGCAGCAGCTGCTCGGCGTCGCTCGTGATCTTGCCGTCCCACCAGTAGTGGCTGGTGATCGCCTGGATCTGGACGCAGGCGGCGAGCCGGGCTTCCAGGGTTGCAATTGCTAATCGTTCCGCCTCCTCCTTGTTGGGGGCAGTAATCATCACTACGCAGGCGGCCTCGTCCATCAGCTCATCCTTTCGATCGATGCGTCACCGACGCATTGCGGGCGGCCGCGGTTGTTTGCTATCGCTACGCGGTCCGCAGTTCCGTTCAGGAGATCGTCATGCCGATCTACGGCTATGTCTGCAACAAATGCGGGCACCGCTTCGAAACGCTGCTGTATGCGAACGAGACCGCTGCCTGCCCGACCTGCGAAAGCACCGACCTCGATCAGCAATTGTCGCTGATCGCCAAGCCCGGCAAGGCCGGCCCGGACGTGCCGATGTGCGACGGCGCCGGCGGATGCGGCCGCTGCATGCCGGACCTCTGCGCCTGAGGCGCGGGGCGCCGCGGCCTGCGTCGCTTTGCGGTCGGACGCGCGAGGAACGAAGTCGCGGCCATCGCCGTTCTGCCCGCTGACCTCTTTCCGTAAAAGGCAGCGAAGCAAATGGCGCAAGTGAGCCGCGTATTCGACAGTCCTGGCCGTGCGCAGGCCGCCCTCGACGAATTGAAGACCCTCGGCTTCGGCAACGCCGAACTGCTGCCGGATCGCGACGGCCGCGGCAACACCACCGTCCGGGTCGAGCCGCCATTCGGCAGCGCATTGCGGGTCGAGCAAGTCCTCGGCCGCCACGCCCGCGCCGGCGCAGCCCCATCCGCCGGCAGGTCGGCGCCGCCCGCGAAGACGGCCGGCCCCGAGGCGGCCCCGACTGCATCGCCGGCAACGCGGAGCACGGCGCCCGAGACCCCGTCAAAGCCGGCCGCCTCGACGCGCAACGGATCACACGCGGACCTCAGAACCGGTCCGCGCACGCTGTCGCAATGGCTCGGCATCCCCGAGCTGATCGATTCGGATACGTTCTTCTCGGGCTTCCCGCTGCTGATCCGGCCGACGCCGAAGACGATCGTCGATCCGGCGCCCAAGCGCGATTGAGGCCGCCGCCCGAACGGCGGCGACCCGCAAGGTCACCCTTTGAAAAATGTCAGTCGGCCTTCTCGGACGTCCGCGTATTGCCGCGCCGTGCAGCCGAGGCGGTCGCGCCGGCCTCCGTGCAGGGAATCGGCGTCCAGCTGCCGTCCGGTGCCTTCATGTACGAAGTGCAGCCATTCGAAGTGGCTTCGGCGGCGTTGCGCTGCTGGCCTTGATTGTTGGCCATCGCCGGCGCGGACAGCAGCGTCGTCGCGGCCAGAGTGGCAATGCCGATCAGGGGTAGGCGTGAAGTCGTCATGTCCGGTCCTCCATTGTCGGAACGGGCCGGACTATCCAGACAAATTGTGACAACTTCTTGCAAAAGCGGCGGCCCGGAGCCGCGTTGCTTAACGGTCGTTAAAGACGCAACACGATCAGTACGATCGCGCACCGAAAACGTCAGCGATACAGCACGCCGCGGCCGACCGAGGTGCGGTCCTGCCAGTTGAAGCGGACCAGCTCGGGGTCGACGTGCTCCTCGACCGGCCAGCCGACGCACAGATAGGCGATGAACTTCCAGTCCCCCGGCACATCGAGATCGGCGGTGGCCGTTTCCGGATCGAGGATCGACACCCAGCCGACGCCGAGGCCGAGCGCGCGGGCGGCGAGCCAGAACGTCTCGATCATCGTCACCACCGAATAATCCAGCGCTTCCGGCATGGTCTGCCGCCCGACGCCGAGCCCCTGCGGCGTCGCCCGGTCGCAGAACAGCGCGAATTGCCGTGGCGCGACGTCGATGCCTTCGAGTTTGAGCTGCGAATAAAGCTCGGCGCGCTTGCCGTGATAGGCGCTCGCGGCGGTCTCGTTGCAGCGGACGAAATTGTCGCGAATCCTGGCACGCATCGCCGGGCTGTCGACGCTGACCCAGCGCCAGGGTTGGCTGTTGCCGACCGAGGGCGACAACTGGGCGAGATCGAGCAGATGTTCGATCAGCGCCGGATCGACCGCATCGGGCTTGAAGCGGCGTACGTCGCGCCGCCATGCGATCAGCTCGGCCAGCTTCTGCTGGAACGCCGCGTCGAACACCGGCGGCTTGGCGTTGAGGCTCGCGACGGGATGTTGCTCGGTCATGCTGCTTCCCTGATCGCTCACAGTTTGCCGGCCAGAACGTCGGACAGGTCCGCCACGTCGGTCATCAACCGCGCCGCGGCCCGCACCAGCGGCACCGCGAGGATCGCGCCGGTGCCTTCGCCGAGCCGCAGATCGAGCGCGAGCAGCGGCTTGGCCTCGAGCGCCTGCAGCGCGAGCTCGTGGCCGCGCTCGGCGGAGCGATGCGCGAACACGCAGTAGTCGCGCGCCGCAGGCGCCAGCCGCACCGCCAGCAGCGCCGCAGCGGTGGCGATGAAGCCGTCGACGATCACCGGCCGGCGCTGCAACGCCGCGCCGAGCACGGCGCCCGCCATCATGGCGATCTCCAGCCCGCCGAATTCGCACAGTACGTCGAACGGCGCGGTCGCATCGCTGCGCGCGGCCGCCATCTCGATCGCGGCGCGCTTTTTCGCCATGCCGGGCGCATCCTGTCCGGCTCCGACGCCGATGCAGGCGTCCAGCGGCGCCGGCGCCAGCCGGTGCAGCAGCAGCGACGACGACGCGGTGTTGCCGATCCCCATCTCGCCGAGCGCGATGACATCCGCCCCAGCCTTGATTTCGGCGATCGCCAGCTCGGCGCCGCGATTCAGCGCCAGCGCCGCTTCGTCCGCCGTCATCGCCGGCTCGCGCGCGGCGTTGCCGGTGCCCATCCGCACCTTGGCGTCGATCAGGTCAGGATGCTTGGGCAATTCGGCGGCGACGCCGGCGTCGATCACGCGGATATCGACATGACTGCCGGCCGCGAACGCATTGGCGCAGGCCTTGCCGGCCAGATAGGTCATCACCATCGCCACCGTCACGGCAGACGGGTATTGCGACACACCTTCGGCGGTGAGACCGTGATCGCCGGCGAACACCATCAGCACCGCATTGTCGCAGCGCGGCTCGGCCGGATGCCGCATCGCGCCGAGCGCGACCGCCAGATCCTCTATGCGGCCGAGCGAGCCCGGCGGCTTGGCCTTGCCGTCGACACGGGCGCGCAGCGCGACGTCGAGCGCGCGGTCCACCGGCACGATGGGCGGCGGCTGCCAGGCAACGAGAGTGTCTGTCGGCATGAGTCGATCTCTATTTGCGTGAACCTGCGCAAGTGGCGGAAGTCGGCGCCGAGGTCAACACCACCTTCCTCGCGGTTGACCCAGGCGGTAGCCGCAGATACCGTGACCGATGATGGTCCTTCCGCAAGGAAGGTGAAAAGGGAATCCGGTGCGGGCGAGTTCGATCGCTCAATCCCGGTGCTGCCCCCGCAACTGTAAGCGACGAGCCCGCGCCTCTGCCACTGGGATGATCCTGACAAAGGACCCTGGGAAGGCGGCGACAGGGCCGCGACTCGCGAGCCAGGAGACCTGCCATCAGCAACAGTGCTTTGGACGGCGTCGGGGCGGGGTGCACCGGACGGAAAGCAGCACGGTGACGCAGCGCGCCACCTCGCGCGATCCGACAAAGCTCGAAGCTGTCAGGCGCCGACGGCGCAGCCGCGAGCGAGGGCATGGATCGCAGCCCCACCGATCAATCGACCAACACGTCTGATGCTGCCGACGTTGAGGCTTCGCCGCGGCCGACCGGGCCGGTGGTGATCAGCGTCTGCGTCAGTTGCAAATCCACCGACGGCCGCAATGCCGGCGCGCCGATGCTGGAAGCGATGCGCGCCGCGCTCGGCGATTGCGCCGATGTGCGCGTGCGGCCGGTGCAATGCCTCAGCGTCTGCAAGCGTCCCACCACCGTCGCGGTGTCGAGCGCGGACGGCTACAATTTCGTGTTCGGCGATCTGTTGCCGGACACAGCCGCCGAGGCGATCGCGTCGTTCGCCGCCGCCTATCGCCAAAGCCCCTACGGCCTGGTGCCGTGGCGGCAGCGCGCCGAGGTGCTGCGCAAAGGCATGGTGACCCGGCTGCCGCCGCTCGGCTGGTCGCCGGACGATGGACGCGCCCCGACATGACCGCGCTCGTCTCGACGCTGGTGCTCGGCGGTGCGCGTTCCGGCAAATCGGTGTTCGGCGAGCAGCTGGTGGCCGGCAGCCGCCTCACCAAAATCTATCTCGCCACCGCGACGCGCAGCGACGACGAGATGGCCGAGCGCATCGCGCACCACCGCAATCGCCGCGGCTTTTCCGGCTGGACCACCGTCGAGGAGCCGCTGGCGCTGGTCGATGCGCTGACCCGCGAAGCCGGCCGCGGCCGCGCTGTGCTGGTCGATTGCCTGACGCTGTGGCTGTTCAATTTGATGGAAGCCGGCCGCGATCCCGAGGTCGAGGCCAAGCGCCTGACGCGCTATCTCGGCGTCGCCACCGCGCCGATCGTGATGGTGTCGAATGAAGTCGGCCTCGGCCTGGTGCCGGAAACGCCGCTCGGCCGCGCCTTCCGCGACGCGCAGGGCCGCCTCAACCAGATCGTCGCCGCCACCGTCCCCCAAGTCGTGTTCGTCGCCGCGGGCCTGCCGCTGTGGCTGAAGAAACCGCAGCCGGAGAACTAACAGATGACCACCCGCATTCCCGTCACCGTGCTCACCGGCTTTCTCGGCGCCGGCAAGACCACGCTGCTGCGCTCGCTGCTGACGCAGTCGAACGGCCGCCGCATCGCGGTGATCGTCAACGAATTCGGTGACGCCGGCTTCGACGGTGGCCTGATCGAGGATTGCGGCGACGCCGCCTGCACGCCGGACGACATCGTCGAACTCACCAATGGCTGCATCTGCTGCACCGTGGCGGACGACTTCATCCCGACCATGGAAAAGCTGCTGAATCGCGACCGCCCGCTCGACGCGATCGTGATCGAGACCTCGGGGCTCGCCTTGCCGCAGCCGCTGCTGAAAGCCTTCGCCTGGCCGGCGGTGAAGACCCGCGCCACCGCCGACGGCGTCGTCACCGTTGTCGATGCGCTGGCGCTCAGCGAAGGCCGCATCCCGCTCGACGACGACGCCACCAAGGCGAAGCGCGACGCCACACACGACGATCCGGTCGAGGAAGTGTTCGAGGATCAGCTCGCCTGCGCCGATCTCGTGGTGCTGTCGAAAAGCGACCTGGTCGCGCCCGATCAGCTCGCGGCGCTCGAATCAAAGCTGACCACGCGGCTGCGGCCGAACGTGCGTATCATCCGCTCGCACGGCGAACTGGCGCCGTCGGTGCTGATCGGCCTCGACTCTGCCGCCGAGGACGACCTCGCGTCTCGCGTCGGCCATCACCCCGAGGGCGAAGAGCACGATCATGACGATTTCGACTCGATCGTGGTGACGCCGCAGCCGGCCGACACGTTGGACGCGATGCGCAGCCGGGTCGACGCCGCGCTCGGCCTCGACGGCGTGCTGCGTGTCAAAGGCCACGGCCGCATCGCCGGCAAGCCGGCGCCGGTGGTGGTGCAGGCCGTCGGCACCCGCGTCGACCTCGCCTTCGCCCGCCCCGATGCCGCCCGCTCTGATCATCTGGTAGTGATCGGCCTGAAGGGCTTCGACACCGACGCGGCGCGACGCGCGCTGGCAGGATAGCCGATGACTCGCCCCGTCATTGCGAGCGAAGCGAAGCAATCCAGAAGCCCCGCATCCGGAGCTGGATTGCTTCGTCGCTTCGCTCCTCGCAATGACGGGGAGAGCGCGGTGTGTCAGCGACACAGGTGCACCCCATGCACCTGAAGCTCGACGCCAGCGCCAGTATCGACGACGGCGATGTCGCCCGCGATCTCGGGCAGGAGCCGGCGGAGATCGTCGTGCTGTCCGCCGCCGACACCGACCTCGCGGCGTTCGCTGCGGCGCGCGCCGAACTACCCGATGACTTCCCCAGCCTGCGGCTGACCAATCTGCTGGCGCTCGGCCATCCAGCCTCGGTCGATCTCTACGTCGAGCGCACGCTCGCCAAGGCCAAGATCGTCATTTTGCGCATGCTAGGCGGCGAGGCGTATTGGCCGCACGGCGTCGAGAGCCTGCGCCGCGATGCGTTCGCGCGCGGCGCGCTGTTCGTCTGCATCCCGGGCGAACTGCACTGGAACGCCGACCTCGCGGCGCGCGGCAATGCCGATCTCGACGACGCCCACGCGCTGTGGCGCTATTGCACCGAAGGCGGCGTCGAAAATTTGCGGCTGGCGCTGCGCTACGCCGCCTGGATGATCCTGCGCGACGACCCGCCGCCGCCGCCGCGGCCGATGCCAGCCGCCGGCTTCTGGCCCGCGGAGCCACAGCCGGCGCGGCGCAGCCGGGCGCTGATCATCTTCTATCGCGCGCTGGTCGCGAGCGGCGACACCGCGGCGATCGATGCACTGCGCGCCGCGCTGGAGGCGCGTGGCCTCGATGCGGCGTGTCTCTACGTCACCAGCCTGAAGGACGCGCGCTCGCTCGCGTTCCTGAAGAGCGCACTCGCCGCCGATCCGCCCGACGTGATCCTCAACGCGACCGCCTTCGCGACGGCGACCGCGACCGACGACGCCGGCATCCTCGCCTCTGCTGATTGTCCGATCCTGCAGATCGCCCAGGCCGGCGTCAGCCGCGACAGCTGGGAACAGTCGAGCCGCGGCCTCAATCCGCGCGACCTAGCGATGCACGTGGTGCTGCCGGAAGTCGATGGCCGCATCTTCGCCGGTGCGGTCGCGTTCAAGCAGCGCGGCGCCGACGACGGCGACTACGCACCGACTGTGTATCAGCCGCTCGGCGACCGCATCGACGCCGCGGCCGATCTCGCCAAGGCCTGGGCGCGGCTGCGCCGGCTGCCGCTGCGCAAGCGCCGAATCGGCATCGTGCTCGCCAACTATCCGAACCGCGACGGTCGGCTCGGCAACGGCGTCGGCCTCGACACCCCGCAATCGCTGCAGGATCTGCTCTACGCGCTGCGCGAGGACGGCTACGACACCGGCGCACTGCCGGCCGACACCGCCGAGCTGATGCAGATTCTGCAGAGCGGCCCGACCAACGAACTTGCCGCACGCGATCAGCGCAGCGGCGGCATCAGTTGGACGCTCACCGACTACAAGGCCGCCTTCGCGACGCTGCCGGAGGCCGTGCGCCGCGCCGTCGAAAGCCGCTGGGGCCGACCCGAGGCCGATCCGCATGTCGCGGACGGCAGCTTCCGGCTGGCGCTACATCGCTTCGGCAACATTCTTGTCGGCGTGCAGCCGGCGCGTGGCTACAATATCGATCCGAAGTCGAGCTTCCACGATCCCGACCTGCCGCCGCCGCATCACTACGTCGCGTTCTATCTGTGGCTGCGCCGCGGCTTCGACGCCCATGCGGTGATCCATCTCGGCAAGCACGGCAATCTCGAATGGCTGCCGGGCAAGAGCGCCGGGCTGTCGCAGGATTGCTTCCCGGCCGCGCTGCTCGGCGCGCTGCCGCATCTCTATCCGTTCATCGTCAACGACCCCGGCGAAGGCATCCAGGCCAAGCGCCGCACCGCCGCAGTGATCGTTGATCATCTGACCCCGCCGCTCACGCGCGCCGAACTGCACGACGAGATGGCGCGGCTGGAAGGCCTGGTCGACGAATACGCGCTCGCTGCCGACCTCGACCCGAAACGCGCCGACGCCATCGCCGACGACATCCTGTCGCTGGCCCGCGCCACCCGTCTCGACGCCGACGTCGCCATCGATCGCGACACGCCGACGCTGGACGCGCTGCGCGCCATCGACGCGCATCTGTGCGATCTCAAAGAGATGCAGATCCGCGACGGCCTGCACATCTTCGGCCGCACGCCGAAGCCGGCGCAGCGCGACGAGCTGTTAGTATCGATCGCGCGCCTGCCGCGCTCCGATCTGAAACCGCAGGACGCCTCGCTGCACCGCGCGCTGGCTTTGGATCTTGGACTGACCGATGCGAGCAGTGGGCCGTTCGATCCGCTGACGCGCGATCTTGCGGCGGATTATCATGGCCCGCGCCCGGCGGTGCTCGCCGCGCTCAGCGACCGCCCGTGGCGCACTACTGGCGACACGGTCGAACGCATCGAGCTCCTTGCATCGCGATTAGTTTCGGCCCTTCCCCGGGCACAGACCCACCCTCTCCCCTTGTGGGAGAGGGTGGCGTCGACGCAGTCGGCGCCGGGTGAGGGGTCGGCCACAGACCGTGCCCTCACCTCGTTATCAATGCCTGGGGCGCCCCCTTACCCGGCGCGGACGATGTCCGTGCCACCCTCTCCCACGAGGGGAGAGGGTGAAGAGCGCTGGCCTCACGCCCAGCCCGTGCTCGACTGGATCGCCGCCTCGCTCCGACCGGCGATCGACGCTTCGGGCGATGCCGAACGCACGGCGCTGCTGCGCGGCCTCAGTGGCCGCTTCATCCGCCCCGGCCCCTCCGGCGCGCCGACCCGCGGCCGGCCCGACGTACTTCCGACCGGGCGCAATTTCTTCGCGGTCGATGTTCGCGCCGTGCCGACGCCGTCGGCGTGGCGGATCGGCGCGCTGGCGGCCGAGCGGCTGGTCGAATCCTATTGGCAGAGCGAAGGCGAATGGCCGCGCTCGATCGCGCTGTCGGCCTGGGGCACGGCCAACATGCGCACCGGCGGTGACGACGTCGCGCAGGCGCTGGCGCTGATCGGCGCGCGGCCGACCTGGGAGGACGCCACCGGCCGCGTCACCGGCTTCAGCATCGTGCCGCTGTCCGAACTGAAACGCCCGCGGGTCGACGTCACCTTCCGCGTCTCCGGCCTGTTCCGCGACGCCTTCCCGACGCAGATGGACCTGATCGCCAGCGCGACGGCAGCCATCGCGGCGCTCGACGAGCCCGATGACGCCAACCCGATCGCCGCGCATGTCCGCGCCCGCGCCGCGGAGCTTACGCAGGCGGGCCTGAATCCGGAGCGGGCGCGGCAGCAGGCCGCCGACCGCGTGTTCGGCGCCAAGCCCGGCGCCTATGGCGCGGGATTGCAGGCGCTGATCGACGACGGCGGCTGGCAGACCCGCGGCGAACTCGCCGACGCGTATCTGGCGTGGGGCGGCTATGCCTACGGCTCCGGCCGCGACGGCGCCGAGGCGCGCGACGGCTTTGCGGCGCGGCTGCAGACCACGCAACTGGTCGCGCAGGCACAGGACAATCGCGAGCACGACATCCTCGACTCCGACGATTACTACCAGTTCATCGGCGGCCTCGCCGCGACCGTCGAAACGCTGAGCGGCTCGGCGCCGAAGATCGCCCATGTCGACACCTCGCGTCCCGAGGCGCCACTGCCGCGCACGCTGGCGCACGAGATCAGCCGCGTGGTCCGCGGCCGCGCCGCCAATCCGAAATGGATCGCCGGGGTGATGCGCCACGGCTACAAGGGCGCATCCGAGATCGCCGCCACGGTGGACTATCTGTTCGGCTTCGCCGCCTCCACCGACGCGGTGGCGCCGCATCATTTCGATCAGCTGTTCGCCGCCTATCTCGAAGACGAGACGGTGCGCGATTTTCTGCACGACGCCAATCCGGCGGCGCTGCGCGACATCGCCGAGCGTTTTGCCGAAGCGATCCGCCGCGGGCTGTGGACGCCGCGCTCCAACCGGGCCGCCGACCTGCTCGCCGAACTCACCACCAAGGAAATCGCATGACCGACGCCGCCCCCGAGCGCGACGACAACGCCCGCCACGCCGAGAAGGCGAAGAAGCGCAAGGCCGCGCACGACAAGAAGCTCGAAGGCATGTCGGACGACAAGGGTCTGCTGATCGTCCACACCGGCACCGGCAAGGGCAAGACCTCGGCGGCGCTCGGCATGGTGTTCCGCCATATCGGACATGAGATGCCGGTCGCGGTGGTGCAATTCACCAAGTCCGAGAAGTGGAACACCGGCGAAGCCAAGCTGCTGGCGAAATTCCCCGAGCTGGTGACGCTGCACATCATGGGCGAAGGCTTCACCTGGGAAACCCAGGACCGCGAACGCGACATCGCCGCCGCCCGCGCCGGCTGGGAGCGCGCCAAGCAACTGATCCGCGACGACCGCCACCGCATGGTGCTGCTCGACGAACTCAACATCGTGCTGCGCTACGATTACTTGCCGATGCCCGAGGTGATCGCCTTCCTGCTCGACGAGAAGCCGCCGGGCAAACACGTCGTCATCACCGGCCGCAACGCCAATCCGGCGCTGATCGACATCGCCGATCTGGTGACCGAGATGACGCTCGTGAAGCACCCCTTCCGCAGCGGCGTGAAGGCGCAGAAGGGCGTGGAGTTTTGATCGCTCACGTCGCAGCGCGCGCCTCTTACCCTCCCCCTTGCGGGGAGGGTGGACGGCCGCAGGCCGGCCGGGTGGGGGGTGCCCCAGGCACTGTGCTCCTGGCACCCCCCCCCCCCCCCCCCC
>NZ_LJIC01000220.1 GCF_001295845.1 Rhodopseudomonas sp. AAP120 | reverse complement strand
GATCAAAACACACCCAAACAAAACGCCGCTTCCAACAGGAAGCGGCGTTTTGCGTTTGGAAGGCCCTTCTTCGCGATCTTTATGCGATTCCGAATGGCCTCGTTTCGCTGCGGGAGCTACAGCGGTCTGCCCGTGTTTCGGCCCAATTCCGGGCCAGACTCCGGATGCCTTGAATCGGCGCAAAGCCGGCCCTGTCCCCAGGCGGAATCACCGAGGAGAACTTCATGCGCTTCACACTTCGACCCGCTGCCCTCGCTGGAGCGGGCTGTCTGGCCCTCGCGCTCGCGTCCGTGTCCGGCACGGCGGTGCTGGCCCAGGCCGCCCAGGTCAAGCCCGCTCCCGAGGCAGCGGCGCCGTCCGAGCCGGCGCTGAAGGAGACCGTGCTCACCGACAAGCAGATTCAGGGCGTGCTGGCGGCCCACAAGGATCTCGACGCGATCGCCGCCAAGATGCCGGACGATCCGCAGGCCAAGCCGGATCCGAAGCTGGTGCAGCAGCTCGATGCCGCGGCCAAGAAGCACGGCTTTGCCGCCTATAGCGAATACGCCGACGTGATCGAGACCATCAGCATGGTGATGGCCGGCGTCGACGCCAAGACCAAGACCTATGTGGGCCCCGAGGCCGAGCTCAAGGCGCAGATCGCGCTGGTCGAGGCCGACACCAAGATGTCGGCCGACGACAAGAAGCAGGCATTGGCTGATCTCAACGAAGCGCTGAAATCGCCCGGCCCGATGGTCAAGAACCAGGGCAATATCGATCTGGTGCTGAAGAACTACGACAAGCTGGCCGAGGCGCTCGACGAAGACGAGTAGTCGACTTGCCAGCTTCGACTGCATCAACGCCGTCCCGGTTCCGGGGCGGCGTTTTTGCTTTAGGCGCGGGCGATTCTCGCCGGCCGTGCCTTGATCATCGGCATCGACACAACCCGCGGCTGATCGCTCCTCTGATTGGACGTCATGCGCGCGCGACTTAGAGGCATTACAAGCCGCTGCGCGTTCTCATCATTCCCGCACGCTGCTAAACGCCGACTGTCATTCTCTCGGGCGGAAAGCGAACTGCGGACATGTCGATCGACGAAGGACGGCTCGCGCGAGCTGGTGGACGCCAGCGAGCACAGGTTCGAGTCGGCGCCGCGGCGAGCGTGATCTGCTTCGCGACGTTCGCTCCCGCCGAGTTGGCTTTCGCGCAGTCCGGCACACAGTTGCCGTCCGTCACGGTCGAAGCGCCCAATCGCGAAGCCAAACGTGCCGCATCGGCGCCTTCGCCGCATGCGCCGCACCGCGCCGCCGTCCGCCGCGCGGCGCGCCAGCCCGCGCCGGCAC
>NZ_LJIC01000022.1 GCF_001295845.1 Rhodopseudomonas sp. AAP120 | reverse complement strand
GGGGGGGGGGGGTCCACGGGCACTGAGTATGTGGCCTACCCCCACCCGACCGGCCTTACGGCCGGCCACCCTCCCCGCAAGGGGGAGGGAAACCTAAGTCGCTGCGCCATCAAAACGGATCTCAGCCATGACCACCCCTCGCCTCGCCACTTTCACCGTCAACGGCCTCACGCGCTACGGCGCGGTGTGCGATCATGGCGTCGTCGATCTGTCGGCGCGCCATGCCAACGATTATCCGACGCTGCGCGAGGTGATCGCGGCCGGTGCCCTGACCCGGATCGTCGACGAGGCCGACCACACGGCGCCGGACTTCGCCCGTGACGCGGCGAAGTTCGAGCCGCCGATCCCGCAGCCGGAGAAGATCATCTGCGTCGGCGTCAACTATCCGGATCGCAACGCCGAATATAAAGACGGCAGCGAGGCGCCGAAGTTTCCGTCGATGTTCATGCGCACGCCGCGCTCCTTCGTCGGCCACGGCACGCCGCTGGTGCGGCCGAAGGCATCGACGCTGCTCGACTACGAAGGCGAGCTGACGCTGGTGATCGGCCAAGGCGGCCGCCACATCGCAGAGGCCGACGCGCTGAACCACATCGCGGCGATCACGCTGTGCAACGAGGGCACGATCCGCGACTGGGTTCGCCACGCCAAATTCAACGTCACGCAGGGCAAGAACTTCGACCACACCGGCAGCCTCGGGCCGTGGCTGGTGCCCTACACCGACGAGTCGCAAATCGCCGATATCAGGCTGACCACGCGGGTCAACGGCGAGACAAGGCAGGACGACCGCACCTCGCGGATGATCTTCTCGTTCCGCTATCTGATCCACTACATCTCGACCTTCACCACGCTGGTGCCGGGCGACATCATCGTTACCGGCACGCCGTCCGGCGCCGGCGCGCGCGCCGAGCCGCCGGTTTATCTGAGGCCCGGCGATATCATTGAAGTCGAAGCCGACGGCATCGGCGTGCTGCGCAACGGCGTCGTCGACGAAGCCGAATAGTTAGTCACCGCAAGTCACAGGATTCAGAAATGAGCGTCATCACCGGAGGCGAAGCGATCGTGCAGGGCCTGGTCGCGCACGGCGTCGACACCGTGTTCGGCCTGCCCGGTGCGCAGATCTACGGACTGTTCGACGGCTTCGCCAAGGCGCAGCTCAAGGTGATCGGCGCGCGGCACGAGCAGGCCTGCGGTTACATGGCGTTCGGCTACGCCCGCGCGTCGGGCAAGCCCGGCGTGTTCAGCGTCGTCCCCGGGCCGGGCGTGCTGAATGCGAGCGCGGCGCTGCTCACAGCGTTCGGCTGCAACGAGCCGGTGATGTGCCTCACCGGCCAGGTGCCGAGCGCTTATCTCGGCAAGGGTCGTGGCCATCTGCACGAGATGCCGGATCAGCTGGCGACGCTGCGTAGCTTCATCAAATGGGCCGAGCGCATTGAATATCCGGGCCAGGCGCCGGCGCTTGTGGCACGGGCGTTTCAGGAGATGATGAGCGGCCGGCGCGGGCCCGTGGCGCTGGAGATGCCGTGGGACGTGTTCACGCAGCGCGCCGAGACGGCGGCGGCGCTGACACTCGATCCGGTTGCGCCGCCGGTGCCCGATCCGGACCGCGTCGCCGCGGCCGCCAAACTGATCGCGCAAAGCAAGGCGCCGATGATCTTCGTCGGCGGCGGCGCGCTCGAGGCTGGCGACGAGATCCTCGAGCTCGCCGAGATGATCGACGCGCCGGTGGTGGCGTTCCGCTCCGGCCGCGGCATCGTCAGTAACCGGCATGAACTCGGCCTGACCTTCGCGGCCGCCTATCAGCTGTGGCCGCAGACCGATTTGATCATCGGCATCGGCAGCCGCATGGAACTGCCGACAACCTTCCGCTGGCCGTTCCGGCCTGACGGGCTGAAGTCGGTGCGCATCGACATCGACCCGGCGGAGATGCGCCGCTACACGCCGGATGCGGCGATCGTGTCGGACTCCAAAGCCGGCGCGCGTGCGCTCGCCGATGCGGTGAGCAAGGTCGGCTACAGCAGAATTAAGGGCCGCCGCGAGGTGATCCGCGCCGCCACCGCGAAGACGCAGCAGGACATCCAGGCAATCCAGCCGCAGATGTCGTACTTGAAGATCCTGCGCGACGTGCTGCCGGACGACGCCGTCGTCACCGATGAACTCTCCCAAGTCGGCTTCGCCTCCTGGTATGGCTTCCCGATCTATCAGCCGCGCACCTTCCTCACCTCCGGTTATCAGGGCACGCTCGGCTCCGGCTTCCCGACCGCGCTCGGCGCCAAGGTCGCCTGCCCGGACAAGCCCGTGGTCGCGATCACCGGCGACGGCGGCTTCATGTTCGGCGTGCAGGAACTCGCCACCGCCGTGCAGTACAAGATCGGCGTGGTGACGCTGGTGTTCGACAACTCGGCCTACGGCAACGTCCGCCGCGATCAGTTGCACGGCTTCGAGGGCCGCGTCGTGGCGTCGGACCTCGTCAATCCGGATTTCGTCAAGCTCGCCGAATCGTTCGGCGTCGGTGCATCGCGGGTCACCTCGCCTGATCACTTCCGCCCGGCGCTGGAGAACGCGCTCGCCGCTGGCGGCCCGCAACTGATCGCCATCGACGTCCCGCGCGACAGCGAAGCCAGCCCGTGGCCGTTCATTCACCCGGCGAAGCCGTAATCGGCTCGCGCTGATCGTTGCGATCGGCAGCGCCCCGCAGCGAAGCTGCGAGGCGCTGATGCCATGCCACGGCGGCGTGGCCGGCGAGCCGGCGCACGTCCATCAGCACCGCGGCCTGCTCGGTCGACAGCCGCTGCCGCCAGCGCAGCAGGCCGCCGAAGTCGTGCAACGCGATCTCCGCCTCGATGCTGGCCATGCCGGCCGCCCGCCGCAGCCGGTGAATGGTCTCGATCGGCGCATCGGACAGCACCGCGTCGTGATAGGCCCGGTTGGCGTCGTGGCTACGCTCGATCCGCGCCTGCAGCGGCGGGCCGAGTTCCGGCCAGAACACGATCACCGACAACAGCGCCGCGATGCTGCCGATGACGTTGTCGAGCATGCGGGCCGAGGCAATGCCGGTCCCGGGCTGCAGCATCTCGGCGACGATGATGAACAGCATCGTCAAAAAAACCACGAAGGCCGTGTAGTTGACGCTGCGCAGCGATATCGCGGCCGTCGCCAACGGCACCGATACGGCCGACAGCAACACTTTGGCGTCGGTCACGTGAAGTAGCGCCAGCGCCAGCGAGCCGCCGAGTAGGCTTCCCAGAACCCGCTCGATCGTGCGCGTCCAGGTCGAGCGGACGCCACCTTGGAGAACCACGACGACCGCCATCGTGGCCCAATAGGGATAGCCGAGATCGAACGCGAGCGCCGCGGCATAGACGGCGACGACGCCGGCCGATTGCCGCGCCGCCTGGCGCAAGCCGGGCCTCAGCCTGTCGCGCCACGTCAAACGATCGGTCTGTGGAGCGGACTCTTCCGAGGGGCGGCGCCGACCGCGATCAGCCATCAGGACCAACGCATCTTCCAGCGCGACAACGCATCCGGCGAGAAGAGGATCGGATAGGCGCGCGCGTAACATAGCGAGCCGCGAGGGGCCACGCCGCACGCTGAACAGCTTCGCCGGATCGTGGCGAACGCGACGCACGTATCGAAGCGCAATGCCGAACGCGCGTGTCACAGCCGCCCGCTCCTGCGCCGAGCCCAGCCCGTCGATGAAAGCCTGATCCAGCGCGATGAGCGCGCTGAACACCGTCTCGGCGAATTCCAGTAGGCGCCGCGTCGGCTCGGTTGCCGCTTCAGGCTCGCCCGCATAGCGGCCGAGCAATCCGTGCAGCCGCTCCAGCGCCAGCCGCACGGCGCGGCGATGCTCGGCGTGCTCGCTGTGCCAATGCGTATCGCGATGCGAGCCGCGTCCGATCGCCAGCAGATCGCTCGTCATGTCGGTGAGGCGGGCTAGCACCGCATCCCCGTTCTGGCGCAGCGGCGCCGCTGGATCGATCCGCCAGATCCAATTGATCAGCAGCCACGCCCATCCGGCACCTGCCAGGAAAGCCGCGGCCTGCACGGCCGCCAGATCGAGCGGTCGCGGAAAGCCGACCGCGACGACAGCCACCACCGCAAGCAGCGTCCCGAGCAAGGCGCCGTAGGCAACGGACGACGCCAGCAGGATCACGGCGAACACCAACAGCGGACCGGCGACGAGTCCGGCAGCCGGCGCCAGCGACGCGGCCCATGCGCCGACGAAACTAATCACCGTGCCGAACACGACGAAGCTCAGCAGCAGACGGCGGCGCAAGCGGTCCGAGCCGGGACTGTCGCACAGGCAGGTCCAGAACGCGGCGAATACCGACCAGCCCATCCAGCTTTGTCCGGAGCCGACAGCAATCAGCAGCGGTACCGCGACGGCGACGGCGGCGCGCGCGCCTTCGGCGAGGCTGAACTGTTCGGGCGCAAGGCCGATCGCGCGCAGCTCCAGCCGCCGCGCCGCCCAGCGCAGCCAGCCCGCGGTCGACTGCATCACCGGCGCCCGCGCTTTGGCCGGGCGGGTCCGCATCAGACCTTCGTTCATTGCCTCTCTCCACCGGCAGGTATTCGGAGCCGAATTGGTCAGACCAATAACTGACTTGATCCAGATCAATTGAGGGCATATACCGCAGAAATATCAGCGTCTACCGCATCCTGGCGCGCCAACTGGTCTTACCAATATCAAAGGTTGTAACGTCCATGGTTTCCGTAGCGGGCCGGATCGAAGCACTGATCGCGGCACACAACCTCACCCCAGGGGATCGGCTGCCGTCTGAGCGGCAGCTCGCCGCCGATTTCGGCGTGTCGCGGCCGACCCTGCGCGAAGCCATTCGCCAGCTTGCCAGTCGCGGCGTCCTGGTCAGCCGCCGCGGCGGCGGCACCTTCGTCAGCGCCTCCGACGAGTCCGATCCGGTGCGCAGCGCCCTGCTGCCGCTGGCGTCGCTGGCGCGGAGCGAGGCCGGCTATTGGCGCGACGTGATGGAAATGCGTAGGCTGATCGAGGGCGAGACCGCGTACTTCGCCGCACTGAGAGCCGACGAGGCCGACAGAGCGCGGCTCTGCGCTGCCTATCAGGGCGTGGTGAACGCACCGGCCGACGACGTCGAGTCGCAGGCGCGGCTCGACGCCGCCTTCCACATGGCGGTCTGCACCGCGGCCCACAATGTGGTGCTGCAACAGGTGATGGCCGGGCTGCTCGGGCTGTTGGAAGCCAGCATCTCGCAGAGCCTTCGCCGGCTCTATCACCTGCCCGGCATTCTCGCCGAACTGAACGATCAGCACCGCGACATTCTCGACGCCGTGATCGGCGGCGATGCCGACAGCGCGCGCGACGCGGCCGGCCGGCATCTCGATTTCGTCGAGCAGCGTCTTGCGCTGATCGAAGACGACGCACAACGCCAGCGCCGGGCCTCGCGCGCGCAACAACACATCGCTCAGGAGTGAACGCCCGTCATGATCATCTCATCTCCGCTGGATTTTCGTGAAGCCGCCCGTCGCCGCCTGCCGCCGTTCCTGTTTCACTACATCGACGGCGGCGCCTATGCGGAGCAGACGCTGCGGCGCAATTGCGAAGACCTGCAGCGGCTGGCGCTGCATCAGCGGGTGCTGAAGGAGGTCGGCGAAGTCGATCTGTCGACGCGGCTGTTCGGCCGCGACATCACGCTTCCGGTCGGGCTCGGGCCGGTGGGGCTGACCGGCATGTACGCGCGCCGCGGCGAGGTTCAGGCGGCACGCGCCGCGACGAAGCGTGGCATCCCGTTCACGCTCTCGACCGTCTCGGTGTGTCCGATCGAAGAGGTGCAGAGCCAGGTCGATCAGCCCATCTGGTTTCAGCTCTACGTGCTGAAGGACCGCGGCTTCATGGCCAACGCACTGGAGCGCGCCTGGGCGGCCGGGGTTCGCACGTTGGTATTCACCGTCGACATGCCGGTGCCGGGCGCGCGCTATCGCGATGCGCATTCCGGCATGTCGGGCCCGCACGCCGCGTTCCGCCGGATGCTGCAAGTGATCAGCCATCCGCGCTGGGCGTGGGACGTCGGGCTGCGTGGCCGGCCGCACGATCTCGGCAATGTCAGCACCTATCTGAAGAAGAAGATCGCGCTCGACGATTACGTCGGCTGGCTCGGCGCCAATTTCGATCCGTCGATCGGCTGGCACGATCTGCAATGGATCCGTGACAGCTGGAAGGGCGAGATGATCCTCAAGGGCATCCTCGATCCGCGGGACGCCCGCGATGCGGTGCGGTTCGGGGCCGACGGCATCGTGGTGTCCAACCATGGCGGCCGGCAACTCGACGGCGTGCTGTCGACCGCGCGGGCGCTGCCGCCGATCGCCGATGCGGTCAAAGGTGATCTCACCGTGCTGGCTGATTCCGGCATCCGCTCCGGCCTGGACGTCGTTCGCATGCTGGCGCAGGGCGCCGACGCGGTGCTGCTCGGCCGCGCCTTCATCTATGCGCTGGCGGCCGCCGGCGAGGACGGCGTCAGCAAGCTGCTCAAACTGATCGACAAGGAAATGCGGGTGGCGATGACGCTGACCGGCGCGCGCCGGATTGCCGATATCAGCCGCGACAGCCTGGTCTCGGCCGGGATCGCCGAGTTCGATCTGGCGGCCTGACGCCGCGCGTCACAGGGCCTTGCGAAACGTCAGGTTGATGCGCTGGCGGCCGAGCAGCGGATGCTCGCCGTCCTTCAGCGTCAGCACGCCGTGATACACGAGGCGCGACGGGCCGCCCCACACGAAGACGTCGCCGTGACGCAGCTCGTAGCGGCGCGGCTTGTCGCCGCGCGCCATGCCGCCGAACTGGAACACAGCCGGCAAACCGAGCGAAACCGAAACGATCGGCGCGTCAAAGTCGCGCTCGTCCTTGTCCTGATGCAGCGCCATTTTGGCGCCGGGCACGTAGCGATTGATCAGGCAGGCGTCGGGGTCGAAATTCGTGAAGCCGGCTGCGGCTGCGGCGCGCTGCGCGAGATGGCGCAGCACGGCAGGCATCTCGGGCCAGGGCCTCGCGCTTTCGGGATCGTCCGGCGAATAGCGATAGCCGCGGCGATCGGTGACCCAGCCGGCCGTGCCGCAGCTCGTCATCGCGACTGACATCGTGTGGCCGCCCGGCGTCATCATATGGCGAAACGGCGCGCGCGCCACCACCGCATCGATCGCGGCAAGCAACTCGCGCTCCTCGGCGCGGGCAAAGCCTCGCAGCAGCGCGGCGCCAGGGGCAATGTCTTCGCGGCGTGGCGGCTCGTCGAAATGATCGAACAGATCCGCCATCATGCCCCGCTCCGCTCGGCGTCGCTGCCGAAGCGCCAGTCGCCGGCCGCCACCGCAAGGTCGATGAAAGCGCGCACCTTTGCCGACAGCAGCCGCGACGTCGGATAAACGATCGCGATCGGCAGCGGCGGCACCTCGTAGTCCGCCAGCACGATCTCCAGACGGCCCGCGGCGATCGCATCCGCAGCCTGATAGGCCAGCACGCGGGTCAGCCCACCGCCGCGCTCGGCATCGAGGATCGCGACATCGGCGACGTTGCTGACGAAGCGTGGCGCGCACGGCACACGCACGTCGCGCCCATCGACGACAAAGCGCCAGTCGATCTGGGCTCCGGTCTGGCCGAAGTGAACGATGTCGTGCGCAGTGATATCGGCCGGCATAATAGGTGTGCCGCGCGCCGCCAGATAGTCCGGCGCCGCCACGACGATCCGCCGCATCGCACCGAGCTGCCGCGCCACCAGGCTCGAATCCGCCAGATGACCGATCCGAACCGCGCAATCGACGCCGTCGTCGATCAGATTGATCATCAGATCCGACAGTCTCAATTCGCCGGCGACTTCCGGGTAGCGCTTCAGATAATCCGACAGCAGGGGCGCGATATAGCGCCGGCCGAAGCCGACCGGCGCCGACACCACGAGCCGCCCCGACGGCGTCACGCGCTCCGCCGAAGCCGACGCGTCGGCCTCTTCGACATCGGCCAAGATCCGCCGCACGCGCTCCAGGTAGCGTGCACCTGTGTCGGTGAGCGCGACCGAGCGCGTCGTCCGCTGCAGCAGCCGGGTGCCCAGGCGGTGTTCCAGCGTTGCAACCAACCGCGTTACCGCGGACGGCGACAGCCCGAGTTTCCGCGCCGCCGGCGCAAAGCCCTGCAGATCGGCAACGGCGACGAACGCGCTCATGGTGTCCAGACGGTCCATGTCACTATTTCAAAACGAGCAACAATGAAGTGTCAAATCACCTGATTGTTCTGAGAACAAGAAGTGACGATCTTGGGGACAGTAAGCAGGAGGGTCTCATGACCGAAGCATTGCACGTCTCCAGCGACATCGCCTTCACCCCGGTCGTCAAGGCAATCCAGGCCCGCAAGGGCTCACGCGACACTTATGCACGCGTCGAGCGCAATGGCGGCTGGGCGACCGCCATCGACGACAATCTGGCGGCGTTTCTGCAAGCCCAGACCAGCGTGCTGCTCGCGACCGCGAGCGCCGATGGACAACCCTACATCCAGCACCGCGGCGGGCCGGCCGGCTTCCTCCACGTGCTCGACGAACACACCATCGGCTTCGCCGACTTCAAGGGCAATCAGCAGTTCATCACCCAAGGGAACCTGGCCGAGAATCCAAAGGCCTATCTGTTCGCGATCGATTATGCGCACCGCCGGCGGATCAAGCTCTGGGGACGCGCCAAGGTGATCGAAGACGATCCGGAGTTGGTCGCGCGGCTGATGCCCAAGGGCTACAAAGCGCGGCCCGAACAGGCGATCCTGTTCGAAGTCGAGGCCTGGGATACGAATTGCCCGCAGCACATCCCGCAAAAATTCGACGCCGCAGACGTTGCCGCGGCGATCACCACGCGCGATATCCGGATCGCGGAACTCGAAGCTCTGCTGGCAGCCGCCACGCAGCCGAAGGAATGATCGACAATTTCGCCGGTCCGTCGTCGCCGGCTGGTTTCGCGCACGAACTTGCCGGGCTAAAGGAAGCCGATGAGTGCGCTTACCCCCATCGAAGCCGTTAGCCCGTGTCAAAGCTGCGGCGCCTGTTGCGCCTATTCGGCGAACTGGCCGCGCTTCACGGTCGAGGACGACGCTGCGCTCGACGCGATCCCGGCAAACCTCGTCAACGAACGCCTGTCCGGCATGCGCTGCGATGCCGACCGCTGCGCGGCGCTCAGCGGAACGATCGGCGAGACCACCGCCTGCACGATCTATACGCTGCGGCCCGAGGTCTGCCGCGAGTGCCAGCCGGGCGATCCGGAATGCGCCATGGCCCGGCGGAAGCATAAGCTTCCGCCGCTGCCTGACGCCCGTCCGATCTAAGCCAGCCCGATCAGGCCGGTCTGGCTCGCCGGCGTATCGTCTTCGTCGAGATCGTCCTGATCCAGCGGCGCGAAGCTCGACAGCGGCTTGGTCGACAGCGTGATCGCCTTGCGGTGGCTGTAGGTCGACGACGGCCGATGGCGCGGCTTTGCCGTCTCTCGCGCGAGCGCTGCCAGAACGGAACCGACCCTTCCACCATGATGGATCAGATCGCGCTCGTCGCAGCTCGCCGCGATGGTGAGCGCCAGGGCGTGAAGATGCGCCCGGCGGTAGCAGAACAGCGCAAGTTGGGCACGGACGTCGGAAGAGACACTTTCGACCAGGGCCGGCAGTCCGTGCTCATTGGCGCGATACATCGCACCGAGGAGATCATCCCGGACGGGACAGTGGTCGTTTTCGAAGGCTTCACGGCTCGACAACATCGGCGTTACTCCGAGGCGACTACGATGCCGAGGATGCGGTCGAAGTTGTTAATGAGCTCTTAACTATCGCCCCTGATACCTCCCTGTCGCTCCCCTCGATTCGCATGGAACGAAAACGCGATCACGTTTTTACGATCGCCCGGAATTGATCACTTCCGCCGACAGATTCGCGTTAACATTTCGCGAATGCGGCGATCTGGTCGCATTTGTTCAGTCACGACGGAGAATTCGAATGAGCGATCCCGTGACACTGTTTCCGAACCTGCTGGCGCCGAGCGCCAAGTCCTATGCTCCGGCCGGCATCACCTTCTGGGAAAACGAAGAAACTATTCTCGCCGGCATGAAAGATTTTTCCGATGGATGGTTCGAGCGCCGGCGGGTTGGCACCCATGCGGCTCTCGAAACCGCGCGGCGGATCGGCGAGGCGACAACCCCGCTCGATGCGGTTCGCGAATATCAGGACTGGGTGAGCGGCGCGATGGCGCGGCTGCTGGAGGACGTGCTCGCCTTCCAGCAGCAGTTCACCAAGGCCAACGCCAAGATCGCCGCGCACGGAACCCAGACCGCTAGCGTGCCGCCTGCCGATGTCACCACCACCAGCGGCGTGGACGACCGGATCAGCGCCTGATCGGCGACGTGTATCGCACGCGAATAGGCTCACCGGCGCTCGATGGCGCCGATGAGCGAAACGTGACGTGGTTATTGGACCGTGCTCGATGCCGTTTCATCGATCGGATCGCGTCATGCCTACTGATCGTCGTGCTCAAAGCCGCTCAAGAGCGTCCGCCAGCGTAGTGAGGCTCGGCACGCAGACGTAGCAGGACGCCGACGCATGATTCCCGCGCTTATGGATTCGCGGCGAGCACCACGGCCAGACCAAATCCGGTGAGGTGATGGAGTGCCTGATCGGTTCCGATCAGCCACCAGAACCAGCGTGATTCCTGCGTGACGTCGAAATGAGCGACGCAGAATCCCTTGGTGCGGTCGATCGCCAGATGGATGGCGAAATCGATCAGGCCGATAAACCAGTAGCGTGGCGCCAGTACCAGCATCACCGCGGTGGTCAGCAGCAGATGCACGCCGCAATGCGCCAGCAGCGGCAGCGCCCACCCGGACTTCTGATCCTTGCCGAGCGCCATCCATTTGTTCTGCAGATAGAAGTCGGCCGCGACGTGCTTGACGGTGAGCACGAGCATCCATCCGACGAGCGCACCAACGGAGACCGTCGACGACAATTGGGGAAGGATCAATCTCACGCCCTTTGCCTGGGCCCGAGGAAGCATCGCGGCATGAACAGGCAGCGCTGTTCGTCGTCCGGAGCTCCGCGCGGGCGCTGAGCATCTCCACCGGTCAAGGACCGTGGCTCCTTTATGACACTTCTGGTTCCAGAATGCACGTGGCGGAAACTGCGGGGCGCGGCGGCCCACCAACTTTCCCGATGGTGGGGTTAGGGCCCGCTCGCGGCCGTGGCCATGGTCGTTGCCGGGGTCGCAACTGCCGTCGCACGGGCGCGAATGGCGGCGATGGTCCGCTTCAGCGCCGTTTGCCGCCGGTCGGGGACCGCCGCTGCGCGCGCCTCAGCAATCGCGGCTGCGAGATCGTCGAGCTGCAGGGTGCCGGCGAACACCGGCTTGACGAGAGTGTCGATGATCAGAGTCCAATTGGCGAGGCCGTACCGATAAGCATCGCCGTAGCCGCCGATCATGGTGGCGCTCTGCAGCACCGCCCAGACCGCCTCCGGCCGCTTGGCCAGACACCGGTCGATCATATGCAGCCAGCGCTCCACCCAGATCCGTTCCTGGGCGAAGCGGATCGACAACATCCGCCAGCGCCGCAGCCACGCCTCGATCCGCAGTCGGCGAATGCCCAGCCAGTCGGTCGCGTTGAAGCGAATCTTCAGCGGCATGTGCTGCCAGCCCAGCGCCCCGAGGACCTTCAGGATCGGGTTTGCAACGACGATCGGCAGTGCCGACACAACCTCGTCGATCCGAAACCGGCATTTGCGATCGACCCGGTTGCGCGGAGCGCCGTCCGGCCCGATCGCCGCCTCCTTCAGCGCGAGCTGAGCCAGCCGGATCGGATCCTCATACGTCATCCGCGCCGCCATCAGCCGCGCGATCTCGATCAGCAGATCCTCGCCGATATCGAGGCGGCGAGCGAACCGGCCGATCCGCTCGAGATAGAGCTGCGCGTAGCGGCGGTTCTGGTATTCGACCAGCCGCTCCACCGCCTCGCGCACCAGCCGCTCGACCCGCGGAGACAGCCCGCTCGGAAGCTCGAGCGACACGACGCCGTCGCGCTCCCCGAGCAGTTCGGCGAGCGTGGACCGCAGCGCATCGATATAGCCAGCCACTGTTCCGCCCTCGCCACGCTAAGCCGTTTCGGTGGCGACTTCGACCGGCACCGCAAGGTGAGCTTGCGCCAGCCGCGCTTCCAGCGTCTCGATATTCTGAAACAGCCGCGCGCTCGCGAGCCGCAGGAAGTAGAAGCCAAACTCGGGATTCTGCACATACAGCTCCTCGACCTGCCGATAGCTGACGCCAAGCACGACGCCGGCTTCGATGCATTCCAGCGTCTGGGTCCGGGTATGCGACGGCGACAGCATGCCCAACTCGCCGACGATCGCGCCGACCGGCAATTCGATGCCGGACTCCACCAGGCGGAAACGGCCGCTGACGATGTAGAACATGTGCTCGGCCTTCTCGTCCTTGTAGAACAGCTCCTCTCCGGCAGCGCATTTGCGCTCGGTCATGAACGGCTTCAGCCACTCCATCGACAGGTCGCTGTTGACGGACTTCTTCACGTCCCGCACGAGCTGCAGCATCTGGTGCAACCGCCAGACGTTGAGCGGCAGCAGCACTGCATGCAGCGCCAGCGTCGGATAGTTGTGGGTGGGGATCGACACCGCGATCAGCATGGCATTGGTCAGGATCCCGAACACGCGCAGCGGGATCATGGTCCGCATCGTGGCGGTGGCGACCACGAAGATGGTCGCGAATACGCTGCCCGCCATGCCGGCATGCTGGGCGATATGGGCAATATCCATCTTTGCCAACCCGTGTTCGAGAACCTGATCGAGACGCCGACATGCGCAGCGGACACCGGACCGCCAGAGCCGCGCGCCCGGAATACACGTTGAAACGGACCGGAGTATAAACAACCCGGTACCGGGAGCGCCACCGGCCCGGATCGGCCCGATCATTGACGTGCGGGGGCCGACGCAGGCATGTGATCTGGAGCCAGCCGGGATCGCCCGAGGCGGCGCGGTGAGGGTCGCGCCCCACCTTCCATGTCCCCAGGAGTTCGGATTGATGTCGGACACGGACGGCGACAGCACGCCGCTTCTCAGCCTCGACGGCCCGCGCGCCATCATCCGGTTGAATCGGTCGAAACATCTCAATCGCCTGCTGGCCGAAGATCTCACCGCACTGCTGAGCCAATTCGACCAGATCGACGCCGATCCGGCGGTCCGCGTGCTGGTGCTCACCGGCACCGGCCGCGCGTTCTCGGCCGGGTTCGATCTCGGCCAGATCGCCGAGCGCGCGGCCAGCGACACCGAGAGCGAATCTCCAGGTGCGGCGTTCGAACAAGTGGTCGACCGGCTGGAGGCGCTTCGGATGCCGACGATCTGTCGGTTGAACGGCGGGGTCTATGGCGGCTCGACCGATCTGGCGCTGGCCTGCGACTTCCGCATCGGCGTCGACAGTGCCGAAATGTTCATGCCGGCGGCGCGGCTAGGGCTGCATTATTACCCGAACGGCATCAAGCGCTACGTCACCCGCCTCGGCGTCGACAACGCCAAGCGACTGTTCCTGACCGCTCAGCGTATCGACGCCGCCGAGATGCTCCGGATCGGCTATCTGACACAGATGGTACCGATGGATCGGCTCGACCGCGAAGTCGATGCGCTGGCCACGACGCTCGCCGGCAATGCGCCCAACGCCGTCGCCGGCATGAAGCGCGCGATCAATGAGTTCGCCCGCCAGGCACTCGACGAGCAAGCTGCCGATACCCGCGCTCGCTCATCGATGCGCAGCGACGAGATCCTCGAGGGCATCGCCGCTTACAAAGAGAAGCGTCCGCCGCGGTTCTGAGGCAGGACAGAACGTCGGATGACTCGCGTGAGCGACGACGTGAGGGTCGTCAGTACAGATTGTTCTTGTACTCCTTGTCCAATCCCTTCTTCAGCAAGCCGGAAACGCCGGGTACGGACAGTGCGGCGCTGGTGAGGCGGGCGCCTAATCCGGCATTCCTGTTCAGTTTGATGTGCTCGACGAACAGCTTGGCGGCGTCGATCCCGTGGGTCGGCGGATGCAGCGGCCAAAGCTTGGCGCGGCGAAGCGCGGGACTATCGTGCAGCTCGATCGTCACATCGTCGATCGCGGTCACCAGCGCCGGGACTTTGCCGTCGACCGCGAAAGCGGTCCGTTTGCCCGCATCCGACGTAATCCGGGCCAGCCCCGATAATAGAGCGATCGAATACGCGCCGGGGATCAGCAGCGCCGCCGCCACACGCGGCTGCAACAGGATATTGCGGAAGCTGTCGGTGCGACGATTGCCGGGTCGATCGGCGAACCAGGCGCAGCCGTCGTCGAGTCGAAGCAATCCGGCCGGATCGCCCTTGGGGCTGAGATCGGTACGTCCCGCTGCGTCACACGTCGCCAGCGCCATCAGACGGCTCTCGGCTGCGAAGCCTTTAACGTCCTGCGGCGCAGTCGCGAGCGGCATCGCCATCCAGAATTCGGAGCGCAGCAACGCCTTGCCGCAATGACCGTAACATTGCTCCACCTCGATACAGATCTCGTTATCGCGCACCTCCGTGATGCGACCGTTGATGCGCAACATTTCCACGGTGCCGGGCAGCAGGAACAGCGAGCCGAACCCCTGTCCGGGCCTCGCCGGAGCGGGATCGTCGAGCACAGCTTTGGGCAAGCGGAGCCGATGCGCGTCGGCGCTCGCGAATCCAGCCTCGCCACCGCCGAGGGTGACGGCCACCGCCCCCGCACAGGCAAAGCCGGCGAACAGGATCGGCGACGCCGCAATCCAACGCAAAGCACCGTCGTCGAGGTGATCGATCACCTTGAGGTTCATTAAGTCTGGCGTCGTCCCGACAACGGCTTCCAGATCGGCCACCGAACGAATGCGATCATTCATTCGAGTACTCCTTTCGCAATAGCTGCCGGGAGCAACCGGCAGCACTTACCTATAAGGCCGCGAGCGGTTGGCGGTATCTGGCGGATATGCCAGTTTATTTCGAGATCCGGCCAATCCCACCTGAGCATCCATCACTGGTGCCGATCCTCGACCAACAGCCATTTCCGATGACTGGATCGAGCCGGACAATGCGCCCGGTCGCGTCGTCGCATACAAAATCACATGGGCCGGCTCGGCTCAGGAACTGGCGCCGCATCGACACGCGATGTGGTTTCCCGGCGGCGCGATGCACGCCATCCAGGCATCGAGGACGGTGGAGGGCTACGACGTGTTTATCGAGCCAGAGATGCTGGCGGGGATGCCCAACGTCTGCGGCACGCTGTCGGCGACGCCACGGCTGCGAACTCCTGGTCCGCGCCGCTATTTTTCCCGTGCTGCATCCAGAAGGCGGGCGTGAGACCCGCGTGTTCGCCACGCTACTGGACGAGATCGGCGCAAGCTCGGTTCAGCGGCTGTTTCTGCCGATGCTTCGTCACCATGTTTCTCAAGGTGCTCGGCGCCTCTCCAGGCGCCACATGGCGTTCCTACGCGGCACCACGGACGCCGTGGAGAAGGAACGCGCGCAGCGAGCGCGCTGAGCCTGCTACGATTCGACGAATGTCGCGACTTCGCCGAGGCCTGCGCGATTGGTGCGGTAGCTGTTAGCCTTGTGCTCGGTGTCGGCGTAGCCGAACGAGATGCCGCAGACGACGCGGCGATCCTCGGACAGGCCGAAATGTTTGCGTACCACGGCGGCGTGGAACGCCAGCGCTGCCTGCGGCACGGTGGCGACGCCGAGCGCCTGCGCAGCCAGCATGAACGAGGTGACGTAGCCGCCGCAATCGACGGCGCCGTAGACGCCGAGCGCCTCGTCGCTGGTGATGATCGCCACATGCGGCGCGCCGAAGAAGTTGAAGTTCTCCAGCGCCTGCTTGGCGGCGGCTGCCTTGTCGCCGCGGGCGATGCCGACCGCATTGTAGAGCTGGAATCCGCTCTCGCGCCGGCGGTCGAGATAGACGCCGCGATACTCGCGCGGGAATTCGAAGTCACCGGTCATCGGCGCACCGCCGGCCGCGGTCGGGTAGATCACCTCGCGAAACTTCGACGTTGCCTCGCCGGAGGTGATCACCACCTGCCACGGCTGGCTGTTGCACCACGACGCGGTTTTCTGCGCTGCGGTCAGAATCCGCTCGATCGTTGCGCGCGGCACCGGATCGGATTTGAAGCGCCGGCACGAATAGCGCGCCGCCATCAGGTCTTCAAGGACATCGATCGGAGCGGAGTGGTCGGATTTCTCGGTCATCGGCGACATCCTTGCATGCCTTGAAATGGAACGTGCCCTGGATGCTTTGCAGCGCGCCGCGTTTGCGGCGTGGTGCACTGCTGATCCGGGGCCCCGGCGTTGTTTGTCGGTGCCCGAACCGGGGTCCCGGATCTGCGCAGCAACGCTTCGCGCTGCGGCGCGTCCGGGACACGCAGAGGCTAACCCCGTCCCTTGGTCGGGATCTTGTTGAACGGCACATCCTTGTCGACGCGGATATCGCCGGGCAGGCCGAGCACGCGCTCAGCGACGATGTTGCGCAGGATTTCGTCGGTGCCGCCGGCAATGCGCATCGACGGCGAACCCAGCATCATCGCCTGGAAGCTGCCGCCGGCTTCGGCCTCGGCCGGATCGGTGAACACGCCCGCGGCGCCTTCCAGATCCATCGCGAAGGCAGCAATGTCCTGCAGCATTGGACCGGCGACCAGCTTGCCGATCGAATTCTCCGGTCCCGGACGCTCGCCCTTCGACAGGGCCGAGATCGAGCGGTACGAGGTGTACTTCAGGCCGCTCGCCTTGACGGCCCAGTTGGCCAGCTTGCTACGCACCGCCGGATCGTCGATCGCCGGGCCGTTCTCCGTCACCAGATCGTTGCAGAACGCAAAGATCTCCGGGAAGCCCGTGGCGAGCCGCGCGCCGATCGACATACGTTCGTTCATCAGCGTGGTCAGCGAGACGTTCCAGCCGTCGCCGACGGCGCCGAGCCGCTGGCTGTCCGGAATTCGCACGTTGGTGAAGAACACCTCGTTGAATTCCTGCATGCCGTTGGCCTGCTTGATCGGCTTCACCTCGACGCCGGGGCTCTTCATGTCCAGGAAGAACATGGTGAGGCCCTTGTGCTTCGGCACATTCGGGTCGGTGCGGGTGATCAGCAAACCGTAATCGGAGTAGTGCGCGCCCGAGGTCCAGATCTTCTGGCCGTTGATGATCCAGTCGTCGCCATCCTTCTCGGCGCGGGTGCGCAGACCGGCGACGTCGGAGCCGCCCGCCGGCTCGGAGAACAGCTGGCACCAGATGTTCTCGCCCGAGGCGAGCTTGGGCAGATACTTGCGCTTGTCGTCCTCGCTGCCATAGGCCATTACGGTCGGACCGCACATGCCCTCGCCGATCTGGAACGGCTGGGTGAGCTTTCCGTAGACGCCCTCTTCCTGCTGCCAGATCACCTTCTCGATCGGCGTCGCGCCGCGGCCGCCATATTCCTTCGGCCAGGTCAGGCAGGACCAGCCGCCCTCGGCCTTCTTCTTCTGCCACGCCTTGCCGACTTCGACGATGTCGGCGTTCTTCAGGCTGATGCGGCCGAGGCCGGACTTCGCTAATTCCTGCTCGTATTGCTTCGGCGCGTTGGCGTCGATCCACGCCCGAGCCTTGGCGCGAAACTCAGCTTCCTGCGGGGTATCGTCGAAATTCATCGTCGCTTCCTCATCGTAACGTGGCCCACGCGCGGCGTGTCCACTAATCAGTGAGTGCCCCGGACGCTGCGCAGCGCGCCGCCCTTGCGGCGTGGTGCGCTGCAGATCCGGGGCCCCGCTGTACTCTTCGGCGCCGAACCGGGGTCCCGGATCTGCGAAGCGGCATGAAGAATGCCGCACCGCGTCCGGGACACGGGGTGACTACGCCCGCCCCCGCGTCGGGATTTGGTTGAACGGCACGTCCTTGTCGACACGGATGTCGCCCGGCAGGCCGAGCACGCGCTCGGCGATGATGTTGCGCAGGATCTCGTCGGTGCCGCCCTCGACGCGCGTTGCCGGCGAACGCAGCAGCATCGCCTGGAAGCGGCCGCCGACGTCGGCATCCTCGGGCGCGCTCAACACTCCCGCGGCGCCCTGCAGATCGAGCGCATACATCGCGACCTCCTGGATCATCGAACCGGCGACCAGCTTGCCGATCGAGTTCTCCGGACCGGGACGTTGGCCTTTCGACAGCGCCGAGATCGAGCGGAAGCTGGTATATTTCAGCCCGCTCGCCTTCACGGCCCAGTTCGCCAGCTTGCTGCGCACCGCGCGATCGTCGAGCGCCGGCGCGCCGTCGAGCGTCAGCGAGTTGCAATAGTCGAACAGCTCAGGGAAACCGGTCGCCACATTGGCGCCGATCGACATGCGCTCGTTCATCAACGTGGTCAGCGACACGTTCCAGCCGTCACCGACGGCGCCGAGGCGCTGGCTATCCGGGATCCGCACGTTGGTGAAGTACACCTCGTTGAAGTCGGAATTGCCGTTGGCCTGCTTGATCGGCCGGATCTCGACGCCGGGGCTCTTCATGTCGAGGAAGAACATCGTCAGACCCTTGTGCTTCGGCACGGTCGGGTCGGTGCGAGTGATCAGGATGCCATAGTCCGAGTAGTGCGCGCCGGAGGTCCAGATCTTCTGGCCGTTGATCACCCAGTCGTCGCCATCCCTCTCGGCGCGGGTGCGCAGGCCAGCGACGTCCGAACCACCGGCGGGCTCGGAGAACAGCTGGCACCACACCTGCTCGCCGGAGCCGAGCGGCGGCAGATAGTGCCGCTTCTGCTCTTCCGACGCGTAGGCCATCATGGTCGGACCGCACATGCCCTGGCCGATGATGAACATCGCCGTGAGCTTGCCGAACACGCCCTCCTCCTGCTGCCAGATCACGCGCTCGATCGGCGACGCGCCGCGGCCGCCATATTCCTTCGGCCAATGCGGCACGGCCCAACCGGCGTCGGCCTTCTTCTTCTGCCAGGCCTTGGCGACATCGAGCACATTGGCGCCCTTCAGCGCCACGCGGCCGAGCGACGCCTTGCGCAAATCGTCCTCGTATTGCTTCGGCGCATTGGCGTCGATCCAGGCGCGCGCCTTGGCGCGGAATTCGGCTTCCTGCGGGGTATCGTCGAAGTTCATCTGCCTATCCTCATCTCGCAGCTCGTGCCCCGGATGCAGCGCAGTGCGCCGCCCTTGCGGCGTGGTGCGCTGCTGATCCGGGGCCCCGGTTCACAGCGCTCAAGCGGGGTCCCGGATCTGCGGAGCAGCGCTGCGCGCCGCACCGCGTCCGGGACACGAGCGTAATTACGCCGCGTTCTTCTGGCGCATGCGGTCGATCAGTTGGTCTTCCCAATAGGACTGGCTGCCGAGCGCCAGCGCCAGCGCGTTGGAGCGGCGATAGTACAGGTGACAATCGAACTCCCAGGTGAAGCCCATGCCGCCGTGCACCTGGATGTTCTGCTTGGCGCAATGCTGGAACGCCTGCGTGGCGCTGATCCGCGCCGCGGCGGCGGCTTCGGCGAGTTCGCCCGCGTCGGTCGAGAGCGCCCAGGCGCCGTAGTAGCAGTTCGAGCGCGCCAGCGTCGCCGAGACGTACATGTCGGCGAGGATGTGCTTGACCGCCTGGAACGAGCCGATCGGCCGGCCGAATGCGATGCGGTCGAGCGCGTAGTCACGGCCCATTTCCAGCGCGCGGTCGGCGCCGCCGACCTGCTCGAAGCCGATCAGCACCGCAGCGCGGTCCATCACCCGCGACAGGATGCTCCAGCCTTCATTCGCGGCGCCGAGCGGCTCGGCCTTGGCGCCATCGAACACCAACTCGGCTTGCTGCCGCGACGGATCGACATTCTGCAGCGGCTTGGCAGTGACGCCGCCGGCCTTGAGATCGACCAGGAACAACGAAATATCGGCTTCACGGCCGCTGTTGCCGGTGCGCGCCGCGACGATCGCGAAGTCGGCGATGGCGCCGTCGGCGACGGGCTTCTTGGTGCCTGAAATCGTGCCGTTTGACGCCGTGACCTTGACGGCCTTGTGCGACCGATTGCCGGTGCCTTCGAACAGCGCCAGCGTGCCGATCGCCTCGCCCGAGGAAATCTTCGGCAGCCACTTCTGCTTCTGCTCGTCCGAGCCGGCGATCAGCAACGCTTCCGCCGCGAGATAGACGGTCGAGGCGAACGGCACCGGCGCCAGCGCGCGGCCGAGCTCTTCGGCGATGACGCACAGCTCGAGATGCCCCGCCCCGGTGCCGCCGAATTCCTCGGGAATCGCGACGCCGAGGAAGCCCATCTCGGCCAGTCCCTTCCAGAGGTCACGATCGTAATCCGCCTTGCCCTCGAGCACGGCGCGCACCGCCCGCGGCGGGCACTTCTCGGCAAGAAACCGCCGTGCCTGATCGCGCAGTTGCTTCTGGTCGTCGGAGAAATCGAAGTTCATGGCCGTGTCTCGTTTGTTGTTAGTTGTTAGCTGTCATTCGATACATTCACGTTCGTCATTCCGGGGCGCGCGCAGCGCGAACCCGGAATCCATAATCACCGCCGGGGGTTATGGATTCCGGACCTGCGCCCCAAGGGGCGCATCCCGGATTGACGAACGATAGGGTGTTAGCGCCGCTCACTTCAGCACCACCACATCATCATCCGGCGTCGCGGCATACAGCCGCGCGACCAACGCGGCGCGGCGCTCGAGGCCGGCGCGCTGGTTGATGTAGCCCTTGTCGGTGAGTTCGTTGCCGTCGATCGACGGCGGTTCGCTCATCAGCATGGCGCGCGCGATCCGCATCGAGCTGACGCCCTTGACCTCGGCGTTATGCTTCTCAAGGCCGGCCTTGAACGCCGCGAGCACCGCCGGATGCTTCACCACGTCCTCGAACGTCGCGTCCGGATTGCCGACGATCTGGCGGCAGGCGTGCAGGTTCGGCCACGCCAGCAGGCCGATGAATTCACGATCCTGCCCCGCCACCAGCGCGTCCTGCACCACCGGCGTCGCGGCGGCGATCGCATCGGTGCGCACCGTGCTGACATGCACGAAGGTGCCGGTCATCAATTTGAAGTCTTCGACCACGCGGCCGGCGAAAATGATGCCCTTCACTGGATCGTTCGGATCGACGAACACGCCGGCATCGCCGATCTTGTAGAAGCCCTCTTCGTCGAACGCTTTCTCGGTCAGCTCCGGCTGGCCGTAATAGCCGGGCATCACGTTGACGCCACGCAGACGTAGTTCGTACTTGTCGCCGATCGGCAGCATCTTCAGCTCGACGCCGGGAAACGGCAGACCGATCAGGCCGACACGCTCCGTGTCCCAATACGTGCCGGTCGAGGTCGGCGCGGTCTCGGTCGAGCCCCAGCCGGTGTAGAACACCAGACGCTCGCCGGTGGCGCGGACCGCCAGCGTCTGCATCCGTTCGTAGAGATCGTCCGGCAAGCGCGCGCCGCCGTAAGCCATCAGGCTGAGGTTCTTGAAGAACGACCGGCACAGCGCTTCGTCCTTTTCCATCGCCGCCGCAAGTGCGGCGTAGCCGGCCGGAACGTTCGCGTAGTAGGTCGGCGAGATCTCACGCAGGTTGCGCAGCGTTTCTTCGATCATGCCGGGCACCGGGCGGCCGTCGTCGATGTACATCGTGCCGCCTTCGATCAGCAGCGGATTGAACGACGCGTTGCCGCCCATGGTGTGATTCCAGGGCATCCAGTCGAGGTTGACCGGCAGCGGTCCGTTCGGATCGCGCGGCCGCACCTGCATCATCATCGCGGCATTGGCGCACATCATGCGCTGGGTGTTGATCACCGCCTTCGGCATGCCGGTCGAGCCGGAGGTGAACAGCAGCTTGGCGACGGTATCGGGCGTGATCTGCGCGACCGACTGCTCGACCTCGGCGGTGACCGGGGTCGCGGCCATCTCGGCGAACGACACGCTGGCGATGCCCTCGGCCGGATTGGCGACGTGCACCACCTGCACGCCGGTGAGATCCAGCGCGTGCAGCGCCTTACTGAACTGCGCGCCGTCCTGCACCAGCACCACGGCGGGCTTCACCAGGTCGAACAGATATTTGAGCTTCTGATGATCCTGGCTCATCAGCGAATAGGCCGGCGACACCGGCGCAGTCGGGATCCGCGCCTGCATCGCCGCCATCATCATCAGCGCATGCTCGATCGAATTGCCCGACAGGATGGTGACCGGGCGACCTTCCGGCAGCTTCAGGTTGAGCAGCGCCTGGGTCAGGCCGTCGACGATCCGCTTGGCCTCGGCATAGGAAACCTTGCGCCATTGCCGGTCCGCGCCGCCGCGCTGCGCCAGCCAGGTATGATCCGGTCGCTGCTTGGCCCACTTGGCGAGCGCCATCGGCAGATGCGGATCGTGATCCCGCAGCGGGAAACGCGACTTCATCACAATCACGCCATCGGGACGACGCTCGACGTCGATGTCGCGTGGCAGCCAATTGACCTTGCGGAAGGCCGGCTTGGTCAACACCGCGGCTGCGCTTGAAGTCATTCCTGGTTTCTCCCGTCTGGGCCTCTTTCCGGGCCGCTGTTCTTCTACGTCGCAATGCTCACCGCAGCGCGCACTCGCCTAGCGGCGAATATACACCGGCTTGCGCTTCTCCAGGAAGGCCGCGATGCCCTCGGCGAAATCCTCCGAGCGCGAGCACAGCACCTGATTGCGATCTTCCATCGCGATCACCTGCTCGATCGAGCCGGCATCGACCGCCATGTTGAGGCATTCCTTGGACAGCCGCAAACCCACCGGTGACGCCGCCATCATCGCATCGACAAAGGGTTGCGCCGCGGCATCGAGCTGATCGTCCTCGACCAACTCGGAGACCAGCCCCGTCATCAGCGCGCGCTCGGCGCCGATGAACCGGCCAGTGAGGATCAGTTCGGACGCGACCGAGACGCCGACGAGGCGCGGCAAAAAGTAGCTGGTGCCGATGTCGCAGCCACCGAGGCCGAGCTTGATGAAAGCGCAGTTCATCCGCGCGGTCCGTCCAGCGATACGAACATCGGCAGCCAGCGCCAACGCAAAGCCACCGCCGGCGGCCGCGCCCTGCACCAGCGCGATGATCGGCTGCGGGCAGCGGCGCATCAAAATCACGATGTCGGCGATCCGGCGCTGCGAATCCAGCGACTCGGTGACGCCCGGCGGCTCCTGTTGCTTGCCGCGGCGGCCCATCGCCGCCTTCAGATCCAGCCCGGCGCAAAAGTTCTTGCCGGCGCCCTTCAGCACCACGACTCGCGTGTCGCGATTGCGCTGCAGCTGGCCGAAATAATCGTTGAGCGCATCGACCAGTTCGGGATCCAGCGCATTCAGGCTGTCGGGACGGTTCAGCGTCACCCAATCGACGCCATCGCGATGATCGACCAGCAGCACCTGGGACACGCTCTTCACTCCCGCAACACGTTGTTTTCATGCCCCGCTGTCGCGAAGCTTGTTATTTCGCCGGACGACGTTGTCGCCGCCTCGGCGCTCGTTGCTGCGCCCTCTCCCCTTGTGGGAGAGGGCCTGTTTGCGTCGACTGCGAACGCTGCCCGGTGAGGGGTTCGGACTCCCGGATCCCCCTCACCCGGCGAGCTTCGTTCGCCACCCTCTCCCACAAGGGGAGAGGGTTCAGGTGTTACTACCGCGGGGCCATGCGGATGGCGCCGTCGAGACGGATGGTCTCGCCGTTCAGCATCGGGTTCTCGACGATCTGCACCGCGAGCGACGCGTATTCCGACGGATCGCCGAGGCGGGCCGGATGCGGCACCTGCGAGCCGAGGCTCTTGCGGGCTTCTTCCGACAGACCCATCAGCAGCGGCGTCAGGAACAGGCCCGGCGCGATGGTCATGACCCGGATGTTCATCGAGGCGAGGTCGCGCGCCACCGGCAGGGTCATGCCGACGATGCCGCCCTTCGACGCCGAGTAAGCGGCCTGGCCGATCTGGCCATCATAGGCCGCGACCGACGCGGTGTTGATGCAGACGCCGCGCTCTTCGCCGATCGTCGGGGCGCTCTGCATGCGCTCGGCAACGAGACGGATGCAGTTGAAGCTGCCGATCAGATTGACGTTGATGATGCGCATGAAGTGGTCGAGCGGATAGGCGCCGTTCTTGCTGACGGTCTTCACCGCGCCGCCGATGCCGGCGCAGTTCACCAGCACGCGGACGATGCCATGGGCGGCTTCAGCCTTGGCGATCGCTTCCTTGACCGGAGCTTCCTGCGACACGTCTCCGACGCAGGCCACGCCGCCGATTTCGGCCGCGACCTTGTCGGCATTGTCCTTGTTCATATCGAGCACGGCGACCTTGGCGCCCTTGGCGGCCATCGCGTGCGCCGTCGCGGCGCCGAGTCCCGATCCACCGCCGGTGATGAGAACGGAGACGTCTTTCAACTGCATTGGTAATCCCTTTCCTTGGGCGCTTCCTGAAACTCTTGGTCGAAGCCGTGACGGGGCCGGTCCTCGGGCGTTTCCTGAACTGTTCGACGGACCTCGCGCGGGCCCCTTGGCGTGCTCTTCTTGCGCTTTCGAACCGGGATGTTCAACGGACCCTTGGGCGTTTCCCCGATTTATCGTTTCCGGAAAGCTCTCCGCCGGTGCGGCGCGGCCGTCCTGGTCAAGTCGCGACTCTCAGAAGGAGGGCGAAGCGCGCCCCCTGGACTGAGCTGTTGGGCTCGGATTGTTGTTGCGCTCTCCACCCCTCGCGCCTTGCGGCCGCCTGTCGGGGCGGGACGATCGATACCTGAAGATACTCGGGCGTTTCCTGGCTGTTTTCTTGTTGTTATCGAAACACTTCAAACGATGTCCCGGGGGTGCCTGCTGTTCCATTCCGCCTGCCTCTTTCGGGCAGATTCCGTGAACTGGTCCTTGGGCGTTATTGTTGTTGTTCGGATTTTCTTCGGCGTGTCCCGGGTCCTGATTGAAGGTCTCTCAGTTGCTTGGAGTCGTTTCTTCTTATTATTAGCTGGTTGGTCCGCGGCAGGTGTTACGAACGCGACGCCTGGTCGCTTCTTCGCAGCAACAGCCCGCCGAGGACGATCTGTTCGATATGGCTGATATAAGCGCGACAGACTTCATCGGTGACCGGACCGACGCCGGCCGCCCGCATCATGGTCTGACGCCCGAAGAACAGGTGATCGCAAGCGCCGATCAACGTGGTGTAGAACAGCACGGGATCCACGTTGCGAAACTCCTTCGCGGCGATCCCTTCGGCGATCAGCTTGCGATGGAAATCGAGCAGCGGACCGACGAAGAATTTCGTGACCTCGTCTGCGGCATCGCGATTCGAGCCGTGCAGCAAATAGTGGATCAGCCGGTTCAGATACGGAAACTGGTGGTAGGCCTTGATGATGCCGGCGATATGCAGCTTCATCTTGGTGGTCGGCGACAGCGGCTGCGCCAGCAGAAATTCGAGATGAGTCATCTCGTGAGACGCGTCGCGCTCGAGCAACGCCAGCAGCAGACCATCCTTGTTGCCGAAGTGATATTTCACCAGCGCGGCGTTGACGCCCGATTTCTGCGCGATGTCGGACAGCGAAATCTCGACCGAGTTGCGCTCGATCATCAATTCGCCGGCGGCGACCAACAGCTTGTCGGCGGTGGAATTCTTCACCACCGGTACTCGGGTCGCCAGCGCTTGGGTCGGTTGAGCTGCCATCGGCGTCGCAATTAGCCCATCGCGGCGCCGGGCTCAAGCGTTAATTGATTGATTGACTAAATCGGAAGCCACCCCTTTAATCCGCCGCCTATCGGCACAGCCGAAACAACCAACATCAAGGGAGAAAACCCCATGGCCGAGGCCTATATCGTCGCCGCCGCCCGCACTGCTGGCGGCCGCAAGGGAGGCCGCCTCGCAGGCTGGCATCCTGCCGATCTCGCTGCTTCCGTGCTGAATGCGCTGGTCGACCGCTCCGGCGCCGCGCCGGATCAGATCGAAGACGTGATCATGGGCTGCGTCGGCCAGGCCGGCGAACAGGCCGTCAATATCGGCCGCAATGCGGTTCTCGCCTCGAAGCTGCCGGAGAGCGTGCCGGCGACCTCGGTCGACCGGCAGTGCGGCTCGTCACAGCAGGCGCTGCATTTCGCCGCACAGGCGGTGATGTCCGGCAGCATGGATATCGTGATCGCGGCCGGCGTCGAGAGCATGACCCGCGTGCCGATGGGCTCGCCGAGCATCCTCGCCGCCAAGGCCGGAATGGGCACCTACAAGAGCCCGAAGATGGAAGAGCGCTATCCGAACATCCAGTTCAACCAGTTCACTGGCGCCGAGATGGTCGCGCACAAATACGACCTGTCGAAGGACCTGCTCGACGAATACGCCTTCCAAAGCCACCAGCGCGCGATCGCTGCGACTCAGGCCGGCAAGTTCAAAGACGAGATCATCCCGCTCGAGATCACCCGCGCCGACGGCACCACCGACACCCACCACATCGACGAAGGCATTCGCTTCGATGCGACGCTCGAGGGAATCAAGGGCGTCAAGCTGATCAACGAGAACGGCGGCCGACTCACCGCTGCGACCGCCAGCCAGATCTGCGACGGCGCGTCCGGCGTGATGGTGGTGAACGAGAAGGGGCTGAAGCAGCTCGGCGTGCAGCCGCTGGCGCGCGTGCATCACATGACGATGATGGGCGGCGATCCGGTGATCATGCTGGAGGCCCCGCTGCCCGCGACCAAGCGCGCGCTGGAAAAGGCAGGCATGAAGATCGACGACATCGATCTGTTCGAGGTCAACGAAGCCTTCGCGTCGATCCCGACCGCTTGGCTGAAGGCGACCGGCGCCGATCCGGCCCGCCTCAACGTCAATGGCGGCGCGATCGCGCTCGGCCATCCGCTCGGCGGCTCCGGCACCAAGCTGATGACCACACTGGTGCACGCGCTGAAGCAGCAGAACAAGCGCTACGGCCTGCAGACCATGTGCGAAGGCGGCGGCATGGCCAACGTCACCATCATCGAGCGGCTGTAAGCCGTCCGTATCACGCCACCCCCGTGTCCCGGACAAGGTGCAGCGCAAAGCGCTGCGCCGCAGATCCGGGACCCCGGTCGAGCGCCGGCAATAAGCACCGGGGCCCCGGATCAGCAGCGCACCACGCCGCAAGAGCGGCGCAGCGCACTGCATCCGGGGCACGCCGAACAACTTCAGAGCGGAAAGCAATCCGCCGCATCACCAAGAGGAAACATTCATGACGCATCCGTCGATTCATGCCCGCAATACGCCCGACAAGATCGCCTATCAGATGGCATCGACCGGGAAGGCCATTACCTACCGGCAGCTCGACGAGCGCTCGAACCAAGGTGCGAACCTGTTTCGCTCGCTGGGCCTGAAGGCAGGCGACCACATCGCACTGCTGATGGAGAACCGCCTCGAATTCATGGAGATCTGCTGGGCAGCGCAGCGCTCGGGGCTCTACTATACGGCGATCAGCCGCTACCTGAAGCAGGACGAAATCGCCTACATCGTGCAGGATTGCGGCGCCAAGGTCGTGATCACTTCGCCCCAGGGCTCCGCAGCGATTGCGCCGCTGGTCGGCAAGTTGCCGGGCGTCGAGTTCTTCATGGTCGACGAGCCGGCCGCGAGCTTCCGCTCCTGGGACAAGGAGGCCGGCGCGCAAAAGACCACGCCGATCGCCGACGAAGTCGCCGGCTACGACATGCTGTATTCGTCGGGCACCACCGGCCGCCCCAAGGGCATCAAGCGCGAGTTCGAAGGCAACGCCATCGACGTGCCGAGCCCGTTCCTGCGCCTTTTGTGCGAGAAGATGTGCGGCATGAACGCAGGCAGCATCTATCTGTCGCCGGCGCCGCTGTATCACGCAGCTCCTTTGCGCTTCAACATGATGGCGACCACGCTCGGCGGCACCTCGGTGATCATGGAGCATTTCGACGCCGAGCAATTCCTGGCGCTGGTCGAGAAGTACAAGGTCACGCAGTCGCAGCTGGTGCCGACGATGTTCGTGCGAATGCTCAAGCTGCCCGACGAGGTGCGCGCCCGCTACGACGTGTCGACGCTGAAGGGCGCGATCCACGCCGCCGCCCCCTGCCCGGTCGACGTCAAGGCCAAGATGATCGAATGGTGGGGGCCGATCCTGATCGAGTACTATGCCGGCTCGGAAGGCAACGGCGTTACCGTCTCGACCTCGCAGCAATGGCTGACGCATCGCGGCACGGTCGGCAAGGCCGTGGTCGGGACCATCAAGATCCTCGACGAGACCGGCGACGAACAGCCCGTCGGCGAGATCGGCACCGTGTATTTCGCCGACGCGCCGTCGTTCAGCTATCACAACGATCCGGACAAGACCAAAAACGCCTACAACGACAAGGGCTGGTCGACGCTCGGCGACGTCGGCTATCTCGACGACGAGGGTTTCCTGTATCTCACCGACCGCAAGAGCTACATGATCATCTCCGGCGGCGTGAACATCTATCCGCAGGAGACCGAGGACGTGCTGCTGACGCATCCCGACGTCGCCGACGTCGCGGTGTTCGGCGTGCCGAACGAGGAGATGGGCGAAGAGGTCAAGGCCGTGGTGCAGCCGCGCGAAGGCGTGACACCCGGCAAGGATCTCGAGGCCAAGCTGATCGGCTTCTGCCGCGAGCACCTGTCGCCGATCAAGTGCCCGCGCTCGATCGACTTCGAGACCGAGCTGCCGCGCACGCCGACCGGCAAGCTGGTCAAGCGCCACCTCAAGGACCGCTACTGGCCGAAGAAGGAAGCCGCCGCGGCGTGAACAGCACACGGACGGCTGCGGCTGTCTGAACAGGTTGCAGCATCTTCCCGCTTCGCAGGGAACTAGAACTAGTGACGCCGCGGGAACCGAAGCCCGCGGCGTTTGTTCCTGCAGCGCGCGCGAGGAAGACGTCTCACCACGAGACGGAAGGGCCGCTGGGAGCATCGAACATGTTGAAATGGGCAATCATCTTTCTGGTCATCTCGCTGGTGGCCGGCTTCTTCGGCTTCACCAATATCGCCGCCGGTGCAGCGCGGATCTCGAAGCTGCTGTTCTTCCTCTCCCTCGCGCTGTTCCTGCTGTTCCTGATTCTGGCGTTCACCGCCGGTCAGCTGGTGTTCTGACGGCCGGCGTTCCGGCAAAGATCGGAGTCCATCGACCGAGGGCGACGCGCTATGCTGTCCGGCAGGCGCCTCGCCCCGGTCCATGTGATGATCTCGTTCGCCAAGCTTCGCTCCGGTCTGTCGGTTTCCGTTCTGGCCCATCTGGGGCTGGTGGCGGCCGTGCTGCTGCTGGCCGAAGTCCGGCCGTTTGCCGACGTGCCGGAGCAGCGGGTCGAAGTGGATGTCGTCACAGCCGACGAGGCGCCGCCGCAGCCTGAACCGAAGCCGGAGATGAAGCCGGCCTTGGAGATGCCAAGCGAGACGCCGGCAGCCGAAACCAAACCAGCGGCGCCTGAACCAGCGCCCCAACAAGCATCCAAGCCCGAGCAGGCGAAGCCGGAGCCGGCCACATCCGAACGTCAGCCGCAGAAGGCTGAAGCCCCCACTAAACCCGCGCCGGCGGCGGAGTCGCCGCAGACGCCCGCGACGTCTCAGCCACCTTCCCCGTCAAGCTCGACGCCGGCGGCGTTTCCGGCTGCGATCCCACAGCAGCCGGATCTGACGGTGAAATACTCGGTCGCGCTGGGGCTGCCGGCCGATCCAACCTTCGATGCGCCCGCGGAGATCGCCGCCGACATCAGCGCCGATGCGATCGCCGCGCTGCGCCGCAAGCTGAAGTCCTGCGCCACACTGCCGCCCGGCGTCGCGCCCACCGACAATGTGAAGATCATTCTGCGCGTGCCGCTGCTGCCTGACGGGCGATTGGCGCAGGAGCCGTTCGTGATCGAAGCCAGCGCCTCCACCAAAGGTCCGGCGCTGATGAAGGGTGCGATCCAGGCGCTGACCGCGTGCCAGCCCTATTCCATGTTGCCGGCGGACAAGTACAAGGAGTGGAAAGTCCTCGACCTCGACTTTACGCCGCAGAACTTCCACGGCGGCTGACCGTCGGGTGTCGCGGTGGATTGCCGGATCCCCACATAAAGAAAGCTCCGGCCGAAGCCGGAGCTTTAAGTCTAGGGAGACTCTTTACGCTGCGACAGCCTGCGAGACGGCTCGCGAGCCGGCTTTCGAGGCAGCTAACTATCGGCAGCGCCGACCAAAATCGCTCAATTCCGTGCAACAATGCCCCGTGCCGCCACAACCCGAAATTGATCTTCGCGATAGCAAGACTGGTCGGGTCGACTAATCGACAGCGGCATAGACGTCTGCAGCAGCAGATCATTCCCAACGAACTATCATCCTTGATTAAGATCAAATGCCCGGGGCGCGCCTGCGCGTCGCAGGCGATCTGTTGCTGAATGGCGGCGTTGACCCTGGTCGCCCCGGAGCCGATCGAATGATCCCGCTATTGAGCGGCATTTGCGTTGAGCTTGGCCCGCATGGCATATGGCTGACAGCCATCGGGAGTGAAACCTTTGACATCGCAAACCAGCTTCGCCACCGCCACCGAACTCAGCGCCGCCCTGAAAGCCAAGAAAGTCTCGGCCGTCGAATTGACCCAGGAGGCGATCGACCGCATCGAGCGCCACGACGACAAGGTCAACGCCATCTGCGTCCGCGATTTCGACCGTGCGTTGCAGACGGCGCGCGCTGCCGATCTCGCGCTCTCGCGCGGCGGCCGCGAACCGTTGCTCGGCATTCCGATGACCGTGAAGGAGAGCTTCAACGTCGCCGGCCTGCCGACCACCTGGGGCTTCCCCGATCAGAAGAACTTCGTCGCCGAGACCGATGCGCTCGCCATCGAGCGTGTACGCGCGGCGGGCGGCGTGATCGTCGGCAAGACCAACGTGCCGGTGGCGCTCGCCGACTGGCAGAGCTACAACGAGATCTACGGCACCACCAACAACCCCTACGATCTCAGCCGCACGCCGGGCGGCTCGTCCGGCGGTTCGTCGGCGGCGCTGGCGGCGGGCTTCGGCGCGCTGTCGCTCGGCTCCGATATCGGCGGCTCGCTGCGTGTGCCGGGTCATTACTGCGGCATCTATGCGCACAAGCCGACCTTCGCGCTGTGTCCGGCACGCGGCCACACGCCGCCCGGACTGCCACCGCTGCCGTCCAATCGCGACCTGTCGGTAATCGGACCGATGGCGCGCTCCGCCGCCGACCTCGCGCTGCTACTCGACGTCATCGCCGGCCCGGATCCGGTGTTCGACGGCATCGGCTACAAGCTCGACCTGCCGGCCGCGCGGCACACGGCGATGAAAGACTTCCGCGTGCTGATACTGGACCAGCATCCGCTGCTGCCGACCGGCTCCAGTGTGCGCCAAGCGATTGACACGCTGGCGAGCAACCTGACCAAGGCCGGCGTATCGATCACCCGTCAGTCGCCGCTGCTGCCCGATCTCGCGGAAACCTCGCGCGTGTATATGCGCATGCTGCTGTCGTTCCTTGCCGCAAGCTTCGCGCCGGAAGTTCTCGCCGACGTGCAGAACGCGGTAACCAAGCTCGATGCGGCCGACGACAGCCTCGGCGCCGAACGCCTGCGCGGCATGGTGCTGAGCCATCGCGACTGGGTGATTGCCGACGGCCGCCGCACCGGCCTGCGCGCGCAGTGGCGCGAGTTGTTCAAGTCGTTCGACGCGGTGATCTGCCCGGTGATGCCGACGCCGGCCTATCCGCAGGATCATCACGAGCCGCAGGAAGAACGCCGCATCATGATCGATAACCAGCCGCATCCTTATGTCGATCAGCTGGTGTGGCCGGGTATCGCCACTTTGCCCGGCCTGCCGGCAACGGCGCTGCCGGTCGGCATGTCGAGCGAAGGCCTGCCGATCGGCGTGCAGATCGTCGGCCCCTGGCTCGAAGACCGCACGCCGCTGAAGCTCGCCGAACTGATCGAGCAGGAATTCGGCGGGTTTGTTCCACCGAAGGCGTTTGTGGATTAGTTATCACTGGGTCAACCTCTCCGTCATTGCGAGGAGCGAAGCGACGAAGCAATCCAGCGCGGTGCTCGACGCTGGATTGCTTCGCTGCGCTCGCAATGACGGGGAGAGGCTGTACGTGCGGCCTTACGCCGTCAGCATCGGCGCCACCTTATCCATCGGCGCATCGGCTTCGCCGAGCAGCAGCTCGGCGATCGCGAACTCCGTCTTGCCGTCGCCGCCTTTGAACGGGTCGGGCGCATACAGCCGATGCTCGACGACTAATCGCGACAGCAGCGCGCGGCGGGCGTCGCCGCGCATCGCGGCGATCTTGGTGCCTTCCCACGCCAGTGAGACCGCGCTGGCGACGTGGTACAGCGCGCTGGTAGCGCGGCGGGCGTCGGACTCGTTCTCGGCATGGCCCGCAACCTCGCGAGCGAAGCCGATGGCGCGGTCGATCAGGCCGCGCAAACGGTCGCTCCAGGCTTGGGGCAAACCTGTGGCATCGTCCAGACGCGCATGCAAATCAGCGGCAAGTGCCGACTCCGCGCCATGACGGCCGATCGCCCGCTTGAGCGCATCGATCGCGACGATATTACCGGTGCCCTCCCAGATCGATCCGAGATGGGCGTCGCGCAACAGCCTCGCAGTCGCGAATTCCTCGACGTAACCGATACCGCCTCGCATTTCCAAGGCGTCGCCGCAGACCTTGCGGGCGTCGCGGGTGGCGCGGAACTTCAATGTCGGAGTCAGGATGCGGAGTAAGGCTGCGGCATCCTGACTCCCTGCCTCGGCGCGGTCGAGCGCATCGGCGGTGAGGAAGCTCATCGACATCGCCTGCTCGGTCGGCAGCAGAATTTTCATCAGTTGGCGTCGCGCCAGCGGCAGGTCGACGATGCGCTGACCGAACACCACACGGTTCTTCGCGACGGTGATGGCGTCGTGCCAGGCGCGGCGCATCAGGGCGGTCGACTTCACGCCGTTGGAGAGGCGTGATGAGTTCACCATCTCGGCCATCTGCACGAAGCCACGATCGAGCTTGCCGACCGCATAGGCGATCGCGCCTTCGAGCTTGATCTCGCCCGACGCCATCGAGCGTGTACCAAGCTTGTCCTTCAGCCGCACGATCCGATAGTGATTAGGCGAACCATCGTCGAGGAAGCGCGGCATCAGGAACAGGCCGACGCCGCGTGTACCAGGACCGGCGCCCTGCGGCCGCGCCAGCAGCATCACCACCTTGGCGTCGGCGTTGGAGCAGAACCACTTCTCGCCGTAGAGCCGCCAGTGATCGCCTTCGGAGACCGCGACCGTGGTCAACGTGCCGACATCGGAGCCGCCCTCCTTCTCGGTCATGAACTGACCGCCCTGAGTCAGCTTGCTCATGTCGGTCTGGGTCAGGCCGTCGAGATACTTCGCTTTCAGCGCGGCATCGCCGAATTTCGACAGCAGCTTGGCGCAGCCGTCAGTGACGTTGATCGGGCAGCCCATGCCGAATTCGGTTTCGTTGAACAGCAGCGTGAAGGCATGCTTGGCGGTCACCGGATAGACCTCCGGCCAGCCCATGATGCCCTTGCGGTGCGACAGCGCGTGGATGCCGAAGGTGCCGAACGCCGCGTTCTCGAGTTCGCGATAGGCCGGGTGATACTCGATAGATTGCGCATCGCGGCCGAAGCGGTCGCGCTGATGCAGGATCGGCGTGTGGCGATCGGCCAGCCGCGCGCACTCATCGAGCGGACCGCCGGCGAGTTCGCCGAGCCGGTCGAGATGCGGCTCGAGATGCGCGACCAGATCGGCCGGCAGATGGATACGCAACAGATCGGCGAGCGACGGATCGGCGCGATAGAAGTTGAGCCCTGTGGTGTCGGGCGCGATCAGGTTCGCGGCATTGCGGGGCGCGGCCGCCACAGCGGCGGCGCCTTGGGTGTTCCCTGCGGACATCTGCGTCTCTTGTGGTTGGAGGCGGAACGCTGTCGGACCGGAGTGAGACACAAAGCCGCCCGTTCCCGCAAGCCGCCGCGACGGCATAGCCCAATGCGCCGCGCTGCGCGGCCGCATCGGATTGCGTCTCGCCGCACGCGGTTCAATATCGGATTGCCGGATCCGGACAATTCCGCTCAGCTGTCGGCCAGTTCGGGCCGGATTCGCCGGCGGCAGTCACTGATCAGGACGGGCTCGCGCACGCGCGGCAAGGCCGGAGTTGCAATCATGAAAGACCTCGTTCCCCTGGCCGAAAAGGTCGCGCTGCACCTGATCGCGCAAAAGCAGACGATCGCGGTGGCGGAATCATCGACCGGCGGATTGATCGCGGCGGCGCTGCTCGCGGTGCCGGGCGCGTCGGCCTACTTCCTCGGATCGGCGGTGGTGTACACGCGGCAGGCGCGGCGCGTGCTGATGGATATTCCGGATGCCGACATGAAGGTCGAGGGCGTACGCTCGTCGTCCGAGCCCTATGCCGAATTGCTGGCGAGGCAGATCCGCGGCCGGCTCGGCGCCGATTGGGGACTGTCCGAGACCGGCGCCGCCGGTCCGGGCGGCAACCGCTACGGCGACGCCGCCGGCCACACCTGCATCGCCGTCGCCGGTCCTGCGAATGCGGTGATGACGCTGGAGACCGCGAGCGCCGACCGGCTCGACAACATGCACGTCTTCGCCAGCACGGCGCTGACGTTTTTGTTGCACAATCTTTCGCAGCGACCCTGACGCATCAGCTCAACGCGCAGCGCGCGAAGAAGCAGCAGTTATCTCGAAGTCCGCTCCCCGTCATTGCGAGCGAAGCGAAGCAATCCAGCGCCACGCGTGCGGCATGGATTGCTTCGTCGCTGCCGCTCCTAGGAAGAAAGAAGTTACTAAAATACCTAGAGAGGATTTCGTGATACCGGCGTCTACAAGGTCTGATTCTTCCGCGTCCCCAGCATCGCTAAAGCGCTGGCCAACGTCAGAGTTCGATTGGATCGAGGCCACGCCGCGAGCACGGCCTGCTCCTTCTCCCCGCGTGCGGGGAGAAGGGTGGGATGAGGGGGCGTCTCAGCAAGGCCGAGCGCGAGTTTGTTGGGCCATCGGGGCCCCAGGATCGCAGGCGCTCAGGCTTGCGTAGGCGCCCCCTCACCCGGATTGCTGCGCAATCCGACCTCTCCCCGCGCGCGGGGAGAGGTTTTCGCGCGGCAGCGTTCTTTCATCCAAGCGTGTCGACGCGCTCGTCGGTCCCAACTCGCAATGACGGAGAGGCTGAGGGTGACGCCGCGGCTCAGGTAATCGCGCGGATCAGGGCCATGCCGGCGAACAGGCCGCCGATCGCCAGCGCCACCGAGCCGAGCACGTAGAGCAGCGCCAGGCCGACGGCGCCGCGTTCGTACAGCAGTGCGGCGTCGAGCGAGAACGCCGAGAAGGTGGTGTAGCCGCCGAGGATGCCAGTCATCAGGAACAGCCGGACGGATTGCGGCGAGCCGGCCTTGAAGGCGAAATAGCCGGCGATCAGACCCATGATGAAAGAGCCCGACACGTTGATGAAGAACGTGTGATACGGGAACGCCGTTCCGAACATCCTGGCGCTCACCGTATTGACGAGGTGACGCAGCATCGTCCCCAGTCCGCCACCGAGGAATACGAGCAGATAAACCATTCCACGTCTCTCCACGTTGCGAGGCCGGCGAGACGTTGTGACGCAGCCGGCCGGCGCTCGCAAGAGGCGCTGCGATCAAAAGAAAAGGCGGCCCACGAGGCCGCCTTTTCGATTTCAATCGGTGATTGAGCCGCGGCGCTTACGCCTTCGAATACAGCTCTTCGACGTATTCCCAGTTGATCAAATTATCGACGAACGCCTTCAGATAGTCGGGACGGCGGTTGCGATAATCGATGTAGTAGGAGTGCTCCCAGACGTCGACGCCGAGGATCGGCGTGGCGCCGTGCACCAGCGGGTTCTCACCGTTCGGGGTCTTGGAGATTTCGAGCTTGCCGTCCTTGACCGACAGCCAGGCCCAGCCCGAGCCGAACTGGCCGGCGCCGGCCGCGGCGAAATCGGCCTTGAACTTCTCGAGGCCACCGAGGTCTTCGTTGATCTTCTTTTCCAGCGCGCCCGGCAGCTTGGTGCCGCCGCCATTCGGCTTCATCCACTTCCAGAAATGGATGTGGTTGAAGTGCTGGCCGGCGTTGTTGAACAGCGCGGCGTTCTTGCCGAACGAGCCCTTGACGATCTCTTCGAGCGACTTCCCCTCGAATTCGGTGCCCTTCAGCAGGTTGTTGCCGTTGGTGACATAGGCCTGATGATGCTTGTCGTGATGATATTCCAGCGTCTCCTTGGACATGTAGGGCTGGAGCGCGTCGTAGGCGTAAGGCAACTCAGGAAGCGTGAAGGTCATGGGTCATCATTTCCACAATGGTGGGGGACGGCTTCTTAACGAGCCTCCCTTATAGAAGGTTCCGCCGCTGGACCCAATATCTATTCTGAATTGCAACGCCCTGTCGCAGGGCTGTCATCGGCGCAAGATGCTGAGCGTACCGGAGCAGTTACCGCTGATGGGTGATCTTACCGGAGCGCGCTGCGCCTCACCGAACGGGCCGCAGCCGGAGGCACTGACTCCTCATCCTGAGGAGACCGGCAAAGCCGGGCGTCTCGAAGGGTGGGGCCACGTCCGACTCGCGGCCCATGGTTCGAGACGGCGCTGCGCGCCTCCTCACCATGAGGGTGTAGTTGTGGCCGAGCTTCGACTCCTCACGCCGTGACCGGCACCGCCAGCTCCTCGCGGCGGCGTGGCGGGCGGACGTTCATCAGCATCTGGGCGGTGCCGGCGATCAGGCCGATCAGCACCGCGGCCTGCCAGGCGCGATCGTAGTTGCCGAGGTGATCGTAGATCATGCCGCCGCCCCAGGCGCCGATAAAGGAGCCGACCTGGTGGCTGAGGAAGGCGATGCCGGTGAGTGTCGCCATGTAGCGCAGCCCGAACAGCTGCGCGACGAGGCCGTTGACCAGCGGGATCACGCCGAGCCACAGCGCGCCCATCACCGCGGCAAACACCAGCGTGGTGGTGGCCGAGGCCGGGAAGTAGAAATACGCCGCGATCGCCAGCGAGCGCACGATATAGATGCCGCCGAGCAGATACTGCTTGGGATAGCGGCCTCCGAGCCAGCCGAACACGTAGGAGCCGAGCACGTTGAACAGCCCGATGGTCGCCAGCGCGCTGGCGCCGAGCGACGGGTCGAGCCCGCAGATCGCCAGATAGTTCGGCAGATGCGTGGTGATGAACACGAGCTGCAGGCCGCAGACGAAGAACGCGATCGCCATCACCATGAAGCCGGAATGGCCGAGCGCCGACTGCACGACCTCGCCGGCCGAACGCTCGCTGTCGTCGGCCTTGTCGATGTCGATCTTGTCGGAGCGGCCGGCGAAGAATGCCGACGGCAACATCACCGCGGCGAGGCCGAGGAAGCCGATCAGCGCCATCTGCCAGCCCGAGGTGGTGATCAGCGTCTGCGCCAGCGGCGACGCCAGCACCAGGCCGAGCGAGCCCGCCGCCGACACCGCACCCATCGCGACGCTGCGCTTGGCCGGCGACACGGTGCGCGAAGTCGCGGTCATCGTCATGCTCGAGGCGGTGCAGGACAGCGCGATGCCGACGCACACACCGCAGCCGAGCGTGAAGGTCAGCGCCGAGTCGGCCATCATCATCAGCACCAGGCCGGCCGCGTAGATCACCACGCCGCCGAGCATCACCCAGCGCGAACCGTAGCGGTCCGCCATCAGGCCGACGATCGGCTGGGTGACGCCCCAGATGATGTTCTGCAGCGCCGTCGCCAGCGAGAAGTCAGCGCTGGTGATACCGACGTCACGGATCACGGAGGGTTGAAGCAGACCGAAGCTCTGCCGCATGCCCATCGCTAGGCTCAGCAGCACCGAAGCGCCGATCAGGATCGACCAGCGCTGAAACGAGGTGAGCTCTGAAGCCTTCATAGGACGATTTCCTCTGGGTGACGTCATTTTAAGCATACTCATGCCCTGAAACGCGGTGTTTGACCATCCTTGCAACCGGTATCGTGGTCCTGCACAGAACGCAGGGGTTCGGTGACAGGAGAGCGGATGACGATCGAGATCGACATTCTGTCGGGCGTGGCGGCGTGGCCGATGGTGCGGCCGCTGCTCGAATCGGTGTGGCCGGCGGGCGCCGAGACGACGCCGCAGCGGACCGGACCGGAGACCGCCCACCCGACGCTGCGGGTGCTGGTCGAATCGTCCGGCGAGCTGGTGAGCCATGTCGGCGTCACGATCCGGATCGTGAGCTGGAACGGCCGCAAGTGCCAGGTCGGCGGTCTCGGCAGCCTGGTGACGCGCGCCGATAGCCGGCGGCAGGGTTTTGGCGCGATCGCACTCCGGGCCGCGGTTCAAACGCTGCGCGATCACGAAGCGATCGATTGCGGGCTGCTGTTCTGCGGCGAGCCGCAGGCCGGTTTCTTCCTGGCGCGCGGCTGGCAGCGCTACGACGGCGAGATCGTCGCCGAGCAGCGCGGCGGCAAGGCGCCGTATCGCGATCTGATGCCGCTGCAGATCGATCTTCGGCGCAAGATTCGCGGCGGCACGCTGGACCTCTGCGGTTTGCCCTGGTGACGCCTGCGTCCGGCGCACGGCAGACCGCTTGCGCGCGCTTGATATGTCGATCATAATATTATGAAGACCGCCGCCGAGGAGCGGTCCGTACAGGCAGGACACGCATGACGATCGACGCACCGGTGAGTACGCCCCTGCCCGCTGCGGCCCCGAACCAGCTGCTCGACGCACCGATCCTGCCGACGCTGACGCGGCTGGCGATTCCGAACGCCATCGCCATGGTGGGCACCGCCGTCGTGTCGATTGCGGAGACCTCCTATATTGGCCGGCTCGGCACCGAGCCGCTCGCCGCGATGGCCTTGGTGTTTCCGTTCGCGATGCTGACGCAGATGATGTCGGCCGGCGCGATGGGCGGCGGCGTCTCCTCGGCGATCAGCCGCGCGCTCGGCGCCGGCGATCGGGTTCGTGCCGAGGTCCTGGCGCTGCACGCCCTGATCATCGGATTGGGCGGCGGCCTGGCCTTCACGCTGCTGATGCAGCTGTTCGGCCGATCGCTGTACACGCTGCTCGGCGGCCGCGGCGAAGTGCTTGAGCAGGCCTTCAGCTACTCGGTGGTGCTGTTCTCCGGCGCGGTGGCGATCTGGCTCGTGAACACCCTCGCCTCTGTGCTACGCGGCACCGGCGACATGGTGCTGCCCTCGGCGACGCTGATGGCGGTCGCGGTGCTGCAGATCACGATCGGCGGCACGTTCGGCCTCGGCCTGTTCGGGATGCCGCGGCTCGGCATGCCGGGCGTCGCCTCCGGGCAACTCATCGCCTGGACGCTCGGCACGTTGTTTCTGATCGGCTACATGGCGAGCGGCCGCGCCCGGCTGAAGCTGCGCTTCAGATCCTTCACGTTCGAGCGACGATTGTTCATCGACATCCTCAAGGTCGGCGCGATGGCCTGCCTGTCGCCGCTGCAATCGGTGCTGACCATCCTGATCTTCACCAAGATTCTCGCCACTTACGGCACCGCGACGCTGGCCGGCTACGGCATCGGCTCGCGCTTGGAATTCCTGCTGATCCCGATCGCGTTCGCGGTCGGCGTCGCCTCGATCCCGATGGTCGGCATGGCGATCGGCGCCGGTCAGATCGCCCGGGCGCGGCGTGTCGCGTGGACATCAGGCGCCGTGTCGGCGGTGATCCTCGGGGTGATCGGCCTGGTGCTGGCGATCCAACCGGCGCTGTGGGTGTCGCTGTTCACCGCCGATCCTGCGGTGACTGCGGCAGCCCATGCCTATTTCCACTGGGCCGGCCCGTCCTTCGCGTTCTTCGGCCTCGGCGTGACGCTGTACTTCGCCTCGCAGGGCGCCGCGAAGGTCGGCGGCCCGGTGCTGGCCTCGACCGCCCGGCTGCTGCTGGTCGCGATCGGCGGTGCGGCGCTGATGGCGAGCGGCGCGCCGGCCTGGACGCTGTTCGCATTGGTGACGCTTGCGATGGTGGTGTACGGGCTCGGCACCGTGATGGCGATCTACCTGACACGCTGGGTCAAGTGAATCGCACAGGACCTGCGCATCTTGTGTTTGTTTGTGTCCGCCTTGCCTTTGCCACGAATCCACCTCCTCTGCTATTCACGCGCTGCCACCGCACCGACGCGACGTGTTGCGCGCTGGACGATGCCTGGAGGACAGATGACCACCCGATCCGCATTCTTCGCCGCCGCGTTGCTCGCCTTGCTGGCGCCCGCCGCGCACGCGCAATCGGCCGGCCCGCAGGGCACCTGGCTGACGCAGGCCGGCGATGCCAAGGTGCGCATCAAGAGCTGCGGCGCGGCGCTGTGCGGCACGATCGTGTGGCTGCGCCAGCCGATCGATCCGAACACTGGCAAGCCGCAGATCGACGACAAAAATCCCGATCCGGCCCGTGCCTCGCGGCCGGTGATCGGGCTGCAGATCTTCGGCGACATGCGGCCGGTGTCGCAGGGCAAATGGTCCGGCCACATCTACAACGCCGACGACGGCAAGACCTACGAGGCCAGCCTGTCGCACACCGGCCCGACCTCGCTGCATGTCGAGGGCTGCGTCGGCTCGCTGTGCGGCGGCGAGAACTGGACCTTCGAGGGGCGCTGACGCGCGTCACTTCGTCCGACGATTCAGAACTGTATCGACCGGCAGCGGCGGCTCACTCGCCGCTGGCGCAAAGGCCGAGCGCGGCCGAAACCGTACCGCGCACGCAGCGCGTCAGGGTGACGTCGGAATACAGGCCATAGGCGAAAACCGCCAAGGCCAGCAGAACGATGATGCCGAGCGATTTCAAGCGATCAGGTTTCCATCTGGCGGAGCTGTCCGGGATCCGGCGGAGCCGCCGCTGCGGGCCGCGGCCCGCTCCGGGCGCGACCTTATAGCGCGTCACGACCAGGCAGGCACCGCCCCCCGCGTCAAAAATCCGCGACACGCCGCGACGCTGACGAGCCGTTGCACCTTCGTCTGACGCGGCGCCCGCAGGCGGCGGCCGGCATTGCGTCCGCTCGGGCGGCGTGCTCTTGTCCGGGCCTCTTCGGTGCCCTTCTGCGGAAGGGTGAAACGGGAATGCGGTGAGGCGAGCGATCGCCGAGGCCGCGGCTGCCCCCGCAACTGTAAGCGGATCGTCTCCGATCACACCGCCACTGTGGCCGTCTCCCCGGCCCGGGAAGGCGATCGGGACAACATCCGCGAGCCAGGAGACCGGCCGGAGAGCTGCGCAATGCCATTCGACGGTGGGTCGAAGAAGGACGTTCCGATGCCGCTCCCGTTCACACCATAGTCCGCCACGGCCGCGCCCGATCACCGATGCCCGCGCCTGCTGTCCCGCGGGGCGCGACGCGGTCCGCCGCGTCGTCCGCTCGCATCCGAACCATCCCGCCGCACCGATTCCGCACCATGCACGCACCACTCGACCATCTCGCCACCTTGTCGATCGCTGCCGTCGATCGCGCACTCGAACCTTCGCTCCGCGCCGGGCTCGACGCCAAAGCCAAGCCGCCAGGCTCGCTCGGCCGGCTGGAGGATCTCGCCGTTCAGCTCGGACTGATCTGGCACCCGGCGCCGCCGCGTGCAGCGCGCGCCATGGTGTTCGTGTTCGCCGGCGATCACGGCCTCGCTGCCGACAACGTCTCGCCCTACCCGGCCAGCGTGACGCAGGCGATGGTCGCTGCCTATCTGTCCGGCTGCGCCGGCATGAACGTGCTGGCCAGAGCCGCTGCCACCGAAGTGTGCGTGGTCGATGCCGGCATCGCCGCCGATCTGCCGCCGCATCCCGGACTGATCGACCGCAAGATCGGCCATGGCACCCGCAATGCGAGCCGCGAGCCGGCGATGAGCATCGACGACGCCCGCCGCGCGCTCAGCGCCGCGATCGCGCTGGTGTCGGACGCGATCGACGGCGGCGTCGACGTCGTGGCGATCGGCGAAATGGGCATCGGCAACACGACGTCGGCGGCGCTGCTCGCGCATCGCCTCACCGGCACGCCGGTTGCCGACTGCGTCGGCCGCGGCGCGGGCCTCGACGAGGCCGGCGTCGCGCACAAGCGCGCCATCGCCGAGATGGCGGCAGCGCGCACGGCCGCGACCGCACCGCTCGAGGTGCTGGCCGAATTCGGCGGCTACGAGATCGCCATGATGGCCGGCGCGGTGCTGGCCGCTGCGGCGAAGCGACGGCCCGTGGTGATCGACGGCTTCATCGCCAGCGCCGCCGCGCTGGTCGCGGTGCGGCTGCATCCGGAGGCGCGCGACTATTGCGTGTTCTCGCATCGCTCGGCCGAGCGCGGCCACGCGGTGCTGCTCGAGGCGATGGCGGCGACGCCGTATCTCGATCTCGGCTTCCGGCTCGGCGAAGGCACCGGCGCGCTGATGGCGGTGCCGCTGCTGCGCGCCGCCGCCGGCATCCTGACCGAGCTGGCGGATCTGTCCGACGTCCTCGCCGCGCTCGGACCGGCGTCGTGACCCGCGAGCTGCGCCCTTTCCTCAATGCGGTCGAATTCATGACCGTGCTGCCCGCGCCCGGAGCGCGGTTCGACGACGACTGGCTGCTGCCGGCCGCGAAGTACTTCCCGCTGGTCGGTGCGCTGATCGGGCTTGCCTGCGGCGGCGTGCTGATCGCGGCCTCGGCGATCTGGTCGGGCCTGGTGCCCGCCGTGCTGGCGGTGCTGGCCGGCGTGATGCTGACCGGCGCGCTGCACGAGGACGGCATCGCCGACACCGCCGACGGGCTGTTCGGCGGCCGCAGCCGCGAGCAACGGCTGACGATCATCAAGGACAGCCGGATCGGCAGCTACGGCGCGATCACGCTGCTCGGCAGCGTCGTGCTGCGCATCGCCGTGCTGGCGACGCTGCCGCCCTGGCTGGGCGCGGCCGCGCTGGTCGCCGCCCACAGCATGGGACGCGCCGGCATCCTGCTGGTGATGTCGGCGCTGCCCTATGCGGGCAATGTCGCGACCGCCAAGCTCAGCTATCCGGACCACCAGCTCGATCCGGCGAAGGCAGCCGTCGCCGCGATGCTGACGCTGCTCGGTGTGGCGTGGCTGGTCGCAGCCGAGCCCGGCGCCGCCGCCTGCGGACTGATCGGCGCGGTGGCGCTCGGCGCCTTGCCGGCGCTCGCCGCCGCGCGGCTGATCGGCGGCTATGTCGGCGACGTGCTCGGCGCCACCGAACAACTCACCCAGATCGGCCTGCTGCTCGGCGTCGCGGCGATCGCCGGCCATGGTTAGTTCGCACCCCCTCCCCGCCGTCATTCCGCGCGCGAACGCGCAATCTCTCTTCGCCATTCATTCACCGATAGGACACGCCCGATGCGCAAACTTCTCCTGATCGGGATGGGCCCCGGCGATCCCAACTACCTGACGCTGCAGGCCGTCGAGGCGCTGAACCGCGCCAGCGTGTTCTTCCTGCCGGACAAGGGCGCCGAGAAGGCCGAGCTGAAGACGGCGCGCGAAGCCATCTGCCGCCGCTTCATCACGGCGCCGGGCGCGCGCTTCGTCAGCATCGACATCCCGCAGCGCGCACCGGCCGGCGACGATTATCGCGCCGTGGTCGACGACTGGCACGCCGCCATCGCGGCGCGCTACGCGGCGCTGCTGACCGGCGAACTCGCCGATGGCGACACCGGCGCGTTTCTGGTGTGGGGCGATCCGACGCTGTACGACAGCACGCTGCGCATCCTCGACCGGCTGCGCGCGCAGGGGCTGGCGATCGACTACGAGATCATCCCCGGCATCACCGCCGTGCAGGCGCTCGCGGCGCGGCACCGCATCGCGCTCAACCGCATCGGCGAACCGATCACCATCACCACTGGCCGCAAGCTCGCCGCGGGCCTGCCGATCGACGCCGACAGCACCGTGGTGATGCTCGACGGCGACGAGACCTTCGCCAAGATCGACCCCGCCGACCTCGAGATCTACTGGGCCGCCAATCTCGGCCTCGCCGACGAAGTGTTGATCTCCGGCCCGCTGAAAGAGGTCGCCGACACGATCAGCCGCACCCGGCGGCAGGTGCGCGAGGCGAAGGGGTGGGTGATGGATATTTATCTGCTGCGCAGGGGCGGATAGCGGCGCCGGGTGCCACGCAAAACAAAACCCCGGCCGCGAGGACCGGGGTTCGATTTGGTTGCGGGGAGAGGATTTGAACCTCTGACCTTCAGGTTATGAGCCTGACGAGCTACCGGGCTGCTCCACCCCGCGTTAAACCTTTGCGCGATCTACAGAAAGCAGATGACCATCAACGCCCAAGGGCGTCGATCGATCCTCCCGGAAGCTTCCTGAGAAGGGGCCCGGGGCAGTGCCCGGGGCGCGAGGGGTGTCTAGCAACGCGCGGGGGATTTGGGAAGCCCCGCGACGCAGATTTTCAAGATTATATGACGGCCGGAACCGGATGCGGTTGCGGACCGGCGGCGCGCCTGCAAGACTTCGCCGAAACCGGCCCATTTCAGAACAGCCGGCCGGATCGGGAGCGCACCATGGACCAGCCGTTGACCGGTTTCGGGGCCAATGCCCTGCACGACCGCTTTCACCGCATGGTCGAGCGCTCCCGCACCGATCCGCCGGCGACGCTGGAGCAGCGGCTCGACCGCTTGAAGCGGCTGCGCAGCCTGCTGACCGACAACGAAAAACGATTCGAGCAGGCGATCTCGGCCGATTTCGGCCATCGCTGCGCGGTCGAGACGCTGATCGCCGAGACACTCAGCCTGCTCGGCGACATCAAACACACGTCCAAGCACCTCAAGCGCTGGATGGCGCCGCGCAAGGTGAAGACCGAGCTGCAGTTCTGGCCGGGGCAGAATCGGCTGCTGCCGCAGCCGCTCGGCGTCGTCGGCATCATCGCGCCGTGGAATTATCCGCTGCAGCTGACCATCGCGCCGGCGATCGGCGCGCTGGCCGCGGGCAACCGGGTGATGATCAAGCCGAGCGAATTGTCGCCGGCGTTCTCGGCGCTGCTGCAGGAGACGGTGGCGGCCAAATTCGACGCCGACGAGATGGTGGTGACCGGGATCGAGGACGGCATCGCCGAGGCGTTCGCGCGGCTGCCGTTCGACCACCTGATGTTCACCGGCTCGACCCGGGTCGGCCGCATCGTCGCCGAGGCCGCAGGGCGCAACCTCACGCCGGTGACGCTCGAACTCGGCGGCAAGTCGCCGACGCTCGTCGACCGCTCCGCCGATCTCGACGAGGTCGCGCCGCGGATCGCCTATGCCAAGCTGATGAACGCCGGCCAGACCTGTATCGCACCGGACTACGTGCTGGCGCCGCGCGACAAGGTCGACGCGCTGGCCGAGAAGATCCGCGCCGCGATGCAGACGATGTTCGGCAGCGATCCGGGCAACACCGACTACACCTCGATCATCGCCGACCGGCATTATGCGCGGCTGAAGGGACTGGTCGACGACGCCGCCGCGCAGGGTGCCAAGCTGCTGCAGCCGGCATCCGCCGACGATCCGGCGTGGAGCAGCCGTCGCAAGTTTCCGCCGACGCTGGTGCTCGGCGCCACGCCCGACATGAAGATCATGCAGGAAGAGATTTTCGGCCCGCTGCTGCCGATCCTCGGCGTCGATGACCCGGCGGAGGCGATCCGCTTCATCAACGGCCGCGACCGGCCGCTGGCGCTGTACTGGTTCGGCACCGATGACGCCGCGCGCGACGAGGTGCTGGCCCGCACGGTGTCGGGCGGCGTCACCATCAACGACTGCCTGGTGCACTTCGCGCAACAGAACCAGCCGATGGGCGGCGTCGGCGCCTCGGGTAGCGGCGCGTATCACGGCGAATGGGGTTTTGACACGTTCAGCCAGCTCAAGCCGGTGTTCTATCGCTCGCCGTACAACCGCTTCGCCGATCTCTATCCGCCCTACGGCGGCAAGATCGCGCGGCTGTCGAAAGTGCTGCGATGGCTGTCCTGAGCTGACGACGACCTGACGACCAGCGACCGGACGCAGAGCCGGCGCGGCTAACTAACAACAAGAATCCAGGAGGAAACGATGACGGAGACGCATGACTTTGTCGTGGTCGGCGGCGGCTCGGGCGGCTGCGCGGTGGCCGGTCGGCTGTCGGAAGATCCCGGCACGTCCGTGGCGCTGCTCGAAGCCGGCGGCCCCGGCGACAATTGGGTGGTGAAGACGCCCTATGCGCTGTCGCTGATGGTGCCGAGCAAGCTCAACAACTGGCATTTCGAGACGGTGCCGCAGCCGGGGCTGAACGGCCGGATCGGCTATCAGCCGCGCGGCAAGGCACTCGGCGGCTCGTCGGCGATCAACGCCATGGTGTATATCCGCGGCCACAAATGGGACTACGACCACTGGGCCGAACTCGGCGCCGACGGCTGGTCCTATGCGGACGTGCTGCCCTACTTCAAGCGCTCCGAGAACAACGCCGAATTCAACGGCGCGTATCACGGCCAGAGCGGGCCGCTGCATGTCAACCGGCTGCGCACCGACAACCCGGTGCACGAGATCTTCCTGCAGGCGGCACGCGAGGCGCAGTTCCGCGTGCGTGACGATTTCAACGGCGAGGAGCAGGAAGGCCTCGGCCTGTATCAGCTCACGCAGCACGACGGCGAACGCTGGAGCGCCGCGCGGGCTTACGTGCATCCGTACATGGCGACACGGCCGAACCTGCGGGTCGAGACCGGCGCGCAGGCGACGCGGATTCTATTCGAGGGCGGCCGCGCCGTCGGCGTCGAATTCCGCAAGGACAACGAGATCCGGCAGCTGCGCGCGCGCCGCGAAGTGATCCTCGCCTCGGGCGCGTTCCAGACGCCGCAATTACTTCAATTGTCGGGCGTCGGCGACGGCGAGATGCTGCAGCGGCACGGCATCGCGACCGTGCATCACCTCCCCGGCGTCGGGCAAAATCTGCAGGACCATCCCGACTTCATCTTCGCCTATCAGTCCGACGCGCCGTATTTCACCGGCACCAGCTTCACCGGTATCGGCCGGCTGCTCTCGACCATCGGGCAATATCGCCGCGAAGGCCGCGGTCCGCTCGCCACCAACTTCGCCGAATGCGGCGGCTTCCTGAAGACGCGGCCGGACCTCGACGTGCCGGACATTCAGCTGCATTTCGGCATGGCGATGGTCGACGATCATGGCCGCAAGCGGCACTGGGGCACGGGGTTCTCGTGCCACGTTTGCCTGCTGCGCCCGAAGAGCCGCGGCAGCGTTGGCCTCAGCAGCGCCGATCCGCTGGCGCCGCCGCGGATCGATCCGAACTTCTTCGGCGAGCCGGACGATCTCGAGGCGATGGTCGCCGGCTACAAGACGACTCAGCGGCTGATGGAGACGCCGGCGCTGCGCGCTCTGCAGCAGAAGGACCTGTTCACCGCGAACGTCCGCACCGACGACGACATCCGCGCCATCCTGCGCGCCCGCGTCGACACCGTGTATCACCCCGTCGGCACCTGCAAGATCGGCGCGGCGAACGATGCCACCGCCGTCGTCGACCCGCACCTCAAGGTCCGCGGCCTCGAAGCCCTCCGCATCGTCGACGCCTCGGTGATGCCCACCCTGATCGGCGGCAACACCAACGCGCCGACGATCATGATCGGCGAGAAGGCGGCGGATTTGATCAGGGGGGAGATGCGTTAGCACCGCCCCTCCCCGTCATTCCGGGGCGCGAGCGTAGCTCGCGAGCCCGGAATCCATACGCACTGCGGCCTGTTGTGTCGCGCGGCCGTCGATACACCCTGCTTAACCGATAGCGCAGGGGTTATGGATTCCGGGTTCGCGCTACGCGCGCCCCGGAATGACGAACGAGAGGGCGAGCTGGCGTTCGCTGACGCGACGAACTACCCCAGCAAGAACCCGCCATCCACCGTCACCACGCTGCCCGTCATGTACCTCGACGCGTTCGACGACAGCAGCAAAATCGCGCCGTCGAGGTCGCTTTCGTGGCCGACGCGGCGTTGCGGGATGCTCTTGATCAGCTTTTCGCCGGCGGGCGTCGCCCACAGGTCGCGGTTGATGTCGGTGTCGATGTAGCCGGGCGCCAGCGCGTTGACGCGGATGCGCGAGCTGGCGAGTTCGAGCGCCATCGCCTTGGTGGCCTGGATGATGCCGGCTTTGGAGATCGCGTAGGGCGAGACGAATTTCAGCACGCTCTGGCCGAGCACCGAGGCGATGTTGACGATGTTGCCGCCCTGCTGGCGCGCGATCATCCGGCGCGCGACTTCGGTGGCGAGGAAGTACGCGCCCTTGAGGTTGGCGCCGATCACCTTGTCCCAATCGGCTTCGCTGGTGTCGACCGCGAGCTTCTCGGTGGCGACGCCGGCGTTGTTGATCAGAACGGTGACCGGGCCGAGTGCTGCTTCGGCCTGATCGAGCGCGCTCGCCATCGACGCCAGATCGGTGACGTCCATCTGCACCGCGACGGCGCGGCCGCCCTTGTCCTTGATCTCCTGTTCCAGCGCTTTCAGCTTGTCGGTCTGGCGCGCCGCGAGCACCACGGCCGCGCCGCGCTCGGCGAGCACGCGGGCGAATTGCCGCCCGAGGCCCTGCGAGGCGCCGGTGACCAGAATGACTTCGTTGCTGACGTCGAACAGTTGATCCATGCCGCGTTTCCCGTTGATGCGTTATGCGTTGCCCTCCCCTTACCATGCCGGACCGGGATGGCTAGAGTGCCGGCCTCACCGACATCGCCGATCATCCGGGAGTGAAACGTGGATCTGGGAATCAAGGGCCGCCGCGCGCTGGTGTGCGCATCGAGCAAGGGATTGGGACGCGCCTGCGCCGAGGCGCTGGCCGCCGAGGGCGTGCATGTGACGATGACGGCGCGCGGCGCCGACGCGCTGGCCACGGCCGCCGCCGCGCTGCGCAAGGCCTATCCGGATGTCGAGGTCCTCGAGGTCGCCGGCGACATCACCACGCGGGAGGGCCGCGCCGCAGCGCTGCAGGCCTGCCCGGAGCCCGACATCCTGATCAACAATGCCGGCGGCCCGCCGCCCGGCAATTTCCGCGATTGGACCCGCGACGACTGGATCAAGGCGCTCGACGCCAACATGCTGACGCCGATCGAGCTGATCAAGGCGACCGTCGACAAGATGATCGAGCGCAAGTTCGGCCGCATCGTCAACATCACCTCGGCCGCCGTGAAGGCGCCGATCGACGTGCTCGGCCTGTCCAATGGCGCACGCACCGGCCTGACCGGCTTCGTGGCCGGCCTGTCGCGCAAGACGGTGCGGCACAATGTGACGATCAATGCGCTGCTGCCCGGCCCGTTCGACACCGACCGGCTGCGCGGCGTGGCGGCGGGTCAGGCCAAGGCCTCCGGCACCACGCCCGAACAGATCCTGCAGGCGCGGATGAACGAGAACCCGGCCGGCCGGTTCGGCGACCCGGAGGAGTTCGGCCTCGCCTGCGCATTCCTGTGCGGCGCGCGGTCCGGCTACATCACCGGCCAGAACATCCTGCTCGACGGCGGCGCCTTCCCCGGCACGCTGTGAGAGCGGCGATAGGGGCTTCGATTGGTCAAGGCGACATGCCCTGACCCGCGCACTGCGTCCTCATCCTGAGAGCCTGGCCGGAAGTTCGATCCGAGAAATACGGCCTTGAATGTTTGTCATTGCGAGGAACCAAGCGACGAAGCAATCCAGAAGCCCCGCGCTCGGCGTCTCTGGAATGCTTCGCTTCGCTCGCAATGACGGAAAACGCAGCTGATTCTGCTGCATGAGTTTCCGGTCAGGCTCTAAGGAGCCCGGCGCAGCCGGGCGTCTCGAAGGATGGGCCGCACAGTACCTGCGGCCCATGGTTCGAGACGGCGCTTCGCGCCTCCTCGCCATGAGGGTGTGATTGTGGCAACGCCGCAAATGGCCAGTTACGCTCGGTTTCTATCAGAGCCCGACCGCCCTACGCCCGCGGTGCCGTCATCACGATGCGGACGAGGTCGGTGGCGTTGCGGGCGCCGAGCTTCTTCATGATGTTGGCGCGGTGATACTCGATGGTGCGCGGGCTGATGCCGAGTTGGCGGCCCGCCTCCTTGTTGGTGTTGCCGGACGCAAACAACTCCAGCACCTCGCGCTCGCGCAGCGTCAGCGGTTCCTTGCCGGGGAAGTTATAGGACGGCGCCTTGGCGACCTTGCCGGGCTCCCGGCGGCGCTGGAATGCTTCGATCGCCTCCTCGACCCGGCTGACGATCTCCTTGCCGCGGAACGGCTTCTCGATGAAGTCGAGAGCGCCGTTCTTGATGGCGTTGACCGCCATCGCGATATCGCCTTTTCCCGAAATCATGAAGATCGGCGCCGGGTAATCCTCGGCATGCAGCTCGGCCAGAATGTCGAGACCTGATCGGCCGGGAATATGAACGTCGAGCAGAATACAGGCCGGGTTACGGCTGTGGGCGACCGACAACAGCGACTCGCCATCGGGAAAACAAATGACTTCGTAACCCGCCGCAGACAACACGATCGAGAGCGTTTCGCGGACGGCCGGATCGTCGTCGACGACGAAGACCTCCCCCCCTGACGGCTTCTCATTCATCGATCGACCTCCAAACAGCTTTGAAACGAACGCAATTAACGCAACGACCTCGTATTAGTCCGAGGAAACAACTTAACGCCCAGACAAAACCAAATCGTTACAATGAAATACGAAACCAAGAGAACGATGGTGCTATCTGCTTCCGCCGCAGTTGAGCGAAGCGATCTCCCGTGAAAAATATCACGCCGATGTTCACGATGGCGAACGCCTCGTCCGCTGCCCCGACCTCACGCTACTCATTCGTCAGCGACATATTCATGAATGAGAAACTCATTGTTCGCATAGCACCATGAAGCAGATTCGAGCAAGCGCGGCCGCGCTCAAGCCGACCTCACGGGTGGACAACCTGGTGGGCTGGCTGCGACGCGCGATGCTCTGCTTGCTCGCCATACCCCTGACCGCGACGCCGGGCTTCGCCACCTATCCGACCCGAACGATCACCGTGATCGTGCCGTTCGCGACGGGCGGACCGACCGATACGGTCGCCCGGATCGTCGGCGCGCATCTGGCGATGACGCTGGGGCAGCAGGTGATCATCGAGAACGTGGTCGGCGCCGGCGGCACCACCGCGGCGACCCGCGCGATGCGCGCCCCGCCCGACGGCTACACGCTGATCATGGGCCAGATGGGGACGCACGGCAGCGCGCCGGCGGTCTATCCGCATCTGCCCTACGACCCCGCGAAGGATTTCGCCCCGATTGGCCTGGTGGTCGAAATGCCGGTGCTGGTGATCGCGCGCAACCAGCTCCCGGTGCGCACCCTCCCCGAGCTGATCCGGCACCTGCACGATCATCCGGAAACCACGATGGGCCATGCCGGCGCCGGCTCCATCTCGCACGCGGCCTGCACCCTGCTGGAATCGATCGGCAATGTGCATTCGACGGCCAAGCCGTTTCAGGGCACCGGCCCTGCGCTCCAGGCGCTTCTCGAAGGGCGGGTCGACTACATGTGTGATCAGATCGTCAATTCGATCGATCGGATCCGTGCCGGCGAAATCCGGGCGCTGGCGATCGCCGCCGGTCGGCGCAGTGCCGCCCTGCCCGACGTGCCCACCGCCGCCGAGGCCGGCCTCCCGGACTTCGATATTTCGGCGTGGCACGCGCTGTTCGCGCCGCGGAACACCCCGCCCGAACCGATCGAACGCCTCAACGCGGCCCTCGGCCAGGCGCTCGACGATCCTTCGGTCCGCGCGGAACTGACCGCTCTCGCCGGCGAGATTCCGCCGCCCGGCAAGCGCAGCCCGGCCGCGCTCGGCCGTCACGTCGACGAGGAGGTTCTACGCTGGAAACGGCATCTGAAATCCGCGCTGGCGCCCGACGACCAACGGGCGGGCCCATGACCGAACTTCCCACCTCGATCCGGCCGCGACTCAAGCGCTCCCAGATCGCGCTCCGGCTGGTGGCCGTCGCGCTGATCGTTTCGATCATGAGCACCAACGTCGTGTTCCTCAGCAATCTGCGCGAAAGCATCGTGCGGACCGCGGAATCCAACCTGCAGCGTTACAGCCTGACGCTCGCCGAGGAGGCCGACCGCTCGTTCAAATCGCTGGACCTCGTGCTGTCCAGCGTCAGCGATTATCTGGCGCGCCGCGGCGTGACCGACAGCGAGTCGTATCGGAAGGCGATGTCGGACTACACCACCCACATGCTGCTCAAGGAAAAAGTCAGCGGGCTGCCTCAGGTCGACGCGGTGACGATGATCGACGATCGCGGCAAGCTGCTCAATTTCTCCCGCAGTTGGCCGATTCCTGACGTGAACGTCGCCGATCGGGACTACTTCAAGGCGCTCAGCACCGACCGCAACCTCGAGACTTTCATCAGCATGCCGGTGCGCAATCGGAGCACGGGGTCCTGGAACATCTACATCGCCCGGCGGCTCAACGGCCCCGACGGTCAATTCATCGGCCTGCTGCTGGGCGCGATGTCCCAGCAATATTTCGAGAATTTCTTCGCCGCGACGACGCTCGGCCCGGACACCGAGACTTCGCTGGTGCGCAACGACGACGTCGTGCTGGCGAGCTACCCGCATCGCGACGGCGCCGGCCCGCAACTCGAGGCGGGCGGCCGGCGGGCCCAGCAGGCCGGCGGCAATGTGCGCGAGGCTGCCGCCACCGCAGGCGGCAAGGCCCGGCTGCGATCCGCCCGGATGCTGCCGAACTATCCGGTGATGGTCACGGTCACGCAGAACGAGGAGAGCGCGCTGCAGAGCTGGGACGAGATGGCGACGTTGCTGCTGGTGATGTCGGTGCTGACCTCGCTGATCGTGCTGACCGGAAGCATCGCGATCGCCCGGTGGTGGAACGAACAGGCGGTCTATGCCGAAGCGGCCGAAGCGACCAGCGCGGCGAAATCGAGCTTCCTGGCGATGATGAGCCACGAGATCCGCACCCCGATGAACGCGGTGCTCGGCCTGACCAGCAACCTGCTCGACACCAGGCTGGATGCCGAGCAGCGCCAGGCGGTGATCAGCATCCACGACGCCGGCGACAGCCTGCTGGAGATCCTCGACGACATCCTCGATTTCTCCAAGCTCGAAGCCGGACGGCTGTCGTTCGAACTGATCCCGTTCTCGCCGCGCAAGATCGTCGAGCATCCGCTCTACGTGATCGGACCGCGGGCGGCCGCCAAGGGCCTGACCATCCGCACCGAATTGAGCGACGATCTGCCGGACGCGCTGGTCGGCGACCCGGGGCGCATCCGCCAGGTGATGCTCAATCTGATCTCCAATGCGGTGAAGTTCACGCCGTCCGGCACGATCGTTGTCGCGGCCGAATGTCTGGCGAACGACGGCGCCTCGGCGCGGATCCAATGGACCGTCAGCGACACCGGCATCGGCATCGATCCGGAAAAGATCGAGTCGCTGTTCAGCGATTTCGTCCAGGCCGACAGTTCGATCCGCCGGCGTTTCGGCGGATCCGGGCTCGGCCTCGCGATCAGCCGCCGGCTGGTCGAGCAGATGGGCGGCAAGATCAGCGTGACGTCCACGCCCGGCCGCGGCTCGTCGTTCCGCTTCGCGCTGAGCTTCCCGCTGACGGCCGATCTCCCCGCGATCGAGGAGGATCATCAGGCGCAATATCAGGAGCTGAGCGCACGCATCGCGGCCGGCGGACGGCCGCTGCGCCTGCTGATCGTCGATGACAACCCGACCAACCGCGCCGTGGCAGCGGGGATGCTCGGCGAGTTCGCGATCCAGAGCAACACGGCCTGCGACGGCACCGAGGCCGTCACCGCCGCGACCCGCTTCAACTACGACGTGATCTTGATGGACATGAGGATGCCCGAGATGGACGGGCTCGAAGCGACGCGGGCGATCCGCGCCAAAGGCGGCGCGCTCGCGACCGTGCCGATCATCGCCTTCACCGCCAACGCCTTCGCCGAGGACGAAGCCGCGTGCCGCGAGGCCGGCATGACCGATTACATCGCCAAGCCGGTCCGCAAGAACGTCCTGATCGACGCGATCCTCCGCGTGCTGCCGCCCGCGCCCGCCGCGAGCACGCCGGCGGCCCCCGCGACGACGATGGCGCCGCCGCCTCCCCGCGACCAGACGACCAGCCAGGCTCCGCGCGCGACCGTCCCGGCCTCCGAGACCGGGGCGCCGAAGCGCCTCTATGTCGGCAAGACCGCCTTCGCGCATCTGGTCGCCGAGATCGGCGAAGACGCCAGCCGCGATGTGCTCGCGGTGTTCATTCGCGACACCGAGGCGCGGCTGCGTTTGTTCGACACGCTGGGAATTCCGGACGACCGCCGCCGGATCGAGCGGGAAGCGCATTCGCTGAAGAGCGCGGCGGGTACGTTCGGCCTCGATCGCCTGGCCGGTCTCGCCCGCGATCTCGAACGCCGTGCTCCAGAACTGTCGCAGACCGACTACCTCGCGCTGGTCGGGCAGATCAAGGCGACCTTTGCGGCTGCCCGGCAGGCTCCGGCGGGCGACGATCGCCTCGTGGAGTGCGCCGCCTGACGCCGGGCCGCGTCGGCGAGGGAGCTAGCTACTCCGCCTGCGCCCGCCGGCCGCGCGCCGGGACCGACGCCTCGGCGTTCCAGGCGCGATACCAGCCGTCGAACGCATCGCGCTTCAGCGGGCGGGAGATCCCGTAGCCCTGCCCGATGTCACAGCCGAGTTCGGCCAGCGCCCGCCAGGTCTCGGGATCCTCGATGCCTTCGGCCACGGCTTTCATCTTGTACTGATGCGCGATCGCCACCGAGGCGGCCACCACCTTCCACATGTCCGGATCGACCAGGCAGTCCTTGACGAAGGAGCGGTCGATCTTGAGCTCGCTGAACGGCATCCGGGCCAGCGCCGACAGCGACGAATAGCCGGTGCCGAAATCGTCCATCGAGATTCCGACACCCTTGATCCGCAGCCGCAGCAGCACGTCCATGGCACGATCGACGTCCGACATCGCGGTGGACTCCGTCACCTCGATCATCAGCGACCGCGCCGGCACGCCGGTCTCGTCGAGCATCTGCTCGATCTCCTGCAGGATCGTGGTGTCGGTCAGCAGCGTCGCCGAGAGATTGGCGGCGACCACGAAGGACGGATCCTGTCGCACAAACCGCCGCGCCATCCGCATCGATTCCCGCAGCATCCGCAGCGTGATCGGTTTGATCGCGCCGCTCCGCTCGGCGAGCGGAATGAACACGTCGGGCCTCACCGCGCCGAAGCTCGGGCTGTCCCATCTGGCCAAGGCTTCGCAGCCGACCACCTGCCCGCTGCCGAGATGCACTTTCGGCTGGAACACCGCATACAGTTCGTCGCCGGCGAGGCCGCGCGACAGATCCTCGGCGCTGATCGGGCGCGCGCTCGTCTCCGAGCGCTGCCGCGCCGACGAGCGGCCGGCGGCGTCGAAGGTCAGGGCCTCGCGCAGCGAGCGCAGATCGATCGGCTTGGGCAGCGACACCGCGTCGACGATGCCGGCGGCGTGCGCCATCCGCACCGTGGCGCTGAGAATCCGCTGATCGCAGCCGCTGATCACGATCACCCGGCGGCCACCGCTGTCGGCCGCGATCAGGCGCAACAGCTCGATGCCGTCGCGGTCGCCGAGCGACAGATCCAGCGTGTAGCAATCGAACGTGTCGCCGGAGATCAGATCCGCCGCGGCCTGATAGGACGCCGCGAACACCGGCTGATGGCCGAGCCGGTGACAGACACCGCAGATCACGGCGCCCTGCACCGGGTCGTCGTCGACCACGAGGATCCGTAGCGTGGGTGCTCGATCGCCGTCCATCATCCGCGCGTCCGCAAGAAAGTCATCGATCTTGTCTCGCCAAGACCTCTCTCGGGAACGCTAATCGTTTCTCATAAAAGAAGTCTTCTGCGAATATACAACCGGGCGGCGGAACGGCCGAATGGTTAGCTTTCCCCTCGCGGCGGGTCACGAATCCATGCGATCGTCGCGGGTGCCCAGCGGCCTGCCGGACCTGTTCTTGGTCTTGAGGAAGCGCACGTCGATTTCGGAGCCGTTGACGCGGATCAGTTCGCAGCGGCGATAGGCGAGGCCGGTCGACGACAGCAGCAGGAAGAATTCCTTGAGGTTGAGCCCCTCGATCGAGCCCTCGAGCTCGAGTTCCGCCTCGAAGCTGGAGACGGCCTTGAGCACGCAGCTCCGGCGCCACGTCCCGTCGATCCCCATGATCCAGACCGCGTAGCCACGCCCGAATGCCACACGCTCGGTGCCGATATTCTCCGTGGTCAACCCGAACCCTCCGCTAGCGCCCGGCAAAGCCCGCCGGCTTGAAGCCGCCGGCGGCAAGCCCCGGCGCCGCGGCAGCAGCCACGTTGGGCAGGTACACGCCGCGCCGTTTCGGACAGACCTTGTAGCTGTCGGTCAGCCCCACCACGGTCTCGGCCGCGCCGAGGAACAGGTAGCCGTCCGGCTCGTTCGCCTTCATCAGGCGGTTGAAGATGTCCGACTTCGTCGCCTGGTCGAAATAGATCAGCACGTTGCGGCAGAAGATGACGTCGAACTTGCCGAGCGGCGCGAAGTCCTGCAGCAGGTTGAACTGCCGGAACTGCACCATCGCGCGAACGTCGGCGTTGAGCTGCCACATCATGCCGTCCTGCTTGAAGTACTTGACGAGCAGCTGGATCGGCAGGCCGCGCTGCACCTCGAACTGGCTGTAGAGGCCGTTCTTCGACTTCGCCAGCACCTCGGGCGACAGATCGGTGGCGATGATCTCGATGCGCCAACCGGCGAGTTCGGCCGCCTTCTCCTTCAGCAGCATCGCCAGCGAGTACGGCTCCTGCCCGGTCGACGACGCGGCGCACCAGATCCGCAGGCTGCGCCGCCCGGCGCGCGCCTTGATCAGTTCCGGGATCACGCTGTCCTTGAAGTGATCGAACGGCGTCTTGTCGCGGAAGAAGAAGGTCTCGTTGGTGGTCATCGCTTCGACGACGTCGTGGATCAACGTCTCGGAGCCGGCCTTCATCTTCTGCACGAGCTCGCTGATGCCGGCGACGCCGGCCTTGCGGGCGAGCGGCAGCAGCCTGCTCTCCAGCAGATATTTCTTGTCCGCCGACAGCATCAACCCGGACCTGTCCTTCAGGATTTTCTGCAGATAGTCGTAGTCGAGCGGGGTCATGGGATCCTTCCTGGCACGTTCGCGCACGACGTATCGCGATGAAGGGCGGTTGAGAGGCCGACGCACGGCGCCACGGTGACGGCCTCGCAAAGCGTCGCGGCGGACCTCGTCCAGGCCGGCAGGCCGGCGCCGCGTTGCAGAGTGAAGTCATCCATTCCAGAGCGCCTTTTTCGACCTTCCGGTGGCGGGTTTGACAACGACCTGTCGACCCGGAACTCACGTCCTGACTGCTCTAGCTGTGATTGGCCTTCACTCTCGTTAATTTTTGCCCCCCGTAGTCGTACCAGCACACCGACTGATCAGTCCGACTCACACCGCCGAATAGCCCGCCCGAAGCGATGCGGCCGAGTAAACTTGCGAGGCCGCGCATCTCCCAAGAAGCCTTGCACGGCCGCCTGCACGAAGGCGATACGGCCCTAGCCGTGCTCGAAGCGCGGACCGCAGACCTCGCCCCAGGAATGCACGATCGGCAGCCCGGCGACATTGCTGCGGATGTTGGCCAGCGAAATCCGCAGCGCAGCGAGGTCGATCGGCTTCGGGAAGCTCTGCAGCAGGTCCATGCCGAGCGAGCGGGCGAGCGCGCGCGAGGCCCGGCGACGTTCGGAATCCATCCCGCTGATCACGATCAGCGGGCCGGCATAATGCGCACCGGCCATCGCCCGCATCACGTCGCTGCCGTCGCCGTCGTCGAGCATCAGATCGAGCGTGACGCAGTCGAACGGGCGCTGCTGGATCAGCGCGGTGCCCTCGGCGCACGACGTCGCATGGGTCACCGCGTAGCCCGCCTTCTCGGCCGCACCGGCGATCAGCATCCGCTGCACGGCATCATCGTCGATCACCAGCAGGTTCAGCAAGCCGAGTAGTCGATCGGCTCCGATCTCCGGATGCGCCGCATCATGGTCGCGCGTGTCCATCGGCCCGCTCCTTTCGCCGTTGAGTTCACGGCAGCAGGCATATCGGGCCGGTTGCAAGCGTTGGTTAATTCATCGGCCGCGCGCCGCCGCCAGACCGATCGGCTCGATCGGTGGTTGACGGCGACTTAGCGGCTTCTGGACAATTCGAGCGTGATCAGCTTGGCCAGCGCCAATCGCGCACTTCGGGCATGTCGTCACCATGCTCGGCGATGTAGAGCTTGTGCCGCTGCATCGTCGCCCAGTAGCGCGACGTGGCCGCTTCGACTTCGCTGGCCAGCCGCGGGATCCGGCGGATCGCGTCGAGCGCCAGCCGGTAGCGGTCGAGATCGTTCAACACCACCATGTCGAACGGTGTCGTGGTACTTCCCTCTTCCTTGTAGCCGCGGACGTGAATGTTGAAGTGATTGTGCCGGCGATAAGTGAGCCGGTGGATCAGCCAGGGATAGCCATGAAACGCGAAGATCACCGGCTTGTCGGCGGTGAACAATTCGTCGAAGCGGCGGTCGTCGAAGCCGTGCGGATGCTCCGAACTCGGCTGCAGCACCATCAGGTCGACGACGTTGACGACGCGGATCCGGATGTCCGGCACGTATTCGCGCAGCAGCGTGACCGCCGCCAGCGTCTCGACCGTGGGCACGTCGCCGGCGCAGGCCATCACCACGTCGGGATCGCCGTCGTCATTGCTGGCCCACTGCCAGATCCCGGCTCCGGCGGTGCAGTGCCGGACGGCGGCATCCATATCCAGCCACTGCCACTCCGGCTGCTTGCCGGCGACGATGACGTTGACGTAGTTGCGGCTGCGCAGGCAGTGATCGGCCACCGACAGCAGCGTGTTGGCATCCGGCGGCAGATAGACGCGGACCACGCTGGCCTTCTTGTTGAGGACGTGATCGATGAAGCCGGGGTCCTGGTGCGAGAAGCCGTTGTGGTCCTGCCGCCAGACATGCGACGTCAGCAGATAGTTGAGCGAGGCGATCGGCCGCCGCCACGGGATCGTCGCGCACGCCTTCAGCCATTTGGCGTGCTGATTGAACATCGAGTCGATGATGTGGATGAAGGCCTCGTAGCACGAGAACAGGCCGTGGCGACCGGTCAGCAGATAGCCTTCGAGCCAGCCCTGGCACAGGTGCTCGCTCAGCACCTCCATCACCCGGCCGTCGGGACCGAGCGCGACGTCGACCTCTTCGATGTCCGCCATCCATTCCTTTTCGGTGACCTCGAGCACGCCGTCGAGGCGGTTCGAGGCGGTCTCGTCCGGTCCGAACAGCCGGAAGTTCTGCGTTTCGAGGTTGTCGCGCATCACGTCGCGCAGGAACGTGCCGAGCACGCGCGTGGCTTCGGCCTTGGCGGCACCGGGCGCCGGCAGCGCCACCGCGTAGTCGCGGAAATCCGGCAGCGACAGCGGCTGCAGCAGCTCGCCGCCATTGACGTGCGGGTTGGCGCTCATCCGGCGATGGCCGGTCGGCGCCAGCGCCGCGAGGTCGTCACGGAAGCGGCCATTGGCATCGAACAATTCGTCCGGCCGGTAGCTGCGCAGCCAGTCTTCCAGCAGCTTGATGTGCTCGGGAGTCTTGAAGTCGGCGATCGGCACCTGATGCGCCCGCCAGGTGCCCTCGACCGGCTTGCCGTCGACCTGCTTCGGCCCGGTCCAGCCCTTGGGCGTGCGCATGATGATCATCGGCCAGCGCGGCCGCGCCGTCACACCCTCGTGCCGCGCGGCGGCCTGGATCGCGCGGATGTCGGTCAGTGCCTTCTCTAGCGCGGCGGCGAGCGAATAGTGCACGATCGCCGGATCGTCGCCTTCGACGACGATCGGCTCGTAGCCGTAGCCGCGCATCAGATCGGTCAACTCCTGGCGGCTGATCCGCGCCAGCACGGTCGGGTTGGCGATCTTGAAGCCGTTGAGATGCAGGATTGGCAGCACCGCGCCGTCGCGCGCGGGATTGAGGAACTTGTTGGAGTGCCAGCTGGTCGCCAGCGCGCCGGTCTCGGCCTCGCCGTCGCCGACGATGCAGGCGACGATCAGGTTCGGATTGTCGAACGCGGCGCCGTAGGCGTGCGCCAGCGAGTAGCCGAGCTCGCCGCCTTCGTGAATCGAGCCGGGCGTCTCCGGCGACACGTGGCTCGGCACGCCGCCCGGCCAGGAGAATTGCCGGAACAGCCGCTGCAGGCCGTTGCGATTGCGCTCGATCGCCGGGTAGCGCTCGGTGTAGGAGCCCTCGAGATAGGAGTTCGCCACCAGCCCGGGCCCGCCGTGACCGGGGCCGATGATGTAGATCATATCCAGGTCGTGCGCGGTGATCATCCGGTTGAGATGCACGTAGAGCAGATTGAGTCCCGGCGTCGTGCCCCAGTGCCCGAGCAGGCGCGGCTTGAGATGCTCGAGCCGCAGCGGCTCGTCGAGCAGCGGATTGTCCTGCAGATAGATCTGCCCGACCGACAAGTAGTTCGCGGCCCGCCAATAGGCGTCCATCTTCTGCATCAGTTCGTTGGACAATACGTCTGACATCACCTTCTCCGCCTCTGCATTTCACATCGCGTACTGCGCGCTCGCGCCGACGTCCTCGCTGCGCTGACCACGCCGTCGGATGCGGGCGCACGCGCGCCTTAGCCGAATGGCGATCAGTGTCAGTCTGGCCTGACATTAGCGCTCGCGAACGCGACGCAATGCAAGACCCGGACATTGCCGGAGATCGTCGTCGAAGGGATTGTTGAGATTACGGCGATGAAACCCTGATGACAGCGTTTGACGCAGATCAACCGCGATGCAGCGTCTGGTTGATTGGGATCAATGTGTTTGACCTTCAACCACGGAAGATGCCGGCCGTTAGCGCAGCGGAACTCCAGAGGCCATCATGTCCGAGTCCCAGCTCCGTCAAAACATCCTTGACGAGTTCGAATTCGATCCGAGCTTCAACAGTGGGCATATCAATGTCGCTGTCGAAGGCGACATCGTGGTCCTCACCGGTCACGTGATCAGCTATGCGGAGAAGCTGGCCGCGATTGCGGCGACGCGCCGCGTGAAAGGCGTGCACGCGATCTCCGAGCATATCGAGGTTCGCTATCCCTTCACCAAGACCGCCGACGACCAGATCGCGCAGCGCGCATCCGACATCCTCGACTGGAACGTGCTGGTGCCGGCGAACTCGATCGAAGTGCAGGTCGAAGACGGCTGGCTGACGCTGAGCGGCAACGTCGACTGGCACTACGAGCGCGCCGCCGCCGAAGACGATGTGCGCAAGCTCGCCGGCGTCGTCGGCGTCACCAACAACATCGTCATCAGCAATCCGCTCGGCGACCACGCCGGCATTCGGGCCTGCCTCGAATCGGCGCTGGAGCGTCACGCCGAACTCGCCTCGAGCGGCATTCGCGTGACGGTGAAGAACGGCAACATGGTCGTGCTCGAAGGCCGCGTCGACAGCTGGGACCAGCGCCGCGCGGTGCAGACCGCCGCCTGGTCGACCCCCGGCGTCGCAGCGGTCGACGACCGCCTGATGATCAACTGATCGCCGGCACTCTGTTACGCCTGACATCTCCCCGTCATTGCGAGGAGCACCCGGATCGGCGCTTTGCGCCGTCCGGGCACAGGCTCCGCAGCGAAGCAATCCAGCGCAGTGCTCGGCGCTATGGATTGCTTCGCTGCGCTCGCAATGACGCGGAGAGGCTTTTACTTCGGAAGATCAGAGACCAACCGGTTGAAGTGTGTTGATCCCCGGCGTCCGATTTCATCTCCGACGCCACCCCGTCATTGCGAGGAGCGAAGCGACGAAGCAATCCAGCTCCGCGCACGGCGCTATGGATTGCTTCGCTGCGCTCGCAATGACGGGGAGAGGCTTGCGCCCTGGCTCACACGCCTTCCCGGCTGAGATCTGCGCTCGCCGGCTTCCCCGACCGCGTCGGCCGCTGCGCCGAATCGCGGACGATGGTCACCGTGCAGGTCGCTTCGCTCGCGACCTTGGCTGAGACGCTGCCCCCGAGGGTGCGCAGCATCGAGTTGCGCCGCGCGCCGATCAGGATGTGATCGACCCGGCTCGCCTCGGCGAATTCGAGGATGGCGGCGGCCGGATCGACCGCCTCGAGCACGTGGGCGGTCAGCCGGTCGTCGGCCAGCTTGAGCGGCTCGGCCCAGTGCCGCAACGCGACCAGGCGATCGACATGCTTGTTGTGGCCGTGCTCGTCGAGCGTCCGGTCGATCGTCATCCGCCCGAGCTTCAGCACGTTGAGGCAGGCGAGCCGCGCCGACGGCAGCGTCGTCAGGATGCGGCCGGCAGTGACGCGCAGTTCGTCGTTCAGGGCCGCTGAGCCTTCGGCGACGTCGATCGCCACCGCGACGATCGGCGCCGAGGCCAGATGCGCCGCCAGCGTTTCGCGGCGCGGCCGCGTCAGCTCCTTGTTGAAACGCCGGCGCAGCACGGTGCGCAGCGGATCGCGTTTGAGCTTCTCCGAACGCGTAGTGAGCTTCACCTCTGTCGGATGCGTGAGATCGAACACCAGCTGCGCCGCGGTCGGATAGCGCCACTCCGGCTGGATCTCCAGACAGCGCAGCACCACTTCCTGCAGCCAGGGCGGATAGTCCGGCCGTAGTCTGCGCGGCGGCACCGGATCGCGCCACAGTCGCCGGCGCATGCCGTACATGGTTTCGGTCTCGCCGAATGGCCGGATGCCGGTGGTGAAGAAATACAGCAGCACGCCGAGCCCGAACAGATCGCTGCGCGGATCGTTGCGCACGCCGAGCAGCCGCTCCGGCGCCATGTAGGGCGCGGTGCCGAACGGCAGACGGAACTCCTCCTGCATCAGGTCGGGGAGTTGGTCGCTGCAGGCGAGCCCCATGTCGAGCAGCACCGCCTCGCCGCTCGGACGGAACATGATGTTGCTGGGCTTGATGTCGTGATGGATGACGTGCTGGCGGTGCAGGTCGGCCACCGCCACCGCGATCCTGGCGGCGATCGCGACCGCCTCGTCGTAAAGCAGCGGCAGATCCGGCAGTCGGGCCAGCAGCGGCTCGCCGGCGATCCGCTCCATCACGATGTAGGGGAGCTTGGAGAAATCCGACAGCGCCACGAATTGCGGGACGTGCGGCCCGCGCAGCCGCGGCATCAGCATCTGCTCCATCTCGAAGCTGACGATCGCGGCCGGGTCCTCGCCCTCGCCGGTGCGCGGAAGCTTCATCACCATCGGCATCGGATCGCCGTCGCGGCGGACCGCGAACAGCGACGCCATGCCGCCGCGATGCAGCGCCCCCTCGATGACGTAGCCGTCGACGCTGCTGCCGGGCTCGAACGAGGGGCTGTCCATCGCGGTCACCGCCCCGCGAGCAGCCGCTCGGCCAGCCAGACCGGCAGGCCGTTGTCGCGAATCCGCCGCGCGGCGCCCTCGACGTCGTAGGGCACGCGGCAATAGGTCAGCTCGTGCTTGACGGTGTCGTACAGCGCGTAGGCGGCGGCCGGATTGCCGTCACGCGGCTGGCCGACCGAGCCCAGCACCGCGAGCCATTGCCGGCCCGGCAGCAGATGCACCGGCACGTCCGAGGTCGGCACGAAGGTGGTCATCTTGCCGGTCACCGAGAGCGAGTACAGCGCCGGCTTGTGGACGTGGCCGCAGAACGTCACATGCGCGGCGACCGACTGCATGCTGCGCGAGGCGATCGACGTGTCGGTGACGTAGATCCAGCTATCCGGCCGCGTCGCTTCGGAATGCACGAACAGCAAATTGCCGTCCTCCTGCTTCATCGGCAGATCGGCCAGGAACCGGCGCTGCGCAGCGCCGAGCTGGCCGCGCGTCCATTCGATCGCGGCTTCGGCCTCGGCATTCATCTGCACCTTGGGATTGCCCACCGCGCTGTCGTGATTGCCCAGCACCGCGACCGCGCCGCCGCCGACCAGCTCCATCACGGTGCTCACCGACCAGTCCGGATCGGCGCCGTAACCGACATAGTCACCGAGTAGAACGAACTTCTCCGCTCCCTGCTCGCGCGCTTTGGCCAGGCAGGTGGTGAAGGCCTGCCGGTTGGCATGAATGTCGGCGAAAAGCGCAAGCAGCAAGTCCACCTCCCCTATCGTTCAATCCGCTGTCAGGTCGATCCGCTTCGCCTGCGGCGGCTTGTTGTTGGCGGCGCGCCCAAGATCGCCGCGTGGCAGTCGATGCGATCAGTTCGACCGGCGCCATTCGGACTCGCGGGCCTGTCTTTGATCCATCGCAAGCCTGTCGCACTCCTTGATCTGGCGCAATGGGGCGCCTGACGGGCGTGAGTATATCAGCAAAACAATCGCGTTGGAGGCGCCCATGACTGCATCCGGCAATCCAGACCCCAACAACGCACCCATCAACGACGCCCCCATCAACGAGGCCCCCATCAACGAGTCGGTCGCCGCTGACACCGTCGCTGCCGTCGTCCGCGAGTGGGAAGAAATCACCGCCAGCCCTGTCGAACTCGAAGCCTTTGGACGCGCGATGGCCAACATGGTGAAGGACCTCGGGCTATCACCAGCCGAAGTGCGCGCGCTCGCCACCAAGGGCAGCAGTGCCAAGGAGCTCCCCTGCCTGCTCGACGCTCTGCGCATCAGCATCCGCGCGCTCGCCGAGAAGGAGCCGATGCTGCTCAACGATCTGCGGCGCACCTGCGCGATGTGCGAGCACAAGCAGGAGTGCGACGCCGATATCGCCGCCGGCACTCTGGTGCCCGCCTATCAGAACTATTGTCTGAACGTCGACACGCTCGACGCTCTTCAACACGACGCCAACTTCACCGCGGAGTCCTGACCGCCGACGCTCAAGCGGGGCCCAGCGTGCCCGCTGCGATCGCCGAGAGAGCTGCTGTCGGGCTCCTCATTACTAATGCACCACTTTGTTGATCTGCGTCAATAATCCTTGACACTCCATGTGTCATCGTTTCTTGACAATCATGGGAGAAATGTCAGTGCGCATCCTTCTCATTCACCCGAATTATCATTCCGGTGGCGCCGAAATTGCCGGCCACTGGCCGCCGGCCTGGGCGCCTTATCTGGCGGGCGCGCTGAAGGCGAACGGTTTCACCGACCTCAAATTCATCGACGCGATGACCGAGGACACCTCGGACGAGCAGCTCAAGCAGATCATCGCCGACTACAAGCCGGATATGGTCGGCACCACGTCGATCACGCCGTCGATCTACAAGGCCGAAGAGACCCTGAAGGTCGCCAAGCAGGTCGATCCGAAGATCGTCACCGTGCTGGGCGGCGTCCACGCCACCTTCATGTATCAGCAGGTGCTGAGCGAAGCGCCGTGGGTCGACGTCATCGTCCGCGGCGAAGGCGAAGAGATCGTCGTCGATCTGGCGAAGTCGATCGACTCCGGACAATGGCCGGCCAATCGCGACTCGATCAAGGGCCTCGCTTACACCGACGGCATCAACGGCGAGAGCAAGATCATCGCCACCCAGGCGGCGCCGACCGTGAAGGATCTCGACGCCATCAGCCCGGACTGGAGCATCCTCGACTGGTCGCTCTACAAATACATCCCGATGAACACCCGCGTGGCGATTCCCAACATGGCGCGCGGCTGCCCGTTCACCTGCTCGTTCTGCTCGCAGTGGAAATTCTGGCGCGACTATCGCGTCCGCGATCCGAAGAAGGTGGTCGACGAAATCCAGGAGCTGGTCGAGAAATACCAGGTCGGCTTCTTCATCCTGGCCGACGAAGAGCCCACCATCAACCGCAAGAAGTTCATCCAGTTCTGCGAAGAGCTGATCGCGCGGGGCCTGAACAAGAAGGTGCAGTGGGGCATCAACACCCGCGTCACCGACATCCTGCGCGACGAGCAGCTGCTGAAATTCTACAACGAAGCCGGCCTGATGCACGTTTCGCTCGGCACCGAAGCGGCGGCGCAGCTCAAGCTCGACCTGTTCAACAAAGAAACCAAGATCTCCGACAACAAGAAGGCGATCCGCCTTCTGCGTGAAGCCGGCATCGTGGTCGAAGCTCAGTTCATCGTCGGCCTCGACAGCGAGACGCCGGAGACGCTGGAAGAAACCTACCGCATGGCGATGGACTGGAAGCCGGACCTCGCCAACTGGTCGATGTACACGCCGTGGCCGTTCACGCCGCTGTTCAAGGAACTCAGCGACAAGGTCGAGGTGTTCGACTTCGCCAAGTACAATTTCGTCACGCCGATCGTGAAGCCGGCGGCGATGGAGCGCGGCGAACTGCTCGACCGGGTGATGAACAATTATCGCCGGTTCTACATGTACAAGGCGTTCTTCTCCTACCCATGGTCGGGAACGGGGCGACGGCGACGCTATCTGCTGGGTTGTCTGAAGGCGTTCCTCAAGGCCGGCTTCGAGCGCAAGTTCTACGATCTCGGCCGCGTCGGTTACTGGGGTCCGCAATCGAAGAAGAAGGTCGACTTCCACTTCGACGAGACCCGCAAGATCTCGCACGCGCAGATGGCCGATTGGGAAGCCAATGCCGACCGTTCGCGCAAGGCGGCCGCCTCGCAGATGGCCATCGTCTCGGCCTGCGGCGGCGGCACCGAGCAGATGGAAGAGAGTGAAGCCGATGCCAAGGCGGCGCTCGCCAAGACCGTAACCAGCCGCATGGCGGACACCCATGACGCAGGTTCCGTCACACGCCACTGACAGCGGGATGCCGGAGGTGTCCGAGATCGGACCCAACGCCGTCATCCAACTGATCCACGCGCTCGACGCGGCCGGTCTCCAGCCGGCCGCGAAGGAGATCTTCTCGGAGGCGGCGGCGAGCGACTGGCTCGCCGAGCCGCCGTCCGTAATGGTCGACGAGCGCCCGGTCGCCGCCATCCATCAGGCGGTGCGCCGGGTTCTGCCGCCGCCGCAAGCCGCCGTGATCCTCGCCGACGCCGGGCTGCGCACCGGCGACTACATCCTGGCCAACCGGATTCCGAAACTGGCGCAGGCCGTGCTCAAGATCATGCCGGCGTCGATCGCCGCCAGAATGCTGACCAAGGCGATCACCGCGCACGCCTGGACCTTCGCCGGCTCGGGCAAGTTCTCCGCCACCGCCGGCAAGACCGTCACCTTCGAGATCGCCGCCAATCCGCTGTGCGCCGGCGAACACGCCGACCACCAGGTCTGCGTCTGGCACGCCTCCGTATTTCAACGGCTGTTTCAGGCGCTGGTCTCGCCCTATACCCGGGTGACCGAGACCACTTGCGGAGCGCGCGGCGACGATTGCTGCCGCTTCGTGGCGGACTGGACCACGATCCCGGACGCCGCGAATATTTACGCCAGCCGCCGATCAGCGCCGATCGCCGGCCCTTCCGAAACCATTTCCGCGCGTTGATCCGCGGACGATGTGAGAGACCTTGCGATGTCGTCTGCTCTCGAAAAATACGCCAAGAGCTCGGTGCCGCGTTACACCAGCTATCCGACGGCGCCGCATTTCGCCAAGGAGTTTCCGGAATCGGTGTATCGCGGCTGGCTGGCCCAGCTCGACACCGACGAGCCGATCTCGCTGTATCTGCACGTGCCGTTCTGCAAGCAGCAGTGCTGGTACTGCGGCTGCAACATGAAGCTGGCGTCGAAATACGGCCCGGTCGCCGACTATGTCGAGAACCTGATCGATGAGATCGACCTCGTCGCCGACGCGATGCCCGGCACCATGCCGGTGCGGCATCTGCATTTCGGCGGCGGCACCCCGACGGTGATATCGCCCGAGGATCTCGGTGCGATCATGACGCTGCTGCGCGAACGTTTCGAATTCGTGCCGGACGCCGAGCTGGCGATCGAGAGCGATCCGCGCACGCTGACCGACGAGATGGTCGCGACCATCGGCGAACTCGGCTTCACCCGCGCCAGCTTCGGCGTGCAGGAATTCGACCCGAAGGTGCAGGCCGCGATCAACCGCATCCAGCCGCCCGACATGGTGGCGCGCGCGATGGATCGCTTCAAGGCGGCCGGCGTGTCGAAGATCAACTTCGACCTGATCTACGGCCTGCCCTATCAGACCGCCGAAGATCTGCGGCGCACCGTGGAGCAATGCGTCGAGATGCAGCCCGACCGCGTCGCGCTGTTCGGCTACGCACACGTGCCGTGGGTCGCCAAGAACCAGCGGATGATCCCCGACGACTCGCTGCCGAAGCCGGAGCTGCGCGCCGAGCAGGCCGACGCGGCGGCGGAAGCCCTGGTCAAGGGCGGCTATGTCCGCATCGGTATCGATCACTTCGCGCTGCCGGGCGACTCGCTCGCCGTGGCGGCCAAGACCGGCGAGCTGCACCGTAACTTCCAAGGCTACACCGCTGACGCCGCGCAGACGCTGATCGGCATCGGCGCCACCTCGATCGGCCGCACGCCGAGCGGCTACATCCAGAACATCGTCGAAACCGGCGCCTGGGCGCGCGCGGTCGCGGCCGGCAAGTTGCCGGTGGCGCGCGGCCACGGCCTGACCAAGGACGACAATCTGCGCGCCCATGTGATCGAACGCATCATGTGCGACGGCAAGATCGACCTCGCCGCCGCCGGCCGCGCGTTCGGCTATGCCGACCACTGGTACGCCCCCGAAGAAGAAGCGCTCGCCGAATTGCAGCGCGACGGCGCGGTGATCTGCGATCATGGCAAGCTGACGCTCACCGCAGACGGCGTCCGGCTGTCTCGCGTGGTCGCCTCGGTGTTCGATACCTATCTGCGCAATTCGAACGTCCGGCACTCGATCGCCGTCTGATCCTGCTATCGCAATTCGTCTGCGGCCTGCGACGCGCGCCTTCGGGCGCGCGTTTGCTTTTGATGCAGGTCAAATCACATTTCGGGATTGGGTGCATATGTACCGCAAGCGGTAATATGTCAGGGAGATGAGGTCCGGCGGCTCGCCGCCTTAACGGAAAATCGCTCATGCTCACGGCCACACCGGCCTTGGTCGCAGACCGTTAAGCTCCCGGGCCTATCGCTACCGACGACCGGACCGATCGAGGGATCACCAATGACCCACAAACTCAAAGTCACTGAGGATATGGTCGCCAAGGCCACCGCCGCCTTCCGCGCTGCCGGCGGCAGCGACGCCGTCAGCCTGCGCGCCGCGCTGGAAGCCGCGCTCGAGAACCAGACGTTTTCAGTCGGCGACGAAGTCACCGCCCATGGCAACGTCACCGGCATCATCCTGTCGATCACCGGGGACGAGGCGCTGATCTCGTGGTCCTGCCGCGGCAAGAGCATCACCAAGCTGTCCGAGCTGGATCACATCGAGCACAGCGACTCAGTCTCGGCCGAGCATTTCGCCGCCTGACAGCGCTTGCGCGGGCCTCCCTCCGGAATGAGGGCCGCCGCGCCGCCGGGATAAAGCCCTGCAAATACGACCGATCGCCCGCCGTCGCGAGCGGCTCGCAACCTGTGTACTTGACAAAGCCAGACCCCGACGGCGGAATCCCGCGATCTTCGCGTGATCTGCCGCTGCGGGACGGGCATGACCGGCTTTCGGAAGCTGACCAGTTTTCACCTGATGCTCGCGCTCGGCGCCGCCGCGCTGCCGTCCGATGCGCGCGCCGAGTGGTGGCCGACCCGCACCCCGGTGGACTACGAGGACTGCATCGAGAAGGGCGAGAAGGCTGCCGACAGCAAGGACGCCAAGGCGGCGCTGGCGGCGCAATGCGACGCCAAATTCGCCGGCCGGCGCAAACCCGGCGGCGGCTACACTTATTTCGACTTCATGCAGAATCGCAGCTTCGACATCGCCGGGCCCAACCCGACCGCCGAAGAACTGCGCAAGATGGACGAGCAGTACACCGAATTTCTCGACCAGCGCCGTCGCACGATCATCGCCGCGGCCTTCGCTGCGCGGCAACAGCAGATCGCCGCGCTGCAGGCGCAGCAGCCGGCCGAAGCCGCCCCCGCCGTCAAGCCACGCCCGTCGGTCGAGGCCCCGCGCGCCGCGGCCGCCAAGCCGCGCCAGCGCCCGGCCAAGCTCCGGACCGCCGCCAAGCCACGGCAACGCCTGGTGCAGCCCGCCAAGTACGCATGCGACGGCGATCCGGTGTCATGCGGGCTGACCGGCTTGTCGAAAGGTTTCAGCGCGGTGAGGTCGTCGCTGTTCGGACCAGCGGCCAAGCCGGGTCGTTGAACCGGAGCGTGGAACTGTTCCATACGCCGACTTGATCAGCCGCAACGCGGCCGCCGGCGATCGGCCTCAGATCAGCGACTGGATCGCTGAATCACATCCATCAGCTCGGCGATCTTCTGGCGCTGATCGGTCTTGTTGCCGCTCGCGATCGCATGCTCGACGCAATGCGCGACGTGATCCTTCAGCACCTCTTCCTCGACCCGCCGCAGCGCCGCGCGGACCGCGGAGATCTGCGTGACGATATCGATGCAGTAGCGGCCCTCCTCCAGCATCTTGGAGATGCCGCGGACCTGCCCCTCGATCCTGCCGAGGCGTTTCTGACACGACGTCTTGATGTCCGACTTCATGGCCGATATATACCCCTACAGGGTATAGGTTTCAAGCGGTAAGGTGATGCGATGCGCGGCACGAAGCAGCCTCAAGACGACAATGCGGCCGCCAACTCGAGCTGCTGCGGCTCGGTCTCGAGCAACGACGCACCGGCTGCCGCGAGCTCCTGCTGCGGCGGCCACGCCCATCAGGCCACGCCCGCCGCCACCAAGGCGATCGATCCGGTGTGTGGCATGACCGTCGATCCGGCCACCACCGCGCATCGCTGCGACCACGACGGCACCACCTATTATTTCTGCTGCGATGGCTGCCGCAGCAAATTCGCCGCCGATCCGGCCGGCGTGCTCGCCAACGCAGCCCAGCCGCTGGTGCTGCCGCCCAAACCTGCGTCGAAGCTGCATCAACTGACGAATTTCGCCGCGCCTGCGCCCTGCTGCGGCGGCCATGATCACGGCGGTCACGACCATGCCCATCACCACCACGATGCGGCGCCCGCCGCCGGCAAGGTGATCGATCCGGTCTGCGGCATGACGGTCGATCCGGCGACGGCGAAGCACCGCTTCGATTATCAGGGTCAGACCTATTACTTCTGCGCCGCGCGCTGCCGCGAGAAATTCGCCGCGGATCCGGTCTATTATCTCGACAAGTCGAAGGCCAAGCCCGCTCCAGCCGTTCCCGAGGGCACGATCTACACCTGCCCGATGGACCCGCAGATCCGCCAGATCGGCCCGGGCACCTGCCCGATCTGCGGCATGGCGCTGGAGCCCGAATTGGTGTCGCTCGACGACGGGCCGAATCCCGAACTGGTCGACATGACGCGCCGGTTCTGGATCGGGCTGGTGCTGGCGCTGCCGGCATTCTCGCTCGAAATGGGCAGCCATCTGGTCGGCGGCCACGGCCTGATCGATCAGGTGCTGTCGAACTGGATTCAGCTCGCAACCGCGACACCGGTCGTGCTGTGGGCCGGCTGGCCATTCTTCGTGCGCGGCTGGCAATCCGTGGTGACGCGTAACCTCAACATGTTCACGCTGGTCGCGATGGGCACCGGCGTCGCTTACGTCTACAGCGTCGTGGCGACGCTGGCGCCGCAGCTGTTCCCGCCAGCGTTCCGCGGCCATGGCGGCACCGTGCCGGTGTATTTCGAGGCCGCCGCAGTGATTACCGTGCTGGTGCTGCTCGGCCAGGTGCTCGAGTTGCGCGCCCGCGAAGCGACCTCCGGCGCCATCAAGGCGCTGCTCGGCCTCGCGCCCAAGACCGCGCGCAAGCTCGAAGCCGATGGCAGCGAGCACGAGGTCGAGATCGACAGCCTCGCGGTCGGCGACAGACTGCGCGTGCGCCCGGGCGAGAAGGTGCCGGTCGATGGCATCATCCTTGAAGGCCGCTCCTCGCTCGACGAGTCGATGGTCACCGGCGAGTCGATGCCGGTGACGCGCGAGGCCGGCGGCAAGGTGGTGGCCGGCACCATCAATCAGTCCGGCGGCTTCGTGATGCGCGCCGACCAGGTCGGCCGCGACACCATGCTGTCGCGCATCGTGCAGATGGTCGCGCAGGCGCAGCGCTCGCGCGCGCCGATTCAGGGCGTCGCCGATCTGGTCGCCGGCTGGTTCGTGCCGGCGGTGCTGCTCGCCGCGATCGCCGCCTTCGCCGCCTGGGCGACGTTCGGTCCCGAGCCGCGGCTGACCTTCGCGCTGGTCGCCGCCGTCAGCGTGCTGATCATCGCCTGCCCGTGCGCGCTCGGCCTCGCCACGCCGATGTCGATCATGGTCGGCGTCGGCCGCGGCGCGCAGGCCGGCGTGCTGATCCGCAACGCCGAGGCGCTGGAGCGAATGGAGAAGATCGACACGCTGGTGATCGACAAGACCGGCACGCTGACCGAGGGCAAGCCGAAGGTCACCGCCATCGTCACGGCCAGCGGCTTCGACGAAGGCGAGCTGCTGCGCCTCGCCGCCAGCGTCGAGCGCGCCAGCGAACATCCCCTCGCCCACGCCATCGTCGCGGCCGCCACCGAACGCAAGCTCGTGCTCGCCAAGGTCGACGAGTTCGATGCGCCGACCGGCAAAGGCGCGGCCGGCAAAGTCGAAGGCCGCATGGTCGCCATCGGAACGGCGAGCTATCTCGGCTCGCTCGGCATCGACACGTCTGCGCGACGTGACAAGACCGAACAGATGCGGTCCGACGGCGCCACCGTGGTCAGCGTCGGCATCGACGGCAAGCTTGCCGGCCTGATTGCGATCGCCGATCCGGTGAAGGCGTCGACGCCGGACGCGCTGAAGGCCCTCGCCGCCGACGGCCTCAAGGTCATCATGCTGACCGGCGACAATCGCACGACGGCCCAAGCCGTCGCCCGCAAGCTCGGCATCGCCGATGTCGAAGCCGAAGTGCTGCCCGATCAGAAGAGCGCCGTGGTCGAGAAGCTGCGCCGGCAGGGCCGCGTCGTCGCGATGGCCGGCGACGGCGTCAACGACGCGCCGGCGCTCGCCGCCGCCGATGTCGGCATCGCGATGGGCACCGGCACGGATGTGGCGATGGAAAGCGCCGGCATCACCCTGCTGAAGGGCGATCTCGGCGGCATCGTCCGCGCGCGGAAATTGTCGCGTGCCACGATGCGCAATATCAGACAGAATCTGTTCTTCGCCTTCGTGTATAATTCGGCCGGCATCCCGATCGCCGCCGGCGTGCTGTATCCGACCTTCGGGCTGCTGCTGTCGCCGATCATCGCGGCTGCCGCGATGTCGCTGTCGTCGGTGAGCGTGATCGGCAACGCGCTGCGGCTGCGGGCGGCCGATCTGAAGTGATGGCCTACTGAAGTAGAAGTTTGTTGCGACTGATAGCCGCCGGCACCCCATTGATCTACCGCAAGGATCGGGACGCCCCGGTCACTATCTTCGCGGTGGAATTTTGCCGCAGCCGCGGTCTTTCCGGTCAGCGAGCAGTCGAGGTCGGCCATGTCACAAATCATCGAAATTCTTCACGAAGAGCACCGCAACATCGCGAAGCTGCTCGGCGTGATCGAGCGCGAACTCAACGTGTTCGACCGGCGCGAACGGCCCGACTACGAGATCTTCCAGGCCGTGATCCAGTACTTCAAGGAGTATCCAGAGATCTGCCATCATCCGAAGGAGGATGTGGTCTATCAGATCCTCAAGGAGCGCAATCCGGCGGTCGCCGGCGCAGTCGGCGATATCGAAGCCGAGCACGTGCTGGAAGGCGAGCGCCTCGGCCGCTTCGCCCAGGTGGTCAACGACGTGCTGGCCGATCAGGAACTGCCGCGCCAGACCTTCCACGCCGCCGCGACGGACTTCCTCGAGCATCAGCGCCGCCACATGGCCAAGGAAGAGCAACTGCTGTTCCCCGCCGCGCTGGAAACGCTGACCGCCGAGGACTGGGCGAAGATCGACTCGCGCATCGAGGCCCGCAAGGATCCGATGTTCGACGGCGAGACCGCCAGCAAATTCCAGAATCTCTACGCGACCATTCTGCGGTGGGAGCAGGAGACCGAGGAAGATCGCGGCCGCGCTGCAGCGACCGCGGCCGCCCGCTGATCAGGGCATCGTGCAATGCGGACCGCGCGCCGAGATGGCGGCGGTCCTCCGCGCGATCAGCAGTTGCTCAGACGCCGCGATCCTCGCCGCCATAGTCGGCCCAACAGTCCTGCGTCTCATAGACCCGGACGTTCGACAGCGCCGCCAGCGTCGGCTTGGTGCGGTCCCAGATCCAGATCGCGATGTTCTCGGCGGTCGGATTCTCCAGCCCTTCGACGTCGTTTAGGCAGTAATGGTCGAGCCGCGCCAGCAGCGGACCGAACGCCGCCTCGATCTCGAAAAAATCGAGCACGAAGCCGGTCTTCGGGTTCACCGGTCCCGAGAGCTGCAATTCCACCCGATAGGAATGTCCGTGCATCCGCTTGCAGCGATGCGTCTCGGGGACATGGGGCAAATGATGGGCGGCTTCGAACCTGAATGCTTGCGTGATCTTCATCGATGTCGGGGGTTGGGGCGCCGGGCGCCGGTCGGTTGCGGCGGACCCTATCCGAGCGCCGTCGGCATTTGAAGCCGGCGGCCGGATAAATTGCCGGCCCGGCCGCCCTGGTCATCCGTCGGCCCCCCTCGTCCGACCCTGGCCCGGACCCAGCCACCCCGCCGGAGGCCGTCACCAAGAGACGCTCGGGGATTCATATATTCACAACCACCCCGTAGTTTTTCGAATCGCCCTCAGACTCCGTTAAGTGCTCCCCGTGCAACTTGTCCGCAACTTCGGGAGTTGCAATGAATCGCCCAGGATTCAGGATCAGGGACTTGGCGCGCTGTGCCTTGACCGGGCGATGTTGAGCGTTCCGACCCTCTGGGTTGTGTTTCTCATCAATTTCTTCGCTCTGGGTCTGGTCTGGACCCATGTGATGCGGAGCTATCCGAGCTTCACGCCGGCGCGCTACTGGACCGCCGGCTGTTTCGTGCTGTCCGCAGGCGCCGCAATCGGGATGCTGCGCGGCGTGATCGACAACACCGCCCCGCTGGTCTTCGGCGGTGGCGCGATCGTGCTGGCGTCCAGCCTGACCGGCATGGGCATCTTTCAGTTCTACGGCCGACGCCTGAGCTGGTGGCTGGCCGTCGGCCTGACGCTCTGGTGCATGACCGGCCTCGCCTTCTTCCTGGTCGTGGTCGACTCGATGGCGGCGCGGATCGTCATCTACTCCGTCACCCAAGGAATCCCGATCCTGATGGCGCTGCCGGTGCTGCTGGAGCGCAAAGCCCGCCGCAACCCGGGCGCGCGGATGGCCGCGACCGTCGCAGCCCTGATGATCGCGGTTTATGCCGTACGCTCCTGCGCGGCGATGATGGGCGTCGGCGGCGAATTGTCGGTGGTGCACTTCAACGACTTCCAGGCCGCCATGGTGCTGATGCTGGTGTTCCTGTCGATGGCGCTCAATTTCGGGTTGCTGCTGATGGCGATCGACCGGCTGCGCTCGGAGGTCGAAACCCTCGCGCTGGTCGATGACCTGACCGGCATCGCCAACCGGCGCCGGCTGCTGCAGCAGATGCAGGAACAGTGCGAAGCGTCGATGCGCAGCGGCGAGCCGTTCAGCGTGCTGGCGATCGATCTCGACGGCTTCAAGGCGATCAACGACAGTTTCGGCCATGCGGCCGGCGACGAGTGTTTGCGGCGGTTCGCGCGCGCCGCGCAGTCGCGGCTGCGCGGGTGCGACCTGCTGGCGCGCACCGGCGGCGACGAGTTCTGCGTGCTGATGCCAGCCACCACGTTGCGCGAGGGCGCGATGTTCGCCCGCTTCATTATCGAGGAAAGCCGCACGCTGTCCGAGCGGGACTGCGACAGCGGCATCACCGTCGCGGCCTCGATCGGCGTGGCGCAGTGGACGTTCCAGGTCGGCCTGCACCCCGAGCGGCTGATCGCGGCGGCCGACGCCGCGCTGTACAACGCCAAGAAACTCGGCAAGGATCGCTACGCGCTCCACGAGCCGGCGCCGGAGACGACGCCGTCGCTGGTGCCGCCGCTGCGCAGGATCGCCTGAGTCCGACAGTTTCGTGAGGCTGCCGCCGATGCTCGCCCGGCTGTTCGCATGGACGTTGCTGGCCGCACTGGCCTCGCCGCTCGCCGCCCAGGCCGAACCGCTGTCATCCGAACCGATCGCGCTCGCCCGCAGCGCCGGCACGCCCGACATCCCAGGCCTGCGGATCGTCTGGCTCGCGCCGTGGGGCGATCATCGCAAGGCGCCCTGGCGCAACATTCTGGTGCACCAGACCGAAGGCCCGGCCGGCTCGGCCCGCAACGGCGCACGCGAGCAGGCGAAGAACCCGACGCGCCGCGGCGTCACCATCTGGGTCGAAACCGACGGCACGGTGTACTGGGCGGTGCCCGAGACCGTCGTCACCACGCACGGCGATGGCGCCAACCGCAACGACAACAAGTACATCGACAACAAGCCGACCTATCGCCAGGTAACCCGCGCCAATTCGATCGGCATCGAGTTCGCCGGCAACTACCCGGATGTCGCGGCGCCGCCGACGCAAGCCCAGATCGACGCATGGCGTGTGTTGGTGCGCGTGCTGCAGGCCCGCTACGACATTCCGGCGGAGCGGATCTACGCGCACAACTGGATCGACTATAAGGATTCGCGCTACTGCGAAGGCTGCGAGCTGGCCAAGCTGGCGCGCGCCCCGTCGTTCTGAGTGGATGGCCGGAAGCGGAGCTAGCGAAGTCAGCAGCTTCTTGCGTCATTGCGAGCGGAGCGAAGCAATCCAGCCCAGCGCTCGGAGCTGGATTGCTTCGTCGCTTCGCTCCTCGCAATGACGACGTCCAAAGCCTCGGATGACGGATCGAATTTCTAACTAGTTTCGGGGGTGCCCCCGCGGCTCAGCCCAGCAGCGTCGCCTGGATGGTGTGCAGCCCGATCACGATGGTCAGCACGCCAACCGCGATCTGCAGCCCGCGATTCACCACGGTGAGGCCGCGCGCCGAGATCACCAGCGGCACGGCGATGGCAGCCGACAGCGCGCCCATGCCGACCATCGAGCCGAGGCCGAACAGCGCCACGTAGAGCAGCCCCTGCGTCGGCGTCGGGGCCTGCGACACGGCCAGCACCAGCAGCGCCGCGGAGCCGGCCATGCCGTGCATCAGGCCGACGATCAGCGTGCGCCAGCGGAAGCCGTGCTCATGGCGATGGGCGGCCGGTGCATCGTGCCGCGCCACCTGGCCGGCATGGCTGTGCAGATGGACGTGGCGGGTCCCGTCGCCGTGCTGGTGCACATGGACATGGACGCGATCCCGCCACAGCCGCCACAGCAGATGCGCGCCGAGCCCGACCAGCATGATCCCGACCGCTCCCTCCAGCGGCTCGGCGATGTGATCGGGAATGGCGTGGCCGAGCACGATCGCGGCGCCGGCGAACAGGAACAGCGTCAGCGTGTGGCCCAGCCCCCAGGTCAGTCCATGCTTGACGATATCGCGGATGCCGCTGCGGCGCGCCGCGATCGTCGACACCGCGGCGATATGATCGACCTCGAGCGCATGCTGCATCCCGAGCAGAAACCCCAACCCCAGAATTGCGAACATCGGCCCCTGATCGTCTGCGTTGCGCCGGCAAATTGCCGCGGCACCGGAATGGTGTAAGTTCGCGATCACAACACGGCCGCAGAGCCGGAACAAGGGAGAAACCACATGTTCGCCAGACCATTGGCGGCGGCGATGATGACGGCTGCGCTGCTGTCGCCATCCGTCGCCGCGGCGCAAGTTTCCGACGACATCGTCAAGATCGGGGTGCTGACCGACATGAACGGTCCGGCCTCGACGCCGACGGGCCAGGGCTCGGTCACCGCCGCGCAAATGGCCGTCGAGGATTTCGGCGGCAGCGTGCTCGGCAAGCCGGTCAGCGTGGTCGCCGGCGACCACCAGCTCAAACCGGACATCGGCGCTTCGCTGGCGCGGCGCTGGTACGACGTCGAGCAGGTCGACCTGATCGTCGACGTGCCGGTCTCCGCCGTCGGCCTCGCCGTGCAGAACATCGCCAACGAAAAGAAGCGGATGTTCATCACCCAGTCGACCGGCGCGGCCGACTTCCACGGCAAATTCTGCTCGCCCTACGCGATGCAGTGGGTGTTCGACACGCGCGCACTCGCGGTCGGCACCGCGCAGGAGGTGGTGAAGCGCGGCGGCGACAGCTGGTTCTTCATCACCGACGACTACGCGTTCGGCAAGTCGCTTGAGAAAGATGCGGCCTCGGTCGTCACCAAGACCGGCGGCAAGGTGCTTGGCTCGGTGAGTCCACCGTTCGCGACGCCGGATTTGTCCTCCTTCGTGCTGCAGGCGCAGGCCTCCAAGGCTAAGATCATCGGCATCGCCGGCGGCCCACCGAACAACATCAACGAGATCAAGACCGGGGCCGAATTCGGCGTGTTCAAGGGCGGCCAGCAGATGGCGGCGTTGCTGGCGCTGATCACCGACATCCACTCGCTCGGCCTGCCCGCCGCGCAGGGCCTGTTGCTGACCACCTCGTTCTATTGGGACATGGACGACAAGACCCGCGAATGGTCGAAGCGCTATTTCGCCAAGATGAACCGGATGCCGACGATGTGGCAGGCCGGCGTGTATTCGGCGGTGACGCATTATCTGCAGGGCATCAAGGACGCCGGCACCGACGACCCGCTCAAGGTCGCCGCCAAGATGCGCGAGAAGCCGATCGAGGACTTCTTCGCCCGCAACGGCAAGCTGCGCGAGGACGGGCTGATGGTGCACGACCTGATGCTGGTGCAGGTCAAGAGCCCGGAGGAGTCGAAGTATCCCTGGGACTACTACAAGATCCTGACCAAGATCTCCGGCGACGACGCCTTCGGCCCGCCGGATCCGGCCTGCCCGCTGGTGAAGAAGTAGCGGCGGCTCGACTTCGAGAGCATCGATCAAGATCGATGCCTCTCCCCGTCATTGCGAGCGAAGTGAAGCAATCCAGCCAAGTGCTCGACGCTGGATTGCTTCGTCGCTTCGTTCCTTGCAATGACGGGTGTATGTATTCGGTCATTGCACTTTCGCGCGAAGGACTTCTTCCATGGAATACCGCCCGCTCGGCCGCAGTGGCCTGAAGGTGTCGCCGCTTTGCCTCGGTACCATGATGTTCGGGGGCGCCACCGACGAGCCGACCTCGGCCCGCATCATCGACAAGGCGCGCGAGGCCGGGATCAATTTCATCGATACGGCCGACATGTATTCGACAGGCGTGTCCGAGCAGGTGGTCGGACGCGCGATCGCCGCGCAGCGCGATCATTGGGTGCTGGCGACCAAGCTCGCCAACCAGTTCGGCGATGGCCCGAATAGCGGCGGCTTGTCGCGGCGCTGGGTGATGCAGGCCGCGGATGCCAGCCTGAAGCGGCTCGGCACCGACTGGATCGACATCTATTATCTGCACAAGGAAGACCACACCACGCCGCTGGACGAGACCGTACGGGCGATCGGCGACCTGATGCGCGCCGGCAAGATCCGCTACTTCGGCGTCTCGAATTATCGCGCCTGGCGCGTCGCCGAGATCTGCAACATCTGCGACCGGCTCGGCATCGACCGGCCGATCGTCAGCCAGCCTTATTACAACGCCATGAACCGCATGCCCGAGGTCGAGCACATTCCCGCCTGCGGGTTCTACGGCCTCGGAATCGTCCCCTACTCGCCGCTGGCGCGCGGCGTGCTCACCGGCAAATATCCGCCCGACGCCGCGCCCGACAAGGACAGCCGCGCCGGCCGTGCCGACAAGCGAATGCTGCAGACCGAATGGCGACCGGAATCGCTGCAACTGGCGCAGCAAATCCGCGCGCACGCCGAATCCAGGGGGATCACCGCCGGACAGTTCGCGGTGGCCTGGGTCTTGAACAACGCGCTGGTCACCTCGGTGATCGCCGGGCCGCGCACAGAGGCGCAGTGGGACGATTATGTCCGGGCGCTCAACGTGACGTTCACGGCCGAGGACGAGGCGCTGATCGACAGTCTCGTCGTCACCGGCCATCCCTCGACGCCCGGCTACAACGACCCGGCCTATCCGATCGAGGGCCGGCCGATCCGGCATCGCGGCTGAGCCGGCGACTCCCAGCCGGAGGAAATTGCGGCCGATCAAGCCGCGGTCCCGCGGTGGGAGCTAGGCTCACCGAACCGCGCGATCGCCATGCCTGCGTGCCGCGCCGCCAGCCGGAGCCCTGCCCATGACCAGCCCGCATTTCCATGCCGTCATCTGGATCGACCACCGCGAGGCGCGGGTGTTTCACTTCAATCCGCACGAGGCCGACAAGCTGGTGCTGCACGCCGACAACCCGAACCGCCATATCCACCATCACCGAGAGGTCGGCTCGGGGCACGAGCCGGAGGATCAGCACTTCCTCCGCCAGCGATGGATGCGATCGCCGATGCCGGCGTCGTGTTGGTCGTCGGCCCGGGCCAGACCAAGCACGTGCTGGCGAAATATATCGCCGAGCACGATCCTGCCCTGGCGGCAAAGATCGCTGCGGTCGAAACCGCCGATCATCCGACCGACGGCCAGATCGTCGCCCACGCCCGCAAGTACTTCAAGGCCGAGGACCGGACGACGCCGCAGACGCGGTGAGCGTGACGACCGTCCCGCGCCTCCACGGCCGACCGGACCACCGACGTCGCCAGGCTTGGAACTGCGGTCAGCGCTGTGCCATCGTCACAGCGTGAGACCGGTGATCGTCAGCATCATCTCGTTCGCCGCCGTCACGACTCTGGTGCCGGCCGAATAGGCCTGCTGCGCCTGGATCATCGTGGTCATCTGGTCCGCGACGTCGACATTCGACGCCTCCAGCGAGTTTCCGACGACTTTGCTGGCGTTGCTGTATTGCGGCGGACCGGACTTGGCCGTCGCGGCGAACGTCCCGCCACTCAGCTGCGTCATGAAGCCCTGCCCCGGGAAAGTGGCGACCGGGAGCGACGCGACGTCGACCGTTTGCCCCTTGGAATAGGTACCTTGCAGCCTGCCTGCCGAACTGACCGACAGGCTCTGCAAGACGCCGAGGTTCGGCACCTCGGTGCTGGTGTCGAAATGGAGCGGCTGCAACGTGCCGCTGGTCGCCTGGGTGACGGGGTCGATTTGCGCCCCCATCAGATAGTCACCGGAACCGTTGACCAGATAGCCGTTCTTCAGCAGGAAATCACCTCGCCGCGTAAAGGTGCTGACGCTGCTGGCGAATGTCGGCTGGCCCGCCGAACTAACACCCGTCGGCGCCGCCACCGTAAAATATCCCTCCCCGCCGATCGCCATATAGGTATTGACCGGATCGCGCCCGATCGATCCTTGCCGGCCGTTGGTCAAAACCGAACGCCACTGGACCGTCTCCGACACCTGCGGCGGAGTCACAAGATCGGCGAACGCGGTGTCTGTCTGCTTGAACGCAGGCGTCTGAGCATTGGCGACATTGCCCGAGATATTCTCCAAGGCGGCCGACTGGGCCTGCAAACCGGACGTCGCCGTCCACAGTGCATCAAGTGATCCCATGAGGGGCCCTCCGATCGATGTCCGCGCGTCGTTGCCGCGCATCACCAAGAACATTGCAAGGCGCGCGCCAGATCCGGAACCTAACTAAATCAACGACATCGCCGATCGACGCCCTTTGCTGCCGGGCACTCATTTGGTCCGAGCCGGAAAATCTTGCCGCAGCGGTGCTTACTAATCACATTATTATAACTAACAGCACCAACCTCTCATCATCACGAACCGACCACGTCGAACTACCAGGACGGCCCGAATTCATCATCAGATGATTAGCCCCCTCACGCCAACGGAACCGCCCCAGTCGGCACACCGTTCTCGGCAGAGTCGATACCGCGCGCATCAAAACACCGGATCATCGCAAAATCGGAACTGAGCCGGCATGTGCTCGCATCAGACTCGTGCCGCCGAGGCATCCCGGACATTCAGACCGGACCGCAATGCACGAGATCGCCCTGCGATCTGGGCGGCACGCGCCGCGCCACGCAAATTCCACACGAAGCAATTCATCAGTTGAACCGCGGCGATCGGCTGCGGTGCAGCGCCCCGTGCGGCGGAAATTGGCGCCGCGCTGCAGTGACTGCGCTGACCTGTCCACATCATCGGCATTGCGCCATGGTCCCGCACGCGCTTAGTATCGCGCCGCGACGATCCGAAAGATCGCGCCAAGAAAACGGGATGGAAACAGATGAGACTTTTCGGACTTGCCGCCGTGCTGGCGGCGACGTCGCTGCTCGCGCCGGGCGTTGCGCTGGCGCAGAAATCCTACGGTCCGGGCGCCAGCGACACCGAGATCAAGATCGGGAATTTCGTGCCCTACAGCGGCCCGGCATCGGCCTACGGCATCGTCGGCCAGGTCGAGATCGCCTACGCCAAGATGCTCAACGACAAGGGCGGCATCAACGGCCGCAAGATCAACTTCCTGTCGTATGACGATGCGTATTCACCGGCAAAGGCGGTGGAACAGGCCCGCAAGCTGGTCGAAGGCGACGAGGTGCTGTTCCTGTACCAGACGCTCGGCACGCCGTCGAACACCGCCGTGATGAAGTACCTGAACCAGAAGAAGGTGCCGCAACTGATGGTGTCGAGCGGCGGCACGCGGTTCGGCGACGATCCCAAGACCTATCCGTGGACGATGCCGTTCAATCCGCCGTACCAGGCCGAAGGCCGGATCTATGCGAAGTGGATCCTGGCGACCCACCCGAACGCCAAGATCGCCGTCCTGGTGGCCAACGACGATTACGGCAAGGACATCTACAAGGGCGTCAAGGACGGTCTCGGCGACAAGACGTCGATGATCATTTCGGAAGCGAGCTACGACATCACCGACCCGACCATCGACTCGCAGATGGCCAAGCTGAAGGCCTCCGGCGCCGACATGTTCCTCAACCTGTCGACTCCGAAGTTCGCGGCGCTAGCGATCCGCAAGATGGGCGAGCTCGGCTGGAAACCGATTCACGTGCTGAACAACGTGTCGGCCTCGGTCGGCGCGGTGATCAAGCCGGCCGGTATGGAATTCGCCCAGGACGCGATCACCGCCAGCTACGTCAAGGATCCGACCGACCCGACCTGGACGAACGATCCGGGCCTGAAGGAATGGAACGCCTTCCTGGACAAATACATGCCGGGCTCCGATCGCTCGAACGGCCTGCTACTGTACGGCTACGGTGCCGCGCAGACGCTGGAGCACATCCTGACACAGGCCGGCGACAACCTGACGCGCGAGAACATCATGAAGGTCGCGACCAGCCTGAAAGGCTACGCGCCGTCCGCATTGCTGCCGGGGATCACCATGAACACCTCCCCGACCGATCATTTCCCGATCGAGCAGATGCAACTGATGCGCTTCAAAGGCGACCGCTGGGAGATGTTCGGCGACGTCATCGAAGCGAAGCTGACGAACTAACACCAACGCCATAAGTAACGACGAATGCGCGGGCCTAGTCCCGCGCATCATTCTATAAGAGATTGGCTTATAAGAGATTGGGGCTGCCCCACCATCACCTGTCATCCCCCGCGCATGCGGGGGATCCAGTATTCCAGAGCGTCTCCGGGAACGCCCTGCGGACCAAACAGGCGCTCTGCGATACTGGATCGCCGGGCCGAGCCGGGCGATGACGATGAAGCGCGAGGTCGGCGCGGTGCCTCCCCGGCGGCAGCGCCTCCTTCGCCCTACCCCGCAATCCTTCCATCCACGACCCGCACGATACGATCGCACTTTGCCGCAAGATCGTCGTTGTGCGTCACCAGCAGAAACGTGGTGCCGCGCTCGCGGTTGATCTCGCGCATCAGGTCGAACACGTCCTCTGCGGATTTGGTGTCGAGATTGCCGGTCGGCTCGTCCGCGAGTACCAGGTCCGGGTTCATCGCCAGCGCGCGGGCGACGGCGACGCGCTGCTGCTGACCGCCGGACATATTGGTGGCGCTGTTGTTACGCCATCTGGCGAGGCCGACGCGGTCGAGCAGTTCGTCGGCGCGGCGCTGGATCGCAGCATCGGGGCGCCCGCGATCGACCAGCATCGGCATCATTACGTTCTCCCGGGCCGTAAACGCCGCGATCAGATAGTGATACTGAAATACGAAGCCGATGGCGTGGCCGCGTAGATGCGTCAGCGCCGCATCGCCGAGCCTGCCGGTGTCCTGGCCGCTGATCAGCAGCCGCCCGCCGGTCGGCCGGTCGAGCAGGCCGATGATGTTGAGCAGCGTCGATTTGCCGGAGCCGGACGGCCCCATCAGCGCCAGGAAATCGCCGGCGTTCATCGCGAGGTCGATGCCGTGCAGCACCTCGGTCTCGACCGGCGTGCCGACATTGTAGGACTTGCGGATCTGGTCGAGGCGCAGAACTTCAGCCACGGATCGCCACCACCGGATCGAGCCGCGCCGCGCGCAGCGCCGGCGCGATCGCCGCCGCAACGCCGGTGGCCGTGGCGAGCACCGAGGCCCAGACGAACAGATCGCTCTCGATGATCAGCGGAAACAATTCGCTGCCGTCGACCTGCCGGGCGGTGCGGTGCCACACGATCAGCGCCAGCGCGCCGAGCCCGGAGCCGATCAGCGAGCCGACGAAGGCGAGCAGCCCGCCCTGGATCAGAAACACCCGCAGGATCTGCTCGCGCCGCGTCCCCATCGCCCGCAGGATGCCGATGTCCTTGGAGCGCTGGATCACCGAAACGATCAGCACCGCGGCGATGCCGAACGCCACGGACAGGCCGACAAACAGCCGGATCAGCGTGTTGGAATTCTTCTGCGCCTGCACCGCGGTGAAGAACTGCGCGTTGGTCTTGATCCAGCTGTCGGCCTTGACGGGCAGCATCGCCTGGATCTCCGCGGCGATGTCCTCGGCCGCGTAGATATCGGTGACGGTGAGATCGATCGAGGTGACGCCGCCGATCAGGCCGAGCATGCTCTGGGCGTTGCGCAGCGTGACAAAAGTGGTGCGCTGGTTGGCGGCCTTGTTGCCGAAATCGAAGATGCCGTTGATGGTGAGCACGCGGGTGCCGGCGAGCGGCGTCGAGACGATGATCTTGTCGCCGAGCGAGGCGCCGAGATCGCGCGCCAGTTCGATGCCGACCAGAATGCCCTCGGTGGTGATCTGCGGCGTGCCGGCGACGATGTAGTCCGGCACCTTGACGATGTTGAAATAGATCTCAGGCTCGATGCCGGTCAGCGTGATGGCGCGGTTGGTGTCGCCGCGCAGCGCCAGCGCCGAGCCGGCCGCGGTGGCGGCGGCGTTGGTGACCTCGGGCCGCGCCTGCATCTCGGCGCGGATCTTCGGCCATTGGTTGATCGAGATCACCCGCTGGGTGGGGCGCTGCACGGTGGCCGATTCGAACGTGCCCGGCGCATCGCGCAGCGGCCGCGCCACCTGGTCGGGCGGGATCAGCTGAATCTGCGGCTGCGAGGTCAGCACGCGCTTGATGAAATTGGCCTGCAGCCCGGCCAGCATCGCCGACATGAAGACGATGACGCCGACCCCGATGGCGATGCCGCCGACGATCACCAGCGTCTGCAGCGCGCCGTCGAGCAGGAAGCGCACTGCGGCGATCCACTCGAACGGCAGCAGCCGGTTCATGGCACGACCGCCCGGATGCGCTGCCCGGCTTTGACACCGGAGGTCAGCGGGACGACGCGATCGCCCGGCGCGAGACCGTCCAGCACCTCGTAGAAGCCGACGCCGCGCAGGCCGAGCCTGATCTTCCTCACCACGGCGCGGCCGCTCGCCGCCACCAGCACATAGGGCGCGGTGGCGACATCATGCACCGCGCGCGCCGGCACGATGACGACGTCGTCGCGCCGCGCGGTGGCGATATCGACCGACACCGTCATGTCCTGCCGCAGATAGTCCGGCGCCGGATCGACCTTGAGCTTGACCTCGACCGAGGCGCGGTTGATGTCGACCGACGGATTGATGTAGCTCAGCGTCGCTTTGAAGCGCTGGTCCGGATAGGCGTCGGCCGAAGCCACGGCGTGCTGGCCGAGCGCCAGCTGGCCGAGATTCTTCTCGTCGATCTGCACCACGATCTGAGTCTCGCCGGTCGGCGCCAGCACCAGCAGCGCCTTGCCGGGCTGCACCACGCTGCCGCGTTCGACCGCGCGGGTGATCAGCACGCCGTCGCGCGGCGCGGTGATCAGCGCGTAGCCGAGCCGCGCCTTTGCTGTGCCGAGATTGGCGCGCGCCTGGCTGAGCTGCGTTTCGGCCATGACGTAGTCGCTGCCGCCAGGGCTCGAGGTGTAGAGCTGCAGCTCGGCGGTGCGAACCTGGGTGCGGGCGACGTCGAGATTCTTGGTCGCCTCGTCGAGCGTAGCACGGGTGCCGAAGCCTTTATCGGCCAGCTTCGAGGCGCGCTCATAGGCGGCTTCGGCGTTCAGCAGATTGGCCTGCGCCTGCTTCAGCGACTGATCGGCGGCCGGGCCGGTCAGCTCCTTGAGCTGGCGCATCCGCGCCTCGGCCTGCGCCACCGCGCCCTCGCTCTGCACCAATGCGGCGCGCAGTTCGCTGTCCTCGATCGCGATCAGCTCCTGGCCCTGCCGCACCTGCTGGCCCTCGACGACGAGGACGTCCTTGACGGTGCCGGTGATCTGGCTGCCGATCTCGACGCGATACGGCGTCTCGATATGCCCCGACGCGACGACGCTCTGCACCAGATCGCCGCGCTGCACTTCGGCCACCACGACCTCCGGGCCGAGCAGCAGCCGAGTCAGTCCGAGTGCGGCGGCAAGCAGCACCAGGCCGATCCCCAGCGCCGGCCATTTATGCCGCCACAGCGCGCCCGCCCATGCGGCCGGGCCGAAGGTCCGTGCCCGACCGGCTGCTCCGCCCGCCTGGTCCGCATCGACGTGCATGATGATCCACTGACTGCCCCAGCCGACCCGTAGCGTCGGGATCGACCGGCACCATTGCGGGAGATCAATTGCGGGCCGCGGCCTGCATGCTCAAAATACCGGTCTTGCTGCGGACCTTGTCCGCGATGTTCGACGGGCCAGGATTCCGAATGATTGCCGCTGCCCTGCTGGTGCTGATCGTTGCCGCGCTGTTGTTCGGCTCCGGCTGGCTGTCCTGCACGATCGCGCGCCGGCTGGAGGCGAAATTTCCACCGCAAGGCGTGTTCGTCACCGCCAACGGCGTGCGGATGCACGTGCTCGATCTGCCGCCGGCGCACCCGTCGGAGCGGCCGCTGCCGACGGTGCTGCTGGTGCACGGCGCCAATCTGTGCAGCGAGGACATGCGGCTGGCGCTCGGCGCGCGGCTGTCGCGGCAGCTGCGCGTGATCATTCCGGACCGGCCCGGCCAGGGCTACAGCGCACCCGGCATGGGACCGCTGGCCTCGCCGGCCTATCAGGTGACGCTGCTGCGCGAGGTGCTGCGCGAACGCGGCGTCGCCGGGCCGCTGATCGTGGTCGGGCATTCGTTCGGCGGCCTGATCGCGCTGCGCTACGCGCTCGACAATCCCGATACCGTGCAGGGCCTGGTGGTGATCAATCCGACCACCCATCCGCGGCCGCGCGGCATCCGCTGGATCCAGCGCGTGTTCGACGTGCTCATGAAGCCGTCGATCAACTACACGGTGCTGCCGCCGATGTTCATGGCGATGATGGGGCGGGTCGCGACGCGGATCTTCCGGCCGGAGCCGCCGCCGCCGGACTATGCCGATCGCAGCCGGCTCGGGCTGGCGCTGATGGCGAAGCGGTTCTCCGGAAGCCTGCAGGAATATTCCGGATTGCGCGACCAGCTGATCGACCACGTGCCACGCTATCCTGCGGTGCAGGTGCCCACCGTGATCATCGCCGGCAGCGCAGACCCGGTGGTGCCGCCGCAGATCCATGCCGAGGCACTGGCGCGCGCCATGCCGCGCGCGCGCATGATCCGGATCCCCGGCGCCGGCCATATGGCGCACCATGCGCATGCGGACCTCATCGCCGCCGAGATCGAGCGGCTGGCCGGCTGCGCCGGCAGCGGCGCGACGCTGCGCGCGGTGGAACGCCCGGTCCAGGCCGGCAGCCAGCAACCGGCTTGACATCGGCGGGTCCAGCGATGAAACCCGAACGGGTTCGACCGCGTTCCACCCGACAGGCAGGAGATTCCCCATGACCGTCTTCAAGCTGATCTGCGCCGTTGCCGTGGTGTCGCTCGCGGCCAGCGCCCCTGCGGCCGCCAAGCACAAGCATCGGCATCACCGCCATGCCGGCGAGGGCTCGCTGTACCTCCACAATTACGGCCCCCCGGTCTGGCCGGAGCAGCCTTTCGCCTATTACGACGGCCCGACCTCGGCGCTGTGCAAGCAGGGCGCCGCCGCCTATCGCGGCCAGGATGGCCGCCGGCATCCGTGCTATTGATCGTCGCGCCCATCGCTCCCACCGGACCCACGCCATGACCGACCTCGCCCCGCCCGAAGACATCCGCAAGATCGCGACCGCGCTGCTCAAGACGGCGATCGAGATCGTCTCCGAGGAAGACGGCGGCGCGCACAATCAGTGCAAGCTGTGCAACGCCTCGGTGCCGTGGCTGCAGACCGGCGACGAAATCAAGCACGCTCCCGACTGCCCGGTCGTCCTCGCCCAGCGCATCCTGTCGTCGCGGCCGAAACTGCACAGCGTGTAGTCGCGCGGAGCGAGCTCTCCCCGTCATTGCGAGGAGGCGTAGCCGACGAAGCAATCCAGCCCCGTGCTCGGCGCTCCTGGATTGCTTCGCGGAGCCTGTCATCGGGCCGGCCGGGCCGGACCCGTTGGCTCGCAATGACGGAAGCAACAGTCGAGGACCATCCAGCCGTCGATTCCGGATCTTCCGCCGCGCTAACCACCGCCTACCGCGTCCCAGGCCTCGTCTGCTCACAAACCAGCCTCTCCCCGTCATTGCGAGGAGCGCAGCGACGAAGCAATCCAGATCAGTGCACTAGGCTGGATTGCTTCGCTTCGCTCGCAATGACGGGGAGAGACCCTTTCCTTGTGAAGTCGGCCGTCTAATTCACCGCATCGCGCGTCGCTGCTGCGGGCGGCTGGCCGGCTTCGGCGATGGTTTCCTCGGCGATCCAGCGCGTCACCGCCGTGAGGTCGCCGCCGCTGGCTTCGTACACGCGAAGCTGCGCGTCGGCGGAGCTGCCGCGGCGCAGGATGTCGCGACAGGCCTCGACTTCGGCGGCGCAGCCGAGCGCCTCCGCATCGTCGCGGACCAGCTCGATCACGCGGTCGAGCGCCTGCGCGATCGGCACCGCGCCATCGCGCGAGGCGAAGCTGCAGCCGGTGCCGTAGCGCTGGGCGCGCCATTTGTTTTCCACCGCGATCGCGCGCTCGACCGCGTCGACCCTCGGCGTCTCCGGCATCTCGCCGAGGTGCCGGACCAGAGCGCGATACAGACAGGCGATCGCCACGGCGTCGTCCAGCCGGGTGCACACGTCGGGCGCGCGCAGCTCCAGCGTCGGATGCCGGAACGACGGACGCATTGCCCACCACACATGGCTCTCGTCGGGGATCACGCCCGACTTCACCAGCGCGCCGATATAGTCCTCATAGCCGCGCTGATCTTCGAACAGCTCCGGCAGGCCGGTGCGCGGCAGCTCGCTATAGGCGGCGAGCCGATAGCCGCGCAGCCCGGTGTTCTCCGAGCTCCAGAACGGCGACGACGTCGACAGCGCCAGAAACAGCGGCAGATGCGGGATCAGCGCGCACATCACCGGGAAGCGCTTGTCCGGCTGCGGCAGCTGGACATGGACGTGCATGCCGCACAGCATGTTGCGATAGCCGATCACCTGAAGGTTCTCGATCATCTCGAAATAGCGCGGCTTCGGCGTCGGCTGCGACGCACGCCATGACGCGGTCGGATGCGTGCTGCATGCCATGATGACGAGGCCGTATTGCGCCGCGACCGCCGACACCTCGCGGCGCAGGAAGCGCAGTTCCTCCCGCGCGTCCTTGGGATCGACATGGACGTTGGTCGCGACCTCGATCTGCGCCTGCAGCATCTCGCGCATCACCTGGCCGCCGGTCGACCAATTCGCCGCCTCGAACAATTCGTTCGGCGTCAGGATCGCGGCTTCGCCGGTTGCGGCATCGGCCAGGAAGTACTCCTCCTCGATGCCGAACGAATAGCCGGCCGCCTCCGCGTCGCCGCCTGCGGCGGAGCGGATGACGATGTGGCTCTGATCCCCGGACAGATTGAGGCGGAGCCGCTCGATGATCTTCGGATCAAACTGCATGTTCTTGCAGCCATGCTTCGAGGAGCGCCGCCTGCCATAGCCGCGAGTGGCCCTTTGGGCTCATCTCCGCTTCGGGGTTTGCAAGCATGTGATCGACGAATTCGGGCCGGTACAGCCCGCGCTCGCGCGCTGCGCGCGAGCCGAGCACGTCGCGCACATAAGCGAGAAAATCGCCTTCGAGGTGCCGCAGCGACGGCACCGGGAAATAGCCCTTCGGCCGGTCGATCACCTCGGCCGGCAGCAGCGATCGCGCCGCCTGCTTGAGGATGTATTTGCCGCCGTCCGCGACCTTCAGCCGTGACGGCATCCGCGCGGCGAGCTCGACCACCTCGTGGTCGAGAAACGGCACGCGCGCTTCGAGGCCGTGCGCCATCGTCATGTTGTCGACCCGCTTGACCGGGTCGTCGACCAGCATGGTCTCGGCATCGATCTGCAGCGCCTTGTCGACCGCGGAGGTCGCGGCCGTCTGCGCGAAGAACGTCTCGATGAAGTCGGTGCTGGCGTCGTCGCCCAGCATGTCGTCGGCCAGCAGCTTGCTCAGATCATCGTGCTGCCAGTCGAAATAGGCGTCGCGATATTGCTCGGTGGCGTCGTTGGTGGTGAGGAAGGACGGATACCAGCTGTAGCCGCCGAAGATCTCGTCGGCACCCTGCCCGCTCTGCACCACGCGCACGCGCTTGGCGACTTCGCGCGACAGCAGATAGAACGCGACGGAATCGTGGCTCACCATCGGCTCGGACATCGCCCGAATCGCATCCGGCAGCACGCCCAGGGCCTCGCCGCCGTCGATCCGGATCTGCTCGTGCTCGGTGCCGAAATGCTTGGCGATGATATCCGAGTAATAGAACTCGTCGCCGCTTTGGCCGCCGACGCTGTCGAAGCCGATCGAGAAGGTGCGGACATTGCCGTGGCCGAGCTTCGCGAGCAGCGCGACGATCAGCGACGAATCCAGACCGCCCGACAGCAGCACGCCGACCGGCACATCCGCGACGCGGCGGCGATCGACCGCCGCCAGCATCGCGTCGTTGACGGCCTCGCTCCACTCCTGCTCGCTGAGCCGGCGGTCGCCGCCGCGCTCGCCGACCGCGAACTGCCAATAGCGCTCGGTGGTCTTGCTGCCGTCCGGCGCGATCGTCAGGATGGTGGCGGGCTCGAGCTTCCTGACGCCGTTCAGAATGGTGCGCGGCGCCGGCACGGCGGCATGGAAGCTGAAGAAGTGATGCAGCGCGACCCGGTCGATGCTGCGCTCGACCCCGCCCGCGGCCAGCAGCGCCGGCAACGTCGAGGCGAAACGGAAAAAGCCATCGCCTTCGGTGTAGTACAACGGCTTGATGCCGAGACGGTCGCGGACCAGCACGACACGTCCGCTGTCGCGCTCCCACAGCGCGAACGCGAACATGCCCTTGAAGCGGCGCACGCAGTCGGTGCCCCAGGCGTGATACGCCTTGATGATGACTTCGGTGTCGCCTTCGGAGAAGAAGCGATAGCCCTTGCTCTGCAGCTCGGCTTTCAGCTCGCGGAAATTGTAGATGCAGCCGTTGAAGACGATGCCGAGGCCGAGCTCGCTGTCGATCATCGGCTGCTGCGACGTCGACGACTGATCGAGAATCGCGAGCCGGCGATGACCGAACGCCATCGCGCCCTGCTCCAGGCCTTGCGAAAACACACCTTCCGCATCCGGACCGCGCGACTGCATCGACTGCGTCATGGTCCAGAATGCCGGAAGCCGAACATCATTCTTGGTGCGGATCTCTCCGCAAATTCCACACATTGTCCCTGGGCCTCGCTCGCTTTGCTGCTTTTTCAGGCGCGCGCGACAACCCTTTGGGCACCTGGATGTTCCGATTTCAGCCGGGGTTCATCCGGCATGAACGGCAACAACTCGATTTGGTGCGCAGAGCGCGACAACAACACGTGATTGGCCGGAACCTCGATCCAGCCCGGTTCTCCATCGTACGGTTCCGACGCGACGATCAGGCGATCGCCGGCCTGCCGATAGTACAAGGAGTTCGCCGTATCGTTCTCGGCGAAGCGGAAGGCGTAGAGATCGTGACCATTGGCGAGCGCGGCGGTGAACCGCATCCGCTCGCGCAGGCCGTTTTCGTTGAGCAGCGCGCCGAGCCGCGTCATCACCGTGCGCGTCGCCTCGATCGGATCTTCATCGATGCCTGCGCCCATGATGGCCAGGAAGATCGCCTCGGAGTCCGTATTGCCGCTGCGCGACGGATACAGCGGGTCCGGGATCATCGCCTCGATGCGGCGGCGCAGCCGGCTCCAGCTGCCGACGAAACCGTTATGCATGAACATCCAGCGGCCGCAGGCGAACGGGTGACAATTCTGCCGCGTCACCGGCGTGCCGGTGGCGGCGCGGACATGCGCGAAGAACATGTGCGATTGCAGATGCCGGCACAGATAGCGCAGATTTTCATCCGACCACGCCGGCCGCGTCTCGCGATACAGCCCCGGCTCCGGATGCACGCCGTACCAGCCCAGCCCGAACCCGTCGCCATTGGTCGGGCCCGCTGATTCGCGCGCACGCAGGCTCTGGGTGATCAGCGAATGCACCGGCTCGGTGACATAGTTCTCGAAGAGAGTGGCCTCTCCGCGATAGGCAATCCAGCGACACATCGGGAACCTCGGAGTGAAACACGCGGCGTTGTGACGCGCACGAAGCTGCGCGACGCGGCGATCCAGGATCAATCACCGCAGGCGGCCGCGGTTCCCGCCCTGCGCGCTCCGCATAGGAACCGTACGTCCGCCTCATCAACGAAGATGAGACGACGCGAATGTGCCTCAAGCAAGGAAAAGGGGCGGCCCCGTGCAAGGCCGCCCCTCATCCTCCGCTTGCTCCACGATTTGCTTTGCTGATTACTTGCTGACCAGAACCACCTTGCCGTCCTCGATCTTGACCAGGTGCGTCACCGCCGGGCTCTGCCCGCTTTCCTTGCCGGCCGGGCCGACCTTTTCGAACTTGATCTTGCCGGTCAGCCCCGAATAGCTGACTTCCCAGAGCGCCGCGCGGATCTTTTCGGACTCGGCTGCGCCCGCCTTCTCGATCGCTTTGGCGAGGACATAGACCGCATCATAGCCGCGGGCGCCCTCGGGCATTCCGCCCGGAGGCAGGCCGGCCTTGCCCCAATCCGCGATGAACAGTTTCGCCGCTTCCGGATCCGCGGCCGTTTCGGGGAACCACGGCGCGAACATCGCGTCATGATACGAATCGTTGGCCGCCGTCCCCGCCTGCGCGATCAGCTGATCCGGCAGCGTGCCGCCGGTGGTGACGATTCGCCGCTTCAGGCCGAGCGACTGCGCCTGTTTCATCAGCAGCGTCATCTGCTCGACGCCGGTGGTGATGAACAGCGTGTCGCTGTCGGTGCCCTTCAGGCTGGACAGCTGCGCCGAGACATCCTGCGCCGCGGCGTCCATCGTCAGCGACTTGTTGACGGTGAGGCCCTTGTCCTTCAGCATCTTGCCGAATTCGGCGGCGGCGCCGAGGCCCCAATCGTTGTTGACGGTGAGAAAGTCGGCCTTCTTGATGCCCAGCGGCTCGACGAACCGCGCGAAGCTCTTGGCTTCGGTGCCGTTGGTCGGGCTGATGCGGAACACGTAAGGATTGCCTAGCGTGGTGATCTTGTCGGCGCTCGAGGTCTCGACCACCATCGGCACCTGATATTCGAGCAGCTTCGGCATCACCGCGAGCGTGTAGGTCGAGCTCCAGGCGCCGACCAGCGCCGGCACCTTGTCGCGGGTGATCAGCTTCTCGGCGACCGCGGCGGCCTCGGTCGGATTGCTCTTGTTGTCCTCGATGATCAGCTCGAGCTTCTTGCCGAGAATGCCGCCCTTGGCGTTGATCTGCTCGGCCGCGATCTTAGTTCCTGCCGTCACCATGTTGCCCGCCGCGGCGACGACGCCGGTCAACGGCTGATTGACGCCGATCTTGATGGTCTCCTGCGCGGCAGCGGGGCCGCTGACGGCAACGGCGACGGCGGCACACGCCATCCACGAACGCGACGAGCTCATCTTCATCTTCTCCTTGGCCGAACCAGGTTGACGCCTCGCAACGCGGAGCCACGCCGCATTTTGCTCTAATAGCCTAACTTTAGGATGTTTGCAGTCAACCGGCCGGGGCGACGATAATTCCGGCAGGCATTGCCCAACATCGACGCAGTGACGCCGTTGTCGCTTATAAATCTATTGTGCTATTTATAGGACGTATTAGCGACCGCGGCGGCGTGCCGCACGCAGATCACCGAGGAGACGCACGAATGGATCTCGACGGCAGCGTGGCGATCGTGACGGGCGGCGCGATGGGGATCGGCTTTGCCGCCTGCGAGGCGCTCGCCGCGCAAGGCGCCGCGATTCTGGTCGCCGACAAGATGGACGCGTCCGCCGCGGCCGAAAAGCTGCGGAGCAAGGGGCATCGCGCCGCCCACGCCGACACCGACGTGTCCAGCGAAGCCGACACCGCCGCGATGGCGGAGGCCGCGCTCGTCGCTTTCGGCCGCATCGACATCCTGCTCAACAACGCGGCGATCTATTCGACGCTGACGTCGAAGCCGTTCGAGCAACTCACCGTCGCCGAGTGGCGCAGCATCCTCGACGTCAACGTGATCGGCCAGTTCCTGTGCTGCAAGGCGGTGGTGCCGCACTTCAAGGCGCAGCAGTCCGGCCGCATCATCAACATCTCCTCTGGCGTCGCCTTCAAGGGCAATCCCGGCATGCTGCACTACGTCGCCACCAAGGGCGCGATCGTGTCGATGACGCGGACGCTCGCCACCGAGCTCGGCGACCATGGCGTCACCGTCAACAGCGTCGCGCCGGGCTTCACGCTCAGCGACGGCGTGCACAACAATCCAGAACTGGCCGGCGCGGTCGCCGCCTTCTCGGTGCGGGGTCGCGCCCTGAAGCGCGACATGCTGCCGACCGATTTGGGCGGCGCGATCTGCTTCTTCGCCGGCCCGCACGCCGCCTTCATCACCGGCCAGACGCTGGTGGTCGACGGTGGCGCTTACTATCACTGACCGCAGACCCAACACGCAGGAGCCCATCATGAGCTACATCCGCGAGGCATGGTACCCGGTGGTCTGGGCCGATCGCGTCGGCCGCGAGCTGACGCGCCACACCGTGCTGGAAGAGCCGATCGTGATCTATCGGCTGCAGGACGGCGGCATCGCGGCGCTGCAGGACGCCTGCCCGCACCGGCTCGCCCCGCTGTCGCTCGGCCGGCTGAAGGGCGACGATATCGAATGCGGCTATCACGGCATGACGTTCGACTGCGCCGGCAAATGCGTGCTGATCCCGGGGCAGGACATCATCCCCGGCCGCGCGCTGGTGCGGGCCTATCCGGTGCAGGTGAAGTACGGGCTGGTCTGGCTGTATATGGGCGACGCCCGCAACGCCGATCCGAGCAAGATCTTCCACATCGAACAATACGACGACCCCGCCTGGCACGCGGTGCAGGGCGATACGCTGCGGATCGAGTGCAATTATCTCAGCCTGTGCGACAATCTGCTCGACCCGGCGCATGTGACCTTCGTCCACGCCACCACGCTCGGCACGCCGGCCGGCGCGAGCGTGCCGGTCAACAACGAGTATCACGGCAACGAGATCTGCGTCTGGCGCTGGATCCGCAACGCGGCGCCGATCGGCGTGTTCGCCAAATTCGGCGGGCTGACCGGCATGGTCGATCGCTGGCACTACTATAATTACAGCACGCCGAGCTACTTCAAGATCGACATGGGCTCGTGCCCGACCGGCAGCATCCCGGACATGGAGCGTCGGTCCGAAGGCACCCAGATGTACACCTGCCACGTGCTGACGCCGGTCGATCAGCGCACCGTGCTGCAGCACTGGTTCCATGTCCGCAATTTCCACACCAACGAATTCGAGATGGATGCCGATCTCAGCGCCAGCCTGGACATTGCGTTCCGCGAGGACAAGGTGATCCTCGAACGCATCCAGCTCGAGGAAGAGCGCGCCCCGGACTTCAAGCGCATCATCCTCGGCATCGACGCCGCGCCGATGAAGATGCGGCGGATGGTCGACAAGTTGATCGCGGCGGAAGCAGCGCCGCGCGCCAACAGATGACGCGCGGCTCGACACCTCGTTCCCTGATCGAAATCCATGCACGCGCTGCGGATAATTTGCGCTCGCCGGGCGGAGCCGGCTCGCTAAGATTTCGCTGTGAGCACCGACGCGTTCTCCGCAGAGCGCTCAGCATCGAGAGGTTGGCATGAACCCGAACGAGCCCTCCACCGTCGTGCTCGACGTCGTCGCGTCGGTGACGTCCGGCATTCCGGTTTACTACGCGGTGCCGGCCGTGGCGGACCGGGAGACAGGTCTGGTCCCAATGACCGCGCCGGCGAGCTTGCTCGATGTCTTGAGCTGCGTCCAGCTCGCGGCGCAGCCTTATCTGCACGCGGCGAAAGCCGGCCGCGTCGGTCAGCTCGCTTTCGCCAGCTTGCGCGGCGCCTTGACGGGCTTCGGCACCAGATCGCGGCGCAGCGCGAAGCAATTGCGTTGATAATGAAACTCCGCGACGTAGATCGCGACGTTGGCGCTATCCAGCAGCACCAGGCGACAATCCGCCGTCGGCTCGCCGACGCCAACCCGTAGCAGGCTGGCCGTTTCCGGATCCGCGACGCCGATCGTCACCGTCTGCAGCGCATGCGCGACGTCGACATCGGGCATCTCCATGATCCGCGGCAGCGCCGGCTTGCGGTTGAAGGTCCGGCGGTCGCGCGCATAGATCTCGCGCGACAAACGCAGATTGGCGACCGCGAACGGCTCGCCCCGGCTGAACTGCACGCTGCGCAGCTGAACATAGTCCGGCGCCAGCACGCCCTCGCCGGCCTGCAGCAGCGGCGGCGCCGCCTGCTCGTCGATGCTTACCACCTTGATGACGTTGTCCCGCACCGACTCGATGACCGACTCGAGATCGTTGGCGAGATTGAACCAATGCTTCTCCTTGGGACGCCCGGAGATGAACGTCCCCTTGCCGCGGATGGATTCGACCAGACCATCGTCGCGCAGCAGATCCAGCGCCTGCCGCACCGTGATCCGCGCGACCTTGAACTCCGCTTCGAGCTCCTCGATCGTCGAGATCTTGTCGCCCTCGCTCCAATGCCCACTCTCGATCCGCTGCCGCATCACCGAGGCGACCTGCAGATAGAGCGGCACACGGTTACGATCACGGTCTTGGCTTCGCATGGGCGTGGTGTCTCGCGTCAGGTGAACCGGATCGCCTAGCCGTGCGCATCCGACCACAGCGACCGCCCGACGCGATACGCCAGACGCCGCAACTATAGCGGCTTTGCCGCCTCGAAACATCCCAAAGTCTTTATAATAGACTTAATACTCGGCGCTCGCGGCGTGAAACCGCGCCGGGCCGTTGAGGTCTCGGCCTCTTGCCTGCACTCTCCCGTCGCGGCGCCAGCTATGCTAGACGTGCTGTAGCCGTCGAGCCGAGTGCCGGCGGATCCGACCGATGGAGTGCCCATGAGCAAACCGGTGATCTTTACGATTTCCGCACTCTGGGACGCCGAGGCCCAGGTCTGGACCGGCCATTGCGACGCGATCCCCGCCGCGGCTGATGCGCCGACGCTGGACGAACTGCTGGCGAAGATTTCCGCCATGGCGCTAGACCTGCTACCGGACAATCATCCAGGCGTGGCGCCCGAGCAGGTACTCCTGCAGGATCACCGCGCTACGTGAAGCCGAGCCTGAAATCTAAAATATATCAACCATCGCCGTGTTGGATGATGTGTAAGAACTCGTGTTTGCGCCATTAAAAACCATTAGCCGAAGAAGCTCGCAAAGTACCTGTCTTTCTCCAAGACGCTACGAGCCCCCTCGGCCATACAGTCTTCTGGCACTCTTTAGAGACGTGGGCATCAATCAGCATTGCTAGGCGTTGGGCTGCGGCCAGATCGCCTTGGCCAATTCGAATAAACGTGACGCACGGTTCTTGATGTCAGCTTCCATCCATTCGTTGCAGTGGCAAAGTTCGCGGTTCATCACGAGCACCGTGTGTGCATCGAGATTTGCGCGTTTGCCACATTCGGGGTTCTGCCCGTCGATCCAAGGACGGTTGGATTGATATGGGTTGAACTTCTTCGTGAGCAGCGTGAGATTGCCAATGGTTTGGACAATGCGATCGCGCTGCTCCGCTGATCCGTCAACCGATAGAGGCCAGTGCTCGCGCCACCCCTGAGGCATAACGTGCTCGATGGTCAGATTGCGCGGAGCCCCCGTCTCTTCAGCAAATTCGGTTCGGAGCGCTTCTTCCATGGCCTCCAGTAGAAGCCGCATGCGCGGTCGAGTTAGGTTCTCATAAAGCTGATAGGCGGTCCAAGCATGCTCAAACTCGACGTCGCTCGGCATCCGATCAACTTCGGCTTCGCCCTTCAAAAGTGCTGTACGCACAGCGGCGACAACGTCGTCCTGCACAGCGATGACCACGTTGGTCAATGCGGCAAAGACCGTGCCGTACCCCCTCGTACTGAGCCGGCAGACCATGCGTCGGACGAGATAGGTTTCGAGATCAATTAAGACTTCACGAACAGCGTCTGGACGCTCTTCATGTCGGTCATAAAGCGCCAAAATGAAAGGCCAAGCAGTCACAACGTCTAGAGTGTGCAGTCGGTAGAAGAAACGTTCGAGCCGATCATCTCTTTGCGGCTCAAGGAGCCGTCGATAGATATCGCCCAGTCTCTTGAACCGCTTGAGCATGTCGAGCGCTGTTCCGGCAGCAGGCGTTTCGGAATACTCTAGATAGGCGTTGTAGAGATGACCGGCACTGACTATCTTGCCCATGAGCAGGGTAAGGGCGTGCTGGAGGAAAGTCTCGATGCGGGCTCGCTGCGCGTGACCGCGACCGATCAACTCACGCCAGAACGCACCGTCACTATCGAAACTCTGCCAGTATTTTCTGTACGCTTCAGCCGCGTCATTCGGCGGCAGTTGCCCCAGCAGTGAGTTCTTCACGAGATCGGCGGAAAGCAGCGGTGCGCCTCTCGCGTTCAGCGTCTCGAAGATGGCCTGGGCATCGTCCTTATCATCGAGATCGATTACCACGAGCCGAAGCTGATCGCGGATCGCACCATAGAGGCCCTTTACGCGGGAGGCGATGTCAGCCTCATCCGCCACAAACCAAGCGTCGATCTCTTTGTGAAAGAACAGATAGGCATTAGCTATGTTGTGATTTTTAAGCGGATAGGATGCGCCCGGCCTTCCGAGCGCCTGCTTCAGTTCGTCGGGGGAGGCAACATCCATCACGTGTTGGTAGTCTTGCTGGTCAGTCCGGGTCGGCCACAGTTTTAACCGCTTGGGCGCATCGGTGATCAACGGATCGCTATTCCGCAGCAGTCCATCAATCGCCTGCGCATGAGGCGCATGGCCGCGCGCCGAGGCGACATCACGAAATGCCTTCAGGAGCATTTGTAGCGTCGTCAAACGCTGCTGTCCGTCAATCACCCTACGCGTTTCCGTCGCCCCTGCTGGCACCGGGATCGGTTCTTGAACCGACGCCCCCATAAAGTGGGCGCGACTCTGTTTGCCGTCCGCCACCATTTCAGCCAGAGGCTGGAGGTCATCCCAGAGTGGACGCCACTGGTCATGCTCGTTCCAAACGTAGGGCCGCTGGTAGAGTGGCACGGCATAGTGCACCTCCTTGCCGAACAGCTTGTCAATCGTGACTATACCAACCTGCATACCCCCACCCGTTCTGCTCGTAAAACTTCGATATACAAAATGCCCAACTCAGATCAATGCGACAGAAGATTTTACACTCAGTAGCGAGTGAGGTTCTGGAACGTGCCCAGCTACGACAGCGTTTGCCGCCCTCAGTACGTGCTTCTCCTGATCGTCAACAAAGATGTGAGCTCCAAAAGTCTTCAGTATTGGTGCCTAGCGCGAGACGCAGACGAGATGCGTCCCATCTGCAGACGCCCGGGTCATCTTACTAACGCAGCGAGAGTTGGGGCCGCATCATATTTGAGCGAACCAAACTCGACATCGGAATGGATGCGCTTGGCGGGTCGCTGAAAGAACCGACGCGTGCCACGAGCAAGATCTTTTCTTAAGAAACACCCGCGCTGACGACCTCTTTGCCAAAAACTTCATTGAAATCATTGGTGGGCCCGGCAGGACTCGAACCTGCAACCAGACCGTTATGAGCGGCCGGCTCTAACCATTGAGCTACAGGCCCCGCCGGGGCCGCCGGAGCGGCAGGGGGCAGATGGCCATACAATGCCGCGCGGTCACGGGCAATCCATAGCTGGGTGCGCGCTGATCTCTCGCCACCCTAGCACAATGGCGCGGTCAGCGCGGCGCGGGGCCGGCGTTCGGCGCCAGCTGGGCTTCCAGCGCGGCCTTGTCGAGGACGGACCAGACCTCGGCGATCTTCCCATCGCGGATCTCGTAAAACACGTTCTCGGCGAAGCGGACCCGCCGCCCGTCGATGGGCAGGCCGAGAAAGCGGCCGGTCGGGGTGCAATCGAACCACAGCCGGCTGGCGATGCGTTCGGCGTCGCAGACCAGCAGCTCGATGGCGAAGCGCAGGTCGGGGATGTCGCGAACGTTCTGCTCCAGCATGGCGCGATAGCCGGCGAGCCCCAGCTCGTTGCCGTTGTGGCTCACCTCGTCGGCCACGAAGCCGCCGAGCGCCGGCCAGGCGCGGCGATTGAGGCAGGCGATGTAGTCGCGATAAAAGCCGGCGAGATCCTGATCGCGCATGCATGCTCCCTGCGGACGGTGCTGTGGGCGCTTGCGCCCGCCACCTATGCCACTGCCACCCTCGCCCCGCCCCCACGCCGCCGCGAGCGCAGCCACAAGGCGGTGACGATGGTGACGTTGACGGCGTTCCAGGCGATGCCGTTGAGGAAGGCGGCGGCGTAGGAGCCGGTGGCGTCGAAGATCACCCCGGAGATCCAGCCGCCGAGCGACATGCCGACCACCGAGGCCAGGATCACCAGGCCGACCCGGGTGGCGGCTTCGCGCGCCGGCATCGCCTCGCGGACGATGATCGCATAGGCCGGCACGATGCCGCCCTGGAACAGGCCGAACATCGCCGAGATCACGTAGAGCGACGGCAGGCTGTCGAAGAACAGATAGAACAGCAGCGCAGCGCCCTGTGCCACCGCGCCGATCAGCAGCGTCGGGATGCCGCCGATGCGGTCGGCCAGATAGCCGGAGCCGATCCGGCTGACGATGCCGAACGCCAGCATCAGCGACAGCATCTCGGCGCCGCGCGCGACGCCATAGCCGAGGTCGCCGCAATAAGCGACGATGTGGACCTGCGGCATCGCCATCGCGACGCAGCAGGCGATCGAGGCCACGCACAGGATCACCGTCAGCGTGTTGGTGCCGAGCTGCAGGTCGATGCGCGGCGCCGGAGCAGCCGCGGCCGTTTGCGGCGCCGCGGCGCGCATCCGGGCGCGCAGCACGATCAGCGTCAGCGTCATGGCGACGACGCAGAACGCGCCGATCGCCAGATGCGTGGCGCGCCAGCCGTAGGTCTGCGTGCTCCAATTGACCAGCGGCGGCCACAGCGCGCCGCCGAGATAATTGCCCGAGGCGGAGATCGTCACCGCCAGGCCGCGATAGCGCTCGAACCAGTGCGACACCGCGGCCATCAGCGGCCCGAACGTCGCCGAGGCGCCGACCCCGATGACGAAGTGCATCAGATTGAATTGCCACTGCGCGGCCGACAGCCCGGCGGCCGCATAGCCGAGCCCGATCAGCAGCACGCCGCTGCCGATCGCCGCGACGATGCCGAACCGGTCGGTCAGCTTGCCGGTGGCGACGCCGCCGAGGCCGAAGCCGAGCATCGCCATGGTGAAGGCCAGCGACGCCGTGCCGCGGCTGGCGCCGAACTCAGCCTGCACCACCGGCAGCACGACCACCACCGACCACATCCCGACGCTGCCGATCGAGCCAATGACAAGCGCGAGCGCCAGCCTGATCCAGGCCTGGCGGGAGTCGAGCACGAATGCCGGCCTTGGGCCGGTCGTCTTGCGAGGCGTTTCCACGCCACAAGTTTGCCGCATGGCCACCGCGGGTCAAGCGACACCGGCGGCGGCCTGCCCTGCGCGGCCGTTAATCCTCGTTAACCCTTTCCTAACCATAAACCCGGCAAAATTTGCCCAGTGATGGTGTCGTCGGCCGCGCACCGTGTCACGGCCGCGGGCGCCAGTGCGGTGCCTCGACGAGCGGCGTCCCGACTCTGGAACGGACGCGACCGAGACGGCGGAAAGAGGCGGCGGACATGACGGACACCACGGTCGGCCAGGGCACCGGCGGCGGTCTTCCCAGTTTCAAAGACATCTTGACCATGCTGAAGCGCGGCGATCTCGCGCTCGCATTCGGCGTGCTGACCATCCTGGTCGTGCTGATCCTGCCGCTGCCGGCGATCGTCCTCGATCTGTTCCTGGCGATCTCGATCACGCTGTCGATCCTGATCCTGATGACCGCGCTGTTCATCCAGGCGCCGCTGGAATTCTCGTCGTTCCCGACCGTGCTGCTGATCTCGACCATGCTGCGGCTGTCGCTCAACATGGCCTCGACCCGGCTGATCCTGTCGCACGGCCACGAGGGCACCGCCGCTGCCGGCCACGTCATCGAGGCGTTCGGCAATTTCGTGATGGGCGGCAATTTCGTGATCGGGATCATCGTGTTCACGATCCTGATCATCGTCAACTTCGTGGTCATCACCAAGGGTTCGGGCCGTATCGCCGAAGTCGCGGCGCGCTTCCAATTGGACTCGATGCCCGGCAAGCAGATGGCGATCGACGCCGACCTCTCGGCCGGCCTGATCGACGAGGCCACGGCGAAGACGCGGCGCAAGGAGCTCGAGGACGAGAGCGGCTTCTTCGGCGCCATGGACGGTGCCTCGAAATTCGTCCGCGGCGACGCCATCGCCGGCCTGCTGGTGGTGTTCATCAACGTCATCGGCGGCATTATCATCGGCGTCGCCCAGCAGGGGCTGAGCTTCGCCGAAGCCGGCCACACCTACACGCTGCTCACCGTCGGCGACGGCCTCGTCACCCAGGTGCCGGCGCTGATCGTCTCGACGGCCGCCGGCCTGCTGGTGTCGAAGGCCGGCATCTCCGGCTCTGCCGACAAGGCGCTGATGGGCCAGTTGTCCGGCTACCCGCAGGCGCTCGGCATGGCGGCCGGCGTGATGCTGGTGCTGGCGGCCCTGCCCGGAATTCCGACGCTGCCCTTCCTGGCGCTCGGTGGCGGCGCCGGCTGGCTGGCGGTGAAGGCGAGCCGGCGCAAGAAGGAGACCAAGGCGGCGGCCGACGTCGCGGCGGCGCAGTCGCCGGCCGGGATGGCGGCGGCCGCTGCTGCAGCCGCCGAGGAGCCGATCAGCGCCGCGCTGAAGATCGACGACCTCAAGATCGAACTCGGCTACGCGCTGCTGCCGCTGGTCAATGGCCCTGACGGCACCGACCGCCTCACCGAACAGATCAAGGCGCTGCGCCGTTCGCTCGCGATCGAGATGGGCTTCGTGATGCCGGCGGTGCGTATCCTCGACAACGTCCAGCTCGAGGCCAACACCTACGTCATCAAGATCAAGGAAGTCGACGCCGGCACCGGCCGGATCTGGCCCAACCAGTTCATGGTCATGGACCCCGGCGGCGAGCAGGTCACCGTGCCGGGCATCCACACCACCGAGCCGACGTTTGGTCTCCCTGCGACCTGGGTCGATGCCGCGTTCAAGGAAGAGGCGTCGCTGAAGGGCTACACGGTGGTCGATGCCGCCACCGTGCTGTCGACGCATCTGACCGAGCTGTTGAAGGGCAACATGTCGGACCTGCTATCCTACGGCGAGACCCAGAAACTGCTCAAGGATCTGCCGGCGGAGCAGTCGGAGCTCGTCAAGGACATCGTGCCGGGCCAGATCACCGTGTCGGGCATCCAGCGCGTGCTGCAATTGCTGCTCGCCGAGCGCATCTCGATTCGCGATCTATCGACCATTCTCGAAGGCATCGCCGACGCCCTCGCCTTCTCGCGCAATCCGTCGACCATAGTCGAACACGTGCGCGCCAGGCTGGCGCGGCAGATCTGCGCGCAGAACACCTCGTACAACGGCTACCTGCCGTTGATCGCGCTGTCGGCGAAGTGGGAGCAGGCCTTCGCCGAATCGATCATCGGCCAGGGCGACGAGCGCAGCCTGGCGATGGCGCCGTCGAAGCTGTCGGAGTTCATGACGGCCGTGCGCGACAAATTCGAGCAGGCGGCGCGCGAAGGCGAAGCGCCGGTGCTGGTGACATCGGCGGCGATCCGGCCGTTCGTGCGCTCGCTGGTCGAGCGTTTCCGGGCGCAGACAACCGTGCTGTCGCAAGCCGAAATCCATCCGCGGGCACGGCTGAAAACCGTCGGCAGCGTTTGATTCGGCCCGAGCGACCAGCGCCGCTAGGCCAACTCGCCGGTGCGATATTTTCGTCACAGACAAGCGGGACGAGCGCAATTCCGTTGAGCAAGGGTAAATGGCCGCGGCTTGCCTCCCGGCCTGAGAAACCAGGCAAGCCTATGAAATAGCTTAATATTTAGATTTGTTCGCAGTCGCACCCTCGCGGCGCTTCAAGTCTTATCACCGCCTTGTGATCGGATATTGGGAACGGGAAAGCGATGGACTACGTTTGTTCGGCGAGTTGTTTGAACCTGCTTCGAGATCGCGACTACCAAATCTCGAAGGTGGAGAAAGACACCAGGAGGCTCACCATGAACCACTCGATCTATAGCGCCGATCGCTCGACCCATCTCAAGGTCGTGGCTGTCGCACTGGTCGCAGGGATCGCTGTGGCCGGACTTGGTATCACGGCGCGCCTCGGCGCGAGCGACGGCTATACGCAGACGGCGCGGGTGATCAAGGCCGACAAGCCTGTGATGCTTTCGACGACGAACAACACCGCCATTCGCTGACGAGGTCGATAGGCCGACAGAGATTGCATTCACGTGGCGCTTGTTAAGCCCCCAGGTCGTCCGCGTGTGATGCAGTGATCCACTCGCCCCAAGTGGATCACCCAGAAAGCGCCCGCTCCCCACGGGCGCTTTCTTTTTGCGCGGTTGATACGCGCTGGCTAATGATGAACTGCAGGTCTCCGAGGGTCCTCGCGGAGCGAAACAATTCAGCCCGTCGCACGAAGCGGATCGCCTCTTCGCTTAGCTCCTCGGGACGACGAGCGCGGCTTACTGCTTCGGCGGCACGGGCATCGGCGGCATGGTTTCGACCAGCTTGCCGGAATACACGATCGGGCCGGTCGCGACGCCGGTGGGTGAGCCGCCTTCGGGCTCGACCGTTACCGCGTAGGTCGCCTTGTTCACCATGTCCGGATCGTAGGACGCCATCGACGGATTGAGCGTGAAGTCGTGCGTGCCGATGACGCCGAGCGAACGCGGCTTCTGCAGCTTGTCGGACACCAGCCAGAGTTCATAGCTCTTGCCGGGCTCCGGGGTCGCCGCGACGCGGCGGACCATGAACATCTTGTTGGCGGGGTCGACGGTGAGGATGAAGGCTGGCGAGTCGCCGCCCTGCTGCAACACCGCGACGTATTGCGCCGGCATCGCCGGCGCGGGCGTCTCGACCTTGACGATCTGGGTGCGGACCGGCGGCCGCAGCGCATTCGGCAGCAGATCGGGCTGATAAAGCTGTGCGCCGAGCACCAGCAGCAGCCCGGCCGCGATCGCACCGGTGGCACCCGCCACGCGCTTCCACACATAGGTCTGCTTGGCGAAACGGACGACGCGCATCGATTCCGGACTGAGGCCGGAGCCGGTGTCGTTGGCGGGCCGCGGCGGGACGATCACCGTGTCGAACGGCGGCACCGGAACAGCCGCCGAAGCCGGCAGGGCGAAAGCCTGCTGATCGCCCGACGCGATGATCGCCGCCTTGATCCGCTCCCACACTTCCGGCGACGGCTCGACGCCGCCGACCATCTGGTTGAGCGCGCTGAGCCTGATCTGCCAGGATTCGACGACAGCCGCGTAGTCCTTGTCGGCGGCCATCATGGCCTCGACCTGCGCCCGCTCGTCGGCATCCAGCGTGCCGAGCGCATATTCCGCGGCGAGCGCGATATGGTCTTCGCTCATGGCCATCAGACGAGTCCCAAACACTCCCGAATGTCGAGCATGCTACGGCGAAGCCAGGTCTTGACCGTGTTCACCGGCGCGTCGAACTTCGCCGCGAGCTGTTCGCGGCTCCAACCGTTGTAGTAAGCGAGCAGCACGAGTTTCTGGCGGTCCGGCTCCAGCCGGCCGACGCATTCGAGCAGTCGCTTCAATTCCTCTGTCATCTCACGGCGGGCCAGCGGGTCCGGCGAATCGGCGGCGGCCTCCTGCGCGGACGGCTCGTCCTCGATCGAGACTTCGCTACGCTTGCGCGCGACGTCGATCGCCCGGTTACGCGCGATCGACGCCATCCAGGTGATCGGAGAAGCAACGCCGGGATTGAACGTTCCTGCGCTGTTCCAGATCTTGACGTAAGCTTCCTGGACGACCTCTTCCGCGAGATCCTGACGGCGCAAGATACGCAGAACGACGCCGTAGAGTTTCGCGCGCGTGGCGTTGTAAAGCCGCTCGAAGGCCGCCTGGTCCCCCTTGGCCACAGCGGCGATCAGCCAGACCAACTCAGCCGACGTCAGCATTCAGTCCCCACCCCGGCGCTCGCGCCGCTCCGGTCCGTTCGGCCGATCGGCTCGGCCACGCTTCAGCATATCCCGCGCCCGCGCGTTCCGCCACGGCACCACCGCGGCGATTGTGGATACTCCAAACAAAAAGCCCGGGCGTGACCCGGGCTTTGCGATATCGCGGCGACGTCCGTTCAGGCGATCGCGCCGAGACGGGAGCGCATCAGGCCAATGCTGTCGAGATCGGCCTGCTCGCGCGCGCTCTCCTCGGCGCGCTCGCGCGCCTGATCGCGCTCGTCGAGCAGCTCGACCTTCTTCAACTCGTCATAGGCCTCGGACAGCTGCGCGCGGGCATCTTCGAGCTGCACGCGCAACTCGTCGGCCGAGCGGGTCAGATTCTCGCGGCGCTGGATCGCGGCCTTGGCGTAGGTGGGATAGGCGAAGTGCGTGGGATCGCTGATGCCGGCGCGTTCCTGTTCGGTCTGGATTTCGCGCTCGAGGTCCACCGACATACGCTGGAAATCCGCGATCATTCCCTCGATCTGGGCCACTCGCCTGCGCCGTTCGTCGACCTGAAACTTCTTCAAGCGGATCAGCGTGTCACGTGACTTCATCGACTCGTACTCCCCAGAAGTCCCGATTCAACGCGGGACATCACCGGCCTCCCGCGAGGGGCCAACCGGCAAAACGATTGACGTGCCAAGCATGATGACGTGACAAAGTTAGCGTTCCGTTTCCACGGAGTTCAGGATCTGGTCGAGCTGGGCATAACCTGTCGCAAGGCTGGTCGCCTCGTCCTTGCCCTGGCGCAGGAACTCCTCCAGCGGCTCGTGCAGCCGCACCGCCTCGTCGACTTCGACGCTGGAGCCGGGCCGATAGGCGCCGAGCCGGATCAGTTCCTCCATGTCGGCGTAGGTCGCCATCACCTGCCGGGCCCGCTTGATCACCGGCAGATAGGCCGGATCGCACGAGCGCGGCATCGTGCGGGACACCGATTTGAGCACGTTGATGGCGGGATAACGTCCGCGTTCCGCGATGGAGCGCTGCATGACGATATGGCCGTCGAGAATGCCGCGGACGGCGTCGGCGACCGGTTCGTTGTGGTCGTCACCGTCGACCAGCACCGTGAAGATCCCGCTGATGGTGCCCTCGCCCATGCCGGGGCCGGCACGCTCCAGCAGCTTCGGCAGCTCGGTAAATACGGTCGGCGTATAGCCCTTGGCGGTCGGCGGTTCGCCGGCGGACAGCCCGATCTCGCGCTGCGCCATGGCGAAGCGCGTGACGGAATCCATCAGGCACAGCACGTCCTTGCCTTCGTCGCGAAAGTACTCGGCGATCGACAGCGTCAGATAGGCCGCCTGGCGGCGCATCAGCGCCGGCTCGTCCGAGGTCGCGATCACCACCACCGAGCGGGCAAGGCCCTCCTCGCCGAGATCGTCCTGCAGGAACTCCTGGACCTCGCGGCCACGTTCGCCGATCAGCCCGATCACCGAGACGGCGGCGTCGACGTTCCGCGCCAGCATCGACAGCAGCACCGATTTGCCGACGCCGGAACCGGCGAAGATGCCCATGCGCTGGCCGCGGCAGCAGGTGAGAAAGGTGTTGAGCGCGCGAACGCCGAGATCGAGCGGCGCGCCGACCCGCTTGCGCGAATGCGCCGGCGGCGGCGAATTGCGGAACGGCATCGGCGACGGCCCCTGCGGCAGCGGCCCCTTGCCGTCGATCGGTTCGCCCAAAGCGTTAACGACGCGGCCAAGCCAGGCTTGGCAAGGCCGCACCTGCGCGGCCGCGTTGGCGATCACTGCGCGGCAACCGCGGCGCACGCCTTCGAGTCCGGCGAACGGCATCACCATCGCGTTGTTCCCGGTGAAACCGATCACCTCGCACGGAATGGTGCGACTTCCCCCAGTTTCCACAACGATCCGCGCCCCAACGGACATCGCGTGAATCGGACCCGCGATCTCGACCATCAGGCCGCGAACGCCCACCACCCGGCCATAAATGTTGACGCCGTCGATATCGCCGATCTGTTCCGCCAGGGCCTTCATTGCGAAACCCTTAAGTTTGTCGGGGGCGGCGCTGTCACCTTAACTTCGTGTTTACCCGCATCGTTAATCATTGCGTCACTGTCTTTGGTGGCTGAACGCGCTTGCCCATCAGAACGAAGGTGCGAGTCGCGGGAGTCGGTTGAAACTGACTCTTAATGTGAAACTTGAAGAGGCCGGGTAACAAAAAGCTGCTTCTGCGCAACATCTTACGTCGATTCTGCAAAAATTGCACGAACAGAGCTTGCGGACCAGAATCAGGATTTGTTAACCATACCTCGTCAGGATCCGAATCAGTTGTTCAGAGGCGTTTCCAGTGCCGCAGGTAGTGCGGACGCCTGACGCCCGGAGCGGCGCTATAAGGGGACTGGCATGCGCGTATTGCTGATTGAAGACGACAGCGCGACTGCGCAGTCGATCGAATTGATGCTCAAATCCGAGAGTTTCAATGTCTATACGACGGATCTCGGTGAAGAAGGCGTCGACCTCGGCAAGTTGTACGACTACGACATCATCCTGCTCGATCTGAACCTGCCGGACATGTCCGGTTATGACGTTCTCAAGCAGCTGCGCGTCTCCAAGATCAAAACCCCGATCCTGATCCTGTCCGGCCTCGCCGGCATCGAGGACAAGGTGAAGGGTCTCGGCGTCGGCGCCGACGACTACATGACCAAGCCGTTCCACAAGGACGAGCTGGTCGCCCGCATCCATGCGATCGTGCGGCGGTCCAAGGGCCATGCCCAGTCGGTGATCCAGACCGGCGACCTCGTCGTCAATCTCGACACCAAGACCGTCGAAGTCGGCGGCCAGCGCGTGCATCTGACCGGCAAGGAATATCAGATGCTGGAGCTGCTCAGCTTGCGCAAGGGCACGACGCTGACCAAGGAAATGTTCCTGAACCACCTCTACGGCGGCATGGACGAGCCCGAACTGAAGATCATCGACGTCTTCATCTGCAAGCTGCGCAAGAAGCTCGCCAACGCGTCCGACGGCCGCAACTTCATCGAAACGGTGTGGGGCCGCGGCTACGTGCTGCGCGAACCGTCCGAGGACGACGTCCGCATCCCGGCCTGAGCCGGTTCGTTTTCTGCCAGAGCGCCCGTCCGGCGCTCACCCGAGAGCCTCCAGCCCCGCCGCAAATGGCGGGGTTTTTGTTTGTACCGCGCTGTCTCCAAAACTGCGAGATTCCGGGTTCGCGCGCGAAAGGCGCGCGCCCCGGAATGACAGTGCTTGGGGTTGGCCGGCAGAACCGATGCTGCGGAAACCGCCCGCGGCCCTCCCCGCAGCGTCATTCCGGGGCGCGCGCTCTTGCGCGCGAACCCGGAAGCCAGAAGAGGGGGCACACCCGGCGTTCCGTCGAACACGAAGACGTCGGCTAACGAGGCCGGATCAACCCGCCCGCAGCCCGGCGAACTGCCCGAGCGGCTTCGCCGCCGGCACGATCGAGGGCGACTTGGTCATCGCGTTGGGCAAGTAAATGCCGCGCCGTGTCGGATGCGGCTTGAACGTGTCTGTCAGGCCGACCACGGTTTCGGCGGCGCCGAGGGCGAGGTAGCCGTCGGGTTCGAGCCGCTTGGCCAGGCGCTCGAGGATCGACACCTTGGTCGGCTGGTCGAAATAGATCAGCACGTTGCGGCAGAAGATCACGTCGAACATCCCGAGCTGCGAGTAGTCCTGCAGCAGGTTGAACTGGCGGTGCTGGATCATCGACCGCAATTCGGGGCTGATTTCCCAGAGATCGCCGATCTGCTTGAAGTACTTCACCAGCAGTTGGATCGGCAGCCCGCGCTGCACTTCGAACTGGCTGAACAGGCCGGACCTGGATTTCTCCAGCACGGCTTGCGACAGGTCGGTGGCGACGATCTCGAAGCGCCAGCCGGCGACCGCCGGGCCGAGCTCCTTGAGGCACATCGCGATCGAATACGGCTCCTGGCCGGTCGACGACGCCGCGCACCAGATCCGCAGGCTGCGTTTGCCGGCCCGCGCCTCCAGCAGCGCCGGCAGAATCTCCTCGCGCAGATGATCGAACGGCAGCTTGTCGCGGAAGAAGAAGGTCTCGTTGGTGGTCATCGCCTCGACGACGTCGGCGGTGACCTTGTCGGCCCCGTTCTTCATCTTGGTGACGAGATCGCCGATGCCGTCGAGCCCGAGCCGGCGCGCCAGCGGCAGCAGCCGGCTCTCCACCAGATATTGCTTGTCGGTCGATAGATCGAGGCCGGAGCGTTCCTTGAGCGCCTTGCGCAGATAGTCGAAATCGACAGGCGTCACGAACGATCTCCCGAAAACAGCCGATTCAGCTTCGGCCCGATTTGATTAAGCGGCAGCACCGCGGCGCAGATGCCCGCATTGGCGGCGGCGCCGGGCATGCCCCAGACGACGCTGCTCGCCTCGTCCTGGGCGATGACGCTGCCGCCGGCGGCGACGATCTCCTTGCCGCCGCGCATGCCGTCGGAGCCCATGCCGGTCAGCACCACCGCGAGAATCCCGCCCTGCCAGACGTCGATCGCCGAGGTGAACAGCGGGTCGACCGCGGGCTTGCAGAAGTTCACCGGCGGGCCGTCGTCGAGCGCGATCACCGGGTTGCCGCCCTGCTTGACGACGCGCATGTGGCGGCCGCCGGGCGCCAGATAGATGCGGCCGGGCTTGATCGCTTCGCCGTCGACGCCCTCATGCGCCGGGCGACGCGAGGCGCGCATCAGATGCTCGGCGAGAATCGTCGTGAAGGTCGGCGGCATGTGCTGAGTGATCAGCACCGGATAGCGATCGATCACCGGGCCGATGTCGGCGACCAGCGCCATCAGCGCCTGCGGTCCGCCGGTCGAGGAGCCGATCAGCAGCACACGCGGCGCGGTCGGGCCGAACGAGCGCTTCACCAGCGCGGCCTGGCTGGCGACGGTCTGAGCCGGCGCGGCGTGCGAAATCGGTTCGCGGAGGGCCGCCGGGGCCGCCGCCGGCACCAGCGTTGCGGGCGTCGGCGCGGTGGCCGGGGCCAGTCCCGTCGCCCTGCGGCGCACCTTGCCGCCGAGATTGCGGATCTTCTGCAGCAGGTCGTGCTTAAAGATGTCGGCCGCCTGCGGCTCGCGGGTCGACTCCGGCTTGGGGATGTAATCGGCGGCGCCGAGCGACAGGGCCTTGAAGCTGATCTCCGCGTTGCGGCGGGTCAGCGTCGACGCCATGATGATGATCAGGTCGCGCTTCTTGGCGAGCAGTTTCGGCAACGCCGAGATGCCGTCGAGTTCCGGCATCTCGATATCGAGCACCGCGACGTCGGGACGGACGCGGTCGAGCTGGTTGACGGCATCGAGCCCGGTGCGCAGCGAGGCCGCGACGGTCATGTCGGGCTCCGCTTCGATCCAGCGCGAGATCAGCCCGCGGATCACGACGGAATCGTCGACGATCATGACGCGCAGAGGTTCGTACTGCGTCGAACTTGCGGCGGGACTGCCTGCCAATGCTACACTCATCACTCACCGACGCAACGCACATGCCCCACCGCGTCGGACGACGCGGCGTCGATCGCCTTTCGGCGGATCAGCTCAGATCAGGCCGACTTCCTGAAACTTCGCCGTCACGATGTCCTTGTCGAACGGCTTCATGATGTACTCGTTGGCGCCGGCGTGAAGCGCGCGCGCGATGTGGGCGACGTCGTTCTCGGTGGTGCAGAACACCACCTTCGGCGCGTCCCCACCCGGCATCCGGCGCAGATTGCGCAGGAATTCGTAGCCGTCCATCACCGGCATGTTCCAATCGAGCAGCACCGCGTCGGGCAGCCCGTGCTTGCAAGCCTCGAGCGCCTTCTCACCGTCCTCGGCCTCGACGATCTCGAATTCGAGTCCTTCGAGGATGCGCCGTGCGACCTTTCGGATCACGCTCGAGTCGTCGACCACCAAACATGTCTTCATTGTCTGCCTCTGTCAGTCAGCGCCCGAACGAACGGACGATTGTTGTCGCCGGTACGTTCCGATTACGCGGCCATCCGCGCGTTTGCGATTTCGAGAACCTTGTCGACGTCGAGCACGACCATCAGTTGGCCGTCGAGACGGTGCACGCCGTTGGCGAAGGAAGCCATCCGCGGATCGAGATTGACCGGATTGACCTCGCGACCTTCGTCCGGAAGCGTCAGCACCTCGCCGATCGTGTCGATCAGCAGGCCGTAGGATTCACCACGCAGGTCGACGCCCATCGCCATCGGCGGCTTGCCGCTGTCGTTCTTCGGCAGGCCGAGCCGGGCCCGCATGTCGATCGCGGTGACGATGCGGCCGCGCAGATTGAGCACGCCGGCGACGTCGTCGGGCGCCAGCGGCACCCGCGTCAGTCGCTCCGGCATGAACACGTCCTGCACGCGCGAGATCGGCAGCCCGAACAGCTGCCCGCCGATCATCGCCGTGGCGTATTGGGTGGTGTTGCCGCTGATGGCGTCGACTTGCCGGCTCATCGTCTGGTGTCCTTCCTGGTCCTTCGTCATGCCGCCTGCTGCTGCAGCTCGGCCCGGTCATGGCCGATGGTCTGCTCCTTGAGCGCTGCGATCAGGCCCGGGCGGTCGAACTTGGCCACGTAGTCGGAGAGACCGGCCTGACGGCCGCGCTCGATCGCCGCCGGCGACACCAGCGAGGACAGCGCGATCACCGGCGTCGTGCCGAGCTTGGCGTCGGCGCGGATCGCCTCGGCGAATTCGAAGCCGTTCATTTCCGGCATCTCGATGTCGGTCAGGATCACGTCGAACTGAGCGCCGGTACGCAGCACCGACAGGCCTTCGACCGCCGAAGTCGCGACCCGCACCTTGTAGCCGGCGGCCTTCAGCACCGGCCCGAGCATGTTGCGGAAGAAGGCGGAGTCGTCGACCAGCAGCACTGAGCGGGTGCTGATCGACTGCTTCATCTCCTTGCGGGCGAGCCAATCGGAGAACGCCATCGGCAGGAAGTGCGCGACGTCGATGACTTCGGTGGCAAGGCCCTTGATCACGGCCGAGCCGAGGATGCCCTCGCGGCTGGAGCCGACCTGGATCTGCAGATGCTCCTCGACGATGTCGACGATCTCGTCGACGACGAGCCCCATGCTGCGGTCTTCGTCGGCGAACACCAGGATCGGCTGCACGCCGGTGGTGGCGACGGCAACGCCCTCCATCAGCACCAGCGGCATCAGCTGATCGCGATACTGCACCATGTAGCGGCCGTTCGACGTTTCGATCTTGTCGGCGGCGATCTCTTCGAGGCGGGTGACCAGCGACAGCGGCACCGCCTTCGGCTGCGGCGAGCCCGAGCGGAACACCAACAGCGAAGTCAGCTGTTCGGTGGACGCCGCGCGCGTCGCGGCGCTCTGCTCGGACAGATCGTGCTGAGCCGACACCGAGGTGCCGAGCGCCTGCGCGATGCCGTTGGGGTCGACGATCATGATCACCGCGCCGTCACCCAGGATGGTGTTGCCGGAGAACATGCCGATGTGACGCAGCTTGGTCGACATCGGTTTGACGACGATTTCCTCGGTGTGGAACACCGCGTCGACGACGATACCGAAGGTCTGGCTGCCGACCTGCGTGACCACGATGAAGCCGTTTTCCGGCTCGGTCGAGCCGGTGCCGTCGTCGATGTGCAGCAGCTTCTTGAGGTGCATCAGCGGCAGCAGCTTGTCGCGCAGCCGCAGCACCGGGGTATCCTTGATGCGTTCGATGCGGTGCTCGGAATTGGCCCGCGCGCGGACCAGCTCCACCACCGCGAGCTGCGGAATCGCGAAGCGGTCGCCGCCGGCCTCGACGATCAGCGCCGAGACGATCGCCAGCGTCAGCGGGATCTTGATGGTGACGCTGGAGCCCTCGCCGGCCACCGACTTGATCTCGATGGTGCCGCCGATCTGGTCGATATTGGTGCGCACCACATCCATGCCGACGCCGCGGCCGGACACGCTCGTGACTTCGGCCGCGGTGGAGAAACCCGGCGCGAAGATGAATTTGTGGATCTGCGCCTCGGTCATCCGCTCGACGTCGGCTTCGCTGACCAGGCCGTTGGCGATCGCCTTGGCCTTGATCTTCTCGGTGTTGAGACCGCGGCCGTTGTCGGCGATGCAGATCACGATATGGCCGCCCTCGTGATAGGCGGAGAGACGAATGGTGCCCTGCTCGGGCTTGCCGTTGCGCACCCGCTCATCCGGACGCTCCAGCCCGTGATCGGCGGAATTGCGCACCATGTGGGTGAGCGGGTCCTTGATCAGGTCGAGCACCTGGCGGTCGAGCTCGGTGTCGGCGCCGTGCATCTCGAGTTCGATGTGCTTGCCGAGTTCGGAGGCGAGATCGCGCACGATCCGCGGCAGCTTCTGCCAGGCGTTGCCGATCGGCTGCATCCGGGTCTTCATCACGCCGTCCTGCAACTCGGCCGTGACGGTCGACAGCCGTTGCAGCGGCACCTTGAACTCGGTGTCCTCGTGGCGACGGCTGATCTCGAGCAGCTGATTGCGGGTCAGCACCAGCTCGGACACCATCGTCATCAGGTGTTCGAGCGTGTCGACGTTGACGCGGATCGACTGGTTGGCGATGCGGTCGCCTTCGGCCGGGGCGGCCTCCTGGTCGTTGGTCTTCTTGGCTGCCTTGGCGGCCGGCTTCGGCGCCGGCTTGGCGGCCTCGGCGGCGGGCGCGGCTGCGGCAGGCGCCGGAGCCGGCGCGTCCTGCTGGGCGGCGGGCACCAGCGGCG
>NZ_LJIC01000219.1 GCF_001295845.1 Rhodopseudomonas sp. AAP120 | reverse complement strand
CTGCGCAAGAAGATCCGCGACCTCGATATTCAGGTGTACCGCACCGGCGGCTGAGATGGTGGGTCGGCTATGTTTATAGCAGCGCCGACCCCTTCGACCGTCGCAGCATTGATATGACGATTTTCCATTTCGCTTTATAAACGGAAGTATTTTAGTATGAAGTTATGCTTTGTCGGTTCTCACCTTTCGATTCAAGAATTTCCGGACGTCGAAATTCCGGATTTTTTGCTACTAACTGGATCGAATGGAGCTGGTAAAAGCCACTTACTCCAAGCATTGAAAAATGGAAATCTGAGATACGGTAATCAAGACGAATCGTTCGCTCTAAACGACATTAGACTCTACGATTGGAATTCTTTAGTCCCCCAGGATACGGGAATCTTTCAAAGCGAAGTCCTAAAGAATGAAGTAAGCGGGGTTGCTCTGCAATTCGTTTACAGAAGCCTTCATCAAAATGGTCTTGAACCGCTTCGCGCTTTGGCTCGGCGGCTCCATTTGCCAAGTGAATACATAGCCGATCCGCAAGCGCTATCAGAGATATGTGACGATAATCTTTCTTCGCTGTTGCCGGTTGGTACGCTCGCCGATGTGAGACTGCAGCTTATTGAAGCTAATGCGTTGGCAGCTAACGTACTATTGGCGGACTTCAGTCCGACGATCCGGCGCTATATCCAGGATCTGGCAACCGCGCGGAATAAGCCCGTGCCGGCCTTGCGCGAAAGGGATTTTCTTGCTGGTCCTCCTCTTTGGGGAGAGGCCGACGTCTTTCAGCAGTCGTTTGCACGACTTTTTGTGGCTTATCGTGATGCTTGGCTAGAGAATCAGCTCGCTCAATTCATGGCCTCAAAGGGGCAGCGTGGCCTCTCGTTTGTAAGTGATGATGAGTTTGTTCGTTTGTATGGGCCGCCGCCGTGGGAATTCGTAAATTCTTCGATGAGGGCGGCAGGTCTTGATTTCGAGATCAATCATCCAACCCTAAATTCGCACTCTCCATTTCAGCCCGCGCTCACGAAAAAGGGCTCATCAATCTCTATCCAATTTGCAAATCTTTCGTCGGGCGAGAAGGTGCTTATGTCGTTCGCATTCTGCGTTTACTACTCGCAAGATCGAAGGCAGCTTGCTGCTGCGCCCAAGCTATTGCTACTTGATGAAGTTGATGCGCCGCTTCATCCGTCCATGTCCAAGAACCTAATCGACACAATTCAAAAGTCGCTTGTTGAGAAGTTCGCTATAAAGGTGATTGCGACGACGCACTCTCCGTCTACGGTTGCGCTGTCGCCGGATGAGGCGATTTTCGTGATGCAGCCGGGGGTGCCTGGGATACGGAAAAGCAGCAAGGCGAGCGCTCTAAACGTCTTGACCGTAGGAGTTCCGACACTTGCAATTTCGTTCGAAGGGCGTCGGCAAGTTTTCGTGGAAAGCTCCTCTGACGCAGTGATCTATGAGGCGATTTACAAGCTGCTTAAGCCAAAGATCAGGTCTGAGCGATCGCTCGAATTTATTGCGACCGGCACTAGATCGTCTGATGGATCCGAGCGCAATTCTGGTTGCGAGAACGTAAGGCGTCTCGTTGAAAGCCTTTCCGCAGCGGGCAACCTTTCTGTCTTCGGTTTAATTGACTGGGACGGAAAGAACTCAAATGATGCTCGTCTGGCTGTACTGGCAGAGGGGCGCCGAAATGGATTGGAGAGCACGATCCTTGATCCCCTGGCCATTGCTCTTCTAATCTGTCGAGATTTTTCAGACTGGAAATCAAAAATTGGATTGCATCACGACGATACGATCATTTCGCTTTCGTTGATCGATCCAGAAAGGCTGCGGGTTATCGCTGGAGCGGTTGTGCGCGAGGTGCTGGGTGCCGAGCCTGGGGAATTGTTTGAAGCCGAGTATGTTGGCGGCTTCTCTCTAAGTTTAGAGCAAGCGTATTTTAGAATCGATGACCACCTTTTAGAGCAAAAACTACTCTTAGCATTCCCACCTCTAAATTCGCTAGTTCGAGAACGCCCCGGAGCCGGTAGGCTCATGCGTCACGTTATTAAGACGGTTTATACCGACATTCCGGATGCCGTCCCGATCGAGTTACATGATGCATTTGTAAGTCTCCTGGAACGTGAAACACACTAGTTGAGCGCAGGCAGGCGGCCTGCCTATAGGGCGACCACAACCTCGCGGCGCTGTACCCGCAGGACGTCATCACCGCCTCGGTGATCGACGGCGAGCT
>NZ_LJIC01000218.1 GCF_001295845.1 Rhodopseudomonas sp. AAP120 | reverse complement strand
CGCCGCGCCCGGCCCCGCGCCGCGAGACCAGCGCCGCCACCCTGCCGCCGCCGGATCTCGGCCTGCCCGGCCCGTCGCCGCGCCGCACCGAGGCCCCGCCGGTCGCCCCGACCGCCGACCAGGGCCGCGACGGCTGGCTGTCCGAGCTGCTCAACCGCGCCGAGACTACGCCGGAGCGCGAAGCCCCGCGCGGCCGCACCGCGCAGCAGGCGGTGAGCGGCAATCCACTGGAGTCGCTGTCGCTGGACATCGGCCGGCTGATGGACCGCAACCTGGTGCTGGAAATGTGGGACCGCTATCAGCGCGGTGAGGCCAAGGCCTTCACCAAGCGGCTCTACACCCCGGCCGGCCAGAAGGCGTTCGACGAGGTCGCCCGCAAATATCGCGCCGACCGCGCCTTCAAGCAGACCGTCGACCGCTACATCACCGAGTTCGAGCGCCTGCTCGACGAAGTCGCCCGCGACGAACGCGGCCCGCAGGCCCTGCGCACGCATCTGAGCTCGGAAACCGGCCTGGTGTACACGCTGCTGGCCCACGCAGCCGGACGGTTGGGATGAGGCCACGCGCGCGGCGGGCCACGCGCCCGCCCCGCACGGTGATCGCTCGCCGGCAAATCGCCCGCGACCAAAAACAACAACCAAGCGGAGGCCCCGGCCTCCGCTTTTTTTATTGACCGCGCAGACCGCAACCATCGTCCGCCGAGCTTAATCAGGACAGACCCTAACAGCTCCGGACAACCGCCCTCTCGTTCGTCATTCCGGGGCGCGCAGCGTAGCTGCGCGAGCCCGGAATCCATATCCCCTAGACTCTCAGTAAGCGCACACACGTGGCCGCCGCAGAGCGTCATGACGAAGCGCAGGGGTTAAGGATTCCGGGCTCGCGCTACGCGCGCCCCGGAATGACGAACGAGAGGGCGTGCATTGCGGCGAAGTGAGTATCCCCACGAGCGTGTGGATCAATCGTTCACCCCATCCGCTGCGCGCCCCCTCTCCCGCTTGCGGGAGAGGGCTGGGGTGAGGGCGACGCGAGCAGTGAGTCCGCGCGATCCGCGGAGAGAATTGCCCTCACTAGGATCATTCCTCCATCGGACTTCACCGCCGAAACAGCTTTTGCCTTGATGGAATAAAGCAGCATTGAAACTCGCGATGTCATTTCCTACGCTGCCTTCGCGAATTTCAGCAAAGTTGATTTCATCATCGCAGCTCATCCAGCTGCACTATTCGGCTACTACGCCATGCTTGACCTGCCGCGAGAGGCTATTCGGCACTGGCTCGTTGATCTCTTCGCCAACGCAGTCAAGCGGTTGAACAACCGCGAGGATCGTTTGCAGGCGATCAAGTGGCTCGGCCAGTCCCGTGAGATCGTCGGAAGCGATCTCAACCTTCCGGAAAAGGTTGGACGCCTCCGAGCCTTGATCGATTCGCGGACAGTCGTGAAATTCGTCGCAGCGCGGGTCACCGAGTCGGTTCGGAACTACCGTAAGTCGAACCTTCCGCTAGCGGTGAAAATCGCGTTTCCCGCAACGCTCGCCGCACTGCCGTTCGTTGGCGGCCAGGCCGCCGGGATCGCAGCGTTCGGAGGCGCAATCGGAGTTCCGGTCCTTTTGCTCGTCTTCCTGGGCACTGCAGGAATCACTGCAATCATCGAAGCGGTCGCAAAAGATCCCAGTGTACGGCCAGAGGTCGCCGAGATCATCGATCTCATCATCGATGATGAACGTCTGCGTCAAGCCAGTTGGAAGATAAAGGCTGCCATGCGCGAACAGCCTTGCGATCCGGTTCGGTGCGCCACGCCCGAAAACGAGGATCTGCTGCGCGAGGCGCTGTGCAGGATGGACCCGTGCAAATTCGAGCGCCACGTGATGAGCTTCTTCGAGAGCGCCGGCTTGAAATCGATCGTCACGCGAAAATCAAACGACCTCGGGGTTGATGGCTTCGCGGTTCATGACCACGGGCTGATCGTGGTCCAGTGCAAGCGAAACTCTGCGGAAAACAAAGTCGGACGGCCGGTCATCCAGCAATTCAAAGGCGTGATCGAGGAGCACAACGCTTTCCATGGCTTCGTTGTAACGACATCCACCTTTTCGGAAGAAGCCGAACAGTCAGCCTCCATGTCGAAACGGATGACACTCGTCGATATTCACTCGCTGATCTCCTGGCACGTGACCGCCCCCATCTTCGATCTTGGTCACGCTTGAAGCCATATATCATGATCAACTGCGCCCGCAGCACGCCCCCTCTCCCGATTGCGGGACAGGGGGTGAGGACAACGCGGGCAGTGAGTTCGTGTGTCGTTCGGCTCCCGCCGAGCTTAATCAGAACAGAAACTAACCGGTCCGGACAACCGCCCTCTCGTTCGTCATTCCGGGGCGCGCAGCGAAGCTGTGCGAACCCGGAATCCATA
>NZ_LJIC01000217.1 GCF_001295845.1 Rhodopseudomonas sp. AAP120 | reverse complement strand
CGGTCGTGGCTCCCCTCCCCCTTGCGGGGAGGGGTCGGGGGTGGGGGGCAACGCGGACTGAATCTCGGCGAGAACACCATCCAGATTGCCGAGGACGTCGTTATTCCAGAAGCGCAGCACGCGATAACCGAGCGCTTCGATCTGTCGCGTGCGCGCCGCATCGGCATCGCGCTGACCGTCGTGCTGGCCGCCGTCGAGCTCGATCACCAACCTGGCGCCGCGGCTGGCGAAGTCGACGATGTAGGGCCCTATCGATGCTTGCCGGCGAAAGTGTGAGTTCGCCAGCACGACGTCGTGCCGCAAGCGCTGCCACAGCACGCGCTCGGCATCGGTCGGATTCTGGCGCATCGTGTGCGCGAAGTCACGCTGGCGATCGTTGGGCATCGCTGGCGATCCGAACATTGAACTCAGCATCCGTGGACCCCCACCCCCGACCCCTCCCCGCAAGGGGGAGGGGAGCAGGAGCGTCCTCGTTATCGTGCACCCCGCTCGCTACGCGAGCGACCCTCCCCCTCCAGGGGAGGGTAAGAAAGAACTTAGTCCGCCCTTCCCCCCTCGGTATGCAACCAAGCCTCGCCGCACGCCTTCGCCAATTCGCGCACACGCAGGATGTAGCTTTGGCGTTCCGTCACCGAGATCACGCCTCTTGCGTCGAGCAAATTGAAGACGTGGCTGGCCTTGATGCACTGGTCGTAGGCCGGCAGCGCCATGGCGTGGGCTTCGCGTTTGTCGCTGGTCCAGCCGGCGTCGAGATAGTTCTTGCAGGCGGCTTCGGCCATCTTGAATTGCTCGAACAGCATGTCGGTGTCGGCGACCTCGAAATTGTGCTTCGAGTATTCCTTCTCGGCCTGCAGGAAGACGTCGCCGTAGGTGACCTTGTCGGCGCCGTCGCGGCCGTTGAAGTTGAGGTCGTAGACGCGGTCGATGCCCTGGACGTACATCGCCAGCCGCTCGAGGCCGTAAGTGAGTTCGCCGGCAACCGGCGCGCATTCGACGCCGGCGACCTGCTGGAAGTAGGTGAACTGGCTGACTTCCATGCCGTCGCACCAGCACTCCCAGCCGAGGCCCCAGGCGCCCAGCGTCGGGCTTTCCCAATCGTCCTCGACGAAACGCACGTCGTGCAGCGCGGTGTCGACGCCGATCGCCTGCAGCGATTTCAGGTAGAGGTCCTGCAGATCCGGCGGCGACGGCTTCAGGATCACCTGGAACTGGTAGTAGTGCTGCAGCCGGTTGGGGTTCTCGCCGTAGCGGCCGTCCTTGGGACGGCGCGACGGCTGCACATAGGCGGCGTTCCAGCGTTTCGGGCCGAGCGCTCGCAGCGTGGTGGCCGGATGGAAGGTGCCGGCGCCGACCTCCATGTCGTAAGGCTGCAGGATCACGCAGCCGTAATCGGCCCAGAAACGCTGCAGCGTCAGGATCAGGCCCTGGAAGGAACGTTCCGGGCGCATGTGCGGAGGCGTCTGGTCCATGATCGGCTTTGAATTCACGAGGGTTTGGAAAGCGGGCGGACCGTATCGGCAGGGCCCCGGCAAATCAAGGCGATCCGGCCGGAATCAAGCGGTTAGCCGGCATCCGAGCCGCAGCGTCCGCGCGATCGGGACGCCGCGTTAACGGCCGCTTAACCATGCCGGCGAGGTCACTAACGGCAATTAACTTTCGTTAGCAATCTCTACCTAACCATACCGGGGTGGGATGGCGTGCGGCTGGGGAGCCGGGCGCGCAAGGACGGGAGACCTCAATGACGACGATTCAGATGATCGGCGCCCTGATGGTGGCGCTCACCGTCGCGCCGCTGCTCGGCGGCCAGATCCGGCGGCACTAACGATCGCGGCGCGGGCGGCGGTGCGCGGCCCCGCAACCTTCACGTTTGCAACCTCCAAGGTTGCCTGCCGGCCCCGAGGGTGATGCCCCGCCCCGGGGCCGGCGACGACTTCAAGCCGATGGAAATCTCGGGCGGGCCGGCGCGCGGCTCAGCCCGGGCGGTAGGCGCCGGTCACGGGGTCCTGGCGCAGCGTGGGAATCTCGGCCGGCTGTGGCTCGGCGAAGATCGCCGTGCGCACGTCGTCGAGCTCCTGATTGATTCGCCCGGCCGTCCGGAAGGCCCAGCGTACGACGGCGATGCCCACGAGGGTCCCGGCAAATACGAGCAGCGGCGGCATTGGTCGATCCTCATCTTCAGGTCACGTCACGCCCCGGTCTTCAGTTTCGCTGAATCGCCCGTTCCCCGCAATTCCCCCAGGCGGGGCGAAACGGCGCGCCGGAGATCTTCTAAAAGCCGTATTTGGCCCAGACGGCGCGCGCCTCCAGCGCCGAGATCAGCTGGTCCGGCAGCGCCGCAAAGCCGTCCAGCGACGCCTCCGCACCGGCGCCCGAGGATTTGCGCATGAAGCTGGACAGCAGCCCGGTCGGCGGCGCGATCACCGGCGTGCGCACCTTGTCACCAAACCGTGTGCGCAGCACGGCGCGCAGATCGCCGATCGCATCGCTGAGGCCGAGCGACACCGACGTGCCGCCGGCCCAGTACTCGCCGGAGAACAGCACGTCCTCGGGCCCTTTCAGCCGCGCGCCGCGGCTCTCCTTCACCAGCGCAATGAACAGCGCATGGATCTCCCGCTGCAGTGCCTTGATGCGCGCGACATCGCCGGGATCTTCCGGCAGGAACGGATCGAGCTGCGCCTTGTGTTCGCCCGCGGTGTAGAGCCGGCGCTCCACCCCGATCTTCTTGATCAGTTCGGTGAAGCCGAAGGTGCCGCCGACCACGCCGATCGAGCCGACGATCGACGACGGGTCACAGTAAATCTCGTCGGCCGCGCAGGCGATCATGTAGCCGCCGGACGCCGCGACGTCTTCGACGAAAGCATAGACCGGGATCTTCTTCTCGGCCGCCAGCGCGCGGATGCGTAGATAGATCAGCCGCGACTGCACCGGCGAGCCGCCCGGCGAATTGATCGCCAGCGCCACCGCCTTGGCATTGCGAGTCGCAAACGCGCGGTCGAGCAGCTTGGCGACACCGGCGAGACTGAGTCCGGGTCGCAGCGGCGTCACGGCCCCGATCGTCCCCGACAGGCGCACCACCGGCACAACCGGAATATCAGAGCGGAATCGTGCGGGAAGTAGTTTGCCGAGACCACCCAGCAGCCCCGAGGAGCTGCGGCCGTCAGCCGCCGGTTCGTTCATACAGTCACCCTAATGTTGCTCAGATTTGGTAGTTGATTTTCGTCGTGGTCTGGAACGCGTTTTGCATTGCACAGTTCATATAGGAAGCTGGCTGCAACGACGCAGCGGAGAGGATCATGAAAATCTATTTAGTGATGCTGCTGATCGGCGCGATCCTGGCCGCGGTGCATTTCACCGCGACACCTGACCGCAAGACTCTGCCGCAATAGGATTTTCCGGCGCCGGCCGGTGCGGCGTAGCAGCGCGCCGATCGGCCGTCCTGGTATCACGCCGCGGCCGCGGCGTGGACCATGACCATCGCAACCGGCGCACAGCGAGGTGCGCCGCAAGTCTGCATAATTTGCCGAGTGCCTACGGGAAGATGGACGGCGCCGGCAAAATCTGCTCGCCCGCCAGCACCGCCCGGGCCAGCGCCGTCGGACAGCCGTCGTCGCCGTTCAACGCGAGCGGCGCGCCGATCTGCAACGGTGCGCGGCTTCCCTTCACCGCCTGAACCAGAATCCGGATCGCCGGCTCCTGCAGCCGGCCATGGACCGCGACGATGCGGATCGCGCCAAAGCCGCGGCGCAGCGCCTCGAGCACATCCGCGAGGCCGTCGGCTCGCCAGATCAGGCTGAGGGTGCCGCCGGACCGCAGCGCGCGCCTTGCGGCGTGAATCCAACACTCCAGCGTGGTCGGACTTGCGACATGGGCGGTCCGGCGCGCCGCATCCGGCGAACCGCGATGCCGGGCCGGATCGTTGAAGGGCGGGTTCATCAGCACGATGTCGGCGGCATCCGGGACGAGCCCGACAGCCGCGTGGGCGGCGGCCCCGGCTGTGACGTCCAGCACGGTCACGCGCGCCGGAATCCCGTTGGCCGATGCATTGTGCTCGGCGAGCCCGGCGAGGCCGGGGGCGAGTTCGGCCATCACCAGATCGAGCCCGCCGACGCGGCTGGCGAGCGCGAGCCCGGCTGTGCCGACGCCGGCGCCGAATTCCACCACCCGATCCCCCGCCCGCGCCGGCGTCGCCGCGGCCAGCAGGATCGCATCATGGCCGGCGCGATGCCCGGCGACCGGTTGCCGGAGCCGCAGCCGGCCGCCGAGGAAGCCATCGTCGGTGGTCGCGGCCGCTTCGGCCATTTCGCGCTCAGGCATCGCCGCGGAGTTCGTGGGCGAGGCCGGCGTCCGTCAAAACCTGACGCGCGGCCCGCACATCATCCGAATGGACGAGAACCCGCCGCGGAATGATGCCGACCGAGCCCTCCAGGACACTCATGTTCTGATCCATCACCAGATAATCGATCTCGGCGCCGTCCAGCAGCGCCCCGATCGCCGAAAGCAGCACCACGTCATTGGTCCGCACCAGTTCCTGCAACCTTGCGCCTCCCCTGATCCCTGCATTATAGCTCCCCACAATCGTCGCGGGCGAGCGGCACGTTTCGCGGCCGGTCCGGTCCCATGCTATAATGGACGTCCCCGTCGAAGAGCGAAATTGTCGGCCGCTGCGCGCCGATATCCGAATTCGCCTCCGAGCACCGAAATTGAGGAGGTTTTCGCGCGGACGCGCTGTGCCGAAAACCTCTGTCACTGTGGAGACCCAGCGTGGCCGTGATCGTCCCCTTCGAAGGCCCTTCGTCCGCGTCGATCGACCAATTGGTCGGGCTCGTCGCCGCCGACATGGAGCGGGTCAACGCCACCATCCTGTCGCGGACGGGCTCCGACGTCACCATGATCCCGGAGGTCGCCAACCATTTGATCTCGTCGGGCGGCAAGCGACTGCGGCCGATGCTGACGCTGGCGATGGCCAACCTCACCGGCTACAGCGGCGACGGCCACATCAAGCTCGCCGCCGCGGTCGAGTTCATGCACACCGCCACGCTGCTGCATGACGACGTCGTCGACGAGAGCGAGATGCGCCGCGGCAAGAAATCGGCGCGGATGCTGTGGGGCAACGAGGCCAGCGTGCTGGTCGGCGACTTCCTGCTCGGCCAGGCGTTCCGGATGATGGTCGAGGTCGGCTCGCTGCGCGCGCTCGACATTCTCTCGGCCGCGTCGGCGACGATCGCCGAGGGCGAAGTGATGCAACTCGCCGCCGCCAAGAACACCGCCACCACCGAGGACGAATATCTCGCGGTGATCCGCGGCAAGACCGCCGAGCTGTTCGCCGCGGCCTGCGAGGTCGGCCCGGCGATCGCCGAGCGGCCGAAGGCGCAGCAATCGGCCTGCCGCTCGTTCGGGATGAATCTCGGCATCGCCTTCCAGCTGGTCGACGACGTGCTCGACTACGGCGGCAAGGCCGCCAAGCTCGGCAAGAACGTCGGCGACGATTTTCGCGAGGGCAAGATCACGCTGCCGGTGGTGCTGGCGTTCCGCCGTGGCAACGACGCCGAGCGCGAGTTCTGGGTGCGGGCGCTGGAGAAGGGCGACATCACCGACGCCGATCTCGATCAGGCGATCGGATTGATGACCAAGCACCGCGCGCTCGAAGACACCATCCAGCGCGCCCACCACTACGGCGCGATGGCGGTCGATGCCCTGGCGCTGTTCCCGTCGTCGCCGATGAAGACGGCGCTGGAGCAGGTCGTGGCATTCTGCCTGGCGCGGTCGCACTGAGCGACGCGGCCACCACAGCACCAATCGTCATCCCCCGCGCATGCGGGGGACCCAGTATTCCAGAGCGCTAAAGGTGAAGCGAAGCGGCGCAGCTTGCGCCGCTCTTCACCATCGCGAGTACTCTGGAATACTGGGTCGCCCGGACAAGCCGGGCGATGACCTCTGTAACTAATCAGCTCAGCGCGCCGGCGTGGACCCACCAGCCGGGGTGCGCGGCCTTCAGCGCCTCGGCGCCCGCGGCGGCATCCGCATCGTCCTCGAACAGCGCGAAGCAGGTGGCGCCGGAGCCGGACATGCGGGCGAGCTGCACGCCCGGCAGTGCGCCGAGCGCCTGCAGCACCTCGCCGACCACCGGCTCGACCTTGAGGGCCGGCGCCTCGAGATCGTTGGTGCCGCGCGCCACGGCCTTGATCCAATCGGCTGCCGACGCGCCGTCCTTCGGCCAGCCCGTCGAACGCAGCACATCGGCGATGCCGACATTGAGCTGACCGGCGCGCAGGCCGAGCGCTGTGAAAACATCCTTGGTGGCCACCGGCAGCCGCGGATTGACCAGCACGGCGGGCAGCCGCGGCAGCGGCAGCGGCGACAGGTTGTCGCCGACGCCGGTCATGACGCAGGGCTGCGACGGCAGGCAGACCGGCACGTCGGCGCCGGTGAGCCGGGCGGCCTCGATCAGACGCGGATCATCGGAGGCGAGATCGTTGGCGCGCGCGAGCAGCCGCAGCGCTGCGGCTGCGTCGGCCGAGCCGCCGCCGATGCCGGCCGCGACCGGCAGGTGCTTGTCGAGCACGAATGCGCCGGTGCGCAAACCGGGCACGCGCTCGGCGAGCAGCCGCGTCGCCTTCAGCACCAGATTGTCTGCAGTGTCGCCGCAGTCCTGCGCGCCCGGCCCCACGGTGACGAGGCCGAGGTCTTCCCCCGGGTGCAGCGTCAGGCGGTCGGCGCAGTCGGCGAACGCCACCACGCTTTCGAGGTCGTGATAGCCGTCGACCCGCCGCCCAACGACGCGCAGCGTGAGATTGACCTTGGCACGCGCCAGATCGCTCAACGTGATCGCAGAACCGTTACTCAATGAAGGCCCCCCAGCCCATCATCACAACCGTCGAAAGCTCCGGATGCGCCGTCCGACCACAGCCGCGGCGACGACGCAATCCAGCCTTTGTGCCCAATCCATCGGGAGCATGGCTGCAGCGCCTGCTGCGTCGGCCCGCTCGCGCCAGAGCAGCGCGCCGAAGCGGCAGCCGGCGGCAGGGCGGCTAGCCGCCCTTGCCGTCTTCCTTCTTCTTCTCGGCCGCCGCGGCCGACGAGGTGTCGTCGGGCAGGCCGTTGGCGAGCTTGGCCTCGATCTTCGGCAGTTCGTCCGGATCGGGCTTGAGGTCGCGGGCATGGGCCCACTGGAAGCGGGCTTCCAGCGTGCGGCCGACGCGCCAATAGGCGTCGCCGAGATGCTCGTTGATGGTCGGATCTTCGGGCTTCAGGTCGATCGCCCGCTCCAGCGTCTTGACCGCTTCTTCGTAGTTGCCGATGCGATAGTAAGCCCAGCCGAGCGAATCCACGATGTAACCGTCGTCGGGACGCTGATCCACGGCCCGCTTGATCATCTTCATGGCTTCGTCGAGGTTGATGCCCTGGTCGATCCAGGAATAGCCGAGATAGTTCAGCACGTGCGGCTGCTCGGGCTGCATCGACAGCGCCTTCTTCATGTCGACTTCGGCCTTGGCCCACTGCTTGGAGCGCTCCTCGCAGATGCCACGGAAGTAGTAATACACCCAGCTGTTCTTCTCGGCGCCGGTCAGCGCGTCGATGCCCTGCGAGTAGGTCACCGCGCAGTCGGCGAATTTCTTGCGGCCGCGCTCGATATTGCCGAGCGCCATGATCGCCTCGAGGTCCTTGTTGTCCTCGGCGATCACCGTCTTCAGGATCTTGATCGCGTCCTCGCTGCGATCCACCGCGTCGAGATCGGTGGCGAGCTGGATCTGGGCATTGCGCTTCAGCGGCGAACTCGCCGGGACGCGCTCATAGACCTTCACGGCCATCGCCGGCTTCTTCACCGACTCGTAGAGGTCGCCGAGCGCCAGCAGCGCCAGCGCATGATCCGGCTGCAGATAGAGCGCGAGCTGCAGATAGACCAGCGCCAGATCTTCGCCGCCGCGGCGGGTCAGCGACGCGCCGATGCCGTACAGCGCCTCGGCGGCACCGGCCTGCGGACTATCGACCAGCGGCGACAGCTTCTTGCCCGCACGCACTTCGCGCAGACCGTCGATCACCAGCGGATGGCGCGACAGTTTCTTGTCGAAGTTCTCGTAGACGGCGGCGGCCGCCGCCTCGTCCTTGTTGCGCGACAGCCAGCGCGCATAGGCGTCCATCACCCGCAGCGCCGAATCGTCGAGCTTGTAGGCGCGCTCGAACCGCGCGCCGGCGTCCTTCTGCTTGTTGGCGAGTTCGAGGATCATGCCGGAATGCAGATCCTTGAAGATCGGATACCATTCGGGGCCGGCCAGCTTGTCGATATTCGCCACCGCGCCCTTGACGTCGCCGGCACCTTCCATCGCCCAGCTCGACAGCAGCGTGGCGACCAGATCGGTGATCGGGCCGCGCACCGACAGGTTGATGTTCTGGACCGCCGAGGCGTACTTCTTGGTCTTGAGATCGCGGACGCCGAGCACCAGGCGTGCCACGCGATTGGTCTTGTCGATCTTGAGGATGCGATCGGCGAGCTTGACCGACTCCTCGATGTTGCCTTCCGCCAGCGAGGCGATGAAGGCGCGGTCGAGCAGCTCGTTGTTCTTCGGATCGGTGCGCAGGGCGGAGCGGTAGAACGCCGCCGCGGCGGCCGCATCGCGTTCGACGCTGGCGTGGCGGGCCGCCAGATAGCTGCCGGCCGTGGTCATCGACCGCAGATCCTGGCTGCTCGGAAACTGTGCGGCGTTGTCGGCCGGATGATCCGGGGTCTGCGCCATCGCCTGGCCGGCGAGCGGCAGAGCCGCCACAGTCAGGGCGACAGCCATCGAGCGACGGAATCGATGAAGAAGCATCAAGTTGCCTAGCTCCAGGAAAGGGCTCGGATGTCCCGGCCGCCGAGCCGGCAGCGTCTGGCCGATGACAATGCCGGTTTTGGCGCCCAACCGCAAGGATCGGCCCCCGGCACGCATCGCACCGGCCGCCCCGCAAAGTGTCGCGGCACGGCCCTCGATCGGATTGAGACGGTGGCAACATGGCAGGATCGTGACCGGCGCCGGCGTTAGGCCGCGCGACCGCTCACGTCCTCGTGGTCGAAGACCTTCTTACATGCCCTGATAATTCGGTCCGCCACCGCCTTCGGGCGGGACCCAGGTGATGTTGCCGTTCGGATCCTTGATGTCGCAGGTTTTGCAGTGGACGCAGTTCTGCGCATTGATGACGAAGCGCGGCCCGGTGGGCTCCTCGACCCACTCATACACCGCTGCGGGGCAATAGCGGCCCGACGGGCCGGCGAAGACGTCGTGCTCCGACTTCTTCTGCAGCTCCATGTCGGCGACCTTCAGGTGCACCGGCTGGTCTTCCTCGTGATTGGTGTTCGACAGAAACACCGAGGACAGCCGGTCGAAGGTCAGCTTGCCGTCCGGCTTCGGGCCGGGATGCGGCTGGTGCGACTTGGCGGGATCGAGCGTCGACTTGTCCGGCTTGCCGTGCGACAGCGTCCCGAACACCGAGAAGCCCAAAGTCGAGCACCACATTTCGAAGCCGGCCAGCACCACGCCGACCGCGGTGCCGAACTTCGACCACAGCGGCTTGACGTTGCGAATCCGGAACAGATCGCGGCCGATCGCGGAATCGCGCCAGGACTCCTCGTAGCTCGCGACCTCGTCGTTGCTGCGGCCGGCCGCCAGCGCCGCGGCGATATGCTCGGCCGCCAGCATGCCCGAGCCGATCGCGTTGTGGACGCCCTTGATGCGCGGCACGTTGACGAAGCCGGCGGCGCAGCCGACCAGCGCGCCGCCCGGGAAGGTCAGGCGCGGCACCGACTGCCAGCCGCCCTCGGTGATGGCGCGCGCGCCGTAGGAGATGCGCTTGCCGCCCTCGAAGATCGGCGCCACCGAACGGTGCGTCTTGAACTTCTGGAACTGATCGAACGGTGACAGATAAGGATCGTCGTAATTCAGATGCACGACGAAGCCGACCGCCACCAGATTGGTGCCGTAGTGATACAGGAACGAGCCGCCGCCGACATTGTTGCTGAGCGGCCAGCCGAACGAATGCGCGATCCGGCCCTTGCGATGCTTCGCCGGATCGATCTCCCAGACTTCCTTCAGGCCGATGCCGAATTTCGGCGGGTCGCTGTCCTTGTCGAGCTTGTATTTGGCGATCAGCTGCTTCGACAGGCTGCCACGCGCGCCTTCGGCGAACAGCGTGTACTTGCCGAGCAGCTCCATGCCACGGGTGTAGGAATCCTTCGGCTGGCCGTCGCGGCCGATGCCCATGTCGCCGGTGGCGATGCCGCGGACTTCGCCGTTGTCGCCGTACAGCACTTCGCTCGCCGCAAAGCCCGGATAGATCTCGACGCCGAGTTCCTCGGCCTTCGGCCCGAGCCAGCGGCACAGGTCACCTAGCGAACCGATGAAGTTCTTATGATTGTCGAGCATCGGCGGCACCATGATGTTTGGCACCTTGAAGGCCTTGTCCGACGTCATCACGTAGAAATGGTCGTCCTCGACATGGGTCTTGAGCGGGCAGCTCTCGTCCTCGCGCCAGCCCGGCATCAGCTTGTCGAGCGGCGTCACGTCGATGACCGCACCGGAGAGGATATGCGCGCCGACTTCCGAGCCCTTCTCGACCACGACCACCGACAGCTCCGGGTTGAGCTGTTTCAGGCGAATGGCCGAAGCCAGCCCCGAAGGACCCGCACCCACGATCACAACGTCGAATTCCATCGATTCGCGGGGCGGTAGCGTTTCGTCGCTCATCTATTTTCTCGCAGGGACAGTCTTGAACGTTTCCAGCCGGTGTTCTTTCTTATTTTTCCCGGAAGGACAACCACCCAAATGTACCTGCCGCCCCATCGTTCCGGCTTTCATGCCGCGTTTTTCTCGGGCACAGTTCGCTGTGCGAAACCTTCGGCACCGTCTGGTCGCCTTCCCCTCCCGCATCGATCGCCAAGTCCATGACGCCTGAACCTGCGCCGAGCCTGCGACAATTGCTGGCGTTCTACCTCGACGCCGGGGTGGACTGCGCGCTCAACGACGAGCCGGTGAACCGGCTGCTGGACGAGGAGATCGCCGCGCCGGTCCAGACCGAGCCACGCGAAGCCCCGGCGCGCGAAGAATCCAGGCGTGCGCAGCCATCGCCCGCGCCGCGCCTCGGCGCCACGCCGCCCTCGCCCGAGGCCGCGATCGTGTCGGCACGCGAGGCGGCCGCGACGGCGCCGACGCTCGACGCGTTGCGCGCATTGATGGAACAGTTCGACGGATGCGCGCTGCGAGCGACGGCGACTCGGCTGGTGTTCGCCGACGGCAACCCGCAGGCGCGGCTGATGCTGGTCGGCGAAGCGCCCGGCCGCGACGAGGACATCGAAGGGCGGCCGTTCGTCGGCCGCTCGGGCAAGCTGCTCGACCTGATGCTCGCCGCCATCGGGCTCGACCGCAGCAAGGTCTACATCGCCAACGTGATCCCGTGGCGGCCGCCGGGCAATCGCACGCCGACGCCGCAGGAGATCCAGATCTGCCTGCCCTTCATCCAGCGTCAGGTCGAGCTGGTGAACCCGGACATCGTGATGACGCTGGGCAATCCGGCGACGCAGACGCTGCTGCAGACGCGCGAGGGCATCATGAAGTCGCGCGGGCGCTGGACCGACTACAACACCGGCACTCGCACGATCCGGGCGATCGCCACATTCCATCCCGCCTATCTGCTGCGCTCGCCGGCGTACAAACGCATGACGTGGATGGATTTGCGCGCGGTGGCGCAGGCGCTCGAAGCCTTGCCCGGCAAGGCGGCGAATTAGAGCTGCTCGATTTCCTCATCGAAGCGATATCGCCCGACCCAAAATCAGTCTGCGTTTTCCGTCATTGCGAGCGAAGCGAAGCAATCCATAAGCGCCGCGCACGAACCCCTGGATTGCTTCGTCGCTTCGCTCCTCGCAATGACGACATTCGAGCCGCATTTCACGGATCGAATTTCCGGCCAGGCTCTGAGCAGCCTGGCCAAGCCGGGCGTCTCGAAGGACGGGGCCACTCCGCCCGTTTCAAAAGATAGAAACTATCTAGTCTGGGTTCCGGCTGATTGACGATCGTACCTTGCTACCGCATCAAAGCTGCGGGGCTGGAACAACGATGAGTTCGTCGGAAGACGACCGAGGCGGCGCTCGGGCTCCTATTCACCGGATGCAGGTGTCGTTTCGTTCGGGGCCACCGCTGCAGAGTGTCCTCGCCGATCAGCATCACCAACGCCCGAGCGTGCGCTCGGGCGCGTGATGAACGCTGCCCGATGGTGGAGCGGCGACAACCGTCACCGTGAACCTGTTCTCCGATGGTTGCGCTCACAGCGAACTATCAAGTCTCACCGCGCCGACTCCGGCCAGTATCAGGATTGTCCATGTATCGTTGCCGAGCGCTTGGCGGCGTGAGCCTGCTTGTCCTCTTCGCATCGCTGACGGCCGCGCCGTCCGCATCACATGCCCAGTCCGCACCCGCGTCGGGCGCGATGCTGCCGCCGGTGTCGGTGGATGCGCCGCGCGCGGCGCGCGCCAAGCCGGTGGTGGCTCGTCGCAGCGGCGGCGCAGCCGCGCGACGGCAAACCACCCGCGCCGCACCGCCTCCCGCTCAGCCGGCAGCCGCCGCCCTCGTGCAGCCCAGCACGGCCTCCGACGCGAAACGGCCCGCGGCGTTCGCGGGCGGCCAGGTTGCCCGCGGCAGCCGGCTCGGCATGCTCGGCAATGCCGACACGTTCAAGTCGCCGTTCGCCACCGCGAGCTACACCAACGATGCGATCCGCAATCAGCAGGCCTCGACGGTCGCCGACGCGCTGCTGCTCGATCCGTCGGTGCGCGTGACCAGCCCGGTCGGCGGCATGGTCGATTCGTTCTACATCCGCGGCTTCCCGATCGCCGAAGGCACCTCGGGCGAGGTCGCGTTCGACGGCGTCTACGGGGTTGCGCCGAACTTCCGCACCTTCAACGACTATGTCGAGCGGATCGAAGTGTTCAAAGGCCCGGCCGCGATGCTGTCCGGCGTGTCGCCGAACGGCGGCGTCGGCGGCGTGATCAACGTGGTGCCGAAGCGCGCCGAGGCCGATCTCAGCCGCATCGGCGTCGGCTATGTGTCGAACGGCTTCGTCAGCACCAATGTCGACGTCGCGCGGCGGTTCGGCGATCAGCGCGAATTCGGCCTGCGCTTCAACGGCCGGATCGGCGGCGGCGGCACCGCGATCGATCATCAGTCGGATCGGCTGCAGGTCGGCTCGCTGGCGTTCGACTATCAGGGCGAACGCTATCGCACCTGGTTGTACGGCTTCACCCAGAACGAACACATCAAGGCGCCGGTGCGGCCGTTCACGATCTCCAGCGGGCTGCAGATCCCGACCGCGCCGAACGCGACCAACAACCTCACGCAGTCGTGGGAATGGTCGAACATTCGCGAATCCTCGGTGCTGTGGAAGAACGAATTCGATCTCAGCGACAGCGTCACCGTGTTCGGCAATATCGGCGGCTCGAAGACCAACGCCGAGCGGTTCTTCGGCCTGCCGAACATCATCAATGCCCGCGGCGACACCTCGACCACGCCGCAATACTACAATCTCGACGTCAACCGCTTCACCGTCGACGGCGGTGTCCGCGCCAAATTCGACACCGGCTTCGTGCAGCACGCCGTCGTGCTGCAGGCGTCGCATTATCAGGACGAGCAGTATCGCGCGCTGCCGGCCGGCAAGGCGTATCTGTCCAACATCTACACACCGGTGCTGCAGCCCGAGCAGAGCTACACCATTCCGTCGTTCAAGCCGCGGCTGTCCGACACCACGCTCAATGGCGTCGCGCTTGCCGATACGATGTCGGTGCTGAACGACCGCGTAATGCTGACCCTTGGCGTGCGGCAGCAACAGGTGATCGCGCACAACTTCTCGACCACCACCGGGGCGCAAACCTCGTCCTACGACAAGTCGGCGACCACGCCGATGGCCGGCATCGTGGTGCGACCGATCGAGCATCTGTCGCTCTACGCCAATTTCATCGAGGGCCTCAGCCGCGGCGACACTGCGCCGCTCACCGCGCGCAATTCCGGCGAAGTGCTGGCGCCCTACCGCACCAAGCAATACGAGACCGGCGCCAAGCTCGACCTCGGCCGGATCGGTGCGACGCTGGCGTTCTTCCAGATCACCAAGCCGAACGGCGACCTCAACAACGGCCTCTATTCGGCCAGCGGCGAGCAGCGCGTGCGCGGCACCGAGCTCAGCCTGTTCGGCGAGATCGCGCCCGGCGTCCGCACCGTCGGCGGCGTGACGCTGTTCGACGGCGAAGTGACGCAGACCGCGACCGTCGCGAATATCGGCAAGACGCCGATCGGCGTGCCGAGCGTGCAGATCAACATGACGGGCGAATGGGACCTGCCGATGCTGGCCGGCACGACGCTGACCGGCACCGTGGTCCACACCGGCCGGCAGTTCGTCAACGGCAGCAACACGCAAATGCTGCCGGCCTGGACCCGCGTCGATCTCGGCGCGCGCTACGTCACTTACATCGAAGGCCGCAAGACCACGTTCCGCGGCACGGTGCAGAACGTCGGCGGCACCGATTACTGGGCCGGCGTCGCGTCGTTCGGCACCTTCGCGCTCGGCACGCCGCGAGTCTATATGCTGTCGCTGGACGTGGAACTGTAGGCGCGGTCAACGCCCGTGCGGCCGCACGATCGCCCAGCCGATGCGCAGCAGCGGCTGACGGCCGTTGATCAACCGGTCGAACGGGCGCGGCAGTTCGGGCACGATCTCGGGAAACCGCGCCACGATGTCCGGCGGCGGCTTGCCGGCGGTGTCGGCGGCGCGCCAGACCACGATGCCGCCGTGCTCCCTGAAGCTCTCGGCCGTCACCCACGGCGTGCGCGACGGCGTCGCGTCGAGGAACAGATGCGGCCGTGACGCGCCCATCGCGATCAGCCCGGCCAATTCCGGATCGCCCGCCACCGCAGGCAGCGGACGGCCGGTGCGGCGTTCGAAGCTCTCGCCGAAATAACGCGCGATGTCCTTGGCGGGCAGCGATGTCGGCAGGCTGGTCGGGCTCAGCCAGGGCTGCACGATCGCGCCCAGCATCACCACCGCCGCCGGCGCCGCGACCAGCGCCGCCCAGGCGGTGCGCAGCACGCGCTGCCGGCGCAGAGGGATCACGTCGCCGGTCGCCATCACCACCGCGAGGCCGACCATCAATAGCGCGATGCCCGGCCCGCCGATCACGTGCGGCAGCCCGAACACGCCGGCCGCGATGCAGCCGAGCAGCGCCGGCGCCAGCGCGAAGACGTAAACATAGCGCCGCGCCAGCGGGTCGACCGGGGCGCGCAGCACCGACGGCGCATCGTCCGGCCGCGGATCGAACCGCCGCGTATTGAGCAGCACCAGCAGCACGACGCCGCCGGCTGCGAGCACCAGGCCGCCGAGCAATCCCGCCCCCAGCCACGCGCGCGGCGCGAGATCGGCCGGTGCGGGGAGCGGCGGCAGCGCGAACAGATCGGCGCGCATCAGCCAGATGCCGTAAGGCAGCACCAGCACCGCCACCACCAGCAGGGCGAACAGCGGATCGAGCGACCACAGCGCCCGGCGGCCACGCGCCGTGGCGAGCGCGAAACCGATCGGCAACAGCAACAGGACAGGCGCCGCCACCGTCGTCAGCAGCAGCAGGCCGATCTCGATCGACAGCGCGAACCAGGCGCTGCGGCGGCCGCGGCCGATCACCTCCCAGCCGTGCCACAGCACCAGCGCCCACAGCGGCCGGGCCAGCACCAGCGGTCCGAACTCGACGCCGGGTTCGGCGAAGGCGGTGATGGTCGAGGTCAGCAGTACCGCGATCACCGCATGCTGCGCGCCGACCATGCTGCGCGCGAGCTTGAACAGCGCGTAGAACGTGACGACGAAGCAGAGCTGCGCCAGCACATACACGCCGATGATGTGGCCGCCGGCGGCGCGGAACGCGATGTCGGCCAGCCAGAATGCCAGCGGCGGACCGAGGTCGGTGCCGACCTGATACTCGTGGCCGTAGGCGAGCACGGTGGCGAGATTGCCCGGCGGGCTGGCAAAGAACAGCACCGGCGCCAGCACCCACAGCAGCGCCTGCGCCGACACCACCAGCCAGAACACCAGCCGCGGCCGGGCGCGGATCAGTTCGATGATCAGGGAAGCGAAGCGCATAACGGCCCAGCGGAGTTCGGTCCGCTCGTGATAGAGCCCGCCGCTAGCGCAGGCAACCGGCTTGGCCGTTCCGGCATGACAGCAGGGATTATAGCCGATGAAAGCAAGCGGGAGCCGCGATGACCACCCTCCCCTGGAGGGGGAGGGTCGCGCGCGTCAGCGAGCGGGGTGGGGTGGCGAAGAGTTCATCCGCTCTGCCCGCGGCTCACCCCCCCCCC
>NZ_LJIC01000216.1 GCF_001295845.1 Rhodopseudomonas sp. AAP120 | reverse complement strand
GCCCTCACCCCAGCCCTCTCCCGCAAGCGGGAGAGGGAGCGCGCTGCGGCTCGGGGGTGGCGCAATCGCAGTGTCGTGCCGAGGCTACGCGCTGGGCACGCGGTGCTGATCATTCCGGCGTGACAAGCGCCGGCTTGTGCTGCATGATGACTATCATACGATACTGATAGTCAATTGCAGGAGCGGGCGATGGTTCTTGGATTGGATTTGACGACGTTCACGCTGATCCATGTCATTATCAGCCTGATCGGAATTGCCGCCGGCCTGATCGCGATGGTCGGCCTGCTGATCTCGAAGCCGCTGCCGGGGTGGACGGCGTTGTTTCTGGCGACCACGATCCTGACCAGCGCGACCGGTTTTCTGTTTCCGTTCTTCCAACTGCTGCCGTCGCACATCGTCGGCATCATCTCGCTGGTGCTGCTCGCGGTCGCGGTGGTGGCGCTGTATGTCGGCAGGCTCGCCGGGCCGTGGCGTCCGGCCTATGTGATCACCGCGCTGCTGTCGCTGTATCTCAACGTCTTCGTGCTGATCGTGCAGCTGTTTCAGAAAGTCACCGTGCTGCGCGATCTGGCGCCGAACCAGAACGAGCCGCCGTTTCTCGCGGCGCAGGGCGCCGCGCTGCTGTTCTTCGTCGTGGTGATCATCGCGGCGCTGCGCCGCTATCGCCCCATTTCGAGCTACGTGCGCGCCTGAGATTGCGCCCGGCGCAGCAAGAAAAAGGCCCCGGCTGAGCCGGGGCCTTTGCGTACTCGATGAGGCGAGCGGTCAGCGCGCCGGGCCGGTCCGCGTGCCGTTGTTGTTGCCGCCCGGACCGACGTCGCCCTGGGTGGACGACGGCGTCGGATGGTTGGCACCATTCATGCTGCCGGCGGCGCCGGTGGTGGTGCCGGGGGCCGGCGCCATGGTGCCGCGCTCCATGCTGCCGCCATTGCCGACATGCTGCGAGCCCATCGCGTTGCCGCGCGTATCGGTCTGGCCTTGCGCCGAAGCGGCGAGGGTGGTGGCCAGCAGCGCCGCAGCGGCGGCACCGGCGATCTTGGTCATTCGCGAGTTCATGAAAACTCCTCTGGAAATTATCGATCGAAGCGCGGCGGGGCCGGCCTCGCATCGTGCGGTTGCACTGATATGAAAACGGCCGCCACGGCGCACCGTTCCGACGGAACATCAGATCGCCGGAAAAGCCGCACGCCGCCGAGCGCGGTTTGCATCGGAACACGAAGCGCGTAGGAAGAGCAGGCAGCCTGCGGCACAGGAACGACGGTGGCCAAACCGGATTGTTTCGGCAATTCACGACGGAGACACTCATGAAACAAGCTTTGAACAATCCGATATCGCGTCGTGCCCTGGCGGCCGTCGCGGCCGCGACGGCGATTGCCGGTGCGAGCCTGTTCGGCGGCACCGCGGCGCAGGCTCGCGATTATGCCTATTGCCTGACGTCGCCGGGCTACGGCTATCCGGGCGACTGCAACTACGCATCCTATCGGCAGTGCCGCGCGGCGGCCTCGGGGCGCCTGGCCGACTGTATCGTCAATCCGCGCGCCGCATTCCGTGAGCCCCGGCACCGCGATTATCGCACCTATGGTGACCCGCGTTGGTGAACCGCGTCGCCTGCTGACCCGCGGCGGCGCCCCCGCGCCGCCGATTCGCCCGCCGGGGGCGCAAATCTGCTCAGCAGCACGGCTGAGGCTCATGAAATCGCCTCAAATTCCACGCTTTTGCCACGGACGGCGGTTCTGCCGTATATGAACACGGCTCAAAAGCGGGAATCGGCATGGATCGCATTCGGATTATCGGCGGCAACAAGCTGCACGGCACCATCCCGATTTCGGGCGCCAAGAACGCCGCGCTGCCGCTGATGATCGCCGCGCTGCTGACCGACGAGACCCTGATCCTGGACAATGTTCCGCGCCTCGCCGACGTCGCGCTGCTGCAGCGCATCCTCGGCAATCACGGCGTCGACATCATGGCGGCCGGCAAGCGGCCCGGCGACCACGAATATCAGGGCCAGACCCTGCACATCTCGGCGAAGAACATCATCGATACCACGGCGCCCTACGAGCTCGTCTCGAAGATGCGCGCCAGCTTCTGGGTGGTGGCGCCGCTGCTAGCTCGGATGCACGAGGCCAAGGTGTCGCTGCCCGGCGGCTGTGCCATCGGCACCCGGCCGGTCGACCTGTTGATCATGGCGCTGGAGAAGCTCGGTGCCGAAATCTCGATCGACGGCGGCTATGTGATCGCCAAGGCGCCCGGTGGGCTGAAGGGCGCCACCATTGAATTTCCCAAGGTCACGGTCAGCGGCACGCACGTCGCGCTGATGGCCGCGACGCTCGCCAAGGGCAGCACCATCATCTCCAACGCCGCCTGCGAGCCGGAGATAGCCGACGTCGCCGGCTGCCTCAACAAGATGGGCGCCAAGATCACCGGCGCCGGCACGCCGCGCATCCTGATCGAGGGTGTCGCCAAGCTGCACGGCGCGCGCCACACCGTGCTGCCGGACCGGATCGAGACCGGCACCTATGCGATGGCGGTGGCGATGACCGGCGGCGAGGTTCAGCTCTCCGGCGCCCGGCCGGAGTTGCTGCAAGCGGCGCTCGACGTGCTGACCGAGGCCGGCGTCAGCATCACGCCGAACAACGACGGCATCAAGGTTTCCCGCAACGGCGCCGGCATCAGCCCGGTGACGGTGACGACCGCGCCGTTCCCGGGCTTCCCGACCGATCTGCAAGCACAGCTGATGGCGCTGATGACCCGCGCCAAAGGCGCCTCGCACATCACCGAGACGATCTTCGAAAACCGCTTCATGCACGTGCAGGAACTGGCGCGGTTCGGCGCCAAGATCTCGCTCGACGGCGAGACCGCGACGATCGACGGCGTCTCCAAGCTGCGCGGCGCGCCGGTGATGGCGACCGATCTGCGCGCCTCGGTGTCGCTGGTGATCGCGGCGCTCGCCGCCGACGGCGAGACCATGGTCAACCGCATCTATCATCTCGATCGCGGCTTCGAGCGGCTGGAAGAAAAGCTGTCGGCCTGCGGCGCCACGATCGAACGTATCAGCGGGTGAGTGCCGACGCGGGGGATGCTGTGGGTGAGTTGAAACTGATCGCACTCGACCCCGACGACCTCGCGGTGATCTCCGCCCATGTCCAGGACGCGCGGGTCGAAACCGGCGACATCGTCTGGCGCCAGGCGGAAAAGCGTCTGGTGGTAGGACTGCACCGGCTTGATTGGGAGCAGACGCTGGCGGGCGAGCCGGTGCCCG
>NZ_LJIC01000215.1 GCF_001295845.1 Rhodopseudomonas sp. AAP120 | reverse complement strand
GGGGGGGGGGGGGGGGGGGGGTGGCGAAGAGTTCATCCGCAGTGCCCGGGTCTCACCCCACCCCGTCACGTAGTCCGCTGCGCGGCCTACGTGCCGACCCTCCCCCTCCAGGGGAGGGTAAAGAGCGGTGCTTGTGGCTCCCAGACGACTGATTAGCTGCGAGCCATTGTCGGAAAGCGTCCGCTTCGCGACCTTGTCGGACCTCCGACATTTGTCGGACGCTAAATAATCGCAAGTCATGCCAATTGCTTAGCAGAACCCTTCGGCGTGGCACAGCGGTTGCAATCCCTCATGTCGGACCCAACGCAAGGAGCCGATCATGATCATTCTGACCGAACAAGCCGGGAATGCCGTAAAGGCCGCGATGTCGCGGGCGGGCAAGACCGAGGGGGGACTGCGGGTCATGGTCGAGGCGGGCGGGTGCGCCGGCTACAAGTACTTGATCGGTCTCGATCCCGCGCCGCGAGATGATGATGCGGTGGTCGAAGCCGCCGGTGTCCGGGTATTTGTCGACCCGGATTCGCAGCCGCTGCTGAGCGGTATGACGATCGACTTCGTCGAGAGCCTGGAAGGCTCCGGCTTTACCTTCGACAACCCCAATGCCGAGAACAAATGCGGCTGCGGCAAGTCGTTTGGTTGAGGCAAAGCTGAGGCAAACTTCAGGCAGGAGTTGTTGGTCATGCTTAGCAATCTCGACAGGCTCGACGACCACTTCGTCCGTCCGCGCAATGCCGAAGTGCTGCTGCTGGCCAACGCGGTCGGCTCGTTCGGTACCCTGCGGTGGGGTGATGCGGTCAAGCTGATGTTGCGGATCGATCCGCGAACGAGTCGCATCGACCGCGCGACCTTCCAGGCGTTCGGCTGCAGCGCGGCGATCGCTGCGGCCTCGGCGACGACCGAGTTGCTGAACGGCAAGACGCTCGACGAGGCGGCGGCAATCAGCGCGGCCGATATCGCGGACGCTGTCGGCGGCCTGCCGGCGGAGCGGATGTATTGCGCGGTGATGAGCTACGAGGCGCTGCAGCGCGCGATCGCGTCGTATCGCGGCGGGCCGGTGCTACGCGAGGGGGAGGCGACGCCGTCGTGCAAATGCCTCGACGTCAGCCAGATGATGATCGAGCGCACCATTCGCTTTAACCGGCTCACCAGCATCGAGCAGGTGACACAGTACACCAAGGCGGCCGGAAGCTGCAGCTCGTGCTTCAAGCAGATCGAAGGCCTGCTGGCGCGCGTCAATGCCGAGATGGTCGAGGACGGACTGATCGCCAAGCATGACGCGTATCAGCTCGGCTCGACGCCGCAGCGGGCGGTCGATCTCAAGCCGCGCGGCGAGCCGCAGCCCGGCACCAACATCTTCTCCGCCAAGACCGCGCCGGCGCATCTGCGGCCGACGCCGCGGCCGGAGCCCGCGCGCGCGGCGCCGGCTGCGACGACGACGCTGGAACTCGACGCGCCGACGCAGGCGACGCTGATCGCCGAGGCGCTCGACGAACTCCGCCCGCATCTGAAGCGCGACGGCGGCGATTGCGAACTCGCCGGCATCGAAGGCAACACGGTGTATGTCCGGCTGTCGGGCAATTGCGTCGGCTGCCAGCTGTCGTCGGTGACGCTGTCGGGCGTCCAGGCCAAGCTCGCCGAGAAGATCGGCCGGCCGCTGCGTGTGGTGCCGGTGTCATGAGTGCAACTGCCGGACAGCCCGCCGACATCGTCTATCTCGACGCCAATGCGACGACGCGCACCGATCCGCGTGTGGTCGATGCGATGCTGCCGTTCTTCTCCGGTTACTTCGGCAATCCGTCGTCCAAGCACGCGCTCGGCGGCCATGCGGCACGGGCGGTGAAGCGCGGCCGCGAGCAACTGCAGGCGCTGCTCGGCGCCGCGTTGCCGCAGGAACTGATCTTCACCTCGGGCGGCACCGAGAGCATCAACACCGCGATCCTGTCGGCCTTGGAGGCGATGCCGCGGCGGCGCGAGATCATCACCACGGCGGTCGAACATCCGGCCGTGATGGCGCTGTGCGCGTGGCTGGAGAAGACCAAGGGCATCCGCGTTCACGTCATCCCGGTCGATCGCCAGGGCCGGCTCGATATCGCGGCCTATCGCGCCGCTCTGTCGGACCGCGTCGCGCTGGTGTCGATGATGTGGGCCAACAACGAGACCGGCGTGCTCAACCCGGTCGCCGATCTGGCCGAACTCGCCAAGGAATTCGGCGCGCTGTTTCACACCGACGCGGTGCAGGCCGTCGGCAAGTGTCCGATCGATCTGCAATCCACCGCGATCGACATGCTGTCGCTGTCCGGCCATAAGTTGCACGGGCCGAAGGGCATCGGCGCGCTGTATGTGCGCAGCGGCGCGCCGTTCAAGCCGCAGATCAAGGGCGGTCAGCACGAGCGCGGCCGCCGCGCCGGCACCGAGAACGTGCCCGGCATCGTCGGCCTCGGCATCGCGGCCGACCTCGCTGGCGCCGCGATGGCCGACGAAGATATTCGCGTGCGCGGACTGCGCGACCGGCTTGAGCGCGAGATCCTCGCGCAGGTCGATCACTGCGTCGCGGTCGGCGCCCGCGCCGAGCGGCTGCCGAATACGTCGAGCATCGCGTTCTCCTTCATCGACAGCGAGGCGATCGTGACGCTGCTCGATCGCGCCGGCATCGCCGCGTCGATGGGCTCGGCCTGTTCGACCGGCTCGTTCGAGGCCTCGCATGTGCTGCTGGCGATGAATGTCGCCGAGGAGGCGGTGCGTGGCGGCGTGCGGTTCTCGCTGTCACGCGACAACACCAATGCGGATATCGACCGGGCGCTCGACGTTATTCCCGGCGTGATCGCCAAGCTGCGGGCGATCTCGCCGTTCTGTGCCAATCAGGGCGCGTCGCAGGCGCTGGGGCGTGCTCATGTCTGATCTTGCCGCTGCTGCTTCGCTTCCCGTCGTGCTCAACGACACCACGCTGCGCGACGGCGAGCAGGCGCCCGGTGTTGCGTTCTCGGCAGCCGAGAAGCTCGCCATTGCCCGAGTCCTCGCTGCGGCCGGCGTGCCGGAGATCGAAGCGGGGACGCCGGCGATGGGGCCGGACGAGATCGCGGCGATCCGCGGCATCGTCGAGGCCGGATTGCCGCTGACCACGATCGCATGGTGCCGGATGCGCATCGAAGACGTCGACGCCGCGCTCGCCGCCGGCGTCGCGATGGTCAACGCCTCGGTTCCGGTGTCGGATGTGCAGATCGCCGCCAAGCTCGGTGGCCAGCGCCGTAACGCGATCGAGACGGTGAAGCGCGTGGTGGGCTACGCGCGCGACAAGGGGCTCGACGTCGCGGTCGGCGGCGAGGATTCGTCGCGCGCCGATCCGGAGTTTCTGGCCGAAGTGATCGCCACGGCGAAAGCGTCCGGCGCGCGGCGCTTCCGCATCGCCGATACACTCAGCGTGCTCGATCCGTTCAGCAGCTTCAAATTGCTCGCCACGCTGCGTGCGGGCACCGATCTCGAACTCGAATTTCACGGCCACGACGATCTCGGCCTCGCCACTGCCAACACGTTGGCGGCCGTGCAGGCCGGCGCGACCCATGCGTCCGTCACGGTGATCGGGCTCGGGGAACGTGCCGGCAATGCGCCGCTCGAAGAGATCGCGGTGGCGCTGAAGCAACTCTACGGCCGCGACACCGGCGTGGTGTTGTCGGAACTGCGCCATGTCGCCGACGTCGTCGCCGAAGCCGCGGCGCGGACCATCCCGCTCAACAAGGCGATCGTCGGCGAGCACGTCTTCACGCACGAATCCGGCATCCATGTCGACGGCCTGCTCAAGGACCAGCGCACCTATCAGTCGCTCGACCCGCTGCTGCTCGGCCGCGCCAACCATATCGTGATCGGCAAGCATTCCGGCCTGTCGGCCATCACCTCGTCGCTCGCCCGGCTCAACCTGCCGGCGACCGCCGACGAGGCGCAAGGCATCCTGACCCGCGTCCGCCGCCACGCCGTCGCCCACAAGGGCCCGGTCGGCAACGAGACATTGACGGCGATCTGGCGCGAAGTCCGCGACCGGCGGATGCCGAGTTGTGCGTGAGGGGCGTTAGATCATGCAGCGCAAACTCTCCCCGTCATTGCGAGCGCAGCGAAGCAATCCAGAAGCCCAGTGCGCGGCGCTGGATTGCTTCGTCGCTGCGCTCCTCGCAATGACGGCGGGGAGGGGCTGGTTGCTAACCATAGGCGAAGGAGAATGACATGAGCGCGTCCCTGGCGACCACGACCACCGCATCGACCGATATCATCGGCCAGCTGCAGCGCGCCGGTTCGGCCGAGGAGTTCTTCCAGCTGCTCGGCGTCGCCTACGATCCGAAGCTGCTCAATGTCGCGCGTCTGCACATTCTGCGTCGGATGGGTCAGTATCTCGCCGGCGAGGATCTCGCCGGCCTGCCGGGCGACGAAGCCGCGGCGCGCTGCAAGGCGGTGCTGGAGCGCGCCTATGCGGACTTTGTCGCCTCGTCGCCGCTCGATCAGCGCGTCTTCAAAGTGCTCAAGGACGCCGTGGCGCCGAAAACCCCGCGCAAGGCGGCGTTCGTCTCGCTGGATGCACTGAAGTAACCGGCGCGTACACCTCACCGAACATACGTACCTCTCCGTCATGGCCGGGCTCGTCCCGGCTGCGCGGCCGAAGCCGCTTCGGCGCGGCGAAGGCCCGGCCATCCCCGTCTTGCCCCAAGCACATCCTCATGGTGAGGAGGCGCGCAGCGCCGTCTCGAACCATGGCCGCGCGTGCTGTGTGGCCCCATCCTTCGAGACGCCCGGCTGCGCCGGGCTCCTCAGGATGAGGACTCAGTGCAGGTGGTCGGGCTGTTTTGCCCGCGTCATTCGACGTTCAAGTTCTCATTCAACCCGCTGTCGCCTTCCTGACAAGTGTCACACTTGTCGGATCGCCGTCATGGCGAAATCGCCCGGCGAGGCGACGCGGATCGTCCAACACCTTGCTTTTCCGCATGAATCCCGCGGCGCGCGAAGTTGGTACGGCCCTTGCTGATAGCTTGGTGTCAGCTTAGTGCGGAGCACATCATGCATATCGTCGTTTGTATCAAGCAGGTCCCGGACTCGGCGCAGATCCGCGTGCATCCGGTCACCAACACGATCATGCGCCAGGGCGTCCCGACGATCATCAATCCCTATGATCTGTTCGCGCTCGAAGAGGCGCTGCGGCTGCGCGATCAGCTGGGCGGCGAGGTCACGGTGCTGACCATGGGGCCGCCCTCGGCCGAGGACTCCTTGCGCAAGGCGCTGACCTTCGGCGCCAACCGCGCGGTGCTGCTCACCGACCGCTTCTTCGCCGGCGCCGATACGCTGGCGACCAGCTACGCGCTCGCCGCCGCGATCCGCAAGATCGGCGCGACTTTCGGGGCGCCCGATATCGTGTTCACCGGCAAGCAGACCATCGACGGCGACACCGCGCAGGTCGGCCCGGGCATCTGCAAGCGGCTCGACTTCCTGCAGCTCACTTACGTCTCCAAGGTGTCGTCGGTGGATCTCGCCGGCCGCACCATCGAGGTCGAGCGGCGCTCCGAAGGCGGCGTGCAGGTGCTGCGCAGCAATCTGCCGTGCCTGATCACCATGCTGGAAGGCACCAACCAGGTGCGCCGCGGCTCGATGCAGAACGCGCTGAACGCCGCCCGTGCCGAGGTGGTGAAGTGGAGCGCGCAGGATGCCGGCGTCGAGGACATTTCGAAATGCGGCCTGCGCGGCTCGCCGACCGTGGTGAAGCGCGTGTTTGCGCCGACGCCGCGCGCCGAGAAGGCCAAGGTCGTCGAGGCCGCCGGCCAGCCGCCGGCCGAGGCGCTGATCGACGAAATCTTCAAGCTCCGCCCCAAGCTCGAAGCCGACATGTTCGAGCTGGCCCGCGGGTTCTGACACCTCTCAATAGAAAGCCGTTCCGATGAGTCAGCCAGCCAAGCCTGCACCGCAGCCCGCCGGACGCGCCTCCGCCAAGAAGGAGCTGCCCGAGCACTTCAAGGCCTACAAGCACGTCTGGGTCTTCATCGAGCAGGAGCGCGGCCACGTGCATCCGGTGTCGTGGGAGCTGATGGGCTCCGGCCGCCGGCTCGCCGACAAGCTCGGCGTCCAGCTCGCCGCCGTGGTGATCGGCCCGAAGGGCGAGGCGACCCAGGCCGCGGTGGCGGAGTCGTTCTGCTACGGTGCCGACCTCGCTTATGTCTGCGCCGACGACGTGCTGACCGATTATCGCAACGAGTCCTACACCAAGGCGCTGACCGATCTGGTCAACACCTACAAGCCGGAGATCCTGCTGCTCGGCGCCACCACGCTCGGCCGCGACCTCGCCGGCGCGGTGGCGACCACGCTGCTCACCGGCCTCACCGCGGACTGCACCGAGCTCGAGGTCGACAGCGACAATTCGCTCGCCGCGACCCGTCCGACCTTTGGCGGCTCGCTGCTGTGCACGATCTACACGCTGAACTTCCGGCCGCAGATGGCGACGGTGCGGCCGCGGGTGATGTCGATGCCCGACCGGGTCGAGAAGCCGGTCGGCCGCGTCATCGAATTTCCGCTCGGGCTGGTCGAGGCCGACATCGTCACCAAGATCCTGGCTTTCGTGCCGGATCGCGACAAGGCGACCTCGAACCTCGCTTATGCCGACATCGTGGTGGCCGGCGGCCTCGGCCTCAACTCGCCGGAAAACTTCCAGCTGGTCCGTCAGCTCGCCGGCGTGCTCGGCGCCGAATATGGCTGCTCGCGGCCGCTGGTGCAGAAGGGGTGGGTCTCGGCCGATCGCCAGATCGGCCAGACCGGCAAGACCATCCGGCCGAAGCTGTACATCGCGGCCGGCATCTCCGGCGCGATCCAGCACCGCGTCGGCGTCGACGGCTCGGATCTGATCGTCGCGATCAACACCGACAAGAACGCGCCGATCTTCGACTTCGCCCATCTCGCTCTCGTCACCGATGCGATCCGGCTGCTGCCGGCGCTGACCGAAGCGTTCCGCAAGCGGCTGTCTGCGCACACCCGCGACCGGATCGCGAGCTAACAGGAGGCTGCCATGATCGAAGAACGTTTCGACGCCATCGTGGTCGGCGCCGGCATGGCCGGCAACGCCGCGGCGCTGACCATGGCCAAGCGCGGCCTGAAGGTGCTGCAGATCGAGCGCGGCGAATATCCCGGCTCGAAGAACGTGCAGGGCGCGATTCTCTACGCCGACATGCTGGAGAAGCTGGTCCCTGACTTCCGCGAGGACGCGCCGCTGGAGCGCCACCTCGTCGAGCAGCGGTTCTGGATGATGGACGGCAAGTCGCACACCGGCCTGCATCATCGCTCCGACGACTTCAACGAAGAGAAGCCGAACCGCTACACCATCATCCGCGCGCAGTTCGACAAATGGCTGTCGAGCCGGGCGCAGGAAGCCGGCGCCGTGGTGCTGTGCGAGACCACGGTGAAAGAATTGGTCAAGGACGCCTACGGCAAGGTGATCGGCGTGCTCACCGACCGTGACGGCGGCGAGGTCCACGCCGACGTCGTGGTGCTGGCCGAGGGCGTCAACGGCCTGCTCGGCACCAAGGCCGAGCTGCGCGAGCGGCCGACGCCGGACAATGTCGCGCTGGCGGTGAAGGAGATGCACTTCCTGCCGCGCGAGACCATCGAGGCGCGCTTCAACCTGAAGGGCGACGAGGGCGTGGTGATCGAGGCCGCCGGCACGATCTCGGCCGGCATGACCGGGATGGGCTTCCTCTACACCAACAAGGAGTCGATCTCGATCGGCATCGGCTGTCTGGTCGCCGACTTCCAGAAGAGCGGCGAGACTCCCTACGATCTGCTCGACCGCTTCAAGAAGCACCCGTCGATTGCGCCGCTGATCGAGGGCTCGGAAGTCAAGGAATATGCCGGGCACCTGATCCCGGAAGGCGGTTACAACGCCATCCCGCAGCTCTATGGCGACGGCTGGGTCGTGGTCGGCGACGCCGCGCAGCTCAACAACGCGCTGCACCGCGAGGGCTCGAACCTGGCGATGACGTCGGGCCGGATCGCCGGCGAGGCGATCTTCCAGGTCAAGTCGCGCAAGGATCCGATGACCAAGCAGAACCTCGCGCTGTACAAGACCATGCTGGACGACTCTTTCGTCATCAAGGATCTGAAGAAGTACAAGGACATGCCGGGGCTGCTGCACATCCAGTCGCAGAACTTCTTCCTGACCTATCCGCAGCTGATCAACAAGGCGCTGCAGAACTTCGTGCGGGTCGACGGCACGCCGAAGATCGAGAAGGAAAAGACCACGATCAAGTCGTTCGTCTCGGCGCGGTCGTGGGGCGGGTTGTTCGGCGACGCGTTCCGCTTCGCGCGGGCGTGGCGCTGAGCGCGGTGTAGCTGAAATCAGAATCGGAGAGGCCAATCATGTCCACGGAAGCCCCCATTCGGGTCGAAGACAAGCTGTTCCAGAACCGCTATCTGGTCGACGTCGGCAACGCCCACATCAAGGTGAAGCCGCACACCAAGCCGTCGCCGCAATTGCTCGCGCTGCTGAAAGTCTGCCCGGCGCATTGCTACGAGCTCAACAGCAACGGCCAGGTCGAAGTGACGCCCGACGGCTGCGTCGAATGCGGCACCTGCCGGGTGATCGCCGAAGGCGGCGGCGACATCGAATGGAGCTACCCCCGCGGCGGCTACGGCGTGCTGTTCAAGTTCGGGTAGTTACTGTTTCACAATCAAAGCGTTCGTCATGCCCGGGCTTGTCCCGGGCATCCACGTCTCGGGCGTTGATGCGCGGCAAGGCGTGGATGGCCGCGACGAGCACGGCCATGACCGGGGAGAGGACGAAGACGGAGTAAGGGGCTGGACGGAGTAACCGTACAAATTAAGTGCTCCGGCGGAGTGAGTGCGGATACTTGCAGCGCCTCATCGCTCGATCGTCGCGATGCTGCCTTTCCTCGGGCACTGACCTCATCCTGAGGAGCCCGGCGAAGCCGGGCGTCTCGAAGGATGGGACACGCCCGCGTGGCCATGGTTCGAGACGGCGCTTCGCGCCTCCTCACCATGAGGTCGTGCTCTCGGCGAGAGCTTCAACTCGCCAGCTCCGAATTACTCAGAGGCAAAGCTGCTCAAGGTTCGCAGCCCACGACGCGCTCAGACGCGCGGCGCTCACGCCGCCGAGTTCAGCACCGTCTCGGCGCCGGCGCGGACGCGCTGCGGGATGAGGCCGCGGCGGGCGAGCCATTGCTGGACGCGGGGCGAGTCGATCATCGCCTCGTCGGCGAGGCCGCCGGTGAGTTCGCGCCAGCGCGCGATGTGGCGTTCCGGCACGCCGACCATCACCGGAATGCCGAGATCCACCGCCTCGGTGATCACGTCGGCGAGGCCGCCGCCGTCGGCCTCCAGCTGGCCGAATTTGTTGACGATCAGCAGTTCGGGGCATTTCTGAAACGCGGCGCTGATCAGCGCGGCGGCGTCCTGCATGGCGGCCGGATCGACCCGGCAGCCGGCCGGCTGCGGCGACTGATCGTCGGCGAGTTGCAGGATGATCCGCGAGGTCAGTTCCTCGATCTCCATGTCGCAGCGCGGGGTGCCGTCACGGGTGGCGTGATAGGCTACGATCCCGGCGACGGCGACACCGGTGTCGCGCAGCCGGTAGCCGAGCTCGGAAATCATGCGGCACGCGGCGGCGCCATCCGAATAGACCAAGGCGAGAATCGAAGGTCTGCCGGTCCGGCCGAGATTGTACCCCATCGCTGTCCCGCAAGCTCCAATAAGACTTTCGCATGATGAAATGCCAGAATCGGCTCCGGCCGGCTTTGCGACAAATCAATATCGGGAGCGGCTGCGAAACGACAGAAAATGTCTTTGGAGCCGATCGGAGATAGCAGACCGGCCCCGTGTCCCGGACAAGGCGGAGCGCGCAGCGCTGCGCCGCCGATCCGCGAGCCCGGTGACTTTCTCTCTTGATGGCGCCCGAGAAACCGGGGCCCCGGATCTGCAGCGCACCACGCCGCAAGAGCGGCGCACTGCGCAGCGTCCGGGGCACGTGGGGGGAGTGTGAGCCGGGATGCTATCAGAATGCGTCAGTCGCCCACGCGTAGCCGCCCCGTGTCCCGGACAAGGCGGAGCGCGAACCGCTGCGCCGCAGATCCGGGACCCCGGTGACTTTCTTTGCGGCGGCCTCGAGAAACCGGGGCCCCGGATCTGCGGCGCACCACGCCGCGAAGTGCGGCGTGCTGCGCAGCGTCCGGGGCACGTCGGGGGAGTATTGAGCCGGGATGCTATCAGAATGCGTCAGTCGACCACGCGCAGACGCCCCGTGTCCCGGACAAGGCGGAGCGCGCAGCGCTGCGCCGCTGATCCGGGACCCCGGTTAGTTGTTGATTCGCGGTCGCCTACGAACCGGGACCCCGGATCTGCAGCGCATTACGCCGCAAGAGCGGCGCACTGCGCTGCGCACGGAGCACGGCGGAATGCTATGGTGCCGCGTCCGGGGACTGGAGATGCTTAGTTGGCGCCGAGTAGCGACGTCACCGGGCGCTGGCTCGAGGGCATCAGCAGCGAGCGCAGCTTGGCGTAGACGCGGATGGCGAGGCCGAACAGCTTCGGCTGGGTGCGGCGGCAGAACGCGATCTTGCGGATGTGGCCTTCGACATGCCAGCGCGCGCTGGCGCCGTCCTTGAAGAAGATCACGTCGCCGGGCCCGTAGCGCTTCGCCGGCATGCCTTCGCTCTCGATCACCACCGAGCCTTCGAGAATGCAGATGGTCTCGTCGATGTCGTAGTGCCACTCGAACTTGCCCTCGGTGCACTGCCAGATGATCGTCGAGGCCATGCCGTCTGCGCTGCGCGACAGCGTGCAGTTGGTCGCCACCGGGTTGCCTTCGAGGATCCACGACGGCTCGATCGGCGCCGGCTTCAGTTCGACATCGGTTTTCGCGGTGAGGATCAGATTGGCGGTCATCGGGCGACTCCTGGGATGTGCTACGGAAACTGTTGAGAGTAGGGACGTGCTCGAAAGATCACGCCGCCTGCATCTGCAGGCGACGCAGCACCATGCATTCGATGGTTTCGACCGAGGTGAAATTCTCGGGGGTGATCTCGGATTGCGGCAGGGTGAAATCGAACGCGGCCTCGACGCCGAGCATCAGGTTGACCATCTCCATCGAGGTCAAGCCGGCATCGGCCAGTCGTGTATCAGGACGAAGTGCGCCCGGCGTCGCGCTTTGCTTCAGCATCGATCCGACCAGTTCGAGCAACGTGTTGCGGACCGTGTCCGTGCCCGGCTGCATGGCATCCTCCGTCTGATTGCACTGGCGCGGCCGGTGTAGATCCCGCTCGGACGCGCTGTCGATTGCAGGCGATGTAATCGCAGAAACTTTTCGAAAACAATTGTGCAGTTTGTCCGCAGCCGCCGTTTCGATTTTAACGCTAACGGGATTCCCCCGGATTTCGCCGAACGCCGCAAGCGGCGATTAACCGTCGCTTTCGAATCCAAATTGATTCACTTTGAATCATCTCGACGCATCGCCGCCGCGCTCCTAGCGTTCCGGTCGCAATCGCCGGCGGCATTCCGCGTCGGCACGCGTAGCACCGCATGATCAGGATGTGCACGCCGTCTCAAGGGAGACTCGACGCCATGGCGATGATGACTGACAGCACGGCCCGCGACCTCACGTCCTCGACCGTTCCGTTCCGGCACGCGACTGTCCCATTGTCGCAACGCGTGGCACAGGTGGCGGCGATCGCGGCCGCCGAGGCCGACAGCGTCGACCGGGACTCGCGGTTTCCACGCGCGGCGATCCACGCGGCGCGTGAACACGGCCTGCTCGGCGCGCAGATTCCGGCCGAATTCGGCGGCGAGAGCGCCACGATCCACGACGTCACCGAGATGTGCTACGCGCTCGGCCGCGCCTGCGCCTCGACCGCGATGATCGTGGCCATGCACCAGACCAAGGTGGCGTGCCTGGTCCGCCACGGCCGCGGCAGCGCGTGGCACGAACGCCTGATGCGGCGGATCGCCGACGAGCAACTGCTGCTTGCGTCGTCCACGACCGAAGGCAACAACGGCGGCAACATCCGCGCCAGCGCCGCGGCGATCGAGGTCACCGCCGAAGCCGTCTCGCTGGTCCGTGACGCCACTGTGATTTCCTACGGCGCCGAGGCCGATGGCGTGATGACCATCGCGCGCCGCGCCAACGACGCAGCTGCCTCCGACCAGGTGCTGGTGGTGTTCACCAAGGAAGACTACACGCTGCGGCCGACGCTGGGCTGGGAGACGCTCGGCATGCGCGGCACCTGCAGCCGCGGCTTCGAGCTGAAGGCCAACGGCGTCGCCGCGCAGGTGTTCGCCGAGCCGTATGATCGCATTCACGCTCAGACGATGACGCCGGTGGCGCATCTGTCGTGGTCCTCGGCGTGGGCCGGCATCGCTGCCGCCTCGGTCGAGCGCGCGCAGGCCTTCATCCGCAAGGCGGCGCGCGGCGCCGGCGGGCAGCTGCCGCCGGGGGCGGCGCACTACAACGCGGCGAAGCGCTCGCTGATCAAGCTGCGCGCGCTGATCACCGCCAATCTCGACGCCTACACGGCGGCCGAATTCGACGAGCGCGCGCTCGGCGCGCTGGACTTCCAGTCGGGCATCAACCTGCTCAAGGTCGAAGCCTCGGAGCTCGCGGTCGAGACGGTGATGAGCGCGATGCGGGCCTGCGGCCTGTCGGGCTATCGCAACGACGGCGACTTCACCATCGGCCGGCATCTGCGCGACGTGCTGTCGGCGCCGCTGATGATCAACAACGATCGCATCCTCGCCAATATCGCCACCGCCAGCCTGATGGCCGCCGTGCCGGCGACGCTGCGCGGCTGATCATAACGACAAACAGAGGAGGCCCTTCGCATGAACGTCGCGTTCCGCCCATCCGAGGCCGCTGCACAGCCGGTCGATCCGCTCGATCATCTCGCCGCGCATCTGTTTCACAAGCTCGGCGCCGATGGCGTCTATGCGCGCACCGCGCTGTATGAAGGCGTGGTCGAGAAGCTCGCGGCACTGATCTCTCGGCATCGCGAGGCCGGCACCGAGGTGATGCGCTTTCCGCCGGTGATGAGCCGCGCACAGCTCGAGAAGTCGGGCTATCTGAAGAGCTTCCCGAACCTGCTCGGCTGCGTCTGCGGCCTGCACGGCACCGAGCAGGAGATCAACTCGGCGGTGAGCCGCTTCGATGCCGGCGGCGACTGGACGACGTCGCTGTCGCCGGCCGACCTCGTGCTGTCGCCGGCCGCCTGCTATCCGGTGTATCCGATTGCGGCGAGCCGCGGTCCGCTGCCGACGGGCGGCCTGCGCTTCGACGTCGCGGCCGATTGCTTCCGCCGCGAGCCGTCGAAGCATCTCGACCGGCTGCAGTCGTTCAGGATGCGCGAATATGTCTGCATCGGCGGGCCGCAGGATGTCGCGGCGTTCCGTGAGCGCTGGATGGAGAAGGCGCAGGCGATCGCGCGCGATCTCGGCCTGAACTTCTGGGTCGACACCGCCTCTGATCCGTTCTTCGGCCGCGTCGGCCAGATGAAGGCGATCAGCCAGCAGCAGCAGGCGCTGAAGTTCGAACTGCTGGTGCCGCTGCGCTCGGAGGAATCGCCGACCGCCTGCATGAGCTTCAACTATCACCGCGAACATTTCGGCGTGACCTGGGGCATCGACGACGCCGACGGAAAGCCGGCGCACACCGGCTGCGTCGCCTTCGGCATGGACCGCCTCGCGGTGGCGCTGTTCGCAACGCATGGCATCGATACGAGCGCATGGCCGGCGAGCGTGCGCGAGGTGCTGGCGCTGGATTAGTCACCTCTCCCGCTTGCGGGAGAGGTCGGATCGCGTAGCGATCCGGGTGAGGGCACTCCTCTCCACGATTCTCGAACTCACTGCCTGGGGCACCCTCACCCCAGCCCTCTCCCGCAAGCGGGAGAGGGGGCGCGCTGCGATCGGGGCGCTTCAGTGCATCAGCAGGTTAAGCCGTATTGCCGGCGTCGATGGTCTGGACGCTGCCGGTGATATTGCGGCCGCCTTCGCCGAGCAGGTACTCCACCATACGTGCGACGTCGTCGGCTTCGGCGAGGCGGCGGAGCGCGCTGCGGTTCGCGATCTTGTCGCGGCCTTCGCCGGCGAGGCCCGAGGTCAGCTCGGTATCGATGAAGCCCGGTGCGATCGCATTGACGGTGATGTTCAGCCGGCCGACTTCGCGCGCAAGCGACCGGGTGAAGCCGATCGCCGCCGCCTTGGTGGCGCCGTAGACCGACAGGCCGTTGTAGCCGGTCGAGCCGATGATCGACGACATGTTGATGATGCGGCCGCCGCCGTCCGCCATCATGTTGCGGACGATGTACTTGGTCAGCGTGATCGGCGACGTCACGTTGATGCGCAGCAGCGTTTCGATCTGGCTGTTGTGCATCGTCGCGAGCACGCCTTCGGTGCCGATGCCGGCGTTGTTGACGAGGCCCCAGATCGAGCCGAACGCGCGGCGAAGGTCCTTGACGAAGCCGGGAATGGCCTCGATCTCGCCGAGATCGAACGGCTTGAACGCGATCGAGCCCGGACCCGCGGCGGCTGTCTCGATCGCTGCCTTCAACTCATCGGTTTCGCGTCGCGCCACGGCGATGACGCCATAGCCGCCGGCAGCGAGGCGCTGCGCGATCGCCAGCCCGATGCCCCGGCTGCCGCCGGTCACCACGACGTTACGCATGGCGGGCCAGCTTGCCGGAGGCGGTGACGTCGAGCTGAGGCACGAAGTTGATCACCGCCGGCACCTTGTGGGGCGGCAGCGCGCGCTTGCATTCGGCGAGGATCGCCTCGCGGATCTCGCCGGTGCGGCCGGAGTCGGAGACGTTCGCCAGCAGCACGTCGGCCACCACCAGCGCGCCGGTGATCGGGCTGCGCCGCGCGCGGATCCGCACCATGCGCACGGCGGGATGCCGGTTGATCACGGCCTCGACTTCCTCGGGATGCACCTTGAGGCCGCCGACATTGATGATGCCGTCGCGGCGGCCGACGAAGTAATAGCGGTCGTCGCGCAGCTCGACCATGTCGCCGGTGTCGATGAAGCCATCGGCATCGGCGAGCGAAGGCGCGCTGGCGCCGACGTAAGTATGCGCCGTGCGGGCGGAGCGGATCCGCAGCGAGCCGTCCACCACCTTCATTTCGACGCCGCCCGGATTGGGGCCGATCAGCGATGCCGGAAAGCCCTCGCGGCCGTCGGTGACGGCGAAGCCGACGCCGGCCTCGGTCGACGCGTAGGCATGGCCGATCGAGGCGTCGGGAAACACGCGCCGCAGGCTGTCGAGCACGGCCTGGTCGGCGATCTCGCCGGACAGCCGCACATAGTCGGGCCGGAAGTTCGCGACTGCCGCGCTCATCAGCGCCTTGCGCCAATGCGACGGCGTTCCGGAGATGTGGGTGACGCCGCGGGCGGCGAGACGAGCCAGATGATCGATCATCATCTCGCCCGGCGCAGACAGCACCATCGAGCCGCCGCCCAGCATGGCGCGCAGGAAGATCTGCAGCCCGCCATAGCGGCGGATGTCGTAGAAGGTCGCCCAGGTCTGCGGCGCGCGCAGCGCAGCGCCGTCGGTGACGATGGCGCCGGTGAGCGCCGCCAGCGTGTGCGCGACGATCTTCGGCGCGCCGGTGGTGCCGGAGGTCAGCATCAGCCACTGCGTGGTGTGCGACAGCTCGACGGCCCGCGCCGGCCGCACCGGCAGCGCGGCGGGCACGATCAGCGCGACGCCGCGGTTCGCCCAGCGCTCCGGATCGTCAGTGACGACCGCGTCGATCTCTGCGTCGGCGATCAGCGACGCGGCGTGCGCCATGTCGAAATCCGGCGGGCACAGCAGCATCCGCCGCGCGACGCCGTCGAGCTCGATCATCGCGATGCCGCTCGCGAGCTGCGTCGCCAGCGACAGCACGACCGACCGGCCGGCGAGGTCCGGCAGCCGGCCGCCCAGGATCGTGCCCGCGGCGATGTCGGAGATCGCGACCGTGTCGGTGGTGTCGGAGAGAGTGCGGCCGCTCAGGCCGGTCGCCAGATAGTTGCGCAGCGCGGTGATCTCACGCGGGGACATTCTCATACGCCTTGATGAAATCGCCGAGCGTCACCGGAAAGATCGCGTCGTCGGCGGCGGTGAACGGATCGACGCCGAGCGTGTCTTCGAGCCGCGCCACCAGGATGGCGAAGCACAGCGAGTCGAAGCCGGATTGGTGTAGTACGAGGTCGTCGGTGAGCGGCGGCAGCTTGCGGTTCTGCTCGGCGGCGATCTCCTGCATCATCGTCACGATTGTTAACCGTACAGACATCGATCTTTCGCCTTCCTGCTCGATCCGTGAGACAACACCATAGTGCGCAAAGATGAAGCGAATCTATGCGCGTAGTTCGCAAATCGGGTCGATTGGTAAACGACGATGGATGCTCGCAAAGTACGTTGCCGCGAGATCACCGATGCGGATATCGAGGCGGTCGCCGATCTGCTGACCCGCGGCTTCGTCGGCCGCACGCCCGATTACTGGCGGCGCGGGCTGCGGCGCCAGGCCGAGCGGGATATCCCGGTCGATTGTCCGCGCTACGGATATCTGCTGGAAGCCGGCGGCGAGCCGGTCGGCGTACTGCTGCTGCTCTATGCGCAGCGCGGCGGTTCCGATGCGGCCGGCCTGCGCTGCAACGTGTCGAGCTGGTACGTCGAGCCGCAGTTCCGCAACTACGCGACGATGCTGACGTCGCTGGCGCAGAAGAACAAGGCCGTCACCTACATCAACATCTCGCCGGCGGTGAACACCTGGCCGATCATCGAGGCGCAGGGGTTCCGACGCTACTGCCAGGGCATGTTCGTGGCGCTGCCGCTGCTGTCGCGCGCCGAGCCCGGCATGCGGGTGGAGCGCGTCACCGCGGCCACGCGCGACATTGTGGATCTGCCGGACAGCGAAGCCGACCTGCTGCGCAGCCATGCGGCGTATGGCTGCCTGTCGCTGGTGTGCCGCGTCGGCGGCGAAGCGATCCCGTTCATCCTGGTGCCGAAGCGGATCAAGCACGGCCGCTATCCGACGCCGGCGATGCAACTGGTGTATTGCCGCGACGTGGCGGACCTCGTCCGCTGCGCCGGAGCGCTCGGCCGCGCGCTGATCCGGCGCGGCGCTGCGATGCTGATCGTCGATGCCAATGGGCCGGTCGCCGGCCTCCGGGGCGTCTATCTGGCGTCGCGCGGCTGCAAATACTTCAAGGGGCCAAACCCGCCGCGGCTCGCCGATCTCACCGAAACCGAACTGGTGCTGTACGGGCCGTAGGCCCGTTACACGTTCGCTTGCGGGCCTCGCCGCGTCAGCCGCGGCTGTGCGCGAAATCCCAATACAGGGTGCGGGCGCGGCTGAAGATCGGGCCGGGCTGCAGGGCGCGGTCGTCGATGCGGACGATCGGCTGCACCTTGGCGAAGTTGCCGCTGGCGAAGATCTCGTCGGCGGCGACGAAATCCTCGTAGCGCAGCGTCGCCTCGACCACCTCGACGCCGTCGCCGCGCAGCAGCGCGATCACGCGTTGCCGCGTCACGCCATTCAGGAACGTGCCGTTCGGCGCCGGCGTCTGCACCACGCCATCTTTCACCATGAAGATGTTGGAGTTGCCGAGCTCGGCGATGTTGCCGAGCATGTCGCGCATCAGGCAGTTGGCGAAGCCGCGGCTCTGCGCTTCGATCATCGCGCGCGAATTGTTCGGATAGAGGCACCCGGCCTTGGCATCGACCACCGCGCAATCGGCGCTCGGCTTGCGGAACGGCGACAGCGTGATCGACAGGCCGGTCGGCTTCGGCATCGGTGCTTCGTAGATGCACAGGCACCAGTTGGTCGTCTCCGGATCGAACAGCACGCCGCCGCCCGAGCCGTTCTGCGCCCAATACATCGGGCGGATGTACAGTTCGGCGTCGGTGTCGAAGCGCTTCAGCCCGTCCCGCACCAGCCCGTGCCAGGTCGCCGCGTCGATCATCGGCTTGAGCTTGAAGTTCGTCGCCGACCAGTTGACGCGCGCGATATGCTTGTCGAGATCCGGCGTGACGCCTTCGAACGCCCGCGCGCCGTCGAACACCATGGAGCCGAGCCAGGCCGCGTGGGTGCGCGGCCCCATGATCGGCACATTGCCCTCGTGCCAGTCGCCCTCGAAGAACGTCCATGTCCTGGAGAAGCTGATCGGTGCGGCTGCGGGGATCATGGTCGGTCTCTCGTTGAACTGCGGAATGCGCCGATGCGGCGCTGTCAGAGGCGGAGGTCGCCCGCCTGGATGCGGGCGTAGTGATCGGGGTCGAGCGGCGCGTAGGCGCCCGCGGCCGCGACATACAGCGGATCGTCGACGACAGCGGGATCGAAGCCCTGGTCGATCAGCTCCTGCTTCTTCTGCTTGAAGGTGCCGGTGATCTCCAGCGTGCGGCGCAGCCGCAGGAAGACCGGGCGCGCGAACGCCGGCAGCCGGTCGGCGAGATGCCGATGCAGGCCTGCTAAGTCGAAATCATCGGCGACGACCAGCGCCGCCATGCCGGCGCGGCCGTCGGCGTGCGGGACGGCGACGCCGTAGACGCTGCCGTCGATCACGCCCGGGCAGGCGGCGATCGCGTCGGCGACTTCGCTGGCCGCGACGTTCTCGCCCTTCCAGCGGAAGGTGTCGCCGATGCGATCGACGAAGCGAAAGAAGCCTTTGGCGTCCTGCAGCATCAGATCGCCGGTGCGGAACCAGGCGTCGCCGGGCGCGAACACGTCGCGCAGCACTTTCTTGTCGCTCTCGGCCGCGCTGGTGTAGCCCTCGAACCGGCCGCCGCGATCATCGGCTTCGCCGATCCGCCCGATCGCTTCGCCGGCATCGCCGGGCGCGCAGCGGATGCAGCGGCCGTCGGCGTCGCGCAGCGGCGTGCCGGTGGCGATGTCGAATTTGACGATCGCGGCCGGGAAGCGATGCGCCAGGAACGACGGAATGCGGCCGATCGCGCCTCGCTCGCCCTCGACATTGTACAGCGAGAAATTGCCTTCGGTGGCGGCGTAGAATTCGAGGATGCGGGGGATCGCGAAGCGCGCCTGAAACGCGTCCCAGACGTCGCCGCGCAATCCGTTGCCGCAGACCAGCCGCAGCCGGTGCTGGGTGTCGCGCGGCGAGGCTGGCGCCTGCAGCAGATAGCGGCACAATTCGCCGATATATTGGAACAGCGTGCAGTCCCAGCGGACGATCTCGTCCCAGAACCGGCTCGCGGAAAATTTCTCGGCGATCACCACGGCGCCCCCCGCCATCAGCAGGCTGCAGGGCGCCACCACGCCGCCGACGCTGTGATACATCGGCAGGCAATTATACATCCGGTCGTCGGGGACCGCGTCGATCAGTCCGGCGAACCAGCCGGCCCAGCTCATTACCCGCCGATGCGTGACGCGTGCCGCCTTCGGCAGGCCGGTGGTGCCGGAGGTGTAGATCAGCAGCGCCAGATCGTCGATCGTCACGTCGTCCGGCGTGCGTGCCGCGGGCCGGGCGGCCGCGAGCGCCGGTTCGATCGACTCGTCGGTCTGAGCCCCGCCGTGACGCCACAGCCGCGGCGACGTAGTCAGGTGCGGCCGCGCGCCGTCGAAGGCGTCGGCGAGATCGCGGGCGACGATGATATGCGTCGATTGCGCGGTGTCGATGCAATGCGCCAGCGAGGCGCCGACAAGCTGGGTGTTGATCAGCGCCACCACGCCGCCGACCCTGGTGATGCCGAGCCAGGCGGCCAGATAGTCCGGGCGATTGGGCATCAGCAGCGCGACGGTGTCGCCCTTCGCCAGACCGATCGCCATCGCCCACCGCGCATAGTGCGCGATCCGGGCGGACAGGTCGGCGTAGCTGAGCGCTTCCTGCGACGAAACGATCGCCGGGCGATGTGGCGTCGCGGCGGCGTGATCGGCGATCACGTCCGCAAGCAGGCGGCCCGGCGTCTGTTCGATCCGCGCCGTCAGTTCGATCGCCTTCAGCCAGCTCTTCGCGACCGAAGGCCGCGCCGGCGGGCGCGCCTGCGGCGATGCAGGAGCGGCGGTCGCGACGGCGGTTGGTTGCAAGTCCATGAACGCGAACCCGACAATCTGACGAGAATATCGGCGCAACTTACGCGAATGGTGTTGGCAAATGCTTGCGGCTCTGTCGACAAAGCACCCGTAAGGTAAACGAAGCCATCTTGGACAAATTGATTCAAATTTGAGGGAATTCATCACCGGCCATTAGGGTTAGTACAGCGAAGTTTTCGAAACTTGTTGTCGCATTCACCTTCGCGGCCTTAGCTATCGGCGTGCCGGAAGCTGCCCGAAGTGCAGCTCGTGCGGACCTGCGGAGGTGAGCCCATGCGCAACGAGACGATTGCCATCCACGCCGGCTACGATCCCGATCCGACCACGAAGGCCGTCACGGTGCCGATCTATCAGACCGCCTCCTACGCATTCGACAGCGCCGATCACGGCGCGGCGTTGTTCAATCTCGAGACCGAGGGCTATCGCTATTCGCGGATCGCCAACCCGACCAGCGCCGTTCTGGAGAAGCGAGTCGCTGATCTCGAAGGCGGCGTCGGCGCGCTGGCGGTGGCGACCGGGCAGGCGGCGCTGCACTTCTCCTTCGTCAACGTCGCCGACCATGGCGGCAACATCGTCTCGGTGCCGCAACTGTACGGCACGACCCACACGCTTCTCTCTCACATCCTGCCGCGGCAGGGCATCACCGGCCGCTTCGCCGACAGCGACAAGCCCGACGATATCGCGCGGCTGATCGATGACGATACCCGCGCGGTGTTCTGCGAGACCATCGGCAATCCGGCCGGCAATGTCTGCGATATCGAGGCGATCGCCGACGTGGCGCATCGCGCCGGCGTGCCGCTGATCGTCGACAACACGGTGGCGACGCCGATCCTGCTGAAGCCGATCGACTACGGCGCCGATATCGTGGTGCACTCGCTGACCAAGTTCCTCGGCGGCCACGGCACCACGCTCGGCGGCATCATCGTCGACAGCGGCCGCTTCGACTGGGGCGCGCAGCCGCGGCGCTTCCCGGCGTTCAATCAGCCGGATCACTCCTATCACGGCATGGTCTATGCGGAGCGGTTCGGGCCCACCGCCTATATCGAGCGCGCGCGGTCGATCTATCAGCGCACGATGGGTTCGGTGCTGTCGCCGTTCAACGCCTTCCTGCTGCTGCAGGGAATCGAGACCGTGGCGCTGCGGATGGAGCGGCATGTCGAGAACGCCCGCAAGGTCGCCGAATTCCTCAAGGACGATCCGCGCGTCGCCTGGGTGAACTACACGGGTTTCCCGGACAGCCCGTATTATCCGCTGGTGCAGAAATATCTCGACGGCCGCGCCTCGTCGCTGTTCACCTTCGGCATCAAGGGCGGCATGGAAGCCGGCAAGGCGTTTTACGATGCGCTGAAGCTGATCACCCGCCTGGTCAATATCGGCGACGCCAAGTCGCTGGCGTGCCATCCGGCCTCGACCACGCATCGCCAGATGTCGGCGGAGCAGCAGCGCGTCGCCGGCGTGCTGCCGGAGACGATCCGGCTGTCGATCGGCATCGAGCATATCTCCGACATCATCGAGGATCTCGATCAGGCGCTGGCGCGGGCGAGCGGTCAGCGGCCCCGTCTGCTCGCCGCCGAGTAGAGACACGGCGTGATGACGCTGCTGTTCGACAAGGCCCTTTCGCAGCACGACGCGCCGCTGGTGCCGACGAATGCGGCCGAACCCGCCGCGCGACCCGGCTCGCGCCGGCGGGTGATCGAAATCGGCCTCGTCAACAACATGAGCGATGCGGCGCTGCGAGCCACCGAGCGGCAGTTCACGCGCTTGCTGCGCGACGGCGCGGACGGCCACGCGGTGCGGCTGCATTGTTTCGCGCTGCCCTCGGTGCCGCGCGCGCGCGCGACCCGGCAGCGCATCGCCAGCCTCTACACCGACATTGCTGCCATCGGCTCGCTGCAACTCGACGGCCTGATCGTCACCGGCGCCGAGCCGCGCGCCGCGGCGCTGTCGGACGAGCCGTATTGGGACGAGATGCGGGCGCTGGTCGATTGGGCCGAGGCGCATACGCGTTCGACGATCTGGTCGTGCCTCGCCGCGCATGCCGCGGTGCTACATCTCGACGGCGTCGAACGGCAGCGGCTGCCGCGCAAATGCTCGGGCGTGTATGATTGCGCGCAGCAGGATGAGGATACGCTGCTGGCCGGTCTGCCGGCGCAAGCGCGCGTGCCGCATTCGCGGCTCAACGATCTGCCAGCGAACAAGCTGATGGCTGCCGGCTACACAGTGCTGACACATGCCGACGGCGCCGGCGTCGACATTTTCATCCGCCAGCAACGCAGCCGCTTCGTGTTCTTCCAGGGCCACCCGGAATACGACCCGGCATCGCTGCAACGGGAGTATCTACGCGATATCGGCCGCTATCTGACCGGCGAGCGCGACGATTATCCGGACATTCCGGTCGATTATTTCGACGCGGCCACCGAGCAGGCTCTGCTGGCGCTGCGCGCGGAGGCCGAGAGCCGCCGCGATCCCGCGCTGATCGCCAAGCTGCCGCCGCTCACGATGCGGTCCGGCGTCGCCGCCGCAATCGAAGCCACCGCCGCCACGCTGTTCCGCAACTGGCTGACGAGCCTCGCGCAGGACTAGAGCTAGGCTACGAGGCAGCAAAACGCGTCGACGCTCCGCGCTCGAAGAACGATTGATTCCGAAGCCGAGCTCCTCACTCACCCCGTCATGGCCGGGCTTGTCCCGGCCATCCACGCCTTTTCCGCGTGTCCGTCAGCAAGGCGTGGATGCCCGGCACAAGGCCGGGCATGACGGAGCTAATTTCAGCTTCGGAATTTCAGAGGGCCGTCGCGCCCCTTTGATATGCCGCCGATCACTCCGCCTGCAGCGGGATGCGGCCGCGGCGCAGGCGCGTCACCAGGCGCAGCACCGAGCCGTCGATGCCGGCCATGCTCTTGGCGGCGCCGCGCAGCAGCAGAGCAAGGGTGACGAACGAGACGGTGGTGGCCGCCACCGCGCCGGTGATGCCGAACATCGGGATCAGGATGAAGAAGCCGACGGCGCGCATCAGCACGGTGCCGCCGACGATCGCCAGATAGCTGCCCTCGTGTCCGGTCAGCATCAGGATCGAGCCCGACGGGCCGGCGGCCGCGACCGCCGCGGTGCCGATCGTCAGCAGCGCCAGCGCGCCGTAATACGGCACATAGTCGGCATTGAAGGCCAGCAGGATCCAGTGGCCGCCGCCGAGCACGACCATCAGTCCGCCGACCACGATCGCCAGCGTGATCAGCGCGACGGAGTCGAGCAGGCTGTCGAGCTGGCGATACTGGCGATTGTAGTACAGGTTCGGGAAGTGCCGGGTCGAGAAGATGTAGACCGCGCCGGTCGCCATCGCGAAGGCGTTGGCGATCCGCGTCGTGACGAAATAGGCGCCGGCGACGGTCGGGCTCATCAAATAGCCGATGATGACGACGTCCGCATATTGGTTGGCGGCTTCCAGGCCGCCGGAGATCCACAGCTTGGTCGAGCGTGCCGTCCAGGTGCGCAGATCGAAGCGCGACGGGGATGTTCCGATCTCCGGGAACTGCGCGCGCACGCGGCGGCGCAGCAGCGCCATCTGCACCAGCATGGTGACGCTCGACATCGCCGCCATGCTCAAGAAAATGCGATACATTTCGATCGGTGCGCCGAGCACATAGCTGCCCACGATATAGAGCATCGGGCACAACGCCACCGGCAGGTAGGTCAGCCCGTCGCCGACCCAGACGCCGATCGCGCCGCGCGCGAAATGCGAGGATGTCAGCAGCAGCGAGTAGCACACCAGATACAGCGTCGCGGCGATCGCCAGCGTGGCGTCGTGTTCGGCTGCGAACCAGTAGAAGAACGGCAGGCCGATCAGCACGACGCCGATCAGCGAGGCGAGCGCCGTGAAGGTCATGGCGCCTTTCAGCGTCGCCGCGTCGTTCGCGGCGCTGAACTCGCTCCAGGATCGGGTGATGAAGATCTGCTGGCCGAAGGTCGCGATCACGCTGAGCAGGCCGGCGGCGCTGAACAGCATCGAATAGGTGCCGAAATCGTGGCGGCTCAGCATCCGCGCGGCGAGCGTCACCAGCGCCAGATTCGCGATCGTGATCGCCACGCGCAACGCGAACGCGCCCGTCATGGTGCGGACGGCGACGTTGCTGCGGAGGCCGGCAAATCTATCGATCGGTAGGGTGAACTTCACTGACTGAGCCTGACCGGAGCGGAACTGCAGAACGGACGAAACGACAGATGAGCCGCGCCTTGTCCGCGACCTGCCGGCACAGCGATGTGACATCGGCGCGCTGGCATCGTGTGGCAACTTACTCTAATTGGAGTCACTTCGCTGGCATGCAAAATGATAATTGCGTGTAGGGTAAAGACTCGCGGTATCCGTGTCTGGAAATGTCTGCCAGCGCTGCGTTGTTAACCATAGAGAAGATGATCGGACGAGGCGTCGATGGAGCGGCTTCCGGCGAGATACGAGGCGCTGCTGCGCATCGCGGCATGGCTGTGTCTGGCGTTCATCGCGATGGCGACGCTCAGTCCGCTGGGGCTTCGGCCGACCACCGGCTGGCCGCCGTCGATCGAACGCTTCCTCGCCTTCGCGCTCGTGGGCGGTTTGTTCGCGATGGCCTATCCGCGCTACATCGTGCTGGCCGCGGTCGTCGTGCTCGGCGCGGCGGCGTTGTTCGAAGTGCTGCAGGTGCTGACGCCATCGCGTCACGGCCGGGTGTTCGATGCGGCGGTGAAGTTCGCCGGAGGCTCGTTCGGGCTGGTCGCGGGCTGGCTGCTGGTACGCTTGCTGCCGCGCCGCTGACGCGCCCGGCCTCAACGGCTCGGCGCGGCCGCTATTTCGCCGGGCCTCATCGATAGCCGCAGCGCTTCGATCTTCGGCTGGATGGTGGTGCCGTCGATCAGTTCCAGTCGTCCGCAGCGATTGAGCGTGTGCAGCTTGCGGCCGGGCCAGCGTGGTCCGGGCGTCACGGTGTGATGCACGGTCTGGCCGAACCGCGTCGGCGACAGCTCGGTGATCTCGGCGAGGCCGAGCGCGCTGCCATAGCCGTGGGTGCAGTCCTGCACCGGACGCCACAGCCGGCCGTTGCGATGAACGAAATGGCCGGCCGGGCGGGCGCTGGCGCGGTCGACCAAAGCGGGGCGCTGCGCGTGCGGACGCCACGGCCCGAACAGGTCGTCGGCGTGATAGATCGACAGCGTGTCGGAATAGCCGCCGGCACCGTCGCGCGTCGCCCCGAACATGTAGTGCCGGCCGTCGTGCTGCACGATCGTCGCGTCGGCGAATTCGACGCCCGACAGCAGCGTCGCGTGGCGTTCCCAGCGGTGTGGGAACTGAACGCAGCGATAAATCGTGACCTCGTGCCGCGCGCTGCTCTCCGGGATCATCCAGAGTTCGTCCTGGTGCACCATCAGGAACGGATAGGACAGATGCCAGGGCTCCTCGAGCACCGGGATCGCCGCGCCGACCGGGCCGTCGTCACCGAATTCGATCGCAGAGATGAAGCCCTTGCCGACGTGGTGGTCGAGCTCCTCGACGAACACGAAGGTGCGGCCCTTCCAGGTGACCGGAAACGGATCGGCGTAGAAGCGGTTGGCCGGGCTCGGCACCGCGCGCCACGCAGGTCCGGACAAATCGCCCGACGTCCAGATGCCGGCGTCATCCGTGTAGCGCCACCCGATGCGCCAATGCGGCGAGTAGCAGCACAGCCGATAGATGCGGCGCGCCAAGCTGGAGGCCAGGCCGCGCAGCACGAACGCCGCGGGCGAGCGGACGGTGCGCGGTGTCGGGCAGGGCTGCGGCGCAGCGCTCGGCCCGCCGGACTCCAGCGCGCCGCGCAGCAGCGTCGCGGTTCGCGCCATCACCGCCGCGAGCGCCCCGCCGAGGCCTTCGGCCGCTTCGCCGGACGGCTTGCCCGACCACAAGATCGCGCCGCTGGTGTCGTCGTGGATCTCGATCAGCGGCAGATCACCGCCGACGATCGCGGCGAGCGCCGCGTCTTCGCCGGCGAGGCCGTCAAACAGCGGCCGCAAGTACAGGCGCGGCGTTCGTGCCGGATCGCGCGGCATGGCGGTGAAGTCGACGACGATGTCGGGGGTGTGCTGCGCCGGACGATTGTCGTGCGCGTAGGCGGGATCGGCGTCGGCGCCGCACGGGCGGCCCCGGCGCAGCAGCAGGCGTTCGAGGTCGAGCAGCGCTTCGACGCCGGCCGGCCGGGCCGCGTCGGTGCGCACCCAGGCGATCTGCAGCCGCATGCCTGCATCGCCGAGCAGCGACGCCAGATGTCGCATCCAGCGCCGCGGCCGGCGATCGTCGAAACGGAGTTCAACCAGCACGGCGTGGTCCTTCCGCGGCTGGCCGGATCGTCTGCTCGATGAGGCGGACATATTCGTCGACCATCGCGTCGACCGAGTAGCGCGTCTTCAACCCCTCCGCGGCGCGGCGTAGCTGCGTGGCGAGCGCGCCATCGCCCAGCACGCGGGCGATCGCGGCGCCGAGCGCCGGCGTGTCGGCAGCGTCGACCAGGATGGCGGCCGGCTCGCCCTGATACGCCAGCACCTCGCGCAGCACCGGCAGATCGTTCGCCACCACCGGCACGCCCGCATGGGCGGCCTCGACCGCAGCCAGACCGAAGGTTTCGGCCATCGAGGGAAATACGAAGACGTCGAGGCAGGCGAGGAAGTTCGCCACCTGCTCGGGCGAGATCTCGCCGACGAAGCGGACGCGCTCGGCGACGCCGAGCTGCGCGGCGAGATCGCGCAGCCGCGTCTCGTCGGGGCCCTGGCCCGCCAGCGCCAGCGTCCAGCCCGGATGCGCGGGCAGCACGCGCAGCGCCGCATCGAGCTGCTTCAGCGGATGCAGCCGCGCCACCGAGCCGAGCACGATCGCATCCGGCGCCAATCCGAAATGACGGCGGGCCTCGGCCTTCGACAGCGTCGGGCGCTTCTGGTCGAAGCCGTGCGGCACATGCGTCAGGCGCTGCCGGTAACCGCCAGGATAGCGCGAGTAGTCGCGCAGCATGTCGTGCGAATTGACTGTGATCCGTGCGAACACGCCGAACTGGCCCAGCACGCGGTCGATGCCGCGCAGCCAGGCGGGCATCGTCAGCCGCGCCGACACCTGATTGGCGATCACCGGTGCAGGCCCGGCGAGCCGCGCCACCACCCCGCCGATCGCATTGCCGTAGTGCTGAAAGGTCAGAATCACGTCCGGCCGCATCCGCCGGATGCGCCGATGCAGCGCGCCGAGAAAGCGCAGGAACGACAGCGGATCGCCGGGGCGCCGCGGCGCGCAGTACACGGTCTGTGGCGGCTCGTCGAACGATCGCGATTGCCGGAAGAAGAACAGGTTGTGGACGTCGTAGCCACGCGCCGCGAGGCCGGCGCCGACCAGCCGCGAGATCTCCTGCGCGCCGGCGTTCTCCGCCTGGGTCTGGACCAGCAGCACACGAGCCCGTGGCTCGGGCGAGGTCGCGCTGGCCGCTTCGCCCGGCGCCTGTCGCTCAGCGGACTCGCGACGCGCGAGATCGAGGCCGTTGCGGGCTTGGCGGTCCTGGTCGCGGGTCATCGGCGATGGCGTCAGCAAGACTTCGTCCAAGGGACCGGCTGCCGGGAGCGCGCCGGATGAAGGTTAATGGAGGGTTACGATTCGTGTTTGCGGTTTACAGGAAATGTCCAATGTCCGGGCGAGTATCCTTGTATGCGGTTAATCTGAAGGATCTCTGCGCGAAACGTCGCGCGGCGACGCCGGCTGCGATCGGTATTAACCGATCGTCAATGCAACCGCGGCCCCGGCCACGTAACCGCCGATTAACCCTAGTTCTTTACTTTGTAGTCAGTGTGCAAGGCGGCTCACGCACAGATTGGTTCGGCGGCTTGCCGCGAGGTCAACACGTATCGACGCAGTCGCGGCGCGTCGTCGCAGTTACATCATCGGCCCGTACGGCCCATGATCCGGGTTCGTAGATCCAGCGAGTTGTAAAGTACCATGTCGCCCAAGCCGACTTCGCCCGAAGCGCCGACCGACCGGATCTCCGACGGGATCGATTTCAGGAACGTGCTCGGCATTCTGTCGCGGCGCAGGAGCTGGGTGATCGGCATCCCGGCGGTGCTGTGCGGCATCGTGGTGGCGTATTTGCTGGTCGCGCATCCGTCCTATACCGGAACCGCGCAGGTGTTCGTCGATCCGCGCGATCAGTACACCCCGAAGGACGACCCGCTGCAGAATTCGGTGCCGGGTGACGGCCTGTTGCTGGTGGAAAGCCAGCTCAAGATCATCACCTCCAACGAGGTGCTCAATCGCGTCATCGAGCAGCTCAACCTGCAGAACGATCCGGAATTCAACGGCGAGCGCATCACCATCGGACGGTTGGTGAAATCGGTGATCGGACTTGGCCGCGCCGAGGACCGCGCGCTGGTGACGTTGCGGAACCTACGCAAAAACGTCGCCACCAAGCGGATCGACCGCTCCTTCGTCATCGACATCCTGGCCTCGGCCGACACCGCGCCGCGCGCGGCGGCGCTCGCCAATGCGGTGGCGACCTCGTATCTCGAAGAGCAGGCCGGCGCCAATTCGGCGTTCCAGCGCCGCACCTCCGAGGCGATTTCGGCGCAGCTCGGCAAGCTGCGGCAGGAAGTGAAACGCGGCGAAGAGGCGGTGGCGGCCTTCAAGGCGGCCAACAATCTGGTCGGCTCGCGCAGCCGGATGGTCAGCGAGCAGCAGCTCGACGAAGCCAATACGCAGCTCACCAACGCCAAAACGCGGCTCGCCGACGCACAGGCGCGGGTGCGGCTGATCGAAACCATCGAGCACGGCGACGCCGGGCTGGAAGCGCTGCCGGAGGCGATCCAGTCGGCCGCGATCGTGCAACTGCGCTCGCGCCTCGCCGACGCCTCGCGCGAGGAAGCCCAGCTCGCCCAGATCGACGGTCCCAATCATCCGGCGCTGCAGGCGGCGCGGGCGCAGGTGCGCGACGCACAGGCGGCGATCCAGCGCGAACTGAAGACCATCGCCCGCTCGGTCCGCAACACCGAAGCCAGCGAGCGGACCAATGTGCAGAACCTGCAGGCCAATTTCGACGCGCTGAAGAAGCAGTCGGAGGTCAACGAGCAGGCGATGGTGCCGCTGCGCGAACTCGAGCGCAAGGCGGAGTCGAGCCGGGTCGTCTACGAGACCTTCCTGGCCAAGGCCAAGACCGCCGAGGAACGGCAAGGCATCGACACCACCAATATCCGCCTGATCTCGCGCGCCACCACGCCGGAGAACAAGAGCTGGCCGCCGACGATGATCATGCTGGCGGCGGCGATCTTCGCCGGCATCACCATCGGCATCGCGGCGGCGCTGGCGCGTGACGCGCTCGATCGCCCGGGCAGCGAACCAGATCCCGAAGCCGTGCCGGATGCACCCGCGCTCGCCCCTGCGGAGGAAATCGCACCGAACCCGGTGCCGCGGCCGGCCGTGGTGCACAGCCAGGCCAGCCGTCTCGCCGAGCTCGGCGAGGAGCTGCTGGCGGCGCCGAAAGGCACCACCATCGTGCTGGTGCAGGTGCAGCGCGGCGCATGGCTCGATGACGTTGCGCTGCAGCTCGCCCGCACCGTCATCGCCAACCGGCTGGACGTGATGCTGGTCGACGCCGATCTCGCCCGTCATTCGACCACCTCGCGGCTCGGCTTCGACAAGGCGCCCGGCCTGCGTGACGTGATGAACGGCGCCGCCGATGTTCACGACGTCGTCCGGCTGCACAAGCCGACCGCGATGCGTGTCGTTCCGGTCGGACTGTCGGCGCTCGCCGCGCGCGACCCGCGAGCCAGGCAGGCGCTGTCCGCCGCGCTGCAGCAGCTCCGCGTGTTCGACCGCGTCATCGTCGACGGCGGTGAGATGGGCGGATCGGCTTCCGAATTCGGCCTGTACTACATGGCCGACGAGGTCGTGTTCCTGGCGCAGGGCGCGGGCGGCAAGAGCGAGGATGCGGCGATCCTGGTCGAACTGCTGCGCCACCGCCAGGTCAAGGCGCGTGTGGTGATCGTCGAGCCGGACGTCTCGGTGGCGGCATGACGGCGCGCGGGCAGGGCACGCCGCATTCGCCGGCGGCGTTCGGCCCTGCTGCGCCATCCACGTCGCTCGTCCGGCTGCGGCTGCCCTTCGCCGGGCCGCTCGTCCAGAAGATGATGGCGATCTACATCGTGCTGCTGTTCATCGTGTCGGCCAATGTGCTCGACCTGATCGGCTACGATTACAGCTCGATCGGCGGTTCGCCGATCACCAAGATCCACGTCTCGACCTATTTCATCGTGCTGCTGTTCGGCGTGTTCGTCGTGACCTATCCGCAGAAAGGCGATCTCGCCCGCTATTATCTGGCCACCAAGCTCGGCTCGCTGTTCTTTCTCTGCGCGTCGGTGTTCGCGGTCGTCAACATCGTCGCCGACGGCCGCAACGGCTTCGGCATGTTCTTCGACACCGACCTGCATCTGTTCCTGTGCGCGATGCTGCTGCCGTTCGTGTCGCCCGACAATATGGACCGGCTGGAGCGCTTCCTGCACTGGTTCTTCTTCGCCAACGCGCTGCTGGCAGTGATCGAACTTGCGATCGGCTTCAACATCTTTCCGTTGATCACCTATTCGCCGGACGGCATGACCACCGTGGAGCCGCGCGCCACCGCGTTCCTCAGCCATCCGCTGCACGCCGCCACCATCACCTGCGTCTATATCGTCAGCCTGCTGTGCGGCGCCGGCACGGCGCTGCGGCCAAATTTGCGGATGCCGATGATCGGCCTGCAATGCGCCGCGCTGCTCGCCTTCGGCGGCCGCACCGCGTTTCTGCTGACGGCGGTGATCATGGCCGGAATGCTGGCCTGGACGCTGCTGCGCGCCGCCGCCGGCATGAAACTGTCGCGCACCGCGCTGATCATCTGGTTCACGATCATTCCGATCGGGATCGCCGCGGTCGCGGTGCTGGCGTCGATCGGCGCGTTCGACCAGATGTTCGATCGCTTCACCGAAGACGGCGGCAGCGCCCGCACCCGCTGGATCATGGTGCCGCTGCTGCTGTCGTTCAATTGGGGCGACATGCTGTGGGGCGCGCACACAGACTATGTGCGCTCGCAGGTGTATTCGTTCGGGCTGGAATGGGGCGTCGAGAATCCGTTCATCCAGATGAGCGTGTTTCAGGGCGTGGTGGTCGCCTCGATGATCATGCTCGGCGCGCTGCTGCTGATCTGGGAAGCGTATCGGCGGATGACCTGGAAGGCGATCTTTCCGATCGCGGTGTTCCTGTTCCTGTGCAACACCTTCGGCTCGTTCGCCGGCCGGTTCTTCACCTTCGCGATCTTCCTCGTGGTGATCTCGTCGCTATTTCGCAAGCCGGATGCATCGCGCGACTGGGTGAGCTGAACCGATGGACGCTGCGATCGTCAGCCAGCTTTCCGGTCCGCCCGCACTCGTCCGCGATGCGGCGGATCTGCGGCCCGCGGGGCGTGGCGGCTATTTGCTGCCGCGCGGCTATCTCAGCACCCGCGGCAGCCAGATCGTCGACGACCGCGGGCGTCCGGTGCGCATCGCCTCGATCGGCTGGAACGGCACCGACGGGCCACCGGGCGCGGCGCCGTCCGGCATCTGGACCGTCAGCTACAAGACCGTGCTCGATTCCATCGTCGACGCCGGCTTCAACACCGTGCGGATCCCGTGGATCGATCTCGGCCTCGACACCCCGCTGCACGGCTACAGCGATCGCCTCGGCTGGATCAACACCACGCTCAATCCGGAACTGCTCGCCTCGGACACGCCGCGCACTGACGGGCGCTACAGATACGTGACGACGCTGACGGCGTTCCGGCGCATCGTCGACTATGCGGGCGAGATCGGCCTGAAGGTGATCTTCGATCACCACACCAACCAGGGCACCGCCGGGCAGCAGCGCAACGGGCTGTGGTTCGATCTCGGCCCCGGCACCGACAACACCGACGGCATCGCGCCGGGGCGGTTCTCGGCCGAGATGGTCAAGGAAAACTGGCTGCGCATCGCCAAGACGTTCGCGGGCAATCCGACCGTGATCGGCTACGATCTGCACAACGAACCGAACGGTGATCGCGGCCACATCACCTGGGGCGGCGGCGGGCCGACCGACATCAAGGCGATGTGCGAGGATTACGGCTCGGCGATCCAGGACGTCGAGCCCGGCGTGCTGATCATCTGCGAAGGCCCCGAGACCTACAAGCCGCCGCCGCAATCATCCGGCATGGACCCGACCCTCGCGGCGCCGGCCGGCAATCTGACAGCGGCGGGCGCCAATCCGGTGCGGCTGAAGATCGCCAACAAGCTGGTGTATTCGATCCACGAATATCCCGAGGAGATCGCCGATACCAAGCGCTGGGGCATTCCCGAGACCGGCAAGGGCTTCGTCGACCGGATGAACGCGACCTGGGGCTATCTGGTCCGCGACAACATCGCGCCGGTGTGGATCGGCGAAATGGGGGCGTCGCTGCGCACGCCGGAGACGCGCGAATGGGCGCGCAATCTGCTCGACTACATGAACGGCAAATACGGCGCCGAGGGCGGGCCGACCTTCAGTGGCGATCAGCAGCCGATCAGCGGCAGCTGGTGGCTGATCGGCCCGTCGAACGATCCGCCTTATGGGCTGCAGACCCAGTGGGGCGTCGGCCATTTCCGGCCGGACCAGATCGCCGTCACCGACCAGATGCTGTTTAGGCCGCAAAAGTAGCAGCCGCGACCGACCGCGCGGCGGCTCAGCGCGTCGTCTGCGTCAGCAGCAGGTACATCGCGTAAGGATTGGTCCGCAGATAGCGCATGCCGAGCCGGCGCGGCTCGAGCGCCATGCGCCACAGCCATTCGAGCCCGATGCGCTGCATCCACAGCGGCGCGCGCGGCTTCAGGCCCGACAGGAAGTCGAACAGGCCGCCCGAGGTCTTGATCACGCCGACGGTGGTGAGGCGATGGCGGTGCCGGCCGATGAACAGCTGCTCGCGCGGCACGCCCATCGACACCCACAGGATGTCGGGCGCGAGCTCGGCGATCTGCCGGCACGCCGCGATCTCCTCGTCCTGATCGGCGAAGAAGCCGTTGCGTCGCCCGATCAGCTTGAGATCGGGATAGCACTTCTTCACCAGGTCGGTGGCGAGCCGGTTCGAAGTCTCGTCGGCGCCGAGCATGAACATGGTGGCGCCGCGCTTGATGGCTTCGCGCGCGACATCGTGAAACAGGTCGGTGGTCGCCACCCGCTCCGGCAGCGGCACGTCGCATTTGAAGCGCGACACGAAGACGTGCGGCATGCCGTCGGCGTGGATCGCGTCGGCCTGCAGGAACATCGCATGCTCGGCCGGATCGACCGCGCAGCGATACGTCACCTCACCATTGGTCGAGGTCATGTAGGCCGGATAGCGCCACAGCCCGCGCCGCTTCATCGCTTCGTCGACCATCGCGCGCGCGGTCTCGGCGCGGTCGGCCACGACGATCGGCAGGCCGCCGATGAGATTGCGCTTCCAGTGCAGGAAACGGCTGCGCCGCCGCTCGCCGCCGACGCGGCGCTCGCCGAACGGCAGCGCCTCGATCGACTCGATCGAGAACGGCGCCACCCGGCGATCCGACCCACGCCGTTCGGCGCCCTTCGCCTGGGCTCGCATGGCAATCTGCACTTGAGGCATCACGAATTCCGCTCGTCGCTGAGGACGTGTTTCAACAGCATTGAAAGCAAACAATCAGCGCTTCTTAACAGCCTTGCAAGCGCGGCTTAACCGTTTCCGCGCGACAAGGTAAAACAGTTAATGAGGCAGTAACGCTCCGCGCACGATTTCCCGCCGACTGTGCCGTCCTGCATCAGCGCTGTATCAGGACGACGCGGCGTGTCGCGATGAACCAGGGTTCCATCCACAGCCTGGAACCCGCGCGATCACGCCAGCCGCTGCTCCCAGGCAAGCGCGTGGCGCACGATGGTCTCGAGATCGTCGTAACGCGGCGTCCAGCCGAGCGCGCTGCGGGCGCGTGCATTCGAGGCCACCAGCGCCGCGGGATCGCCGGCGCGGCGGCCCTTGATGCGGACCGGAAAGTCCACGCCCGAGACGCGCTTCACCACCTCGATCACGTCGAGCACCGAATAGCCCGACGCGTAGCCGATGTTGCAGGTGATGCTCGCACCGCCGGCGCGCAGATAGCGCAGCGCGTCGAGATGCGCGGCGACGAGGTCGCTGACGTGCACGTAGTCACGGATGCAGGAGCCGTCGGCGGTCGGATAGTCGGTGCCGAACACGTCGATGCCGTCGCGCTTGCCGAGCGCGGCCTGCACGGCGATCTTGATCAGATGCGTCGCATTGGGCGTGGATTGCCCGGTGCGGCCTTCCGGGTCGGCGCCGGCGACGTTGAAGTAGCGCAGCGCCGCGTAGCTCAGCGGATGCGCGCGGGCGACGTCGCCGAGCATCCACTCCACCATCAGCTTGGAACGGCCGTACGGATTGATCGGCTGTGTCGGCTGATCCTCGGCGATCGGCGTGCGGTCCGGCTCGCCATAGACCGCGGCGGTCGACGAGAACACGAAATGCGGCACGCCGCGCTGCACCGCGCAGTCGATCAGTGTGCGGGCGTTGGCGGTGTTGTTGCGATAGTAATCGAGCGGCCGCGCGACGGAGTCCGGCACCACGATGCTGGCCGCGAAATGCACGATCGCGCCGATCGGATAGCGATCCATCACCTCGCCGAGCAACGCCGCATCGCCGGCAGAGCCCTGGAACAGCGGCACGCCATCGGGAATCGCCTCGCGCCGTCCGGTGGAGAGATCGTCGATCACCAGCGGCCGCTCGCCCGCGGCCTGCAGCGCCAGCACCATGTGGCTGCCGATATAGCCGGCGCCGCCGGTGACGAGGATGTAGCTCTCCATCTGGGCTTTCCGTAGCTTGCGCCGCGCCGTCAGGGTGGCGCGTTGCTCTGGAACCGGACGCGACTGCTCGCAATTGCCACGCCCCAGGTCAAGCCGATTAGCAAGAAATAATGCCGCCAGTGGTCGGTATCGATAATGAAGCTCTCCAGCAGGGTCACGATCATGGTCGAGACGATCACGATGTAGGTGCGCTGCCACGGCGTGCGGACGAAGACGTTGCGCAGCCCGTAGGCGGCGGTGATGAACACCAGCGCCGGATACAGGATGCCGCTGATCCAGCCGCCGGACATGAAGGCGTTGAGGAACGAGTTGTGGGTGTCCTCGGGGAAGAACCGGCGGAACTGTAGGGGCCCGATGCCGGTCGGATAGTCGAGCGCCATCGCGGCGCCGAGCAGATGCCGGCCGAAGCGGCCGAACCGGCCGCTGTCATAAGGCTGCGACAGGCTGGCGCGCTCCTTGAACAGCGCGTCGATCTGGTCGAACGACAACAGCACCGCGAGCGCCGCGATCAGCAGCACGCCGGCCAGCATCGCCAGCAGCACGATGCGCAGGCGCCGGTGCTGCGTCGGCGCGGTGACGAACATCAGCGCGACCATCAGCACCGAGGCGCCGGCCAGCGTGCCCCAGGCGGCGCGCGAGAAGGCGAGGAACACCGCCAGCGCGATGATGCCGAACGCGATCGCGTTGCGCACCGCGCTCCAGAACGAGCCCTCGATCACCCGCTGCAGCGCGTAGATCGCCGGAAAGATCAGGAACGCGCCGAGCACGTTGGGATCCTTGAACGTGCCGCGCGCGCGGCCGGCGAATGTGAGCAGGTCGCCGCCGCCCGGGATCAGGTTGAAATAGCCGGCGATGCCGGCCAGCGCCGCGATCAGGCCGCCCACCAGATAGCCGTTGGCGATCGCGTCGATCCGCGCGCTGGTGTCCTCGAGCGCCACCAGCGCGAAGAACATCGCGGTGATCGCCATGTACCACGAGGTCAGCAGCCAGTTCAGGATCAGCGGGTCGTCGAGCAGCGTCGAGGCGCCGATGGTGTAGCCGAATTCGACGCCGATCAGCAGCCCGATCGGAATGATCAGCGCCGGCGTGATCCGCAGCCCGGTCGCCATGAACAGCAGCAGCGACAGCAGCACGGCGAATTCATAGGGGCTCGGCTCGATGAACACGATCGCGCCGCTGGCGCCGACGAACCACAGCAGCGCGAGCTGCAGGCTGCGCAACCGGGGCGCCGTGCTCGAAGGGGCCGCGATGGCAAAGTCCGTCATGCTGCAACCTTGCGTCGCCGGCAGAAACGTTTCGTTAACCGTGTCGCGCCGGGCGCGAGAAGGCCTGCGCTCGTCCGGCACGTCGCCGGCGCGGAGATCCGCGACGCGCCGAGTGTAGGAAAGCGGGATTAACGCTGGCTTATCGGTGGCCCGCCGGCATCGGCGGTCCGGGTTCGTCGGCCTTTACCACATCCGCCGCATTGGCATGAAGCCGCGGCGGAACGGCGCTATAGCCACACTGAGATGTCAGGTGCGGAGACGATGATGATCAGCAAGCGTGCGTTTCTCTGTTCGGCGGCGGGCGCGGCCGCTGCGTTGTTCGGCGCGCGGGCCATGCCGGCTTTCGCCGAGGTTTCGAACTATCCGGCTCGTCCGGTGCGCTGGATCGTGCCCTATGCGGCGGGCGGCGCCACCGACGTGCTGTCGCGGATGGTGTGCCAGAATCTGACCGAGAAGCTCGGCCAGCCCTTCGTGGTCGAGAACAAGCCGGGCGCCGGCAGCACCATCGGCACGCAGGCGGTGATCAATTCGCCGGCCGACGGCTACACGCTGCTGCTGACCAGCACGGCGAACGCCATCAATGCCTCGTTCGATCGCACATTGCCGTTCGATTTCGCCAAGAGCATTGCGCCGGTCGCCGGGCTCGCCCGCATTCCGCTGGTGCTGGTGGTGAACAACGATCTGCCGGTCAAGACCGTCGCCGAGTTCATCGCCTACGCCAAGGCCAATCCCGGCAAGATCAGCGTCGGCTCGTCGGGCATCGGCACGTCGCTGCATCTGTCGGGCGAATTGTTCAAGTCGCTGGCCGGCGTCAATCTCGTGCACGTGCCGTATCGCGGCTCGGCGCCAGGGCTGACCGACCTGATGTCGGGCCAGATCCAGGCGATGTTCGACAATGTGACGTCGTCGTTCGAACTGGTGAATGCCGGCAAGATCCGCGCGCTCGGCGTCACCATGCGCGAACGCTCGGCTGTGCTGCCGGATGTTCCGCCGATCGGCGAGACGCTTGCCGGCTACGACACCAGTTCGTTCTACGGCGTCGGCGCGCCGCATGGTACGCCGCCGGACGTGATCGACCGGCTGAACCTGGCGATCAATGCGGCGCTCGACGATGTGGTCATCAAGCAACGCATCGCCGAGCTCGGCGCGATCCCGCTGCACGGCGATGCGGCGCAGTTCGGCGCGATGATGCGGGCCGAGACCGAAAGCTGGCGCAAGATCGTCGAGGCCTCGCAGGTGCATAAAGAAGGCTGAGGCTGCCCGGAGCCGCGGCTCCGCCGGTCCGGCTTGCAATTGGCCCGAGCGGCTCCGATATTTCGTGTTCCGCCCGTTGTGCTGAACAGGAGATGCCGGATGCCTTCCTTGCCCGAATGGAATGTGCCGGCCGCGATCCGGCCGCGCGCCGCGGATTTTCCGTTCGATCTCGACCGCGCTTTGTCGGCGGTGGTCGGTCTGCATGCGATCATTCCGCCGGACGCCTTCACGGCCAATACGCTCGGCACTGAGCGCGCCGGCAATGCGGTGCTGATCGACGACGGGTTGCTGCTGACCATCGGCTATCTGATCACCGAGGCCGAGACGGTGTGGCTGCATCTCGGCGACGGCCGCGTCGTCGAAGGCCATGCGCTCGGCTTCGATCAGGACAGCGGCTTCGGCCTGGTGCAGGCGCTCGGCGCCATCGATCTGCCGCCGCTGAAGCTCGGCAATTCGGCAGCGGCGAAGACCGGCGACCGCGTGATCATCGGCGGGGTCGGCGGGCGCACGCGCTCGGTGGCGGGACGGATCGCGGCGCGGCAGGAGTTCGCCGGCTATTGGGAGTATCTGCTCGACGACGCGATCTTCACAGAGCCGTCGCATCCGAACTGGGGCGGCACCGCGCTGCTGTCCGCGACCGGCGAGCTGATCGGCATCGGCTCGCTGCAGATCGAGCGCAGCGGCAGCGACGAGCACTACAACATGATGGTGCCGATCGATCTGCTCAAGCCTGTGCTCGGCGATCTGCGCACCATCGGCCGGGTCGACAAGCCGGCGCGGCCGTGGCTCGGCCTGTATTCGACCGAGATCGAGGACAAGATCGTGGTGGTCGGCATTGCGCCGAAAGGCCCGGCGGCGCGCGCCGAGCTGAAGACCGGCGACGTCATCCTCGCGGTCGGCGGCGAGAAGGTGACGACCGAAGCGGCGTTCTATCGCAAGCTCTGGTCGCTCGGCAGCGCCGGCGTCGAGGTCCCGCTGACGCTCTTCAGCGGCGGCGCCACTTTCGACGTCGTCGTGCACTCCGCCGATCGCGCGAAGTTCCTGAAGGGGCCGAGATTGCATTGAGCGAGCGGTCGGCGGTGGGGCAGAGGGCGACCGATCTCGGCTATCGGCTTGTGACTTGTGAATCCTGGCTTTCGGCTTGGCCGACAGCGCCGACCCCAAGTACATCGTCATTGCCGGGCTTGACCCGGCAATCCATCCGCTTCGCAAGAAGCGACTTGCTCTAGGCGCGCTGGCGCGCGCGATGGATACGCGGGTCAGGCCCGCGTATGACGGACCATAGCTCGGGGAGCGGTTCGTTCCGCGCTACGCCCGCGTTACTTCCCTGGGATCTTGTCGTCGATGCCCTTCACGTAGAAATCCATGCCGCGTACCTGGCCGTCGTCGAGGTGGTCGCCGCCTTTGCATTCGACCTCCTTGCCTTCCTGATCGACCACCGGGCAGGCGAACGGCTTGATGCTGCCCTCGACGATCCCGGCCTCGGTATCGGCTGCGAGCGTCTTGACGTCGTCGGGCATGTTGGTGAAGGGCGCCATCACGATCATCTTGTCCTTCAGGCCCTCCCAGGTGTCGCTGCTCTGCCAGGTGTTGTCGAGCACGGCCTGGACGCGCGAGACGTAATAGGGCGCCCAGTTGTCGACGATGGCGGTGAGCTGCGCCTTCGGGCCGAGCTTGATCAGGTCCGAATCCTGCCCGAAGGCGCGCGCGCCGCGCTGGTTGGCGACCTGCATGGCCGCGGCGCTGCCGGTGTTCTGCAGGATCACGTCGGCGCCCTGGCCGAGCAGCGCCTTGGCGGCCTCGGCTTCCTTGCCGGGATTGAACCAGGTATTCACCCAGACGATCTTCACCTTGATGTCCGGGTTGATCTTCTGCGCGGCCAGCAGCGTGGCGTTGATGCCGGAGATCACTTCGGGCGTCGGGAACGGCGCGATGTAGCCGAGCACGCCGGTCTTCGACACCTTGGCGGCGATCGTGCCCTGCACGGCGCGGCCTTCGTAGAACCGGCCCGAATAGGTCGCGACGTTCTTCTCGCGTTTGTAGCCGGTGGCGTGTTCGAATTTCACGTCGGGATATTTCTTGGCCAGCTTCAGCACGGCGTCCATGTAGCCGAACGAGGTGGCGAAGATCAGCTTGTTGCCGGCGCGCGCCAGCTGTTCGATGGTGCGCTCGGCGTCGGCGTCGCCGACATTGTCGAGCACGGTCGCCTCGACCCTGTCGCCGAATTCCTTGACGACCGCCTGGCGCGCCTGATCGTGCTGATAGGTCCAGCCATAATCGCCGACCGGGCCGCTGTAGACGAAACCGATCTTGAGCCTGGCGGGCTTGTCCTGGGCGGCGGCGCCCGACAGCCCCGCGCATCCCGCCAGCAGCAGCGCCGCCGTCACCATCGCCTTCGTCATCAAGCCCTCTCCGCTCACGTGCTGGATTCGATCGTTCGCCGCGCCCGGCCGGTTCGGCGCCGGACTCTTCCGGTGCGGCCCGGTCGCCGCGCCCGGCAGATCAGCACCAACACCAGCATCATGGCAAGATCGCGCGCCGCGACAATGCGGCCTGCGGACGACCGCGTCGCGACCGACGCGTCATCCGATCGTTGACTTCACCGGCCTCGTCGAAAGTTGTAATCAGGGCCGCGGCAGAAACAGGAAAAGCCATGGCTGTCCGATTGATCCTGATCTGGCTGGTGCTCGCCGCGGCCTCGGGGTGGGCCGCGTGGTACTGGGCCCGCGCGCCGCGCCGCGCGCTCTGGGTTCGGATCGCGGTGGCTGCCGTCCTGCTGGGGCTGTTCGCCGCCTCGTTCCTGACCTATGGGGCCAATCTCGAAAAGAACCTCGGCTCGGTGATCCTGTATTTTCTAGTGTGGGGCTCGGTGTTCGGCCTCTCGGCCGCCTGCGCGGGCACCATCCTGGGCACGCTGATCGCGCTGCTGATCGGCTGAGGCGGATCAGCCGCTGCCGTTGCGCTGCGGCTCGCGCTGTGCTGCGATCCGTTCCGGCCAGGATCGAGCCGAGGAGACAGCGATGGCGCCCCCGACATCCGCAGCGACCACAATGATTGCGGCGGAGCCCGCGCCGATCGGCCTCGACTGGGCGTCCACGGCGCTGTTGATCATCGACATGCAGCGCGACTTTCTCGAGCCGGGCGGTTTCGGCGAAACGCTGGGCAACGACGTCTCGCAACTCGCGCGCGCGGTGCCGCCGATCGCCGCAGTACTGGCCGCGGCGCGGCGCATCGGGCTCCCGGTGATCCACACCCGCGAGGGCCATCTGCCCGATCTGTCGGATGCGCCGCCCGCCAAGGTCGCGCGCGGCGCGCCGAGCCTGCGGATCGGCGATCCAGGGCCGATGGGCCGCATCCTGATCCGCGGCGAGCCTGGACACGACATCGTGCCGGAGCTGTATCCGCGCGCGGACGAGATCGTCATCGACAAGCCGGGCAAGGGCGCGTTCTACGCCACCGAGCTTTCCGACGTGCTGCAGAAATACGGCATCGAGACGCTGCTGGTGTGCGGCGTCACCACCGAAGTCTGCGTCAACACCACGGTGCGTGAGGCGAATGACCGCGGCTATCGCTGTATCGTCATCGCCGACGGCTGCGCGTCGTACTTCCCGGAATTCCATGCCGCCGGGCTCGCGATGATCAAGGCGCAAGGCGGCATCTTCGGCTGGGTGGCGGAGTCGCCCGCCGTGCTCGCAGCGATGGCCGAGCAGGGCTGAGCCCGCAGGGACACACTCACGCGCCGATCACCGCGTATTGAGGAAACCCGATCCAACCATGCGCCGTTGTGGCTTTCGGCGCTTTGCACTGAAAGGGATTCCCGATGATATCGACCTCCGCCACGCGGCTGCTGTCCGCCGCCGTACTGTTCGGCTCGCTCGGGCTGACATCGACGGCTAGCTGGGCCGAAGGCGCATTCGACGGGCTGGCCGGCTATTGGAACGGCAGCGGCCGGGTGCAGCTGTCCGACGGTTCGACCGAACGCATCCGCTGCCGCGCCTCTTATGCGGTCGCCGGTGGCGGTCATTTGTTGCAGCAGACGTTGGTCTGCGCCAGCGACAGCGCGCGGTTCGACATCACCAGTCATGTCGAGGAGAACGGCGGACGGATCACCGGCAGCTGGAGCGAGGCGACGCGCAACGCCAACGGCCAGGTCTCCGGCACCGCGCGTGGTGGCCGCATCGATGCGCAGGTCGGCGGCCCGGGCTTCGCGGCCTCGCTCTCGGTCGCGACCCGCGGCTCGACGCAATCCGTCACCATCGTGCCGCAGGGCACCGACGTGCGCAACGTCTCGGTATCGCTGAAGAAGCGCTGAGGCGAGGTCACAGTGACACGACGCATTGCCGCGTAGTTTACTGCTCTCTTCAGGGACAGCACCGCTATCACCATCGTCATGCCCGGGCTTGTCCCGGGCATTTGCGTGCAGCGCTCGCCACAAGCGCATCCTCATCGCGCGGAGGCGCGTAGCGCGGTCTCGGCTCATGAGAGCCATGGTCCGATCTTTCGAGGCGCCCGGCTTTGCCGGCTTCTCGCGATGATGAGCCAGTGAAATGTGGAAGGCGAAACAGCCCAACTTGCACGGTGCTGATCTCGCTTCATGACATTTCGGACAGATCCCTCGCGCCGTGCGCGTAGTCGGGCGCGTCCTGTGCGCGATCGGCGTTAGTCTGTTGCCAAAGATTAATTCCCCAAACAGCTCGGCGTAATGTCGGCCGTCTATATTCCAGCGAGTAGTTCACGCCCCGTTCATCCCGCCCAGGAGCCTCGCCATGGATCACGACAAGACGGACCGCAACGATATCGACTACACGCCGAAGACGGATGCGCAGCTGCGCCGGATCATGAAGCCGCGCCGTTTCGCGCTGCTCGCCTCCGCCGCCGCGCTGAGCGCCGCGCTGGTCACCGGCGGATACATGACGCACGAATTTCCGTCCTTCACCTCGCCGGCGCACGCCGCCGAGGCGGCGTCGCCCTCCGGCGCGCCGGCCGGCTTCGGCGATCTCGTCAGCAAGGTGAAGCCCGCGGTGATTTCGGTGCGCGTCAAGATCGACGAAGACAGCCGCACCACGCCGCTGATCCGCAACGACGACAGCGACGACCAGATGCAGGGCATGCCGTTCCAGCAATTCGAGCGCCAGTTCGGCTTCCGCGGCGGTCCGGACGGCATGCCGAAGCGCCACGAAACGATTACCGGCGAAGGCTCCGGCTTCTTCATCTCGCCGGACGGCTACGCGGTGACCAACAATCACGTCGTCGATCACACCAAGTCGGTGCAGGTCACGACCGATGACGGCACCGTGTACACCGCCAAGGTGGTCGGTACCGACAAGAAGACCGACCTGGCGCTGATCAAGGTGGAGGGCGCCAAGACCGATTTCACCTACGTCAAGTTCGCCGACAAGCCGGCGCGGGTCGGCGATTGGGTCGTCGCGGTCGGCAACCCGTTCGGCCTCGGCGGCACGGTGACGGCCGGTATCGTCTCGGCGCGCGGCCGCGACATCGGCTCGGGTCCCTATGACGACTACGTGCAGATCGACGCACCGATCAACAAGGGCAATTCCGGCGGTCCGGCGTTCGACACCAGTGGCAACGTCATCGGCGTCAACACCGCGATCTACTCGCCGTCTGGCGGCTCGGTCGGCATCGGCTTCGACATCCCGGCCGCGACCGCCAAGCTGGTGATCGCACAGCTCAAGGACAAGGGCAGCGTCACCCGCGGCTGGCTCGGCGTGCAGGTGCAGCCGGTGACGCCGGACATCGCCGACAGCATGGGCCTGAAGCAGGCGCGTGGTGCGTTGGTCGACAGCCCGCAAGAAGGCAGCCCGGCCGCCAAGGCCGGCATCACGGCGGGCGACGTGATCACCGCCGTCAATGGCGACGAGATCAAGGACTCGCGGTCGCTGGCGCGGACCATCAGCATGATGGCGCCGGGCACCTCGGTGAAGCTCGACGTGCTGCACAAGGGCGAGGCCAAGACCATGACGCTCAGTCTGGCGGAGATGCCCAACGACACCCAGAAGGTGGCGAGCAACGATCAGTCGTCGCAGAGCGAGGGCCGGCCTTATCTCGGCGTCCGCGTCGCGCCGGCCGCTGAGGTCGAAGGCTCCGGCCAGAAGGGCGTCGTCGTCACCAGCGTCGATCCGGACGGTCCGGCGGCCGATCGCGGCGTACGTACCGGCGACGTCATCCTCGACGTCGCGGGCAAGGCGGTGTCGACTTCCGGCGACGTCCGCGACGCGCTGAAGCAGGCCAGCGAGAGCGGCCGCAAGACTGTGCTGATGCGGGTGAAGAGCGCCGACGCAGCCGCCCGCTTCGTCGCGGTGCCGATCGCCAAGGGCTGAGCGTCCGCTCTTCATCTGAGATTGATTGGTGCACTCCAAAGGGCGGCCCCAGGGCCGCCCTTTTCGTTGTCCGCATCATCGGTCCTGCACGGCGGTGCAACCGGTGCTGCGGCGAGGCGTTAGTTTGTTGACAGGCCTGCGGAGCAGTTCGTTCAGCCTTACCTCGCACGATTTCTCGGAAGGACATCGCCATGACGACCCGCACAGCAAGCACCGTGGTGGTGACAGGCGCCAGCGCCGGCGTCGGCCGGGCCGTCGCGGTGGCGTTCGGACGACTAGGCTGGCAGGTCGCGCTGCTGGCACGCGGTGCGGAGGGGCTGGAGAGCACGCGGCGCGAGATCGAAGCGGCGGGCGGCCGCGCGCTGCCGATCGTCGCGGATGTCGGCGACGCCGCTGCGGTGTTCGCCGCGGCCGAACGGATCGAGCGCGAGCTCGGCCCCATCGATGTCTGGATCAACAACGCGATGGTGACGGTCTACGGCGCCAGCGTCGACATCACCCCGGAGGAGTTCGCCCAGGTGACGCGCGTGACCTATCTCGGCCAGGTGCACGGCACGCTGGCGGCGCTGCGCCATATGCGTCCGCGCAACAGCGGCGCAATCATCTCGATCGGCTCGGCGCTGGCCTATCGGTCGATCCCGTTCCAGGCGCCGTATTGCGCCGCCAAGTCGGCGACCCGCGGCTTCATCGACTCGCTGCGCAGCGAACTGAGGCACGAGAACAGCGCCGTCACGCTGACCATGGTGCATCTGCCGGCGGTGAACACGCCGCAATTCGATTGGGCGCGCAACAAGTTCGACCGCAAGCTCGCGCCGGTGCGGCCGATCGTGCAGCCGGAGCCGATCGCCGCCGCGGTCGTTCGCGCCGCGTTCGAGCGGCCGCGCGAATATTGGGTCGGGCCGTCCGCCGTCAAGGCGATCGTCGCGCAGATGCTGGTGCCGTCGGTGGCCGACCGGCTGCTGGCGCGGGCAGGGATCGAGAACGAGACCACCGACGAACCCGCCGATCCCGCAGCACCGGACAATCTGTACCAGGCCGGCCGCGGCGATCCCGGCGCGCATGGCCGGTTCGATCGCGAATCCAGCCACCATGCCGTCCCGTTCAATCCGGCGTGGCTGCGGGCCGGTGCCGCGCTCGGGCTCGTGGCCGGCGCTGCGCTGATCTGGCGGGTCGCGCGCGCTGATCGAGATCGGCGGTCACTGATGACGCGCATGTAGGTCCCGAAAGCGGAACTACTCGTTTGGTACGCGAGCGTGCGCATCGGCTGGACGGATTGTCGCTCCGGGCAAATCTCCGGAACCTCGCCCATGCGGGCCGGTTAACTCCCCTGAAAGCGACGCAATCAACAAGGAGACACGAATGAAGATGTCACGCACGATGCCCGTCATGGCGCTGATCGCCGGCTCGCTGGCAGTCGCGACGGTTCCGGCTTCGGCGGCTCCGCTGATGGGCGGCTCGGCGCCCGCGGCCGCGAAGGCCAACATCGAGCAGGTGCAGTACCGCCACGGTTGGCACGGCCACCGCGGCTATGGCTATGGTCACCGCGGCTATTACGGGCACCGCCATGGCGGTTGGGGCGCCGGCGCGGCGATCGGCGGCCTCGCCGCGGGTGCGATCATCGGCGGCGCGATTGCCAACAGCCAGGCTCAGGCGGCGGCGCAGAATGACGCGGTAGCGTACTGCTCGCAGCGGTTCCGGACCTACGACCCGGCTTCGGGAACCTACATCGCCAAGGGTGGCGTGCGGCGCTCCTGCCCGTAAGCCTGCCTCATTGGAATGCGAAAGCCGCGTGGCACTGCCACGCGGCTTTCGTTTGCGAGTTTTCGTTGCGAGGGACCGGTCGCGACTCGATCAGTCAGCCAGTTCCTCGTCGCCGTCGGCATTGCGGCGGTCGACGAAGTACTTGATGGCGGCGATCAGTACCACGAAGGTGGCGATCCAGACGATCCGCGCGCCGTAGCGATCGTGCGGGCCGGAGATGATGCCGCAGATCATCGCGTTGCCGAGCAGGGCGGTGGCGACGAAGCCGGCGAGCAGCGAGACGTCGTCGAGTTCGCGCCGCGCCAGCGCACGGCCGAGGATCGCAAGTAGCAGCACCATCGAGCCCAGCGCCACCGGCACGTGCACCCAGTTCACCGCGTTGAAGTTGATGTCCCAGTGCTGCTGCCGGGCCGCGCGCATCGCCGGCACCTGGTTGGGCATGTAGCGTTCGATGATGCCGTATGTGTGCGGGATCCAACCGTTGGTGCCTTCGCCGGTGCCGACATGCACCAGTTGATCCCAGGTCGCCTTGGCGGCGGCCTTGGCCTGCATCCACGGATAAGCGGAAACCGCCTGCCGCGAGATGAATTCCATCTCGTCGCTCAGCCCCTCGAAGCGGCCGAGCTTGTCGAACATGTTGTTGCCGCCCCACAGGAAGTCGTCGCCGGTCGGCGGCAGCTCGTTCTTGTAGGGGCAGAGCTTGAGCTTCACGGTGGCGCAGTGGTCGTCGAGATAGCGCTTGATGATGCCGTCCTGCAGCATCCGACCGAACGCCACGCTGGAGCCGCCCGGCGTCCACGCCACCGTGCCGGACAGCGCGTAGTTGGTGGCGAGCAGCAGCAGCGAGCCGGCGATCACCGTGGCGCTGCCCTGCAGCAGGCCGGCGGCGCTGAGCCGGCCGCGCAGGAACGGCAGCAGCAGCCAGCCGGCGGCACACAGCCCGGTCAGCACACCGACGGTCGCGCTGTGGGTGGCGGCCGAGAAGGTGGTGAAGACGAACAACAGGATTTTTTCGACAGCCGACGTGCGGTCGCGGCACGCCACCAGCAGAAACAGCGTCAGCACCGACAGGCCGGCGAAGATGTCGGTCAGCAGCATGCTGGTGATCCACGGCAGCGCCGTGGTGGCGACCAGCGCGACGCCGACCGCGGCGAGCCAGAACGGGCGGGTGATGTTGAAGACCCGCAGCGTCAGTTGCAGGATCCACAACGTCACGATCGCCTGGAAGCCGAGATTGATCCAGAACTGCGAGCTCTCGCCGAAGTGCAGATACAGCCCGTAGGTCGTCGACCGGCTCGGTACCAGATACCCTTCGTACCAGCGCGCGAGGTATCCGCCGGTGTCGTATTGGAGTAGCGGGTAGCCGTTCCACAGCGCGGGGGCGAGCAGCAGCAGCGGCAGCGCGAACAGCGCGACCCGGGCCGACAGCGAGCGGCGCGACTGCGCGGCGAGAACCTTGGCTTGAGCGGAAGTGTCCATGTCGAGGGGTCTTGTCAGCCGTTGGTTGCTGCGATCGCTCGGCTGGATATGGCGGG
>NZ_LJIC01000214.1 GCF_001295845.1 Rhodopseudomonas sp. AAP120 | reverse complement strand
GCGTCCACGCGGCCGAGACTCAGTGCTCGCGTCGCCCCTCACCCCACCCCTCTCCCCGCAAGAGCGGGGCGAGGGAGCGCGCTCACAGCGCGGCGGCCTCAGCGGATCAATTCGCCTTCAGCAAACAAAAGGCCGGGATCGCTCCCGGCCTTTCGATTTTTGCAGAAACCTCATCCTGAGGAGCTCGGCGCAGCCGGGCGTCTCGAAGGATGACGCGGCGAGCACCGCGTGGGTCGCCTCATGGTTCGAGACGGCGCTACGCGCCTCCTCACCATGAGGCTTCTCGACCGCTTACTTCGCTTCGGCGCGCTTCGGCGGCGAGGCGGGCCAGGACTTGATCAGGGTGTCGTAGTCGATGGTTTCACCCTTCGGCTTCTCGTTCGCCAGCTTGCGCTGCGGCGCGATGTTGCCGTCCTTGGCGGACTTCTCGTACCAGTACTCGGCGGTCTCCTTCTTGTTCAGCTTCGGACCGCATTCGCCCTGCACCTTCGACTTCTCGAGGCGTTCGAGCACCGAGTCCTGCGCCGCCGCCAGCGAGTCCATCGCCTGCTGCGGAGTCTTGGCACCGGACGACGCGTCGCCGATGTTCTGCCACCACAGCTGCGCTAGCTTCGGATAGTCCGGGATGTTGTTGCCGGTCGGCGACCACTGCACGCGAGCCGGCGAGCGATAGAACTCGATCAGGCCGCCGAGCTTCGGCGCACGTTCGGTGAACGACTTGTCCCAGATGTCGCTCTCACGGATGAAGGTGAGACCGACATGGCTCTTCTTCAGGCTGACGGTCTTGGAAGTGATGAACTGCAGATACAGCCAGGCGGCCTTGCGGCGGTCCGCCGGGGTCGACTTCAGGAGCGTGGCAGATCCCACGTCCTGATAGCCGAGCTTCATGCCTTCCTTCCAGTACGCGCCATGCGGCGACGGCGCCATGCGCCACTTCGGCGTGCCGTCGGCGTTCATCACCGGCAGGCCGGGCTTGACCATGTCGGCGGTGAAGGCGGTGTACCAGAAGATCTGCTGGGCGACGTTGCCCTGCGCCGGCACCGGGCCCGACTCCGAGAACGTCATGCCCTGCGCCTGCGGCGGCGCGTACTTCTTCATCCAGTCGAGATATTTGACGATCGAATAGACCGCCGCCGGACCGTTGGTGTCGCCGCCGCGCTCGATCGACGAGCCGACCGGACGGCAGCCTTCCATGCGGATGCCCCATTCGTCGACCGGCAGACCGTTCGGCAGGCCCTTGTCGCCGTTGCCGGCCATCGACAGCCAGGCGTCGGTGAAGCGCCAGCCGAGCGACGGGTCCTTCTTGCCGTAGTCCATGTGGCCATAGACTTTGACGCCGTTGATTTCCTTGATGTCGTTGGTGAAGAACTCGGCGATGTCCTCATAGGCCGACCAGTTCACCGGAACGCCGAGGTCGTAGCCGTATTTGGCCTTGAACTTCGCCTTGTAGTCCGGATTGGTGAACCAGTCGTAGCGGAACCAGTACAGGTTGGCGAACTGCTGGTCGGGCAGCTGATACATCTTCTTGTCGGGCGCCGTGGTGAACGACGTGCCGATGAAGTCCTCGACGTCGAGCATCGGATCGGTGACGTCCTTGCCCTCGCCCTTCATGTAGTCCGACAGCGCGACGGTCTGGTTGTAGCGGAAGTGGGTGCCGATCAGATCCGAGTCGTTGATCCAGCCGTCATAGACGTTCTTGCCGGACTGCATCTGGGTCTGCAGCTTCTCGACGACGTCGCCTTCCTGGATCAGATCGTGCTTGAGCTTGATGCCGGTGATCTCGCTGAACGCCTTGGCGAGCGTCTTGGCTTCGTACTCGTGCGTCGTCAGGGTTTCGGAGACGACGTTGATCTCCATGCCCTTGAACGGCTCGGCCGCCTTGGCGTACCACTGCAGTTCCTTGAGCTGGTCTTCCTTCGACAGCGTCGAGGGCTGGAATTCCTCGTCGATCCACTTCTTCAACACCGCGTCGTCGGCCGACCACGCCGGCGCCGCCAGCGTCATCGAAGCCGCGACCAGCGCCGCCGCACTCGCCATCGTCATCAGCCGCGCACGGCCGAGCTGAGTTTTGCGTCCCATCACGTGTCGCATCCTTGGTTCCTCCGTTTGGCGACAACACTTCAGGCCCGGGTTGATCCCGGATCTGTTCCTCATTCGCCGGGCTCAGACGGTGCGAAAGATCACACCGGCAGAGACCAGCGACAGCCCCGTGGCGAGCCACAGGCTCGACACTTCGACACCTTCACCGACCGGCAGCGTGAACAGCGGGTCGGTCCCGACCACCGCGATCCACACCAGATGGATCACGGCGGCGAGGATCAGCGATAGAAACAGCCGGTCGCCCCGCGTCGTCGGAATCCGCAGCACGCCGACGCGCTCGACTTCCGGATAGGCCACCGCGAGCCATGTCATGGTCGCGAGCGTGCACGCCAGAGCCACGAAAAACGCGGCCGTCGGCCAGGTCCACGCCATCCATGCGAAGGAGTCCATGATTACGCTCCCCTTCGATCGTTGCGGGTGAAGACAACCCTTCCGTCATTGCGAGCGAAGCGAAGCAATCCAGAGCCCAGTGCGCGGAGCTGGATTGCTTCGTCGCTACGCTCCTCGCAATGACGGGGGAAACGTAGGTGCAACATCATTGCCATGCTCACACCCGTCCCAGCGCGAAGCCGCGCGCGATGTAGTTGCGGACGAACCAGATCACCAGCGCCCCCGGGATGATGGTGAGCACGCCGGCGGCGGCGAGCAGGCCCCAATCCATGCCGGCGGCCGACACGGTGCGGGTCATCACCGCCGAGATCGGCTTGGCGTTGACCGAGGTCAGGGTGCGCGCCAGCAGCAGTTCGACCCACGAGAACATGAAGCAGAAGAACGCCGCGACGCCGATGCCCGAGGCGATCAGCGGCATCAGGATCTTCACGAAGAACCGCGGAAACGAGTAGCCGTCGAGGAAAGCGGTCTCGTCGATCTCCTTCGGCACGCCGGAGACGAAGCCTTCGAGGATCCACACCGCCAGCGGCACGTTGAACAGGCAGTGCGCCAGCGCCACCGCCCACGGCGTGTCGAACAAATTCAGGGCCGAATACAGATTGAAGAACGGCAGCGCGTAGACGGCGGCCGGCGCCATGCGATTGGACAGCAGCCAGAAGAACAGGTGCTTGTCGCCGAGGAAGCGATAACGCGAGAACGCGTACGCCGCCGGCAGTGCGAACGAGATCGACAGCACCGTGTTGATGACGACGTATTGCAGCGAGTTGATGTAGCCCGAATACCAGCTCGGATCGGTGAAGATCGTCCGGTAGTTCTCCAGCGTCGGCTGGTGCGGCCACAGCGTCATCGTCGAGACGATCTCGCCATTGGTCTTGAAGCTCATATTGACGAGCCAGTAGATCGGCAGCATCAGGAACAGCAGATACAGCGCCATCACGATGCGGCGGCCGGGGATCGAATGCATCACGCGTTCCCTTCGGTCGGCTGGCGCTCGGCGCCCGCATTGGTCATCACGGTGTAGAACACCCAGCAGACGATGATGATGATCAGGTTGTAGACGATCGACAGCGCCGCGGCCTTGCCGAGGTCGAACTGGCCGAGCGCGATCTTGACCAGCTCGATCGAGATGAAGGTGGTCGAATTGCCCGGCCCGCCGCCGGTGACGACGAACGGCTCGGTGTAGATCATGAAGCTGTCCATAAAGCGCAGCAGCACGGCGATCAGCAGCACGCGGTGCATCTTCGGCAGCTGGATCGCCTTGAACACCGCCCAGCGCGACGCGCCGTCGATCTGCGCCGCCTGATAATAGGCGTCCGGGATCGACTTCAGGCCGGCGTAGCAGAGCAGCGCCACCAGGCTGGTCCAGTGCCAGACGTCCATCACCACCACCGTGGCCCAGGCGTCGAACTCATTGGAGACGTAGTTGTAGTTGAAGCCGAGGTGATTGAGCGTGTAGCCCATCAGGCCGATGTCGGGGCGGCCGAAGATCTGCCAGATGGTGCCGACCACGTTCCACGGGATCAGCAGCGGCAGCGCCATGATCACCAGGCAGAAAGCCACCGACCAGCCGTGGCGCGGCATCGCCAGCGCCACCACGATGCCAAGCGGCACCTCGATCGCCAGGATGATGGCCGAGAACGCCAGATTGCGCCACAGCGACGCAAAGAACCGGCCGCCGAGATCGCTGGACGGATCGAGCAGCTCCTTGAACCAGCCGACGCCGTTCCAGAAGAACTGGTTGTTGCCGAAGGTGTCCTGCACCGAATAGTTCACCACCGTCATCAGCGGCAGGATCGCCGAGAACGCCACGATGGCGAACACCGGCAGCACCAGGAACCAGGCTTTCTGGTTGACGACCTTGTCCATCAGGCGACTTGCTCCAATGCGCTGCCCTCGACGATCTCGCTGTTGGCGTAGACGTGGATGCGCGATGGTTCGAATTGCAGCCCGGCCTCGTCGCCGGTCGGCGCAAAGCCGTCCGGCACGCGCGCGGCGAACTTCGCATCGCCGACCCGCACGGAGGCGAAGCGGATGCGGCCGAGATCGTCGATCCGCTCGATGCGGCCCGACAGCACACCCGGCGCCTTGGCGGTGAGGTGGACGAATTCCGGCCGCACACCGATCTCGATCTTGGCGCCGGCGGGCAGCTTGTCGTAGCCGCGCGCCAGCCGGATGGCATGGCCGCCGATCAGCGCCTCGCGGCCCTTCACCTCGGCCGCCACGATATTCATGCCGGGCGAGCCGATGAAGTAACCGACGAAGGTGTGGGCCGGGCGCTCGAACAGCTCCTCCGGCGTGCCGCTCTGCACGACACGGCCGTCGTGCATCACCACCACGGTGTCGGCGAAGGTCAGAGCCTCGGTCTGGTCGTGGGTGACGTAGATCATCGTCAGATCCAGCGCGCGGTGCAGCGCCTTCAGCTTGCTGCGCAGCTCCCATTTCAGATGCGGATCGATCACCGTCAGCGGCTCGTCGAACAGGATCGCGGCGACGTCGCTACGCACCAGGCCGCGGCCGAGCGAGATCTTCTGTTTGGCGTCGGCCGTGAGCCGCGTTGCCTTGCGGTTCAGGTTCGGCGTCAGGTCCAAGAGATCGGCGATCTCGGCGACGCGGCGGTCGATCTCCGGCTTTGCGACGTCGCGGTTCTTGAGCGGAAACGCCAGATTCTCCCGCACCGTCATGGTGTCGTAGATCACCGGAAACTGGAACACCTGCGCGATGTTGCGCTCGCGCGTCGAGAGTTGCGTGACGTCGTTGCCGTCGAACAGGATCTTGCCGCGCGACGGCGTGACGATGCCGGAGATGATGTTGAGCAGCGTGGTCTTGCCACAGCCGGACGGGCCGAGCAGCGCATAGGCGCCGCCCTGCCGCCAAGTCATCGACACCGGCTTCAGCGCATAGGCGGCCGGCGGCAGGTTGTCGCCGACGAGATACGAGTGAGCGAGATCGACCAGATCAATACGCGCCATCGGGATGCCCCTCAGTTTGGCTTCGGCGCGGCGACGAGGCGATCGGCCGCGTCGAACACGAACAGATTGGCGGGATCGAGCACGGCGTCGAGCGTCTGGCCCGGCTCGAACTCGTGCACGCCGTGCAGCACCGCGACCCAATTGTCGTCGCCGCGCTTGAGATGCACGAAGCTCTCCGAGCCGGTGATCTCGGTGATCGCCACCGTGGTCTGGAACGCGTGGCGATCCGGATCGGCGCGCTTCACCGCGATCTGATGCGCGCGAAATCCGACCCGATAGGCGCCGTCGCCGAGCCCGGCGAACACGCCATTGGCCGGCGCGGTCACGCCGCCGGCATAGTGCACCGTGCCGGCCTTCTTCTCGGCGCCGACGATGTTGAGCGGCGGATCGGAGAACACCTGCGCGACGCGCAGCGTATCGGGCTTGCGATACACCATCGGGGTCGGCCCGACCTGCAGCGCCTGGCCTTCCCACATGCAGATGGTGCGGCCGCCGAGCAGCAGCGCTTCGGACGGCTCGGTCGTGGCGTAAACGAAGATCGCGCCGGAGGCCTCGAAGATCTTGGGCAGTTCGGTGCGCAGCTCCTCGCGCAGCTTGTAGTCGAGATTGGCGAGCGGCTCGTCGAGCAGCACCAGGTCGGCGCCCTTGACCAGCGCACGCGCGATCGCGGTGCGCTGCTGCTGGCCGCCGGACATCTGCAGCGGCGTGCGCTGCAGATACGGCTCGAGCTTCAAGAGCTTCGCCGCCTCCTGCACGCGGCGCTCGATCTCGGCGCGCGGCTTGCCCTGCACGCGCAGCGGCGAGGCGATGTTCTCGTACACGGTCAGCGACGGGTAGTTGATGAACTGCTGATACACCATCGCCACCGAGCGGCTGCGCACGTCGGCGCCGGTGACGTCCTTGCCGTCGACCAGCACGCGGCCGGAGGTCGGCTTGTCGAGGCCGGCGAGCAGCCGCATGATCGAGGTCTTGCCGGACAGCGTCGGTCCGAGCAGCACGCTCAGCGTACCGCGCTCCAACGTCAGCGACACGTCGCGGATCGCCGGCATCCCGTCGATCGTCCGGGTCACGTGCTCCAGGCTGACACTCATGCCCGGCCTCCCACCTGTTGCTGGGGCTTCTCGGCGAGGCTGTTCGCCGCGATCCACTCGTCCAGCGCGGTGATCGCCGCAGGCGTCAGCCGCAGACCGAGCTTGGATCGGCGCCAGACGATGTCGTCGGCGCTGCAGGCCCATTCGTGTTTCATCAGATAGCGGACCTCGGCCTCCGTCAATGTGGCGCCGAAGTCGCGGCCGAGATCAGCCATCGAGGTCGCGGTGCCGAGCAGCTGCCGGGCGCGGGTGCCATAGGCATGCACCAGGCGATAAGCGTGCGCGGGTGCCAGGAACGGGTAGTCGCGCATCAGATCCGCCACCAGCGCCGGGCCGCCGTCGACGGCGAAGTCGCCGCCGGGCAACGGCTGCTGCGCGGTCCAGCCTTCCTTGGCCTGCGTGCCTTTGACGTAAGGCGCGAGCTTTTCCAGCGCCTCTTCGGACAGCCGGCGATAGGTGGTGATCTTGCCGCCATAGATCGACAGCAGCGGCGCGCCGCCCGGTTTGTCCAGCTCGAACACGTAGTCGCGCGTCGCCGCCTTGGCCTCGCTGGCGCCGTCGTCATACAGCGGCCGCACGCCCGAGAACGTCCAGACCACATCCGAGGGCGTCACCGGCTTGGCGAAATAACCGCTGACCGCATCGCACAAATAGGCGATTTCCTCCGGCGTCGCTTTCACCTGCGACGGGTCGCCGTGATAGTCGCGATCGGTGGTGCCGATCAGCGTGAAATCGCCCTGATACGGGATCGCAAACACGATACGGCCGTCGGCGTTCTGGAAGATATAGGCCCGGTCGTGGGCGTACAGCTTCGGCACCACGATGTGCGAGCCCTGCACCAACCGCACCTTCGAGGTCGCATTCACCCCCGAGCCAGACGCCAGCACGTTTTCGACCCACGGCCCGGCGGCATTCACCAGCGCGCGGGCCTGGATGGTGCTGCGCGCGCCGCTGCGCCTGTCTTCGGTGGTGACGTGCCAGATGCCGTCGTGCTGGCGCACTTCGACCGCGCGCGTGCGGGTGCGGATCTCGGCGCCGCGGTCGGCGGCGTCGCGCGCGGTCAGCACCACCAGCCGGGCGTCGTCGACGAAGCAATCGGAATACTCGAAGCCCTTGCTGAAGCGGCCGGGGATCAGCGGCTTGCCGACCTCATCGTGCGCGAGATCGACCGACCGGGTCGGCGGCAGCAGCTTGCGGCCGCCGATGTAGTCGTAGAGGAACAGCCCGAGCCGCAGCCGCCACGCCGGGCGCAGCCCGGAATGATGCGGCAGCACGAAGCGCAGCGGACCGATGATATGCGGCGCGATCTGCCACAGCCGCTCGCGCTCGATCAGCGCCTCGCGCACCAGCCGAAACTCGAAATATTCGAGATAGCGCAGGCCGCCATGGATCAGCTTGGTCGACCAGGACGAGGTGCCGCTGGCGAGGTCGTTCATTTCGCAAAGGAATACGGAATTGCCGCGGCCGGCCGCGTCGCGCGCGATCCCGCAGCCGTTGATCCCGCCGCCAATGATCGCGAGATCGAAAACCTTTGCCACGAACGCTCCTCACCCAACGCTTGCGAATTGCTGCACTGCAGCTTTCGCTTCTGTCGAATTTCTTTCGAAGCGAAATAGATCAGAATACAAAACGAAAGCAAGTGGCATGTGACGATTCTGCGGCAACTTCTGGGATCGCCGAAATAGCCAAATATTTACAGCAGGTTGGATGACGTCAGGCGGCCGTGTCGTCGAGATCTTCGGCGCGTTTCGGCAGCGCTTCGATCACCTGAATGCCGTGCGCCTCGCAGATCGTCTGGAGCGCCGGCGGCAGTGCCTCGTCGGTGACGAAGGTCTGGATCTGGCTGAGATGCGCGATCCGCACCGGCGCGCTGCGGCGCAGCTTGGTCGAATCCGCCACCAGCATTACGCTGCGGGCGTTGGCGATGATCGCCTGCGCGGCCTGCACCTCGCGGTAGTCGAAGTCGAGCAGCGCGCCTTCCTCGTCGATCGCCGAGGCGCCGATGATCGCGTAGTCGACCTTGAATTGGCCGATCAGGCTGATCGCGGCCGAGCCGATCACCGCGCCATCGGCGCGCCGTACCGTGCCACCGGCGACAATGACTTCGATGCGCGGATATTTGTAGAGCTGCATCGCGACGTTGAGGTTGTTGGTGATCACCAGCAATTCGTGATGCGCGGTGAGCGCGCTAGCGACCTCTTCGGTGGTGGTGCCGATGTTGATGAAAAGAGAGCAGCCGTTGGGAATCTGCGCGGCCGCGGCGGCGCCGATCGCGCGCTTCTCCTCGGCGGCGACGAAGCGGCGCGCCTCGTAGGCGAGGTTCTCGACACCCGACGCGATGATCGCGCCACCATGAATGCGCGTCAGCGAGCGCTGGTCGCACAGATCGTTGAGATCCTTGCGGATGGTCTGCGCCGACACCTCGAACCGTCGGGCAAGATCATCCACCATCACCCGCCCCGAAGCACGGGCGAGATTGAGAATTTCGGATTGACGTTGGCTCAGGGCAGTCACGCGCACACCTGGAAAGAATCTGAGCCATGGTGCGACCGTTCGCGCCCCGCGTCAACGCACGGCGCATGGGCCGCCACGCCGCCGCTTTTCGACGCTCGTAACAAGCAGAACCTCATGGTGAGGAGGCGCGCAGCGCCGTCTCGAACCATGGGCCGCAAGCGATGCGTGGCCCCATCCTTCGAGACGCCCGGCTGCGCCGGGCTCCTCAGGATGAGGACTCA
>NZ_LJIC01000213.1 GCF_001295845.1 Rhodopseudomonas sp. AAP120 | reverse complement strand
GCGTCACGCGCAATACGCTCGTGCTTCAAAGAGAGCCCCTTCCGCGCGGCGACCCCTCACCCGCCGTCGCTGCGCGACGGCACCCTCTCCCACAAGGGGAGAGGGTTCAGGACGACGCGCCTCAGACGTCGAGAGATTGCGTGCGCAGGCGTGAGGCTTTGCGTGGCGCTCTCTTGCCGCCCTGCGGCGCGCCTGCCACAACTGGCGGATGATCGATCACCGCCCGTTGCTCCGCGCCATCTTCGACGCTGCCGTTGCGGCGGCGCATCCCGACCGCATCCTCGCGGCGCATCTGCCGCCGGTGCCGCGCGGGCGGATCATCTGCCTTGCCGCCGGCAAGGGCGCCGCCGCGATGGCCGCTGCCGCCGAACGACACTATCTCGACGCTCTGGGGCTCGATCCCGCGAAGTTGGTCGGCATCGCCACCACGCGCCACGGCCACCGCGTTCCGACCCGCGTGATGGAGGTGATCGAGGCCGGCCATCCGGTGCCCGACGCCGAAGGCTTGCGCGGCGCCGAAGCCAGCCTCGCACTCGCCGCCACGGCCACGCCGGATGATCTCTTGCTCGTGCTCCTGTCCGGCGGCGGCTCGGCCAACTGGATCCTGCCCGCCGAGGGCATCACGCTGGCGCAAAAGCAGCAGACCACGCGCGCACTGCTGCGCTCCGGCGCGCCGATCGGCGAGGTCAACGCGGTGCGCAAGCATCTGTCGCGGATCAAGGGCGGCCGCCTCGCCCGCGCCGGGGCGCATGCCGCCGAGATCGTCACGCTGGCGATCTCCGACGTGCCGCGCGACGAGCCGTCCGCGATCGCGTCCGGACCAACCGTCCCCGATCCGACCACGCTGGCCGATGCCCGCGCACTGGTCGCGCGCTATCAGCTCGACATCGACGACGCGGTGCGTGCCGCGCTCGACGATCCGCGCAACGAGAGCGCCAAAGCCGGCGATGCGGCCTTCGCACACGCCCGATTTGAGATTATCGCGACTCCGCGGCAATCACTCGACGCCGCCATCAAGGTGGCGCGCGACGCCGGCTACGAGGTGCTTGATCTCGGCGCCGACCTCGAAGGCGAGGCCCGCGACGTCGCCGCCGCGCACGCCAAACTGGCGCGCGAGGCCCGTGCGGCCGGGAAGAAGCTGGCCATCTTGTCCGGCGGCGAACTCACCGTTACGGTGCGGGGCAACGGCCGCGGCGGCCCGAACCAGGAATACGCCCTGGCGCTGGCGCAGCATCTCAAAGACATGCCGGACATCGCCGCGCTCGCCGCCGACACCGACGGCGCCGATGGCGGCGTCGGCAACGCCACCGACCCCGCCGGCGCGCTGATCGATGCCCGCACCTTCGCCAAGATCGACGAACTCAAACTCGACCCCGCCACAACGCTGGCGAACAACGACGCTACCACCTTGTTCGAACAGACCGGCGACCTGCTGCTCACGGGCCCGACGCTGACCAACGTCAACGATATCCGGGTGATTTTGGTCTGAGGCCCCCCCGCCTCTCTCGTCATTGCGAGGAGGCGAAGCCGACGAAGTAATCCAGAAGCTCCGAGCAGTGCGCCTCTGGATTGCTTCGCGGAGCCTGTCATCGGGCCGGCCGAAGGCCGGACCCGTTGGCTCGCAATGACGGATGGGCCGTGATCACTCTCCCGTCATGCGCGGGCTTGACCCGCGCATCCATCCTTTCGAAGAAGATGGATCGCCGGATCAAGTCCGGCGATGACGATCTGTGTGTGTTGCTGGCTGTGGGGCTGAAGCAAGCCCCTACTCCGCTGGCCGCAAATCGCGTTTGTCGAGGGACTGCAGTGCGCGGGTCAGGATGGCGCGGGCCTTGTCGCTGTCGGTCGGCGCCAGCGCGGCGGTGTCGAGATAGACATCGAGGCCCGGCATCTTTTCGATCACCACCTCGGATTGCTCGGTGCCGTCGTGCAGATGGTCGATCACGTAGGGCACCACGTCGCGGCTGATGCCCTTCATGGTGATCGACGGCAGCGTGTGGGCGGAGATGATCTCGCTGACCAGCGCGTAGGTTTCGTAGCTGACGACGATGCCGCCCGGCTCCGCGATCGACTGCAGCCGCGCCGCGAGGTTCGCCTCGGCGCCGATGATGGTGTAGTCCATCCGGTCGGCGCTGCCGAAATTGCCGACATTGCAATAACCGGAGTTGATGCCCATCCGCGCCCGGAACGGCTGCTCGATGCCGGCGGCGCGCCATTTGCTGTTGAGTTCGGCGAGGCGCCGCTGCATCGCCCAGGCCATCCGCACGCAGGCTTGCGCGTCGGCACGGTCGCCTTTGGTCTCCGGATCGCCGAAGAAAATCAGCATTGCATCGCCGATGAACTTGTCGATCGTGCCGCCGTAGCGATGCGCGATCTCCGACATCTCGGTGAAATACTCGTTGAGCAGCTGGGTGATCAGCTCCGGCTGCAGCCGCTCGGTGGTGGCGGTGAAGTTCTGAATGTCCGAGAAGAAGATCGTCAGCTTCTTGCGTTCGGTGTGAATGGTGACGTCCTTCTGGCCGGAGAAGATGCTCTTGTAGATCTGCGGCGGGATATAGCGCGAGATCTTCATCGACAGCGACGCGAGGAAGTCGTTGTTGGTCTCGAGCTCCTTGTTCATCGCGACGATGCGGTCGGCCTGCCGCCGCTGCATCGCCAGGAAGGACACGCCGCAGACCGCTGCCAGCGCGAAGTAAGCCAGCAGGAACTTGAACGAGAACAGATTGGCGGCGATCGGCTGGGTGATCGTCACCTCCTGAATGCCGCGGACGTCGCCGACCTTCCAGTCGGTCTTCGGACTTTCCGGATGCACGTTGTGGCAGGCGACGCAGGCCGGCGCCATCGTCACCGGCGACACCAGCCGGACGCTGTCGCTGAACAGGCCGGCCTTGCCGGACACGATGTTGGCGCTCGCATCCTTGCGCAACGCCGCCAGTGCCTCGCGCTCGAACGCATCGAGCTCGTGCGGCGCGCGATTGGCGAACGGATAGTCCGAGACGAAGCGGTAGGAGATGTTGCTCTGCTGTTCGCCGATCACCCGCCCGAGTTCGAGCGACAGCGTCGCCGGGATCGGGATCGCGCCGGGGATGTTCTGATAGTCGTGCACGACCTTGACGTCGCCGGGATGCTCCAGGATGCGGCCGACGACGTTGGCGGCGTAATAATGCCGGACGCTCTTGATCACGGAGTTCAGGTCGGAGGCCTGTCGTCGCAGCGCCGCGTCGGCGAGATTGGTCAGGTCGAGCCACACGGCGACCGGCAGCGCCAGCAGCAGCACCGCGATCAAACCGGCGGTCAGCCCGCTGCGCCGCCGGAGTGTCTGCCGATTGTCTTCATCCATCCGCCCGCCTCGCCCTGCTGTCTTGGTCCCGGCGAACGGAACCTAGAGCGAGCCGCCACGGCTGAGAAGACACAACGGTGCAACGCTACCGAATTCGTGACGCTGCGGCGATCCGGCGGCGCAGCCGGTTCAGCGGCCGGCGGTTCGGATGGGCCGGCCCTGCGAGATGAAGGCATAGTGGCCGTTGGCGAAGGTGCCGAGCATCAGCGCTTCGACCACCGGCTCGGCGATCTCGCCGCTGCCGGCCCAATCGACCACGAAATTCGCCCCGGTGCCGCCGCGGGTGTCGAGCGTCGGCACGAATGCCTCGATGGTGGCGAACGGCTTCAGCGCCACCGGCTGCTTCAGATAGCTCTGCACCATCTTGCCGGTCCCGTCGAAAAACGCGATCCGCCGGATCACCAGCGGCTTGGTCTCGGAGGCGTTGTGGACGCTGAGCGTGACCGAGAAATCGGCGCGCGCGTTGCCTTGCGCGATCGAGACGCTGGAATAAGCCGGCACATAGACCGCCCCACTGGTCGACAGCGGCTCGGCCGGCAGCGTGGTCAGCGCCGCCGCGAAGGTCTGCTCAAGGCGCGGACCTTCCCTATTCTGCGCAAGGGTCGGAACTGCCGACGACAGCAGCAGCCCGATGGCAATCAGCCCGCCCCGGTAGCAGGCGCCGATCCGGCCGGCCAGACAATCGGTCCGAGTTATGTCTTTCGATCGCATGGCATTACCCTTATTGTACGGCATCCACTCAACGGCGGCCGAGGGCATGCACGACCTGATTCGCGACATTACGCTGTGCATCCTGTTCGCCTGGATGCTCGGTCTTTCGGCCCATTTCTTCCGTCAGCCGCTGATCCTCGCCTATCTTATCGCCGGCTTCGTGATCGGTCCATTCGGCCTCGGTCTGGTGCAGTCGCAGGAATCGATCTCGGTGATTTCCGAGCTCGGCCTGATCTTCATGCTGTTCATGATCGGGCTGGAGATCGACCTGAAGAAGATCGTGCGCGCCGGCAGTGTGATCCTGGTGGCGGCGGGCGTGCAACTCGTCGGCGGCTGTCTGCTCGGCATCGCATTCTTCGCCACCATCGGGCTGGCGATCGGCGGTGGTCAGTTCGATGCCGTGTATCTGATGGTCGCCTGTGCGCTGTCCTCCACCGTGATCATCGTCAAGGTGCTGTACGAGAAGCGCGAGCTCGACACCCTGCCAGGCCGCATCACTCTGGGCATCCTGGTGCTGCAGGACATCTTCGCGATCCTATTCCTCGCGGTGCAGCCGAGCCTCGCCGACCTGCAGATCAGCGTGCTGATCCTGTCGATCGCCCGCGTCGCGGCGCTGGTCGCGACCGCGCTGGTGCTGTCGCGCTATGTGCTGCCGTGGCTGTTTCACCGCATCGCCCGCACACCCGAGCTGGTGCTGCTCGGCGCGCTGGCGTGGTGCTTTCTGATCGGCGAGATCGCCGAGCGGCTGCATCTGTCACGCGAGATGGGCTCGCTGGTCGCCGGCGTGTCGCTGTCGACCTTCCCTTACGCGCTCGACGTCACCGCCAAGGTGACGACGCTGCGGGACTTCTTCATCACGCTGTTCTTCGTCGCGCTCGGCATGACGATCCCGATCCCGAACGGCTCGATCATCACGATGGCGCTGGCGATCGCCGCCTTCACGGTGGTGAGCCGCGTGGTGACCACCTTCGTGCCGCTGTACTTCATGCGCCAGGGTCTGCGCGCCAGCCTCCTGCCGGCGCTGAATCTCGCGCAGATCAGCGAGTTCTCGCTGGTGGTGATCCAGACCGGTATCCCGGCCGGCCATATCCGCACCGAGACCGCCAGCGCGGCGTCGTTCGCCTTCGTGCTGCTGGCGGTGCTGTCGACCTTCGTGATGGTGCGCAGCGATCCGATCAGCCGCTGGGCGATCCGCCTGCTGAAGCGGCTCGGCCTGCGCGATCTCGATCATCAGGCCGAGGATGCCGATCACGAATCCGGCCACGGCGCCGCACGGCGGATCGTGATCCTCGGCTTCTTCCGCGCCGCCAGCGCCCTGATCAGCGAGATCGAACAACGCAACGAAGAGCTGCTGAAGCAGATCACCGTGATCGACTTCAATCCCAACGTCTATCGCACGCTGGCCGCGCGCGGCATGCACGTCGTCTACGGCGACATCAGCAATGTCGACACCCTGCTGCATGCCGGCGTCGGCAACGCCGAGATCATCATCCTCAGCGTGCCGGACTCGCTGCTCAAGGGCGCCACCAACGAACGCCTGGTACGCCACGTCCGCGCCCTCAATCCGACCGCGAAGATCGTGGCGACCGCCGATCTGCTGGCCGACGTCAATGCGCTCTACGTCGCCGGCGCCGACTACGTGACGGTGACCCGGATCAGCGACGCGCAAGAACTGTTCAACGTGATCGCCGCCGCCGACGACGGCCTGCTCGGCGACAAACGCGCCGAACTCGACGCGATGCTGGCGGAACGGCGCGAAGTGCTGCCGTAGATCCAAGAGCTACCGAACCGGTTCGGATTGCTTCGCTGGGCTGGCAAGGGCGGCGCCAACGTCAGGCCGCGGTTTAGCGCCTTCGCCGGCCCATTCAGAACTCGCGCGCGATCTTCGCCAGCATCGCCAGCAGCGCGGTGCGGTTGTCTTCGCCGATCAGTTCGACGAGCCGGGCTTCGTGCTGGGTGGCGACCAGCTTCTTGGCGCGCGCCAGCGTGGCGCGGCCCTTGTCGGTCAGCATCAGGATGTGCGAGCGGCGATCACTCGGCGAGCGTGTGCGCACGCACAGGCCGCGGCTTTCCAGCGCGTCCAGCATCGCCACGAAGTTCGGCCGCAGGATGCCGAGCGTGGTGGCGATCTCGGTCTGGTTGCGTCCGGGGTTGGCGTCCAGCAGCAGCAGCACGGAGAATTGCGCCGGGGTGAGCTGCACCGGGGCGACGCTGTGCAGGAAGTCCTCGAACACCCGAAGCTGCGCGCGCTTCAGCGCGTAGCCGAGCAGCTCGGCGAGTTCGCCCATCGCCAGCTCGCCGGCCTCGTGCGTCGGATCGGCCGGGGGCGGGTCCTTGCGGGCGGGGCGAAGCGGCTTGCCGACGGCAGATTTGGAAACGGGCATTGCCTCGGCTCTCGCTGCTGATCGATTGTTGGCGACCCGTTCGCGCGGGCCTTGAGCTTATAATCGATAATTGTTATGCATCATATCAAATTGGCCGCGCAGAATTCAACTGCCGGCGGCGGGTCGCGGCGGGGCCGCACTCTGTCGGAGGGGAGCGTCCGCTTGAACACCACGATTCTGCTGTTCCTGCTGCAGGACGGCATCACCAACGGTGCGATCTACGCACTGCTCGGGCTGGCGCTGGTGCTGGTTTTCGCGGTCACCCGCGTGATCCTGATCCCGCAGGGCGAATTCATCACCTTCGGCGCGCTGACCTACGCGACGCTGTCGACCGGCGGCTCGCCGGGCACCGCCTATCTGGCGATGGTGATGGGCGTGGTCGCCTTCGCGTTCGAGCTGTTCGGTATCCGCAAATCGCTCCGCACCGGCAAGGTGATCCGTGCGGTTCTGATCTATCTGGTATTCCCGGCGATCGTGCTGGGGCTCACCATGGCGCTCCCGGCCACCAAGCCGGGCGTCGCGGTGAATATCGCACTGTCGCTGCTGATCGTCGCCGCGATCGGCCTGTTCCTGTATCGTATCGCCTTCCAACCGCTGGCGCACACCTCGGTGCTGGTGCTGCTGATCGCCTCGGTCGGCGTCCATCTCGCGCTGCAGGGCTTCGGCCTGGTGTTCTTCGGCGCCGAAGGTCTGCGCGGCCCGCCACTATCGGATGCTGCGGTGACGCTCGGCCCGTTGCGCTTCACCGGCCAGAGCCTCGCCGTCTACGCCATCACCATCGTGGTGATGATCGGTCTGTGGCTGTTCTTCGGCTATACCCGCTACGGCAAGGCGCTGCGCGCCACCGCGGTCAACCGGCTCGGCGCCCGTCTGGTCGGCATCCGCACTTCGCTGTCCGGCCAGCTCGCCTTCCTGCTCGCCTCGGTGATCGGCGCGATCTCCGGCATCCTGATCGTGCCGATCACCACGCTCTATTACGACACGGGATTCCTGATCGGCCTCAAGGGCTTCGTCGCCGCGATCATCGGCGGCCTGATCAGCTATCCGCTCACTGCGGTGGCGGCGATCGTGGTCGGCGTGGTCGAGGCGTTCTCCTCGTTCTACGCCTCGAACTACAAGGAGGTCATCGTCTTCACGCTGATCCTGCCGGTGCTGGTGCTGCGCTCGCTCGCCGCCCCCGCGGTCGAAGAAGAGAAGGATTGAGCGCGATGCCGCGTTGGCTTCCCATCCTCGTGTTCGCGCTCGTGATGGCGGCGCTGCCGCTGATCCCCGGCATCCCGCCGTTCTGGATCGTGCTGCTCGACAATATCGGCCTCGCCGCGCTGGTGGCGATGGGCCTGGTGCTGCTGACCGGCGTCGGCGGCCTCACCTCGTTCGGCCAGGCCGCGTTTTGCGGCTTCGGCGCCTACACCACCGCCTACATCACCACGGTGTACGGCCTCTCGCCGTGGCTGACGCTGCCGCTGTCGCTGCTGGTCGCCGGCGGCGCCGCGGTGATCCTGGGACTGATGACCGTGCGGCTCAGCGGACACTATCTGCCGCTCGGCACCATCGCCTGGGGCATCGCGCTGTTCTATCTGTTCAGCAAGCTCGATTTCCTCGGCCGCAATGACGGCATCTCGCGGATTCCGCCACTGTCGCTCGGCTCACTGGAAATGTGGTCGCCGCAGTCGATCTATTTCGTGATCTGGGCGATGGTGCTGATCAGCGCCCTGCTGACGATGAATCTCCTCGACAGCCGCACCGGCCGCGCCATCCGCGCGCTGCGCCGCGGCCATATCGCTGCCGAAGCGTTCGGCGTCCGCACCGCGCAGGCGAAGCTGCTGGTCTTCATCTACGCCGCGGTGCTGGCGGGGCTGTCGGGCTGGCTCTACGCGCACTTCCAGCGCAACGTGAACCCGACGCCGTTCGGCCCTCAGGCCGGCATCGAGTATCTGTTCATCGCCGTGGTCGGCGGCGCCGGCTACGTCTGGGGCGGCGTGCTCGGCGCGGCGATCGTGATCGTGCTGAAGGAAGTGCTGCAGAGCTATCTGCCGCTGCTGTTCGGCGGCCAGGGCCAGCTCGAGATCATCGTGTTCGGCATCCTGCTGGTGATCCTGCTCCAGCTGGCGCCCGGCGGCGTCTGGCCATGGCTGAGCAACCTGATCCCGATCAAGACCCGCCGCGCCCGGATCGACTCCAGCGCGGCGCTGGCACCGCGCGAACGGACCCTCGCCGAGACCGGTACCTTGCTCAAGGTCGAGCGGGCGCGAAAGCAGTTCGGCGGCGTGGTCGCGGTCAACGACGTGTCGTTCGACGTTCATGCGCGCGAGATCGTCGCGCTGATCGGCCCGAACGGCGCCGGCAAGTCGACCACCTTCAACCTGATCACCGGCATTCTCACGACCACCGGCGGCCGCATCGAGCTGCACGGCAAGCCGATCGACAACGCGCCGCCGCAGGACGTGGTCCAGCTCGGCATCGCCCGCACCTTCCAGCACGTCAAGCTGGTGCCGGATATGACAGTGCTGGAGAACGTTGCGATCGGCGCGCATCTGCGCGGCAATGCCGGCGCGCTGTCGAGCATGTTGCGGTTAGACCGCGCCGACGAGGCCAAACTGCTCGCCGAAGCCACCAAGCAGATCGAGCGCGTCGGACTCGGCGCCGAAATCGATCAGCTCGCGGGCAGTCTGTCGCTCGGCCAGCAGCGCATCGTCGAGATCGCGCGTGCGCTGTGCGCCGATCCGGTGCTGCTGCTGCTCGACGAGCCCGCCGCGGGCCTGCGTCATATGGAAAAGCAGCGCCTCGCCGCGCTGCTGCGGCAACTGCGCGACGGCGGCATGTCGGTGCTGCTGGTCGAACACGACATGGGCTTCGTGATGGATCTGGCCGACCGCATCGTCGTGCTCGATTTCGGCACCCGCATCGCCGAAGGCACGCCCGCGACGATCAAGACCAATCCCGAAGTGATCAAGGCCTATCTGGGAGCGCTGTCATGAGCGCGCTGCTGCGGGTTTCCGACGTCTCGGTGTCTTATGGCAAAGTCGAGGCAGTCCGTTCCGTAAATCTCGAGGTGCGTCCGCGAGAGATCGTCACCGTGGTGGGCGCCAGCGGCGCCGGCAAGACCACGCTGCTGAGCGCCACGATGGGGATCTTCCCGCTCAAGGGCAGCGTCACGTTCGACGGCGTCGACATCTCCCGCCTCGACATCGAAGACCGCGTCGCCGCCGGTCTGTCGCTGGTGCCGGAGCATCGCGAGCTGTTCGCCACCATGACGGTGGAGGACAATCTCGAACTCGGCGCCTTCCGCATCGCCAAGTCGGTCGCCGCACAATCCCAGGAGCGGGTGTACGGCCTGTTTCCGCGGCTGAAGGAGCGACGCAAGCAGCTCGCCGGCACGCTGTCGGGCGGCGAGCAACAGATGCTGGCGATGGGCCGCGCGCTGATGGGCGCGCCGAAACTGCTGATGCTCGACGAGCCGAGCCTCGGCCTCGCCCCGATCATCGTCGCCGACATCTTCCGCATCGTCGGCGAACTGCGCGACGCCGGCGTCTCGGTGCTGCTGGTCGAGCAGAACGCCAAGGCGGCGCTGGCGATCGCCGACCGTGCTTATGTTATGGAGCTCGGTGAATTCGTGCTCGACGGCCCGGCTTCGGAAGTCGCGGAAAACGAGCAGGTGGTGGCGAGCTATCTGGGCTTCTCGCACGCCTAGGTGATTGCGCGGCGGCGTCAGCAGACGGCGACCGCCTCCACCTCGTCGATCTGCACCACGCAATTGCGGCCGAGATCCTTGGCGCGATACAGCGCCTGGTCGGCCCGCCGCATCAATGCCGGCAGGTCGCCGCCGGGAAGATGCGTCGCCAGTCCGAAGCTCATCGTCACCGGCACGTCGACCCCGCCGCCGGTGACGTCGGTCGAACACAGCCGGCACAGCGCCAGCGCGTAGCGCGTCGCTTCCTCATCGCTGACATCCAGCATCAGCCCGGCGAATTCCTCGCCGCCGTGGCGGGCGATCAGCACGTCGTTGTGCGTTCCGAAATCCCGCAGGATGTCGCCGATCCGAGCCAGCACGCGATCGCCGGCATCGTGGCCATAGCGATCGTTGATCGCCTTGAAGCGGTCGATGTCGCACATCAGCGCCACCACCCGCTGCCCCGCAGCGCTCGCCTGCGCCAGCAGCAGCGCGGCGGCTTCGTCGAAGCCGCGCCGGTTGAGCAGGCCGGTCAGCGGATCGGTGCGCGACACCCGCATCAGTTCGGCGCGCGTCAACGCCAATTGCCGCATCAGCAGCGCCGACCGGAAGCTCAGCGCGCCCGACAGCGCGATCGACACCGAGAGCGCCACGATCATCGACGCCGTCGCCACCTTGCCGACCGGGACCAGCGCCTGCGGATCGGTGCCGAGGTCGGCGATCAGGAAGATCATCGTCACGACAGCCGTCAGACCGCCGGCGATGGCCACCCGGCCAGCCGTGTAGCGGATCACGTCGCGACGCGTCACGATCGAATTCGGCATGCCCTGCAATCACCCGAGCGGCGACGCGCCGCACAGCCCTTGGCTCGCGCACTCCGCGAGGTCCAATGCACGCAGTGGTACCAAACCCTGAATGGCAATCACGTTAAATCCGAGCAATCCGAGTCATCAGACTTAACGCATCGCTAACGCAATCGAACGATCGCTGCGACTCGTGCGGAACAAGCAGCGCACGCGCCGGGACTTGGCAGTTGCCGCTCAGCACGAAGCCGGCCTCGCGCGAACGAGGCCGGCTCCAGGATCCTCCGGGACCGCGATTGCGGCGAGGCCGCGCGCTGCGGTTATTTGACGATGGTGTACTTGCCGTTCTTCACCGTCAGCAGGATGCGCGAGCGGTCGTCGAGGCCGTAGCGATCGGTCTCGGTGAAGCTGTAGACGCCCTGGCTGGCGGCGATGTCCTTCTCTGTCATCAACGCCTTGCGGATCGCCTCGCGGAACTCCTGCGTGCCGGGCTTGGCGGTCTTCAGCGCGACCGGGACGACACGCTCGAGTACCTTGAAGGCGTCGAACGAATGGCCGGCGAACTGGCTTCGGCTGTTCGGGCCGTACTTCGCCTCATAGGCGGTGTTGAGCTCGAGGCCGGGCTTCTTGGTCAGCGCGCTGTCGTCCTGACCTTCCGGATCCATCACCGGGCCCGACGCCATCAGCACGCCCTCGGCGGATTTGCCGGCGATGCGGATGAAGTCCATCGAGGCGGCGCCGTGGGTCTGGTAGATCAGGCCGTTATAGCCGCGCTCGCGCAGCGCGGTCTGCGGCAGTGCCGCGGCGGTGCCCGACGCGCCGACCAGGATCGCGTCCGGATTGGCGGCGACCAGCTTCAGCACCTGGCCGGCGACCGAGGTATCGGGACGCGCGAAGCGCTCCTCGGCGACGATCTTGAGGCCCATCGCCTCGCCCTGCTTCTTCAGATCGTTGAACCACAGATCGCCGTAGCTGTCGGAGTAACCGATGTAGCCGACGGTCTTCACGTTGTTCTTCTTCATATGCTCGTAGAGCACCTTGCCCATGATCGGAATCGGCTGCGGCATCACCACCGACCACTTGGCACGCTCCGGCGTGATCGGCAGCGGCGACAGCGCGAAATGCGGCACCTGGGCCTCGTTCGCGACGTTGGAGATCGCGACGCTCGGCGGCGTCACCGACGAGCCCATGATCACGTCGGCCTTCGACTCCGTGACGAAACGCCGCGCATTGGTGGTCGCCGCGGTGGGATCGCCGCCGTCGTCGAGCACGATCACCTTGATCGGGTGGCCGCCGATTTCCTTCGGCACGAATTCCAGCGCGTTGCGCTCCGGAATGCCGAGCGCCGCGGCCGGGCCGGTGGTGGTGATGCTGATGCCCACCGTGATTTCGTTGGTCTCCGCCAGCGCGGCGCCGGACAGCGCTGGCAGCGCGATCGCCACGGCCATTGCGGCAACGGACAGCTTGAATTTGCTCATCTGCTCCTCCTCCCTCGTGATGCTGACGGCCGTTCGGCCTGGTTGTCGTAGGGTGTTCTTACGTCATGCGGGGCGACGAGTCAGCCCCGCATGAACTTCTCGACGATCTCGGCCGGGATGGGGTTCGACTTGAGCTTGTCCGGATCGGCGGGATCGCGGCCGACCAGTACCCGGGTCTCGAACGCCTCGATCGCCAGCGCCTCGCCCTTGAGCACCCGGTGGGTCACCTCGAAGCTCGAGCGGTTGAATTTCTCGATCCGGCTCTCGATCGTGATCACGTCGCCATAGGTCGAGGGGATGTAGAACTTGGCGCGGGTGTCGACCATCGGAATGCCGACCAGCCCATAAACCCGCACCAGATCTTGCTTGGAGCAGCCGGCCGCCGCGAACAGCGCCGAGGTGGAGTCGTCGAACATCGCGAAGTAGCGCGGGTAGTAGACGATATTGGCGGGATCGCAGTCGCCCCACTGAATCTGCACGTCGCGGCGGTTGGTGAGCATGGGCAGTACCTAATCCAGTATCGTTACATCAATGTTCGTCATTCCGGGACGCGCCCCTTGGCGCGGGCCCGGAATCCATATCCCCTGACAGTGGTTATGGATTCCGGGCTCGCCGCTGCGCGGCGTCCCGGAATGACGAACGCTGAGGCTGTGCTCGTCGCTGCGGTTGGTGAGCATCGGCGCTAATCCAGTATGGCCACATCAAAGTTCGTCATTCCGGGACGCGCCCCTTGGCGCGGGCCCGGAATCCATATCCCCTGGCGGT
>NZ_LJIC01000212.1 GCF_001295845.1 Rhodopseudomonas sp. AAP120 | reverse complement strand
TGAGTCCTCATCCTGAGGAGCCCGGCGAAGCCGGGCGTCTCGAAGGATGGGGCCACGCGGAAACTGTGGCCCATGGTTCGAGACGGCGCTACGCGCCTCCTCACCATGAGGTCATCCACGTGGCAGGCGTTCCGGATCATCAGCTCCGATTCGGTGAAAAGCAGAAGTGCTCTAGGTGTCGACGTATTCGGCCAAGCTGGTCGGCGCGGGCACTGGCAGCCCGTCTTCCTTCAAGCCGTCGATATGAAACCGGATCGCCTCGCGGATCTCGGCCTCGACGGCCTGCACGCTGTCACCGGTCGCGACACAGCCGGGCAGGTCCGGCACGTAGGCCGAATAGTTGCCGTCGGCTTTTTCAATCACCACCGCGTAACGCATCAGCGCTGCTCCTTCAGGCCCGCTTGCTTCAGGATACTGGCAAACGTGCCCGGAGCAAGGTCGTCGGCAGGCCTGCCGGCAACTGTGACGCGGCCCGGCTTGCTGGGATGCTTGTACTGTCGGTGACTGCCGCGGGTGGCGACATGGTCCACCCGTCGTCCTCGATCAGCCGGATGGCGTCCCGCACCTTCATTGCAGCCTGCTCGTTTGGAGTGTTACAGCTTACTCCGCGTCTTGAACGCGTCCTTGCTGCTTTGGTTGAAGCCGGTCGCCTGGCGATCCCCTTGACTCCGCCCCCGCCGAGTGCTGCTCTCCCGGCCATGTCCACGCCGTTCCGCCCCGCCGTTTCCCGTCGTTGGTGGCGCACCTCCTGAGAGGTGGCCGTGCGATCCCCCGTTTTCTGATCGTCCCGAGGCCGCCACACGAGGCGGCTTTTGTTTGTCCTGTGTGGCGTTCCTCCGGCAAGTTGCTTAAGAGGATGCCATGAACAGGACCGTTTTTTCGCTTCCCGCGCACAGCGACTACAAGACCGCCGCGGGTCTTTCCGTGTCGCGCACGGTCGAGGCCTTCACCGGCGGCCAGGCGCTCGACGATCTGATCGACCTGCTGGATCGTCGCCGCGGCGTGATGCTGTCGTCCGGCACGACGGTGCCGGGCCGCTACGAGAGCTTCGATTTCGGCTTCGCCGATCCGCCGCTGGCGCTGACCACCCGGGCCGACCAGTTCGCCATCGAGGCGCTGAATGGGCGCGGCGAAACGCTGATCGCCTTCCTGGCCGACCGGCTGGAGGAGCCCAGCATCGTCGTCGAGCAGGCCTGCGCCACCAAGATCCGGGGCCGGATCGTCCGCGGCGAAGCGCCGGTCGACGAGGACCAGCGCACCCGCCGCGCCAGCGCGATCTCGCTGGTTCGGGCGCTGGTCGCGGCCTTCGCCTCGCCGGCCGACCCGATGCTCGGGCTGTATGGCGCCTTCGCCTACGATCTGGTGTTCCAGTTCGAGGATCTCGAGCAGAAGCGCGCCCGCGAGGCTGACCAGCGCGACATCGTCCTGTATGTGCCGGACCGGCTGCTGGCCTATGACCGCGCCACCGGTCGCGGCGTCACGATCGCCTATGAATTCGCCTGGAAGGGCCGGCTGACCGCCGGCCTGCCGACCGCGACCGGCGAGAGCGTCTATACCCAGACCGGCCGCCAGGGTTTTGCCGACCACGCACCGGGCGAATACGCCAAGGTGGTCGAGGTGGCGCGCGAGGCGTTCGCCCGCGGCGATCTGTTCGAGGCTGTGCCGGGCCAGTTGTTCGGCGAGCCGTGCGAGCGCTCGCCCGCCGAGGTGTTCAAGCGGCTGTGCCGGATCAATCCGTCGCCCTATGGCGGCCTGCTCAATCTCGGCGACGGCGAATTCCTGGTGTCGGCGTCGCCCGAAATGTTCGTCCGCTCCGACGGCCGCCGCATCGAGACCTGCCCGATCTCCGGCACGATCGCCCGCGGCGTCGATGCCATCAGCGACGCCGAGCAGATCCAGAAGCTCCTGAACTCCGAGAAGGACGAGTTCGAGCTCAACATGTGCACCGACGTCGACCGCAACGACAAGGCGCGGGTCTGCGTGCCGGGCACCATCAAGGTGCTGGCGCGGCGGCAGATCGAGACCTATTCGAAGCTGTTCCACACCGTCGATCATGTCGAGGGCATGCTGCGCCCGGGCTTCGACGCGCTCGATGCGTTTCTGACCCACGCCTGGGCCGTCACCGTCACCGGCGCGCCGAAACTGTGGGCGATGCAGTTCGTCGAGGACAATGAGCGGACGCCGCGGCGCTGGTACGCCGGCGCGTTCGGCGTGGTCGGGTTCGACGGCACCATCAACACAGGCCTGACCATCCGCACCATCCGGATGAAGGACGGCCTCGCCGAAGTGCGCGTCGGCGCCACCTGCCTGTTCGACAGCGACCCGGTCGCCGAGGACAAGGAGTGTCAGGTCAAGGCGGCGGCGTTGTTCCAGGCGCTGCGCGGCGATCCGCCGAAGCCGCTGTCGGCGGTGGCGCCGGACGCGACCGGCTCGGGCAAGAAGGTGCTGCTGATCGACCATGACGACAGCTTCGTGCACATGCTGGCGGACTACTTCCGCCAGGTCGGCGCCCAGGTCACCGTGGTGCGCTACGTCCATGCGCAGAAGATGCTGGCCGACAACGCCTATGATCTCCTGGTGCTGTCGCCCGGCCCGGGCCGGCCGGAGGATTTCGGCATCAAATCGACCATCGATACCGCGCTCGGCAAGCAACTGCCGATCTTCGGCGTCTGCCTCGGCGTCCAGGCCATGGGCGAGTACTTCGGCGGCCGGCTCGGCCAGCTGCAGCAGCCGGCCCATGGCCGCCCCTCGCGCATCCAGGTGCGCGGCGGCACGTTGATGCACGGCCTCCCCAACGAGATCACCATCGGCCGCTATCACTCGCTGTATGTCGAGATGGCCGATATGCCGAAGGAACTCACCGTCACCGCCTCGACCGAGGACGGCGTGGCGATGGCGATCGAGCACAAGACGCTGCCGGTCGGCGGCGTGCAGTTCCACCCGGAATCGCTGATGTCCCTCGGCGGCGGGGTCGGGCTGCGGATCGTCGAAAATGCGTTCCGGCTCGGTGCACCAGCCTGAGAGCCAGGCCGGAAATTCGATGCCTAGAATGATGCCTTGCACGTCGTCATTGCGAGGAGGCGAAGCCGACGAAGCAATCCAGTGCAGTGCACGGAGCTTCTGGATTGCTTCGCTCCGCTCGCAATGACGGAAAACACAGCTGATTTTGCTGCATTCCTTTCCGGCCGGGCTCTAAGCTGGCGGTGGATTGATCCTGATCGAAGGCGGCGCAGATGGGCCGTGCTACAAGCCCACTGCATCGCAGATCCCGGTTGCGGTCCGAATCCTGCTTGCTAAGACCTTTGGCTAGCCTTTCTGGTGGAGGCTAGCCGAATTTCCGGATTGCCTCGCCTGCTCGCCTGCCGAACTATCAGTCCCATCCAGCAGAGACCCCGCGCCGATGAACGCTCTCGCTCAAGACCTGATCCACGACCTCAAGGCCAGCGTCCGCACGATTCCGGACTATCCCAAGCCGGGCATCATGTTCCGCGACATCACCACGCTGCTGGGCGATCCGCGGTCGTTCCGCCGCGCTATCGACGAACTGGTGCACCCCTGGGCGGGCTCCAAGATCGACAAGGTCGCCGGCATCGAGGCGCGCGGCTTCATCATCGGCGGTGCGATCGCCCACCAGGTGTCGTCGGGCTTCGTGCCGATCCGCAAGAAGGGCAAGCTGCCGCACGCCTGTGTCAGCATGTCCTATGCGCTGGAATACGGCACCGACATCATCGAAATGCACGTCGACGCCATCACGCCCGGCGAGCGCGTCATCCTGGTCGACGACCTGATTGCCACCGGCGGCACCGCCGAAGGCGCCGTCAAGCTGCTGCGCCAGACCGGCGCCGAAGTCGTCGCCGCCTGCTTCATCATCGATCTGCCCGATCTCGGCGGCGCCGCCAAGATCCGCAGCATGGGCGTCCCGGTGCGCACGCTGATGGAATTCGGCGGGCATTAGGCCTTCTCGCGCCTCAAACTCCGTGCCCCGGATGCTGCGCAGCGCGCCGCCCTTGCGGCGTGATGCGCTGCTGATCAGGGGCCCCGGTGTCTTGACCGCCGTACCCGGGATCCCGGGTCTGCGAAGCAGCGCTTCGCGCTGCGTCGCGCCCGGGACAAGTCACGGCCGCCCCTGCGTCATCTCCTGGTCGAGATCGCGGAACGCCGTGTAGTTGCGGCGGATCCACTGATTGAGTTCGGTGGAGGCGTCGGGTTCGCTCCGCAGGTAGCCGGTGAACGAGAAGCTGAGCCGCTCGATATAGGTCTTCAGGAACGGCGGCAGCGCGCGGATGCGCATCAGCCGGCCCTGGGCGTAGGCCCGTGGCAACTCGCCGAACAGCACGTGCTCGTTGTCGATGACGATCAGCTGCCGCGGCGGCACGATGTCCTGCAGCGTGCCATAGGCGCGGGCCGAATTGCGGTCGGTGTCGGCCATGAACAGCACGACCGGCGCGATCTGCCGTCGCGCCGCTTCCTTGATGAAGCCGATCTCCGCGAAGGTGCCGAAGAACTCGTCGAAGGCGTGAAAACCGAGGTCGATCACCTTGGCGACGCCATCATGGATGATCAGGCGGTCCATCAGCTGGATCTTGCCGAAGGTGTCGTCGACCTCGGCGGTCTCGGTCAGTCGCGGCAGGTAGTCGAGCAGCGACGGTTCCTTGACGTTGACGTCGAACGCCGTCACCGAGCCGCGCGCCAGATACAGAAACTCGGTCAGCAGCCGCGCGACCAGCGTCTTGCCGACGAACGGGCGCGGCGAACAGACGATGTAGACCGGGGTGCGGGGGAAGCTGGGGGACATTGGCTTCGATCGAGCTCTCCGGCCGGCCTGATCGCGGCCGCCCGGAAGATGTCCCGCCCGATATAGCCAAAATCCGCGGTGAAGCGAATTATTTCTCGCCGCCGGCCTCGGCCACGTCGGTGGTGCGGCCGCCCTTGTCCTTGCCGACGATGTCGGTCAGCCGGATGCGGTCGAACTCGCTCCAGACATTGGCCAGCCAATGCCGCACATAGCCGCGCAGCACGAAGGAGTAGTTGGCCGGCTCGTCGTGGACGCCCTTGTTGGCGACGAATTTCAGGAACGGCACCGACGAGACTTCGACCTGCTCGTACGCCATTTCGTTGAGCTTGGGGATGGTCAGCTCGGTGGCGTCCTTGATGCGGTGGAAGTACGAATTGTAGGTCGCCTGGTCCCACTCGAAGAAGCTGGTGTTGTTGATGAAGTTCTTCGTCAGGAAGTACTTCGCGCCGATCATGAAATTGGCGGTCTCGGCGATCTCGTCCAGGGATGCGATCGACGGGCCGAGGATGTGAAACACCGCGAAGGTGATCTGGCCGGAGCGGGCGGCATCGAGGAAGCCGATGTCGCGAAGCGAGGCCAGCGCCGGCGACAGCAGGCCGGCGCGAACGTCGATCACGGTGACCGACGGCGCGGCGCTGTTCAACGTATCGAAGATCTTCATCTGGTCGGCCGTCGACGTCATGTCGACGATCTCGGTGATGCCCGGATGGAAACGCTTCAGCGTGCCGCGCGGCGCCTCGGTGTCGAAGGCGCGGGTCGGGATGTTGTTGGCGCTGAAATAGTCGAGCAGCGTCCGTGAGACCGTGGTCTTGCCCACGCCGCCCTTGTCCGCGCCGACGACGATGACTGCTGGCTTCGCCATGAGGTTCCTTTTCGGGCCGCTTTGATTCGCCACCGCGCGCCGCGGTGCGATGTCTCTGCTTTGGGCGCGAACATGGCAGAAACATCGGATAATTCAATGTCGCGGCCGCACCTATTGGGGCAATCTCAACAAAACATTGTCCAGCCGACCGCAAGGGGCGCGCAGCGCTTTCGCGAGGGGCTGCTGATGATGACGTCCGCGCCGACGGATGGCCGTTCCCGACGGCGCACCGGCGCACTTGCGTGCAGCTCCGCCCCGCTCAGAGCGTCGAACGTGACCGGGACGCCTCACAAGCTCGGCGCTGACAGACCGACTTCGGACAACGCGTGCAATTTGAGACGCAGTGTCATGTAACCGTCAACTGCCACATTTAAGACAAACTTAACTTTGGCGATTGGTGGGTGTGATGCGGCGTTGGCATAACAGTGTGAGTTGGTTGGTGTTTTTGAGCCTGGGCGCAACCTTGGCGGGACCGGCCGGAGCCGCCTCGTTCAACGTCTCCTCGGGTAGCACCGACACCACAGCCAAGACCGTGACCGGCACCGACACCGGTACGATCCAGTCCGGCGGCACGCTGAACGTCAGCGGCACCGCGATCTCCTTCACCGGCCCCGCGGCCGGGGTCGTCATCAACAACTCCGGGACGATCTCGTCCGGCAACCGCGGTATCGACACCTCGGGCGCCAACCCGCCGCGCAGCCTGACGCTGAACAATTTCGCCGGCGCGCTGATCTCGACCGTGGACGACGCCTTCCGGCTCAACACCTCGATCGGCAACGGCACGGTGGTGATCAACAACTCCGGCACCATCGTCTCCAACACCGGCCAGGTGTTCGACTTCGCCAGCAACAGCTCGGCGACCGGCACGGTGCAGATCAACAACAATGCCGGCGGCATCATCCGGGCACTCGGCAACGACGCGATCCGGCCCGGCTCCGGCAGCACGACGATCACCAACAGCGGACTGATCGATGCGACCAACGGCAACTACCGCGCCATCAATCTGAACATCAGCAATCTCGGCACCGTCACCGCGTTCACGGTGATCAACAACGCCGGCGGGACCATCCAGTCGCAGGACGACGCCATCCGCGTCACCGCCTCCACGCTGGCCACCACCGGCAGCTTCACCATCGACAACGCCGGCACCATCACGTCGACCGGCACCGGCCAGGCGATCGACTTCAACGATCTGACCTCCGGCACCATCCAGATCATCAACCGCGCCACGGGCGTGATCCGCTCGACCGCCGCCGACGCGGTGCGGCCCGGCGAGGGCGCCACCGTCACCAACTATGGCCTGATCTACGCCGACGGCGTGGTCGGCAGCAGCAATGACGGCATCGACTGGCAGAGCCATTCGGGCACCGTGATCAACAAGTCCGGCGGCACCATTTCGGGCTTCCGCCACGGCATCACCACCGACGCCAACGTCACCGTCACCAACGAAGCCGGCGCCACCATCATCGGCCGCAACGGCTCGGGCGTCGGCTCCGACGGCACCGGCACGGTGATCAACTACGGCCGCATCACCGGCGCCTACAACGGCAGCGGCACCGGCGATGGTGACGGCGTCGACGTCGATTTCGCCGCCACCGTCACCAATTACGGCATCATCGAAGGCACCGGCGCCGGCGGCTATGATTCCGGCGGACGGCTCAACAACAGCGAAGGCCTGTCGATCGGCGGCGGCACCGTCACCAACTACGGCACCATCTCGGGCGCCTCCTACGGCATCGTCGTCAACAACGACTCCAACACCGACGGCACCCGCAGCGGCGTCGCGGCAACCACCATCACCAACTACGCCGGCGGCACCATTGTCGGCCAGAACGGCTTCGCGATCCGGCTCGAAAACAAGACCGGCACCGCGGCCGACAACGACAGCATCGTCAATTACGGCACGATCATCGGCAACGGTGCGATCCCGGATCCGAACGCCGTGGTGCTGCTGCAGAACGGCACGCCGGACACCCGCTCGGTCGGCACGCTCGACGGCGTGACCTACACCGGCACCGGCTCGGCCCGCTTCATCCGCGGCGACGGCTCGGCGATCCAGATGGGCGAGGGCAACGACGTCCTCACCAACTACGGCACCATCATCGGCAACAACGGCCGCGCCGTGAACATGGAAGGCGGCAACGACACCGTCAACATCATGCCGGGATCGCGGATCGTCGGTCTGGTCAATGGCGGTGCCGGCACCGACACGCTGAACTACTACAAGGTCGGTCTGTCCGACGCCAAGCGGGCGCAGCTCGCGGCCGGCCAGACCGTCAATATCGGCGGCACGCTGTACACCTCGTTCGAAGTGGCGAACGCCTTCGCGCCGTCGTTCTCGGCTTTCGCCAGCTCGTCGAAGCCCGGCAGCGCCGGCCCGGCCTGGCTGTTCGACAACCTCTCCAACAGCGTTGCGGCGAGCGCCGATGCGCTGACGCTGATCGACAGCGTCGCCAGCGCGGCCGATGTCGGCGCGGCGCTGGCGCAGCTGTCGCCGGCCTCGTATCAGGCGCTCGGCCGGATGACGCTGAACACCGCGTCGCAGACCGGCACGCTGATCGACCAGCGCATGATGCAGAGCCGGTTCGGCGGCGGCAGCGATCTCGGCGGCGCCGGGGCGGCGCTGGCGATGGCCGATGCCGGCATGTTCGGTGCGCCCGGCTCGACGATGGAGCGTACCCTGGCCTCTCTCGGCGCCTGGAATACGCGCGACGCGCTGGCCGCCTCCGGCTGGGGCGCCAATGCGGATGCGCTGGCCTATGTGCCCACCAAGGCGCCGCCGCTGCGCGCCGCGATCGATCCGGGCTTCGGCGTGTTCGTCGGCTCCAGCCTCAGCAATTCGCGCGAAGGTGCGCGGCCGGACGTCAGCGCGTTCCGCTCGACCACCGCGAACGTCGTCGCCGGCGCCGATTGGCGTGTGTCCGACAGCTGGGTGCTCGGTGCGTTCGGCGGCTACGCGCTGACCAGCGGCGATCTCGATTCGCTCGGCAGCACCACCAAGATCACCAGCCGCAGCATCGGCGGCTACGGCAGCTATCGCGCGCCGTGGTGGTACGCCAACGTTGTCGGCTTCTACGGCTGGGACGGCTACGACAACAAGCGCGTCGCGCTCGGCACCGCCAACAGCTCGCGCTTCGACGGCAACCATTACACGGTGCGCGGCGCGATCGGCAGCGATCTGCGGATGTTCGGCGGCTTCGTGGTGACGCCGGAAGTGAGCCTGCAATACACCCGCGTCGCCACCGACGCCTTCACCGAAACCGGCGGCATCACCGCGCTGAGCGTCGGCGCCGACCGCACCGAGTCGCTGCGCTCCAGCGTCGGCACGCGTATCGCCCACGACCTGCAGACCAGCAACGGCGTGCTGACGCCGGAGCTGCGGCTCGCCTGGCTGCACGAATTCAAGGACGGCGTCCGCGGCATCGACGCCAATTTCGTCGAGCCGACGCTGCCGGGCGTGTTCACCACCTTCACCGGCCAGGGCATCCGCGACCGCGGCGTGTTCGGCACCGGCGTCACCGGCCGGCTCGGCCAGGCCACGCTGGTCTCGATCGGCTACGACGCCATCGTCGGCAGCAGCGACGCGGTGACCCACCTGGTGACCGGCAGGGTCAAGGTCTCGTTCTAAAGGCTCTGCGCCCTCGCTCTCCGTCATTGCGAGCGAAGCGAAGCAATCCAGGCCCGAGGCTCGGCGCTGGATTGCTTCGTCGCGGAGCCTGTGCTCGGACGGCGCGAAGCGCCGATCCGTGTGCTCCTCGCAATGACGCGCGAGGTTGAGCGAACGCTGGCCTCCCGCTCCCCGCGTTGTGCGGCGCAGGTACGGCGTCACGCCGTTCGGTTTCACTTGCGACGGGCGGCCGCGTACCGCATGGATCGGGAGCGCTATCGCGCGTCCGTCTTGCTGCCGGTCCGGCGGCGTTCCCCTCGCGAGCTGCCGTGTCGTCGATCATCACCGATCCCTGGTTCTATGTCGCTGCGGTTCCGGCGGTGTTCCTGCTCGGCCTGGCGAAGGGCGGCTTCTCGGGGATCGGCATTGCGGCGACGCCGCTGCTGGCGCTGTTCCTGCCGCCGCTCGAAGCCGCGGCGCTGCTGCTGCCGGTGCTGATCAGCCAGGACATGATCTCGCTCTATGTCTACCGGCATCACTGGGACGCGCGTAGCCTGAAGATCATGCTGCCGGGCGCGCTGATCGGGATGGGCCTGGCGTGGTGGACGGCGTCGATCGTTTCGGACGATGTGGTGCGGCTGATCGTCGGCGGCGTCGGCGTCGCCTTCGTGCTCAATGTCTGGCTGCGGCCGCAGCTCGCGCCGGCTAAGGGCTCGGTCGCGCCGGGCGTGTTCTGGGGCGGGGTGTCCGGCTTCACGTCGTTCATGACGCAGGGCGGCGGGCCGCCCTATCAGGTCTACATGTTGCCGCTGCAACTGCCGAAGCTGGTGCTGGTCGGCACCACCACGATCTTCTTCGCGATTCTCAACGTGCTGAAGATCGGGCCGTACATCCTGCTCGGCCAGTTCAACCCGGCCAACCTGTCGACCTCGATCGCGCTGCTGCCGCTGGCAGCGGCCGCCAACATGCTCGGCATCTGGCTGGTGCGGCGGATGCCGACCGGGCTGTTCTACAAGATCGCCTACGCGCTGCTGTTCGTGGTCTCGACCGCGCTGATGGCGCAGGGCGTGCTCGGCCTGATCGGGGCGAAGTAACCGCGCGCAGCGGCCGGTCAGCGCGCCGTCGGCGCGATCTGGCGCGCCACCAGATACGAGACCGGCATCGCCAGCACGAAGCCGGCCGCGACAGCGCGCGGGATCCACTCCATCGCATGCTCGGCGAGGCTCGGCACCGCCAGGATGGCAACCACCATCATGCCGGTCAGCGTTGCGCCGCCGATGATCCACAGCACCATCGCGACCTTCAACATTGTTCGTCTCCTGATTGTCGGGCCGAGAGTCGGCCGAGACAGCCCCGCCGGCGATCGGCGCCGTGGAGCTCGAAAGTGTCGGGACGATATGTCGGGCTTAGTTCCGGATATTGATCTCGATCAAATGGCGGCGTCTGAAAGGTAATCCAAAACAGTTACTTATACTACCATCGCACCATTTTCGCGCCCGAGCGTCTGATCGCTAAGATATATCTTTACAGCTCCGAAGAGACGGACGTAGGAAAGATATATCTTACTCAGGAGAGCCCGATGGACGGCCTCGACAACGGCGGACGACGCTGCGGATTCGGGATGCCCGGCTGCCGCTGGGCGCGCCGCGGCGGCGGACGCGGCATGGGCGGAGAGGCCTCTCGGGCCGGCCGGATGCTGGCGCAGGGCGATCTCAAGCTGATCGCCCTGGCGTTGATCGCCGAGCAGCCGCGCCACGGCTACGACATCATCAAGGTGATCGAGGAGCGGACGGCGGGCTGGTACGCGCCGAGCCCCGGCGTGGTGTATCCGGCGCTGACCTTCCTCGAAGACATCGGCCACGTCATCGCCCAGCCGGAAGGCGCCAAGAAACTCTACGTCATCACCGACGACGGCCGCGACTATCTGACAGAGCGGCGCGACTTGGCCGATGCCGTGCTGGAGCGGCTGGCCGCGTTCGGCGAGTCGATGCAGCAGCAGAATGGCGAGGGCAGTGAGGCCGGCGAACTGCCGCCGCTGCTGCGCGCCGTGCTCGACAATCTGCGCGCCGTCGCCGTGCGGCAGATCACCAAGGATTCCGACAAAGAAGCCGAGCTGGTCGCGGTGCTGGCCCGCGCCGCCGGCGAATTGCGCAAGGTTTAGTAACGACGGCGGGCGATCCCGCCAAGGAGACCATCATGACCGCAATCACTTCCGAACAGCCCAACCGACGTGACGTGCTGTTTCTCGCCACCGGCGCCATCGCCGCGGTCGGCACCGCCTCGCTGGTCTGGCCGTTCGTGGCTCAGCTCAATCCCGACGCATCCACGATCGCGGCCGGCTTCCCGCTCGAGGTCGATCTCGCGCCGGTGGCCGTCGGCCAGGTGATCAAGGTGTTCTGGCGCGGCCAGCCGATCTTCATCAGCCATCGTACGCCGAAGGAAATCGAGTCCGCCCAGACCGCCGACTGGAAGAGCATGCGCGATCCGCAGCCGGACTCGGCGCGGGTCAAGCCCGGCAAGGAGCAATGGCTGGTGGTGTCCGCCATTTGTACTCATCTGGGCTGCGTGCCGACCGAGCACCAGGGCAATTACGACGGCTGGTTCTGCCAGTGCCACGGCTCGCAATACGATTCGTCCGGTCGCATCCGCCTCGGCCCGGCCCCGGCCAACCTGCCGCTGGTCCCGTACAAATTCGCCACCGACACGCAGATCATCATCGGCGAGACGTGAGGCCGGCTAAGCGGCCTTGCCCCACACACTGCCCTCATCCTGAGGAGCCCCGGCGAAGCCCGCAGGGCGCAGCCGGGGCGTCTCGAAGGATGGCGCGAGTCGGTGCCGCCTCATGGTTCGAGACGCATCGCTGCGCGATGCTCCTCACCATGAGGGCCTGGGACTCACCGGACATCTATCAGCAGTACGTTTTCAAGAAAGCCCCATCATGCTCATCGCAGTCGCCAGCCAGAATTTCCGCACCGTCACCGGCCATGCCGGCAAAAGCCGCCGCTTCATGCTGTTCGATGCCGCGTACGGTCGCGCGCCGCGCGAAGTGCAGCGGCTCGATCTGCCGAAGGAGCAGTCGATCCATGAGTTCGACGAGCGCGCGCCGCATCCGCTCGACCGCGTCGAGGCCGTGATCGCCGGCAGCGCCGGCGCCGGCTTCATCGCCCGCATGGCGGCTCGCGGCGTCCGCGCCGTCACCACCGCCGAGACCGACCCGGTCGCTGCCGTGAAAGCCTACATCGCCGGCACCCTGCCGCCGCCGGCCGCGGACGATCACGACGATGCGGAAGGCGGCTGCAATTGCGGCAAGGCGTCGTAGCCCACAGGCCTTGCGTTTCCGTCATTGCGAGGAGCGAAGCGACGAAGCAATCCATGCCGCGGGTGGAGCGCTGGATTGCTTCGCTTCGCTCGCAATGACGTTGTTCGGCCGTCATGCGCGGGCTTGACCCGCGCATCCATCGCGCGCGTAGCGCGCCTTCATAAAGGCCTGCAGGATCGACCTTTTCGAACAGGATGGATTGCCGGGTCGAGCCCGGCAATGACGAGCTGACGAGCGGTTTGCGTTACGAGAACGCCGCGCCACTCCCAATCCCGAGTTTCTTGAACACCATCGCGGCCGGGCAGAAGCCGGTGAACGACGCCTGGATCATGTTGACGCCGGCGAAGGCGGTCAGCAGCAGCCAATAGGGGCTGACGAGCCAGCCGAGCAGCAGGCTCGTCAGCACCACGCAGCCGGCGAAGGCGAGGACGGCGCGATCGAGGTTCATGGCGGTGCTCCTTCAAAACGGATGGTTGCAAGGCTGAGGTGTCGAACCGCACGGGCCGCGTCATCGGCCCGCCGTCCGTGCGTTGACAATATATTCGTATAATCTAATATACGCAATTATGAAGATACAAGCCGACCTCATGGAAGCCGCCGCCGACCAGGCCAGCGAATTGCTGAAGGCGCTGTCGAACCGCCATCGGCTGCTGCTGGTCTGCCAGCTGATCGGCGGCGAACGCTCGGTCGGCGAGCTGGCCGAATTGCTCGGGCTGCGCGACTCCACCGTGTCCCAGCATCTCGCGCTGCTGCGCAAGGATGGCGTGGTGGCGGCGCGGCGCGACGGCCAGACGATTCACTACTCGATCGCGAGCGACCCCGCCCGCGAACTGCTCACGACTTTATATCGGCTGTATTGCCCGGCCCCGGCGGCCGGGCCGGCCAACAAAAAATCTGCGGGAGCCTGAGATGAAGTTGCGCGACCTGATCGGCGGCGCTGTCGCCGCACTCCTGCTCGGCGCCGGAGCCGCGCTCGCGGCCGAACCGACGCTGACGGTGGCCGAGCGCAAAGTCGCCGACGAGAAGGCGGTGTTCGCCACCGTCGAAAGCATCAGCGTGGTGCCGGCCCGCGCGCGGATCGGCGGCACGGTGGTCGCACTCAAAGTGCGCGAGGGCGACAGCGTCAGCCGGGGGCAGGAGATCGCCACTATCGGCGACGACAAGCTGACGCTGCAGATGAATTCGCTCGACGCCCAGATCCAGGCACTGCAGGCGCAGGCCGGCCAGGCGCAGATCGATTACGACCGCACCTCGGGGCTGGTCGAACGCGGCACGCTGCCGCGTACCAAGCTCGACGAAGCCCGCACCGCGCTGAACGTCGCCGACAACAACCTGCGCGCCAAGACGGCGGAGCGCGCGGTGGTGCAGCAGCAGTTCAAGGAAGGCCAGGTGCTGGCGCCCGACGACGGCCGCGTGCTGAAGAAGATGATCACCGTCGGCTCGGTGGTGCTGCAGGGCGACCCGATCGTCACCGTGGCGCAGCAGCACTACAAGCTGCGGCTGCGGGTGCCGGAGCGGCACGCGCGCTTCCTCAAGCAGGGCGATCGCATCCGCGTCGACGGCGCCGAGGCCGGCGATGCCGCGGCGAAATTCGGCACCATCGATCTGGTGTATCCGCAGATCGAGGACGGCCGCGTCGTGGCCGACGCCACGGTCGAGGGGCTCGGTCAATACTTCGTCGGCGACCGGCTGCGGGTGTGGATCTCCGGCGGCGAGCGGCCGGCCTTCGTGATCCCGTCGCGCTACATCAAGACCGATTTCGGCATCGACTACGTCCAGCTCGGCGCGCCCGGCCAAACCGTCGCCGTGCCGGTGCAGCGCGGCCGCGACCATCCCACCCCCGACATGCCGGACGGCCTCGAGATCCTCTCGGGACTGCGCAATGGTGACAAGTTGGTGCAGCCGTGAATCTTGGGCTTTCAGGTCGTCTGACCAAAGCGACCATCCAGTCGCCGCTCACGCCACTGTTCCTGCTGGCCTCGCTGGTGGTCGGGCTGATCGCGCTCGTCGCCATCCCGCGCGAGGAGGAGCCGCAGATCAGCGTGCCGATGGTCGACATCCGCGTCAACGCCGATGGCTTGCGCGGCCCCGATGCGGTCGAGCTGGTGACCAAGCCGCTCGAAGCGATCGTCAAGGGCATCGACGGCGTCGAGCACGTCTACAGCCAGACCGAAGACGACCGCGTCATGGTGACGGCGCGCTTTCTGGTCGGCACCAAATCCGAAGACGCGATCCTGCGCGTGCACGAGAAGATCCGCGCAAATATCAATTCTATTCCGGTCGGCATCCCAGAGCCGCTGATTGTCGGCCGCGGCATCAACGACGTCGCCATCACGGTGCTGACGCTGTCGCCGAAGCCGGAGGCCGCGTCGCGCTGGACCGACAAGGATCTGTACGAACTCGCCGACAAGCTGCGCTCCGAGCTGATGAAGGTCGACAGCATCGGCCTGACTTACATCTCCGGCGGTGGCGCCCAGCAGATCCGGGTCGAGCCCGATCCGGAAAAGCTGTCGCTGTACGGCGTGACGCTGCAGCAGCTCGTCGCCAAGGTGAAGGACGCCAACCGCTCGTTCATGGCCGGCAGCGTGCGCGACGCCGGCACGATGCGCAGCGTGTCGGCGGGGCAGACGCTGAGCGGCATCCCGGATATCGGCCTGCTGCTGATCGCGACGCGCGACAATCGGCCGGTCTACGTCAAGGACGTCGCGCAGGTGATCATCGGCCCGAACGCCGCCGAGCATCGGGTCTGGACCGACACGCGCGACGGCGGCGGAAAATGGGATCGCGTCCCCGCGGTCAGCCTGGCGCTCGCCAAGCGCGCCGGCGCCAACGCCGTGGTGGTATCGCACGACATCCGCGCGCGGCTGGCCACGCTGCGGGGCACGCTGATCCCCAGCGACATTGCCGTCACTACGACGCGCGACTACGGCGAGACCGCCAACGACAAGGCCAACGAGCTGCTGCTGCATCTCGGCATCGCCACGATCTCGATCGTGGTGCTGATCGCGATCGCGATCGGTTGGCGCGAGGCGGTGGTCACCGCGGTGGTGATCCCGACCACGATCCTGCTGACGCTATTTGCCGCGAATGCGATGGGCTACACCATCAACCGCGTCAGCCTGTTCGCGCTGATCTTCTCGATCGGCATTCTGGTCGACGATGCCATCGTGGTGGTGGAGAACATCGCGCGGCATTGGGGCATGAAGGACGGCCGGCCGAGGCTGCAGGCCGCCATCGAAGCGGTGGCCGAAGTCGGCAACCCGACCGTGATCGCCACCCTGACGGTGATCGCCGCGCTGCTGCCGATGCTGTTCGTGTCGGGGCTGATGGGGCCCTATATGGCGCCGATTCCGGCCAATGCGTCGGCCGCGATGCTGTTCTCATTCTTCGTCGCCATGGTGGTGGCGCCGTGGTTGATGCTGAAGCTGGCGCCGAAGCCCGGCTCCGCGGCCTCGTCGCACGACGCCCATGACGAAGGCCGGCTCGGCCGGCTGTATCGCCGCATCGCCACGCCGGTCGTCGCCAGCAAGCGTGCGGCGTGGATCTTCCTGCTCGGCGTCGGCGTCGCGACGCTGCTGTCGATGGTGCTGTTCTACACCAAGTCGGTGACCGTCAAGCTGCTGCCGTTCGACAACAAGAGCGAGATCGCCGTGATGGTCGATCTGCCCGAAGGCGCAAGCCTCGAAGACACCGAGCGCACGCTGTTCGCCGCCGCCGACATCGCCCGCGGCCTGCCCGAGATGACGTCCGTGCAGTCCTATGCCGGCACGCCGGCGCCGTTCAACTTCAACGGCCTGGTGCGGCACTCTTACTTGCGCGAGCGGCCGGAGCTCGGCGAGCTGCAGGTCAACCTCAAGGAGCGCGGCGACCGCGGCCGCGCCAGCCACGCCATCGCGCTCGATCTGCGCGAACGGCTGAAGGCGCTCGCCCTTCCGCCGGGTAGCAGCATCAAGGTGGTCGAAGTGCCGCCGGGGCCGCCGGTGCTGGCGACGCTGCTGGCCGAGATCTACGGCCCCGACGCCGCGACCCGCCGCGCCGTCGCGCGCGAGGTGAAGAAGATTTTCGGCGACGTGCCGTTCATCGTCGATATCGACGATTCGATCGGCGAGCCGCGCCCGCGCTTGCGGCTGTCGATCGATCAGGATCGGCTGGAGTTCTTCGGCGTCGAGCAGAAGGACGTCTACGACACCATCGCGACGCTGTTCGGCGGCACCTCGATCGGCTACTCGCATCGCGGCGAGGATCGCAACCCGATCGAGATCGCGGTGCGGCTGCCCAAGCGCGACCTCGCCTGGACCGAGGCGCTGGCGTCGACGCCGGTGCCGGCCAATACGCTGCCTGGTAGCAAGACGGTGGTCGAACTCGGCCAACTGGTGAAGGCGACGCGCGAAGTCGGCTCGCCGCTGATCTTCCGCCGCGACGGCCGCTTCGCCGACATGGTGCAGGCCGAGCTCGCCGGGAAGTTCGAGGCGCCGCTGTACGGCTTGCTCGAAGTCGACAAGCAGATTGAAGCGCACGATTGGGGCAAGCTGCTGAAGCCGGCGATCAGCATGCACGGCCAGCCCACCGACGAATCCAGGCCGACCGTACTGTGGGACGGCGAATGGGAAATCACCTGGGTGACGTTCCGCGACATGGGCGCGGCGTTCGGCGCCGCGATCCTCGGCATCTACGTGCTGGTGGTGGCGCAGTTCAAAAGCTTCAAGCTGCCGCTGGTGATCCTCACGCCGATCCCGCTGACGCTGATCGGCATCCTGATCGGCCATTGGCTGCTCGGCGCGCCGTTCACCGCCACCTCGATGATCGGCTTCATCGCGCTCGCCGGCATCATCGTGCGTAACTCGATCCTGCTGGTCGATTTCATCCGCCACTCCGGCGGCGAGGGCAGGACGCTGCGCGAAGTCGTGCTGCAGGCCGGCGCGGTGCGCTTCAAGCCGATCCTGCTCACCGCGCTGGCGGCGATGATCGGCGCGGCGACGATCCTGCTCGATCCGATTTTTCAGGGGCTGGCGATCTCGCTGCTGTTCGGCCTCGCGTCGTCGACGCTGCTCACCGTGCTGGTGATCCCGGCGATCTACATGGCGCTGCGCGACGGTGGAGCGAAAGCGCCGCACTGACGTCAAAGTGATCGCATTTCCGGTCGATCCGGGGCACAACAGGCGCTCCGCAGACGATGATTGGAACCCGATGATGATCACCCGCCGTTCGGCCCTGTTGACCGCCCTGACGCTGCCGCCGGTGCTGGCCACGCGCGCCTGGGCCGCTCCTGCGGCGTCGGCGCCGGACGACAACGTGCTGTCGACTGAGGCGGTGCTGCGCGATCCGGATATCCCGGTCGCCGGCAATCCGGATGGCGACATCACCATCGTCGAATATTCGGATTATCGCTGCCCGTATTGCAAGAAGGTGGCGCCGGAGCTGATGCAGGTCGTCAACGACGACGGCAAGGTGCGGCTGGTGCTGAAGGACTGGCCGATCTTCGGCGGCATCTCGGTCGACGCCGCCAAGCTGGTGCTGGCCGCGAAGTATCAGGGCAAATTTCTCGAAGCCCACAACGCGTTGATCGGCACCACCGCCAAGCTGACCGAGGGCGTGATGAACGACGCGCTCGGCAAAGGCGGCGTCGACGTCGCCCGCGCGACCAAGGATCTCGAGACCAACAAGGACGCCATCGAGGCGATCCTCAAGCGTAACGACGCCCAGGCCCGCGCCTTCGGCTTCCAGGGCACCCCCGCCTTCATCGTCGGCCGCTTCCGCGTCCCCGGCGTGCTCGACGCCGCGATGTTCAAGCAGGCCATCAAGGACGCCCGCACGGCGGCGGCGCAGAAGAAGTAGGAATTCGGCGAAGGCCTCCCCCGTCATTGCGAGCGAAGCGAAGCAATCCAGCCCCGTGCACTGCGCTGGATTGCTTCGTCGCTTCGCTCCTCGCAATGGCGGGGAGGTGGCGCACAACGCTTACGTTCGTCATTCCGGGATGCGCTGCGCAGCAGCGCAGGCCCGGAATCCATACGCCCTGTGTCCGCTATAGCGCACCGACGCTGCCGCCCGCGGACTACGCTGGCGCAGGGGTTATGGATTCCGGGTTCGCACAGCTTCGCTGGCGCCCCGGAATGACGAACGAGAGGCAGTGAGCGCGGCGGGCGAGCCGCCGGCCTCATGTCAGCATCTTGTCAGCCCCGGCCGCCTAGTCTGGCGTCGCATGATCGCAGGCCGGCCTGGCGTTGCGGCGGCAAGACGTTCTTCAGTTGAATCAATGTTTCGTATCGCTCCTATCGTGGTCGCAATCGCGGTGCTGGCGCTCGGCGGCCGGCCCGACGCCGCGCGCGCCGGCGACGAGCTGGCGATCTCAGCCGTGCAGGCCGAGCGCGTCGGCATCGAGACTTCGCCGCTGGAGCAACAGCCGGCGCCGGCCGGGCTCAGCTTCCCGGGCCGGATCACCGTGCCGCCGGATCGCACGCGGCTGATGAACGCCCAACTCGGCGGCCGCATCGAGCGCCTGCTGGTGCGCACCGACGACATGGTCAAAGCTGGCGACGTGCTCGCCGAGATCCAGAGCCCGGCGCTGGCGAGCGCGCAGGGCGAGTTTCTGGTCGCGGCCAACAAGGAGCGGCTGCTCAAGACCAATCTCGACCGCGAGGAGCAGCTCGCCCCCTACGGCGCGGTGCCGAAGAAGCAGGTGATCGTCACCCAGAGCGAATACGACCAGGCCCGCGCCACCGCCGCCGAGCGCCGCGCCGCGCTGCTGCATGTCGGCATGACCGAGGCGGCGATCGACAGGCTGATCACGACGCAGACGCTCGACCCGAAGCTGACGCTGATCGCGCCGATCGACGGCGTGGTGCTGGAGAGCCCGACCACGCCCGGCCAGACCGTGGAGGCGCTGGCGCTGGTGTTCAAGCTGGCGCAACTCTCGCCGCTATGGGCCGAGGTGCAGGTGCCGGCGCTACGCGCGGAAGACTTTGCGGTCGGCGCCCGCGTCACGCTGAAGGGCCACGAGTGTACCGGCCGCGTCGTGTCGATCGGCAGCAGCGTCGAGCCGACTTCGCAGACCGTGATCGTCCGCGCGCAGTTCGACGATCCCGACACGGATCTGCGTCCCGGCCAGATGATCGAAGCGCAGATCACCTCGGCGACCAGCGGCAAGGCCGAGTGGCGGGTGCGGACCGGCGCGATGGTCCGGCGTGGCCCGGAGGCCTACGTGTTCGTGCAGACCGACTCCGGCTTCGTCGCGACGCCGGTGAAAGTGCGCGAGGAGCTGCCGGCCTTTGCGGTGGTGAGCGGCAGCTTCCGCGGCGACGAGCGCATCGCGGTGCGCGGCGTCGCGGCACTGAAGGGCGCCTGGCAGGGGCTCGGCGGGGTCGAGTAAATGCTCGCGCGTCTGGTCGAGTTCTCGCTCGCGCACCGCCTGCTTGTGGTGCTCGCCACGCTGCTGCTGATCGGCGCCGGCATCGTCGCGGTGCGCAGCCTGCCGATCGACGCCTTTCCGGACGTCTCGCCGGTGCAGGTCAAGATCATCATGAAGGCGCCGGGCATGACGCCAGAGGAGGTCGAGACGCGGGTGACGATGCCGCTCGAGCTCGAAATGCTCGGCATCCCCAACAAGACCATCCTGCGCTCGACCACCAAATACGGCCTCGCCGACGTCACCATCGATTTCAGCGACGGTTCCGATATCTATTGGGCGCGCAACCAGGTCGCCGAGCGGCTCGCTTCGGCGATGAAGGACATGCCGGACGGCCTGTCCGGCGGCCTCGCGCCGATCACCACGCCGCTCGGCGAGATGTTCATGTTCACCATCGAGGGCGGCGACCTCTCGCTCGCCGAGCGCCGCACGCTGCTCGACTGGACGATAAGGCCGGCGCTGCGCACGCTGCCGGGTGTCGCCGACGTCAACTCGCTCGGCGGCTATGTCCGCAGCTTCGAGATTATCCCCGACAATCTGGCGATGGCGGCGCGCGGCATCTCGATCGACACGCTGCAGAAGGCCGTCAAGGCCAACAACCGCAACGGCGGCGCCGGCCGTCTCACCGCCGGCGAAGAGGTGCTGCTGGTCCGCGTCGACGGCCAGGTGCGCACGCTCGACGATCTGCGCAACATCGTGCTGGCCTCGCGCGACGGCGGCATGGTGCGGGTGCGCGACGTCGCCGACGTCCGCATCGGAAGTATCACCCGCGCCGGCGCGGTGACGCGCGACGGGCAGGGCGAAGCCGTGCAGGGCCTGGTGCTCGGCCTGCGCGGCGCCAATGCGCGCGACGTCGTCGAGGCGGTGAAGAGCAAATTCGCCGAGCTGCAGCCGACGCTGCCCAAGGGCGTCGTGCTCAACGTGTTCTACGACCGCGGCGATCTGGTCGGCCGCGCCATTCACACCGTGTCGAAGTCGCTGATCGAAGCCGTCGTGCTGGTGATCGTGCTGCTCATCCTGTTCCTCGGCGACTGGCGCGCCGCACTGGTGGTGGCGCTGACGCTGCCGCTGTCGGCGCTCGCCACCTTCGAGCTGATGCGCTCCGCCGGCATGTCGGCCAATCTGATGAGCCTCGGCGGCCTCGCGGTGGCGATCGGCATGCTGATCGACGCCGCCGTGGTGGTGGTCGAGAACATCGTCTCGCATCTGGCGCACGACCGCCACGCCGCGCATGTGCCGCTGCTGCACCGGATCTATCAGGCGCTGCGCGAGGTCGTGGTGCCGGTCACGTCCGGCATCGTCATCATCGTCATCGTGTTCCTGCCACTGCTGACGCTGCAGGGGCTCGAAGGCAAGCTGTTCATCCCGGTGGCGATGACGATCGTGTTCGCGCTCGGCTCGTCGCTGCTGCTGGCCTTGACGGTGATCCCGGTGCTGGCCTCGCTGCTGCTGAAGACCTCCGGCCACGGCGACACCTGGCTGGTGCGCAAGATCAGCGCCGGCTACACCCCGGTGCTGCGCTTCGCGCTGCGCCGCGAGAAAACGGTGCTGGCGATCGCGGCGGTTGCGCTGATCGCCACCGTGTTCGCCTACGGCCAACTCGGCAAGATCTTCATGCCGACGATGGAGGAGGGCACCCCGATCATCAGCGTCGAGAAGCTGCCCTCGATCAGCCTGGAAGAAAGCGTCGATCTCGATCTCAAGATCCAGCGCGCGGTGATCGGCACGGTGCCGGAAGTCACCAGCATCGTCGCCCGCGTCGGCTCCGACGAAATCGGCCTCGATCCGATGGGGCTGAACCAGACGGATACTTACGTCATCCTCAAGCCGGAAGCGGAATGGCGCCGGCCGCACGACAAGGAATGGCTGCTCGGCGAGATCCGCAAGGCGCTCGGCGAATTCCCCGGCATCGGCTTCAGCTTCACCCAGCCGATCGAGATGCGGGTGCAGGAGATGATCATCGGCGCTAGAGGCGACGTGGTGGCGAAAATCTTCGGCACCGACATCCCGACGCTGAACCGTCTCGCCGAGCAGATCACCGCGACGCTGAAGACGCTGAAAGGCGCCGAGGACGTTCGCACCACGCTGAACAAGGGCTTCGAGTACTACAGCGTCAGGATCGACCGGCTGCAGGCCGGCCGTCTCGGGCTCGACGTCGATCAGCTCACCGAGGCGCTGCGCGCGCAGATCGAGGGCGAACCAGTCGGCATCGTGGTCGAGGAGGGGCGCCGCACACCGATCACCATCCGCGGCAGCGAAGCGCTACGCGAGTCGCCGGCGCGGCTGTCGGGTGTGAGCTTGGTCCTCGCAGGCGGCCAGTCGGTGCCGCTCACCAACGTCGCCAAGCTGGAGCGGATCGACGGGCCGGTGAAGATCGATCGCGAGAACGGCAAGCGGCTGGCGCTGGTGATGAGCAACGTCACCGGCCGCGACCTGGTCGGCTTCGTCGATGAAGCCAAGGCCGCGGTCGCGGCGCACGTCAAGCTCCCCGAGGGCTATTCGATCGTCTGGGGCGGCCAGTTCGAGAACCAGCAGCGCGCCGCGGCGCGGCTCGGCATCGTGGTGCCGATTGCTTTGGCGCTGGTGTTCCTGCTGCTGTTCACCACCTTCGTGTCGCTGCGGCAGTCGCTGCTGGTGTTCGTCAACATCCCGTTTGCGCTGGTCGGCGGTGTGTTCAGCCTGCTGATTTCCGGCGAGTATCTGTCGGTGCCGGCGTCGGTCGGCTTCATCGCGCTGCTCGGCATCGCGGTGCTGAACGGCCTGGTGCTGGTGAGCTACTTCAACACGCTGCGCAACCAGGGCCTGTCGCCCGACGACATCGTGATGCTCGGCGCGCAGCGCCGGCTGCGGCCGATCCTGCTCACCGCCAGCATTACTGCGTTCGGCCTGGTGCCGCTGCTGTTCGCCGCCGGTCCCGGCGCCGACGTGCAGCGCCCGCTCGCCATCGTGGTGATCGGCGGTCTCGTCAGTTCGACGCTGCTGACGCTGGTGATCCTGCCGGTGCTGTATCGCCGCTTCGGCATCGAGCGCGAGGCAAGGCCATGAACACGGTGCTGACCCTGATCGCGCCGACGGCGCTGAAGGAAGAGCTGGTCGCCGCCATGCTGGCGCATCCGCCGACCGCCGCCGCCGGCTTCATCGCGCGCGAGGTCGAAGGCTACGGCCACAATGTCGATTTCGACAGCGTGGTCGAGCAGGTCCGCGGTCATACGCTGGCGGTCGAAATCGTCGTGGCGCTGCCCGAGGCGGAGGCACGCGGGCTGCTCGACGCGCTGGCCGACGAACTGCCCGGCCGCGGCATCGTCTGGCGCATGATCGCGGCGAATGCCGGCGCACTGTAATGGGGGCATCCGTCTAGGCCGGGCTGAGTCGTATATTCGCCTGGACGAATATAAGAGGATCGCCTAAGCACGATGTGGATGTAGGAGCCGCGGGCTCGTGGCCGTGTCGCTTCGTCCGACGAGCGTAGCAGGAGAGACGTGCATGACCGCCAGCGTGAAACAATTGCTCGAAGCCGCCCATGCGGTGGTGCCGCGGATCGGCGCCGAGCAGGCCGAAGACATGGTCAAGCAGGGCGCCGTGGTGATCGACGTGCGCGATGCGCCGGAAGTCGAGACCACCGGCAAGATCGATGGCGCGCTGCACATCTCGCGCGGCATGCTGGAATTCCGCGCCGATCCGGAGTCGCCGTTTCACGATAAGCGGCTGAGCAAGGACAAGCCGATCATCGTCTATTGCGCCTCCGGCGGCCGCGCCGCGCTCGCCGCCAAGGTGCTGAGAGATTTCGGCTACACCGCCTACAACCTCGGCGGCTTCAAGGAATGGGCCGACAACGGCGGCGCCGTCGACAAGCCGATCGACCGCGGGATGTGAGGCGGCGCAGACAACGATCCTCCTCAACATCGGCGCCCAATCTCCCCTCCCCCTTGCGGGGAGGGGCCGGGGGTGGGGGTCCCCAGGCACAGGGCTGGCGTTGTTCGCAGGCACAGCGCCCGCGTCGCCTTCACACGGGCACTGCGCCCGCGTCGCCCTCACCCCAGCCCTCTCCCGCAAGCGGGAGAGGGAGCGCGCT
>NZ_LJIC01000211.1 GCF_001295845.1 Rhodopseudomonas sp. AAP120 | reverse complement strand
CGCGGAGCCTGTCATCGGGCGGCGCTTCGCGCCGACCCGTTGGCTCGCAATGACGATGTACGACCGCTTCGAATACGAAGCAGCTCACCACCCCGTCATGCCCGGCACAAGGCCGGTCACGGTGTGAGGCGAGGGAAGTGTGCAAATTGAGAGTGGTTCATTGTTGTTTAAGAGCGATGAGCTCTCCACGGGCACTGAGTCCTCATCCTGAGGAGCCCGGCGAAGCCGGGCGTCTCGAAGGATGGGGCCGCGCGGGACTCGCAGCCCATGGTTCGAGACGGCGCTGCGCGCCTCCTCACCATGAGGTTGTGATTGGAGCATCGCTACTCCTAAACGTGCTGGCCGCCGTTGATGTGGATCTCGGCGCCGTTCACGTAGGACGAGGTCTCGGTGCACAGCACGTAGATGATCTTGGCCACTTCGTCCGGCGTGCCGAGGCGGCGCATCGGGATGTCTTCCTGGACGATCTTCTCGGTGCCGGGCGACAGGATCGAGGTGTCGATTTCGCCGGGCGCGATCGAATTGACGCGCACGCCGATCGGGCCGAAGTCCGACGCCATCTCCCGCGTCAGCGCCGCGAGCGCCGCCTTCGAGGTGGCATAGGCGGCGCCGGCGAACGGATGCACGCGCGAGCCGGCGATCGAGGTGACGTTGACCACCGAGCCCTTCGCGGCCTTGAGTTCTTCGATCAGCCCGCGCGCCATCATGATCGGCGAAAAGAAGTTGACGTGGAAGACGTGCTCCCAGGTGTCCATCTCGGTGTCGATCGAGCCGAGCCGGCGGCCACCGGCGGCCTTCGGCGAGATCGCCGCATTGTTGACCAGCGCGTGCACCAGCGCGCCGTCGAGCCGCTCGCGGATCTCGTCGATGCCGCGCAGCGTGTCGGCGCGGTCGCCGAGATTCATCTGGATGTGATCCTCGGGGCCGGCGCCCCACGGGCATTCTTCCGGAAACGGATGCCGCGAGCAGGTGATCACCCGCCAGCCGGCACTGGAAAACCGGATCGCCGTGGCGTGGCCTATGCCGCGGCTGGCGCCGGTCAAAATCATCGTCCGGCGCTGCGCATTGGTCTCGGGCGCGCGCTTCGGGGTGTCGGGACTCATGGGTAAAGCCTTGTCTTGGTCCAGGGGTGAGCCGGCGTATCGCGGCTGAATTCGATGCGATCGTGCAGGCGGAACGGGCGGTCGTGCCAGAATTCGATCCGCGACGGGGTGATGCGCCAGCCGCTCCAGCCCGGCGGGCGCGGAACCTCGCCGACGAGATGCCGCGCCGCGACCTTGGCGATCGCCTGTTCGAAGGCGAAGCGGCTCTCGAGCGGCTGCGACTGCTTGCTGGCCCAGGCGCCGATCTGCGCCTGCTTCGGCCGCGTGGCGAAATAGGCGTCGGCCTCGGCCTCGGTCACCGGGGCCACGGTGCCGCGGACGCGCACCTGCCGGCGCAGCGACTTCCAGTGGAACAGCAGCGCCGCCTTGGGATTGGCGGCGAGTTCGCGGCCCTTCTGGCTGGCGATGTGGCTGTAGAACACGAAGCCGTCGGCGTCGTAGCCCTTCATCAGCACCATCCGGACATCCGGCAGGCCGTCGGGATCGACCGTCGCCAGCGCCATCGCGTTCGGATCGTTCGGTTCGGAGGCGGTGGCTTCCGCAAGCCATTCGGCGAACAGGCCAAACGGATTCTCTGCGGCGGTGAAATCACCGGACGTTAACGCACTCTGGTGTTTGATGGAGGTATCGCTCATGCGAGGGGATCCGACTTGTGCTTCACCGCGCTCCCGACCGCGCCGGCGGCTCTGTATAGGCCAGACCTATATAGGGCACGGCGGTGCGTTGTCCTATCGACGATCGGCCGCTCCGCAGGCTTGATAGTCATTCTAATGGGGGTGGGGCTCGGCGGCTGCAGCGTCGGGGGCAAGGACGCGGCCTTTGCCCAAATGGACGCCAGCGAGTTCACCGGCTCGATCCGCGCGCTGACGCCGGCGCCAGAGGACGGCCCGAGCGAGGCGGATTTGGCGCTGGCACGCATCGCCGCGTCCGATGTGCTGACCAAAGGCGGCAAGGATTCCAGCCAGCCGTGGGAGAACCCTGCCACCGGCGCGCGTGGATCCGTCACGCCGCTCGCCGCGGCCTATACGGCCGACGGCCGGTCGTGCCGCGACTTCCTCGCCAGCTACGTCAAGGACGGGTCCGAGAGCTGGATGCAGGGTGCCGCCTGCCGATCGGCACAAGGCCATTGGGAAATCCGCTCGCTGAAACCATGGCGGCGGAGCTGATCGCGCCCGCGAAAGCGCGGCGGAAAGCGGTTGCAAAAGAGACACAAACACCCCAGATGAAACCCGACTGGGCGTTCTGCCCATGGGTTTATCCTGAGTTCTGAAGGAGACGTAACGGATGCGCGACCCCTATGAGGTCCTGGGGGTGCAGCGGGACGCCAGCGCTGCGGCGATCAAAAGCGCCTATCGCAAGCTGGCCAAGAAGCATCACCCCGACGCGAACAAGAACGACCCGAAGGCCGCCGCCCGTTTCGCCGAGGTCAACTCCGCCAACGAGATCCTCGGTGACGAGGCCAAGCGCAAACAATTCGACCGCGGCGAGATCGACGCCGAAGGCAAGCCGCGCTTCCAGGGCTTCCCTGGCGGTGGCGGCGCGCGTGGCGGTCGCGCCGGCGCTGGCGGCGGTTTCGAGCAGTATAATTTCCGCAGCGGCGGCGCCGGATTTGGCGCTGGCGGCGGCGCCGGCTTCGAAGACATTCTGAATTCGATGTTCGGCGGCGCGGCCGGCATGCGCGGCGGTGCGCGCGGCGGCGGCGCGGGTTTCGATTTCGACAGCGGCGGCTTCGCCCCCGACCTCGACCAGAGCGTGACCATGACGGTGACGCTGGAAGAGGCCGCGAAGGGCTCGGAAAAGCGCGTCCGGCTGCCGAGCGGCAAGGAGCTCAACGTCAAGATTCCGGCCGGCGTCGGCCCGGGCCAGCAGATCCGGCTGAAAGGGCAGGGCGAAAGCGCGCCCGGCCATCGCCCCGGCGACCTGTTGATCACCGTCAACTACGCGCCGCACCCGCACTTCAAGGTCGACGGCAGCGACTTGCGGCTGGAGTTGCCGATCACGCTGTACGAAGCGGTGCTCGGCGCCAAGGTGCGGGTACCGACGCTGACCGGTGCGATCGAACTGTCGATCCCGAAGAACACGTCGAGCGGCCGCATCTTCCGGCTCAAGGGCAAGGGCCTGCCGAAGAACGGCGCCGCCGGCGACCTGTTCGTCACCACCCGCATCGTGCTGCCCGACGGCCACGACGCCGACCTCGAAGCGCTGATGACCAAGTGGCGCGACAGCCACCCATACCACCCGCGCAGCGATCTGGGGTGAGCCTTTCCGTCATTGCGAGGAGCGAAGCGACGAAGCAATCCAGATCAGTGCACTGAGCTGGATTGCTTCGCTTCGCTCGCAATGACGGTTGGGCGGGTTGTCCTATCTACCCCTTCGCTTCCGCCAGAAACACATCGATCAGTGCATCAAAACGCTCGGGCTCGCATCTCGGCATAGGGCTGGCCTGAGAGATTGCGCCGCGACGAGGATCACCCTCCCCTGGAGGGGGAGGGTCGCTCGCGCAGCGAGCGGGGTGGGGTG
>NZ_LJIC01000210.1 GCF_001295845.1 Rhodopseudomonas sp. AAP120 | reverse complement strand
TCGAAGGATGAGCGACGCAATGCGCGTGGCTCACCCCATGGTTCGAGACGGCGCCATGAGAGGCCGTGCGCGTTGATAGGTAGTGCGATGCGCCTCCTCACCATGAGGCTGTTCAGTGCTCGCACGAGGACACGCAGCCCCTCACGTCCGCCTCGGCATCCTGAACGGCAGCATCGCTTGCACCACCGGCATCTTGAAGCGGTCGAGCGACAGGCTTTCGTGCATCAGGGTGACGCGTTCGCCGAGCAGCGTGGTTTCGATCATCGAGCGGGCGTAGAACGGGGTGTCTTCGACGGTGCGGACGATTCGTGCATCGGCTTCGCTGCGGGCGCTGCGGTCGATGCGCCAGCCGGAGCGGGGCAGGGGCAGCAGAGGCGGCGGGGTGAAGTGCTCGAGATTGCCTTGCGCGTCGAAGGTGATGGCGAGGTCGATGCGGCTGCCGCCCCGGCGTTCGGCTTCGTACAGGATCGCGGTGGTGTCGCGCAGCGCGCCGCGCGCCCATTCCCAATGGGTGAAGCCGGTCTCGATCGGCGCGTCGCCGGCATTCGTATCGAGATAGGCTTCGCCCTGCCACGACAGCTGCGGCTGGTCGAGCGTCACTTCGATCCGCGAGCGCGGCGCGATCGGCCACCAGCGGTGATTGCCGTCCTCGTTCAGCACGAAGTAATTCTTCGTCAGCATTTGCGGGATGACGCGGACGCGGCCCTTGATCCGGCCCGGGATCGGTGCGCTCAGCTCGTTGATGTTGATGGTCAGCGCGCGGCCGTCCCAGCCGAGATCGCTTGGGCCGATCAGGAACGAGCGGAGGTTGCGCGCGACCTTGCGACGCGAGCGCTCGGTCATGGTCCAGCGCTTGCTGTCCTGATGATACAGCGCGACATTGAGCGCGCAGTGGTTCAGCGGATCGGCCGTGCCGCCGCGCCGGGCGAACGCGTAGTAGGGCGAGAACACGCTGCCGATGAAGGCGATGATGGTGAGGCCTTCGCGGCCGTCGTCGCTGATCGCGTCGACGTACCACCAGGCATAACCGTTCGGCGGAACGTCGAGGTTGAATCCGGCGCGGCGTTCGTCGGTCTCGTTGGGCCAGGCAATCATCAGGTCGGATCTTACACTTTATTCGATGAGTTTCAGGTGGCTTTGGAGGCGGCCGGCTTCAGCCGCTGCGCCTCGGCGTCGAGATCGGCCAGCAGGCTGGTCGCGGCGGCGCGGCCGGACAGGCCGGCCATCGGCACGCCGGGGCCGGGATGCGTACTGCCGCCGGCGAGATACAGACCCGGCACCTTGGTGCGCGCGCCGGGGCGTTCGAACGATGCGCTCCAGCCGTGCGAGGCGCGGCCGTACAGCGCGCCCCCGGTCGCCGGAAACAGCCGGTTGAAGTCCTCCGGCGTGGTGACTTGCGTCTGGTCGGGGCGGGCATCGATCCGCAGGCCGCAGCGCTCCAGCACGGCGAAGGTCCGCTGCGTCACGCGCGCGATCTCGTCCGCATCGAAGCGCTTGCGGTCGCCGATCGGCGGCGCGTTGACCAGCACCAGCAATTCTTCCTCGCCGCCGTCGCGGAGCCTCGCCTCGTCGTCGATGCGATCCTGGCCGCAGATATACACGGTCGGCTCGCTTGGTACTTCGCCGCGGCCAAAGATGTCGGTGAACTCGCGCGCGTAGTCGCGCGAGAAGAACACCGAATGCCGGCTGAGCGGAAAGCCGTCGGTCTTCGCCACCAGGCTCCAGGTCATCGCCGACAGCGAGCGCAGCTTCGGCGCGATCGGGGCAGCGGCGCGCTGCACGGCTCCGCCGAACAGGCCGGCGGGCAGGGCACCGACATCGGCGTTGACGATCACCGACGACGCCTCGATGCGATCGCCGTTCGTCAGGATCACGCCGGCGGCGCGGCCGCCCGACACCATGATCTCGCGCACCTCCTGCTCGTAGCGGATGGTGGCGCCGAGCCTGGTGGCGCAATCGGCCAGCGCGCGGGCCAGCGCGTGCATGCCGCCCTCGATGATCCACACCCCCTGCTGCTCGACATGCGCCACCAGCATCAGCGTCGCCGGCGCCTGGAACGGCGAGGAGCCGCAATAGGTCGCGTAGCGGCCAAATAATTGACGCAGCCGCGGGTCCTTGAAGTAATCGCCGAGCGCATTCCACATCGTGGTGAACGGCCGGATCTTGCGCAGTTCGATCAGTCCGCCGATGCCGCCTGCGGTGGCGAGGCCGGGCAGGCTCGGCGCGGTGGCACGCAGGAACGGCTTCTCGAGGATCTGATAGATCTTGCGGCTGTCGGCGCAGAACTGCTGGTAGCGCTTCGCCTCGGCGGCGCCGGCGAAATCACCGATCGCATCCGCCGAGCGCGCTTCGTCCGCGAACAGATCAAGCCGCGTCTTGTCGTCCCAGGCATGCCGCGCCAGCACCGAGAGCGGAAGTAGCTTGACGGCGTCGGCGAAGTTCAGCCCGGCGCCGGCGAACAATTCTTCGAACACCCAGCGCATGGTGAACACGGTCGGGCCGCTGTCGATCCGTGCGGCGCCGATCCCGACCTCGCGGATCTTGCCGCCGGGGGCGGCGGCGCGCTCGACCACGGTGACATCCAGACCGCGTGCGGCCAGGGCGATGGCGGAGGTCAGCCCGGCCACGCCGGCGCCGACGATCACCACCCGATTCCGTGCGGCCAGATCCCTCATGCCGACTCCCACTCCGCCTTAAGTGTCATTGCGCCATGTCATTGACAGGTGTCCATAATAACTTACAGTCGCCGATGACAAGTTAAATTGACACTTGCTGGCTTTAGAGCGGGAGTCTGCCATGGACGTGACCAACCGGATCGAGCGCGCCCTCACCGAGGCCCTCAACCAGGCCGACCTCGCAGGCTGTCCGCCCCGGCTCGCGGCCGCGATGCGCAGCGCCGTGTTCCCGCGCGGCGCGCGGGTGCGGCCACGACTTTGCCACAGCGTCGCGGCGGCCTGCGGGGAGGACAATCCGGCCGCCACTGAAGCCGCCGGCGCCGCCCTCGAGCTGATGCACTGCGCCTCGCTGGTGCACGACGATCTCCCCTGTTTCGACGGCGCCGATCTGCGCCGCGGCCGTCCCTCGGTGCACAAGGCGTTCGGCGAGCCGCTCGCCGTGCTGACTGGCGACGCGCTGATCGTGCTGGCGTTCCAGTCGATCGCCCGGGTGTCTTGCCAGCCCGAGCGGCTGCTGAAGTTGACCCAGATCATCGGCAGCGCCGTCGGCGTGCCGCTCGGAATCGTTGCCGGGCAGGCCTGGGAATGCGAGTCCGAGATCAACCTCGCGCATTATCACCGCTCCAAGACCGGCGCGCTGTTCGTCGCCGCCACCGCGGCCGGCGCGGCTTCGGCTGGTGCCGATCCCGAACCCTGGCGGATGGTCGGCGAGAAGATCGGCGAAGCCTATCAGGTCGCCGACGACCTGCGCGATGCCGCCGCTGACGAAGACGAGATCGGCAAGCCGGTCGGCCAGGACATTGCGCATGACCGCCCCAGCGCGGTGCGCGAGATGGGCATCGACGGCGCGATCTATCACCTCAAGTCGCTGGTGCGCGGCGCGGTCGATGCGATGCCGCCGTGCTCCAACGGCAACGAGCTGCGCTCGCTGATCATGTCGGAAGCCACCCGCCTGGTGCCCGCCAAGCTCGCCGCGACTGCGGCGTGATGCGCTCCGGCTTGGCCTTTGCGGCCGGCCGGTGGTAGCAGGAGTGATGAGTTCCTTCAGTCTGCGTGATCGGCTGCTCGGCTGGCGCGACACCATCCTGTCGAGTGCGCGCTTCCAGCGCTTCGCCGCGGTGTTCCCGCTGACCCGCGGCGTGGCGCGCCGCCGTGCAGGCGCGATGTTCGATATCGTCGCCGGCTTCGTCTATTCCCAGATCCTGCTCGCCTGCGTGCAGCTGCGGCTGTTCGAGCTGCTGCGCGAGCGCCCCGCCAGCGCCGGCGAACTGGCGCAACGGCTGTCGCTGCCGCTCGAGTCGATGCAGCTCCTGCTCGACGCTGCGACCGCGCTGAAGCTGGTGCAGCCGCGCAGCGGCGGCCGCTACGGCCTCGGCCAGCTCGGCGCCGAGCTGTGCGGCAATCCCGGCGTCCGCGCGTTGGTCGAGCATCACGCGATGCTGTACCGCGACCTCGCCGACCCGCTCGCGATGCTGCGCGGCCCGCGCGGCGGCGGCGAACTCGCGGCGTATTGGGCCTATGTGCGCGGCGAGGGCGCGGCCAATCTCGGCGTCGAGCAAGTGTCGCCCTACACCGCGCTGATGGCCGCCTCGCAGCCGATGATCGCGCGTGAAGTGCTGCACGTCGTGTCGTTCAAGCAGCATCGCTGCCTGCTCGACGTCGGCGGCGGCGACGGCTCGTTCCTGTCGGCGGTCGCGGCGCACACGCCCGACCTGCGCGTGATGCTGTTCGATCTGCCGGCGGTCGCCGCCAAAGCCGCCGAGCGGTTTGCGGCGAACGGCCTCGCCGGCCGCGCCACCGCGATCGGCGGCAGTTTTCGCGACGATCCGCTGCCCGAAGGCGCCGACATCGTCTCGCTGGTCCGCATCATCCACGACCATGACGACGACGTCGTCACCGCGCTGCTGCGCGCCGTCCACAAGGCGCTGCCGGACAATGGCAAATTGCTGATCGCCGAGCCGCTCGCCGGCCCGCCCGGCCGCGAATCCTCCACCGACGCCTATTTCGCCTTCTATTTGCGGGCGATGGGGACCGGCCAGGGCCGCACCTTCGCCCGGCTGCGCCAGCTGCTGGAGGAGGCCGGCTTCGGCGACATCCGGTTGCACGCGGTTCCGATGCCCATGGTCGCCTCCGTAATTACCGCAATCAAGCGCCCGATGTGTTAATCTAGCTTGACACTGCATTCCGTCAGTTTACTCTGACACTCCAGCGGCGGGACTCTGCCGCCTGGATTGGAGTAGGCGATGGAAACCATCGCGGTCGTCCTCAAGCAGCCACAACACGTCGAACTCAGTCGCCTCAGCCTCACGGCGCCGACTGCCGATGACGTCGTTGTCGATGTTGCCTGGAGCGGGGTCAGCACCGGGACCGAAAGGCTGTTGTGGTCCGGCCGGATGCCGCCATTCCCCGGAATGGGTTATCCGCTGGTGCCGGGGTACGAGTCGGTCGGCGAAGTCGTCGAGGCCGGCGCCGCGACCGACTTGCAGCCGGGCCAGATGGTGTTCGTGCCCGGCGCGAAATGCTTCGGCGAGGTTCGCGGCCTGTTCGGCGCATCGGCTTCGCGCCTTGTCGTTCCGGCCAAGCGCGTCGTGCCGCTCGATCAGCAGCTCGGCGAGCGCGGTATCCTGATAGCTCTTGCGGCGACCGCTTATCACGCCATCGCGGCGCGTGGCGCGACGCCGCCGGACTGCATCGTCGGTCACGGCGTGCTCGGCCGCCTGCTGGCGCGGATCTCGATCGCGCTCGGCAATCCGCCGCCGACGGTGTGGGAGAAAAACCCGGTGCGTACCGGTGGCGCGCACGGCTACGCGGTGATCGATCCCGAGACCGACGAGCGACGCGACTATCGTAGCATCTACGACGTCAGCGGCGACCCCAAACTCCTCGACGTTTTGATTTCGCGCATCGCGGCGACCGGCGAGATCGTGCTCGCTGGTTTTTACAGCGAGCCGCTGTCCTTCGCATTCCCTCAGGCTTTCATGCGTGAAGCCCGGATCCGGATCGCGGCGGAATGGCAGCCGCCGGACATCGCCGCCACCAAGGCGCTGATCGACAGCGGCAAGCTCTCGCTCGACGGACTGATCACACACCACCAGGAGGCGGCGTCGGCCCCCGACGCCTATCGGATCGCTTTCGAAGACCCTGCATGCCTCAAAATGGTTCTGAACTGGAGACCGAGCTGATGAACGTCGTTCCGCAGATCAAGCTGCAAGACGCACAACTCCGGGCCGAAGCGTCGATCGAACCCGACGCTCCGGTGACGACTCCCGTCACCAAGGAAACCCAGATCATCGCGATCTACGGCAAGGGCGGCATCGGCAAGAGCTTCACGCTCGCCAACCTCAGCTACATGATGGCCCAGCAGGGCAAGAAGGTGCTGCTGATCGGCTGCGATCCGAAGAGCGACACCACCTCGCTGCTGTTCGGCGGCAAGGCGACGCCGACCATCATCGAGACCTCGTCGAAGAAGAAGCTCGCCGGCGAGGAAGTCACCATCAGCGACGTTTGCTTCAAGCGCGACGGCGTGTTCGCGATGGAGCTCGGCGGACCGGAAGTCGGCCGCGGCTGCGGCGGCCGCGGCATCATCCACGGCTTCGAGACGCTGGAGAAGCTCGGCTTCCACGAATGGGGCTTCGACTACGTGCTGCTCGACTTCCTGGGCGACGTGGTGTGCGGCGGCTTCGGTCTGCCGATCGCCCGCGACATGTGCCAGAAGGTGATCATCGTCGGCTCCAACGACCTGCAGTCGCTGTACGTCGCCAACAACGTCTGCTCGGCGGTCGAGTACTTCCGCAAGCTCGGCGGCAATGTCGGCGTCGCCGGCATGGTGATCAACAAGGACGACGGCACCGGCGAAGCGCAGGCCTTCGCGCAGGCCGCCGGAATCCCGGTGCTGTCGGCGATTCCTGCCGACGAAGGCATCCGCCGCAAGAGCGCGAACTACGAGATCGTCGGCCTGCCGGACGGGCAGTGGGGGCCGCTGTTCGCAACGCTCGCCGAGAACGTCGCCACCGCGCCGCCGGTGCGGCCGAAGCCGCTGACCCAGGACGGCCTGCTCGGCCTGTTCTCCAGCGACGTCACCGGCCGCGATGTCGTGCTGCAGCCGGCCACGATGGAAGACATGTGCGGCGCCGCGGTGCTGAACAAGCCGTCGCTCGAAGTGATCTACGACGCGGTGTGAAGCGCAGCGGGTCCGGAGTTTCGTCATGAACGTCATGTCTCGCTATGCAGGTCCGATCGGCGAATCGGTTGTCACCGATCCGGTCGATGTCGAGGCCATGTCTGATGGCGCAGCTGCCGACGGCGCGTCTGCCGAGATCAACGTCGCGGCGACCAAGACCGACGGCCTCGGCTGTCACGCCGGCGCGGCCGAGATGAAGGCCGCCGCGCAGGCGGCCGGCAAGAGCGAGCTGCTCGAGCGCTACGCCGAGGACTATCCGAAGGGCCCGCACGATCAGCCGCAGAGCATGTGCCCGGCGTTCGGCTCGCTGCGCGTCGGCCTGCGCATGCGCCGGACCGCGACGATCCTGTCCGGCTCGGCCTGCTGTGTGTATGGCCTGACCTTCGTGTCGCACTTCTACGGCGCGCGCCGCACCGTCGGCTACGTGCCGTTCAGCTCGGAGACGCTGGTCACCGGCAAGCTGTTCGAAGACATCCGCGACGCGGTCTACAAGCTCGCCGATCCCGAGCACTACGACACGATCATCATCACCAATCTCTGCGTGCCGACCGCATCCGGCGTGCCACTCGATCTGCTGCCGAACGAGATCAACGGCGTGCGCATCGTCGGCATCGACGTGCCGGGCTTCGGCGTCCCGACTCACGCCGAAGCCAAGGACGTGCTGGCCGGGGCGATGCTCGAATACGCCCGCAAGGAAGCCGAGCAGGGCCCGGTGCAGGCGCCGCGCGGCGGCCGCAGCGAGCGGCCGACGGTGACGCTGCTCGGCGAGATGTTTCCGGCCGATCCGGTCGGCATCAACATGATGCTGGAGCCGCTCGGCCTCGCCGCCGGTCCGGTGGTGCCGACCCGCGAATGGCGCGAGCTGTATGCGGCGCTCGACTGCGAAGTCGTCGCGGCGATCCATCCGTTCTACAAGGCTTGCATCCGCCAGTTCGATCTCGCCGGCCGCAAGACCGTCGGCTCCGCGCCGGTCGGTCATGACGGCACCGAGACCTGGCTTGAAGCGATCGGCACCGCCTGCAACGTCTCGCGCGACAAGATCGACGCCGCCAAGAACCGCTTCCTGCCGGCCATCAAAGCCGCGCTCGCCGCCAAGCCGATCAACGCGCGCATCACCGTCTCGGGCTACGAGGGCTCCGAACTGCTGGTGGCGCGGCTGCTCATCGAAAGCGGCGCGGACGTACCCTATGTCGGCACCGCGGTGCCGCGCACGCCGTGGTCCGACCTCGATCGCGAGTGGCTCGAAGCCAAGGGCGTGCGGGTGCAATACCGCGCCTCGCTCGAGCAGGATTTCGCGGCGGTCGACGAATTCCGTCCGGATCTGGCGATCGGCACCACTCCGGTGGTGCAGAAGGCCAAGACCATGGCGATCCCGTCTTTGTACTTCACCAATCTGATTTCGGCGCGGCCGCTGTTCGGCGTCGCCGGCGCCGGCTCGCTGGCGCAGGTGATCAACGCGGCGCTCGCCAATCAGGCGCGCTTCGACGAGATGAAAGAGTTCTTCGGCGATGTCGGGCAGGGCCCCGGCGCCGGCATCTGGACCGACACGCCGAAGGACTACCCGGCGTTCCGCGAGAAGTATCGCAAGCAGATCGAAGCCGCAGCCAAGAAGCGCAAGGCGGAGGAGATGATCTGATGCTTGTCCTCGATCACGATCGCGCCGGCGGCTATTGGGGCGCCGTCTATGCCTTCACCGCGGTGAAGGGCCTGCAGGTGATCATCGACGGCCCGGTGGGCTGCGAGAATCTGCCGGTGACCTCGGTGCTGCACTACACCGACGCGCTGCCGCCCCACGAACTGCCGATCGTCGTCACCGGCCTCGGGGAAGAAGAGCTCGGCAAGCTCGGCACCGAAGGCGCGATGAAGCGCGCGCATCGCGCGCTCGACCCGTTCCTGCCGGCCGTCGTGGTCACCGGATCGATCGCCGAGATGATCGGCGGCGGCGTCACGCCCGAAGGCACCGGCATCAAGCGCTTCCTGCCGCGCACCATCGACGAGGATCAGTGGCAGAGCGCCGACCGCGCGATCTCCTGGCTGTGGAAGGAATACGGCCCGAAGAAGATTCCGGAGCGCACCCGCAAGGACGGCGAGAAGCCGCGCGTCAACATCATCGGCCCGATCTACGGCACCTTCAACATGCCGTCGGACCTCGCCGAGATCCGCCGCCTGATCGAGGGCATTGGCGCCGAAGTCAACATGGTGTTTCCGCTCGGCACGCATCTCGCCGACATTCCGAAGCTGGTGAACGCCGACGTCAACGTCTGCATGTATCGCGAGTTCGGCCGGCTGCTGTGCGAAGCGCTGGAGCGGCCGTATCTGCAGGCGCCGATCGGGCTGCATTCGACCACGCGCTTCCTGCGCAAGCTCGGCGAGCTGACCGGGCTCGACCCGGAGCCGTTCATCGAGCGCGAGAAGAATACTACCATCAAGCCGCTGTGGGATCTGTGGCGCTCGGTGACGCAGGACTTCTTCGGTACCGCCAGCTTCGCGGTGGTCGCGACCGACACCTACGCCAGAGGCGTCCGGCATTTCCTCGAAGAGGAAATGGGCCTGCCGTGCAGCTTCTCGTTCTCGCGCAAGGCCGGCGTCAAGCCCGACAACGACGCGGTGCGGGCCGCGATTCGGCAGACGCCGCCGCTGATCATGTTCGGCAGCTACAACGAAAGAATGTATCTGGCCGAAGCCGGCGCGCGCGCGGTGTATATCCCGGCGTCGTTCCCGGGCGCGGTGATCCGCCGGCACACCGGCACGCCGTTCATGGGCTATTCGGGCGCCACTTATCTCGTGCAGGAAGTCTGCAACGCGCTGTTCGATGCGCTGTTCAACATCCTGCCGCTCGGCAGCGATCTCGATCGCGTCGATCCGACGCCGGCGCGCCGCCACGAAGAACTGCTGTGGAGCGACGAGGCGAAAGCCCTGCTCGATCAGGTTCTCGAATCTCATCCGGTGCTGGTGCGTATTTCCGCAGCGAAGCGCCTGCGCGATGCCGCCGAAAACAGCGCTCGCCGCGCCGGACAGGAAAAAGTCACTACCGAATTCGTCAGCAAAGCGCGTGCGGCGCTGCTCGACGGTCAATCGGTGTAACGATGATTTGAGCTAGAACAATGCGGTTCACAATGTCGCGACCAAATATGCGCAATCCAAGAGTGAGGAGATGACGATGTCCGACTACGTCCACACCGGCCGTCGCTCGAGGGTGCTTCAGGATAACGCTGCGATCGAATGCAGACTGATGTTCGGTGCGTGCTACGCGCTGTTCCTGGTCCGCGCGATCGTCACGCGGGCGATGCCCTGGCGCAAGCAAGCCGGACAATCTCAATCCGTGTTCAGCGAGGCCCACAACGCCGCGAGCGTTCTGGTGACCTCGTCGTTCATGGGCATGTAATTCGAATTTCGTCCGGCTCCGCCGGACGGAACACTGCCGTCTCGGAAACGAAACGGTAACTCGCTGTCGTTTCGGAAACGATACGGCATTCGTTTGCCGCCCACGCTCGGGCGGCGAGTCGGCCGAAAGGCCATCACTAGGAGGTGTACCAAATGAGTGACGGTTCCATCTCGGGACTTTCCGAAGCGGAAGCCAAGGAATTCCACTCGATCTTCGTGACGAGCTTCTTTCTCTTCATCGTCGTCGCGGTTGTTGCTCACATCCTCGCCTGGATGTGGCGTCCGTGGCTGCCGAAGGCCACCGGTTACGCGATGGACACTGTCCATCAGATGACTTCGTATCTGTGCTAAGGGGAGACGATTACCATGTGGCGAATTTGGCTTCTGTTTGATCCGCGTCGCGCGCTGGTCCTGCTGTTCGTGTTCCTGTTCGGCCTGGCCATCATCATCCACTTCATCCTGCTGAGCACCAGCCGCTTCAACTGGCTGGACGGCCCGAAGAAGACGGCTGAGATCTCTCAGACCTACACCAGCATGCCCGTCTAACGGCGCGCCATGCACTGCTTGCCGGAACGGGCGGGAAACGGACCCATCTGCCGGGCTCGCCCGCTTCCGGGAAGCTACCTGGACTGGAACATCACGATGGATTTTCCCTGGCGCGCTCGCGGAGGAACGATCGATGGCAATGCTCAGCTTTGAGAAGAAATACCGCGTTCGTGGCGGAACGCTAATCGGGGGCGACCTGTTCGACTTCTGGGTCGGCCCGTTCTACGTCGGGTTCTTCGGGGTCGCGACGGTGTTTTGTGCGGTGATGGGGACCGCGCTGATCATCTGGAATACTGCGATGGGGCCGACCTGGGTCCTGTGGCAGATCAGCGTCAATCCGCCGGACGCCAAATACGGCCTCGGCTTCGCGCCGCTGGCCGAAGGCGGCATCTGGCAATGGGTATCGATCTTCGCGACCGGCGCGTTCATCTCGTGGGCGCTGCGTGAAGTCGAGATCTGCCGCAAGCTCGGCATCGGCTATCACGTGCCGTTCGCTTTCAGCTTCGCGATCTTCGCCTACGTCACCTTGGTGGTGATCCGCCCGGTTCTGATGGGCTCCTGGAGCTACGGCTTCCCCTACGGCATCTTCACGCATCTCGATTGGGTGTCGAACACCGGCTACTCCTACGGCCAGTTCCACTACAATCCCGCGCACATGATCGCGATCACCTTCTTCTTCACGACCTGTCTGGCGCTGGCGCTGCATGGCGGTCTGGTTCTGTCGGCCCTCAATCCGGACCGTGGCGAACCGGTGAAGTCGCCCGAGCACGAGAACACCGTGTTCCGTGATCTCGTCGGCTACTCGATCGGCACGATCGGCATTCACCGCCTCGGTCTGTTCCTGGCGCTGGCCGCCGTGTTCTTCAGCGCGGTCTGCATGATCCTCAGCGGCCCGGTGCTCGCCGAAGGCGGTTCGTGGCCGGAGTGGTGGAATTGGTGGCGCAACCTGCCGATCTGGAATTCGTAATTCAACCGGTCACAAGAGAGTCTTGTCATGGCCCAATATCAGAACATCTTTACGCAGGTCCAGGTTGAGGGACCTGCCTATGCGGGGGTGCCGCTACGACCCGGCAGCTCCGCCCGCGAGACCCAGACGACGTTCAACTACTGGCTCGGCAAAATCGGTGACGCGCAGGTCGGCCCCGTCTACCTCGGCTTCACCGGTGTCTGCTCGCTGCTGGCCGGCTTCGTCGCGATCGAGATCATCGGCCTCAACATGCTGGCGTCGGTGGACTGGAGCCCGATCGAATTCCTGCGGCAGTTCTGCTGGCTGGCGCTCGAGCCGCCGAAGCCGGAATACGGTCTGACCATTCCGCCGCTCAGGGAAGGCGGCTGGTGGCTGATCGCCGGCTTCTTCCTGACGGTGTCGATCCTGCTGTGGTGGGTGCGCACCTATCGCCGCTCGCGGGCGCTCGGCATGGGCACCCACGTGTCGTGGGCGTTCGCCTCCGCGATCCTGCTCTATCTGTCGCTCGGCTTCATCCAGCCGGTGCTGATGGGGTCGTTCAGCGAAGCGCCGCCGTTCGGCATCTTCCCGCACCTCGACTGGACCAACAACTTCTCGATCAAGTACGGCAACCTGTACTACAACCCCTTCCACTGTCTCTCGATCGCCTTCCTGTATGGCTCGGCCCTGCTGTTCGCCATGCACGGTGCGACCATCCTGGCCGTGAGCCGCTACGGCGGCGAGCGCGAAATCGAGCAGATGCTGGACCGCGGTACCGCACTTGAACGCGCTGCTCTGTTCTGGCGCTGGACGATGGGCTTCAACGCCACGGCCGAATCGATCCATCGCTGGGCTTGGTGGTTTGCGGTGCTCTGCCCGCTGACCGGTGCCATCGGCATCATCCTGACCGGCCCGGTGGTCGACAACTGGTTCGACTGGGGCGTGAAGCACGGTCTGGCTCCGCCGCGGTAGCGCTCTCTCACCGCCGCGACTCACGATTGCGCACGCCTGATTGCATAAAACCGATCAGGCGTGCGGTTTGCTTTCTGATCGGACACCAAGCCGTCCCGAACAGCCACTGCCGCTCCAAACTTTCATCGCCGGATAATGACGTGCGGAGCGGCGTGGGGTAAAGGAAGCGCTTCCCACCTGCGCCTGGAAGACCGAAACAAGCCGAAAGACAGCCCGCGGCCCGCAGGGGCTAGGACCCATAAGAAGTCTCGACTTGGTGGACCCAGACGCCGGACGGAGGGACGAGTTTTTGCTGGAGGATATTTGCCCTGGTGCAAGTGTTCAAATCTCCGATGGAGTCGCTGGGGGATCTCGGTGCTGAGTCTGCCGCGAAGCTGATCGCCGCCGCGACCGACGTCGCGCTGGTGATCGATCCGCAGGGCGTCATCCGGGACGTAGCGTTCAACAAGGACGAACTGGCTCTCGAGCTGGACGGGCAGGGCCGTTGGCTCGGCTCCCGGCTGGTGGACGTCGTGACGTCCGACACACAGCCCAAAATTCGCGAATTACTGCTCGACGCCACGGTGCGCGATACCGCGACCTGGCGTCAGGTGAACCACCCCTCGCCCGGCGGCGACGACGTGCCGGTGCTGTATTCGGCGATCAGTTTCGGGCGCGACGATCGGCTTCTGGTGGTCGGTCGTGATCTGCGTCAACTCGCGATGATGCAGCAACGGCTAATCAACGCGCAGCAATCGATGGAGCGGGACTACATCCGGCTCCGCCACGCGGAAACCCGTTATCGCCTGCTGTTTCAGGTCTCCTCGGAAGCCGTCATGATCGTGGATGCGACCAGCGAACTGATCGTCGACGCCAATCCGGCGACGCTGGCGATGTTCGATTCCGCCGCGCCGCAGACCCAGAATTCGCCGGTCGCCAGCCATTTCGATCCGGCCGACCAGCCGGTGGTGCTCAGCCTGCTGGCGGACGTCCGCTCCACCGGCCGCGACGGCCGCGCCAAGCTGCGCCTCGCCAGTTCGGGGCGGAGCTGCGACATGGCGGCCTCGCTGTTCCGGCAGGAAAATGCCTCGCTGTTCCTGGTGCGGCTGACCTCGCAGTCGCCGCTCCCCGAGGTCGGCGCCGCCAAGAACGCGTCGCTGCTGCTCAAGTACTTCGAATCCGCCGCCGACGCGCTGGTGATCACGCAGTTCGACGGCCGCGTCGTGCGCAGCAACCTGGCTTTCCTGGAGATGGCGCAGCTCGGCAGCGCCGAGCAGGCGCGCGGCGAATTGCTCGACCGCTGGCTCGGCCGCACCGGCGTCGATCTCAGCGTCGCGCTGGCGAATCTGCGGCAGAACGGCACCATCAAGCTGTTCGCCACCGTGCTGCGCGGCGAATACGGCGCGGCCGCCGAGGTCGAAGTCTCGGCCGTGGCGCTCAACGATCTCGAGGACAAGCCGTGCTTCGGCTTCGCCATCCGCAATGTCGAGAAGCGGCTGCCGACTGCGCCCAGTTCGAAGCGTGAACTGCCGCGCTCGGTGGCGCAGCTCACCGAGCTGATCGGTCGCGTGCCGCTGCGCGATCTGGTGCGCGAGACCACCGATGTGATCGAGAAGCTGTCGATCGAGGCGGCGCTCGAACTCACCGGCGACAACCGCGCCTCCGCCGCCGACATGCTCGGCCTGAGCCGGCAGAGCCTCTACGTCAAACTGCGCCGCTACGGCCTCGCGGAGCATGCGCCCGAAGGAGAGGCTGCCGATGAGTAACGCGCCGACGCAGACGGTGGCGCTGCGCCCCGCACCGTCCGCGGTGCTCGAAGTGCTGCACCCGATCACCTGGTTTCCGCCGATGTGGGCATTCGCCTGCGGCGTGGTGTCGTCGGGCGTGCCGCTTTCGTCGCGCTGGGTCGAAGTGATCGCCGGCATCGTGCTGTGCGGCCCGCTGCTGGTCGCCACCAGCCAGGTGGTCAACGACTGGTTCGATCGCGACGTCGACGCCATCAACGAACCGAACCGGCCGATTCCCTCCGGCCGCATCCCCGGGCGCTGGGGCCTGTATCTGTCGTTCATGTGGACCGCCGCGTCGCTGCTGCTCGCCAGCCAGCTCGGCGTCTGGGTGTTCGGCGCCGCCGTGCTCGGCCTGGTGCTGGCCTGGATGTACTCGATGCCGCCGTTCCGGCTGAAGCAGAACGGCTGGCTCGGCAACGGCGCCTGCGCGATTACTTACGAAGGCTTCGCCTGGTTCACCGGCGCCGCCGTGATGCTCGGCGGCCTGCCGCCGTGGTGGATCGTGACGCTGGCGCTGCTGTACAGCGCCGGCGCCCACGGCATCATGACGCTGAACGATTTCAAGTCGATCGAGGGCGACATCAAGACCGGTGTCGGCTCGCTGCCGGTCAAGCTCGGCGTCGACAACGCGGCGCGCACCGCCTGCGCCGTGATGGCGATCCCGCAGGTCATCGTGATCGCGCTGCTGCTGTCGTGGGATCGGCCGATCGGCGCGGCGATCGTCTGCCTCGTGCTGGTGCTGCAGCTCGGCCTGATGGTGCGCTTCCTGCGTGCGCCGGTCGCGCGCGCCACCTGGTTCAGCGGTCTCGGCGTCGCGCTGTATGTGGCGGGCATGATGGCCAGCGCCGTCGCGGTCTCCTCGTTCGGAGGCCCGGCATGAGTTTCACTGCGATCGGAGTAGCGCAATCATGATGCGGCCGCTGTCCTGGCTGGGCATAGTTCGGATGGGGCTGGTGCAGACCGGCCTCGGCGCCATCGTCGTGCTCACCACCTCGACCCTCAACCGGGTGATGGTGGTGGAGCTGGCGCTGCCGGCGATGCTGCCGGGTGCGCTGGTGGCGATCCACTATGCACTGCAGGTGTTCCGCCCGGCCTGGGGCCACGGCTCCGATCGCGGCGCGCGCCGCACGCCGTGGATCATCGGCGGCATGGCGGTGCTGGCGCTCGGCGGCTTCCTCGCCGCGGTGGCGACCGCCTGGATGGCGACGCAGCCGCTGTTCGGCGTCGCGCTGGCGATCGTCGCGTTCTGTCTGATCGGCGGCGGCGTCGGGGCCGCCGGCACGTCGCTGCTGGTGCTGCTGGCCAAGCGCGTCGACGACAAGCGCCGCGCCGCGGCCGCCACCATCGTCTGGGTGATGATGATCGCCGGCTTCATCGTCACCACCGGCTTTGCCGGGCATCTGCTCGATCCGTTCTCGCCGTCGCGGCTGGTCGCCGTGTCGGGCGGGGTGTCGCTGATCGCGATGCTGCTGACCTTCATCGGCGTCTGGGGAATCGAAGGCAAGCTCGCGGCCGGGCCGGTGGCTGCGCCGGAGAAGGGTTCGTTCCGCGCCGCCATCAAGGAAGTCTGGGCCGAGCCGCAGGCGCGCCGCTTCGCCATCTTCGTGTTCGTGTCGATGCTGGCCTACAGCGCCCAGGATCTGATCCTGGAGCCGTTCGCCGGCGCGGTGTTCGCGTTCACGCCGGGCGAGACCACCAAACTGTCGAGCGTGCAGCACGGCGGCACGCTGCTCGGCATGGCGCTGGTGCCGCTGATCGGCGCGCTGTTGCCGAAGACGCGCGGCAATCTCAAGGTCTGGACCGTCGGCGGCTGCATTGCCTCGGCGCTGGCGCTGCTCGGCCTCTCGACCGCCGCGATGGTCGGCGGCTCCTGGCCGCTGCGCGAAAACGTGTTCCTGCTCGGCGTCACCAACGGCGCCTATGCGGTGGCGGCGATTGGCTCGATGATGGAGCTGGTGAGCGCCGGCGGCGAGAAGCGCGAAGGCGTGCGGATGGGGCTGTGGGGCGCCGCGCAGGCGATCGCGTTCGGCATCGGCGGCTTCGTCGGCACGCTGGCGAGCGATGTGGCGCGGCTGATCCTGAGCTCGCCGGCGCTGTCCTACGCGTCGGTGTTCGCGGCCGAGGCCGGATTGTTTGTGGTGTCGGCCGTGATGGCGGTGTGGGTGCATCGCGCGCAGCAGCGCTCCGCGCGCAGCGCCGGCCGGGACGTCGATTTGTCGAATGCAGCCGTGGCGGGAGGATAGGATGAGCGAGAACTCCGCGATTTATGATGTCGTCGTCGTCGGCGGCGGCCCGTCGGGCGCTACCGCGGCTTGTGATCTGGCGCGCGCCGGCAAGCGGGTGGTGCTGCTCGATCGCGCCGGCCGCATCAAGCCTTGCGGCGGCGCGATCCCGCCGCGCGCGATCCGCGACTTCGCGATTCCCGACGGCATGCTGGTGGCCAAGATCAACGCCGCCCGCATGGTGTCGCCGACCGATGTCGAAGTCGACATGCCGATCGACGGCGGCTTCGTCGGCATGGTCGACCGCGAGCATTTCGACGAGTGGCTGCGCAAGCGCGCCGCCAGCGTCGGCGCCGAGCGCCGCACCGGCCTGTTCCGGCGCTTCACGCGCGACGAGAGCGGCGTCAACACCGTCCACTACGAGGCGCGGCAGCCCGACGGCAGCATGCAGGAAGAAACCGTGCGGGCGCGGGCGATCATCGGCGCCGACGGCGCGGTGTCCACGGTGGCGCGGCAGTTCCTGCCGGACGCCGACCGGGTGCCGTTCGTGTTCGCCTATCACGAGATCATCAAGGCCCCCAGCGCCGAGCAGCGGGCCGCCTATGAGAGCCGGCGCTGCGACGTGTACTACCAGGGCAAGGTGTCGCCCGATTTCTACGGCTGGGTGTTTCCGCATGGCGACACCGTCAGCGTCGGCACCGGCTCGATGCACAAGGGCTTCTCGCTGCGCGACTCCGTCGCCGAGCTGCGCAAGCAGACCGGGCTCGACGAGGTCGAAACCATCCGCAAGGAAGGCGCGCCGATCCCGCTGCACCCGCTGCCGCGCTGGGACGACGGCCACAGCGTGCTGCTCGCCGGCGATGCCGCCGGCGTGGTCGCGCCGGCGTCGGGCGAGGGCATCTACTACGCGCTGCTCGGCGGCCGCCTCGCGGCCGAGGCGGTGGCTGAATTCCTCGAGACCGCCGACGCCAAGGCGCTCAAGGGCGCGCGCAAGCGCTTCATGCGCGCCAACGGCTCGGTGTTCCGCATCCTCGGCCTGATGCAGTGGTACTGGTACGCGAGCGACAAGCGCCGCGAGCAGTTCGTCAGCATCTGCCGCGACCGCGACGTCCAGAAGCTGACCTGGGACGCCTACATGAACAAGAAGCTGGTCCGCGCCAAGCCGATCGCGCATGTCCGGATCTTCTTCAAGAACCTAGCGCACATGACAGGCTTCGCGTCGGTGTGAGCCTTTGGGCCGCCCCTTCGGGGCTGGTCTTTGGTGTGAAACTCGGCTGCCCTGATCGCGACAGTGTGGCGTTCGAGACCCGAAGCCGGAATGTCTGATGCAGCACATAGCCTGCTGCGTTTCGTCGCGCTTGGCCTTTCGGCCAGGGACGCCGGCGCTTCGACTTTGCTAGAGCGGTTCAGTTTGTAACAGAATCAGAGCTGGCTTTTGGGACGTCTGCTACA
>NZ_LJIC01000021.1 GCF_001295845.1 Rhodopseudomonas sp. AAP120 | reverse complement strand
GCCTGGGGCGCCCTCACCCCAGCCCTCTCCCGCAAGCGGGAGAGGGAGCGCGCTGCAGTCGGGGAGGGGCTGCTACTCCTTCGCCTGGTCGGTGATGATGTCGCCGTAGCGTTGCCATTTTTCGCCGTCGAACTTGGCCATCTGGAACTGCTTGTTGACGCGGTAGTCGGTCGGCGTGGTGGTGACGGTGATGCCGGGGAGCAGCATGTCGAGCGGGACGTTGGTGAGGTTGCTGGCCTGGCGCATGACGTTGTCGCGCGTCAGGTCGTCGCCGCATTGCTTCAGCACCTGCACCAGAAGCTGCGCCGTGATGTAGCCGTAGACGTTGAAGCTCGAATTGCGGTCGCCGTCCGGATAGTACTTGGCCATGAAATCGAGATAACGCTTGTTACCCTCGTCATTCGCCCACTGCGGATCGTCCGGCTCCTTGACGTAGCCGACGCTGATCACGCCCTTGGAGGCCTCGAGGCCCGCCGGCTTCAGCACGGCGCCGATCGAGCCGGCATTGATGTCGATGATGTGGATCGGGTGCCAGCCGATCTCGTACAGCTTCTTGATCGCCTGCGCGGCCTGCTTCGGCGTCGCGGCGCTGAACAGCAGGTCGGCGCCGGAGTCGCGGATCTTGAGGATCTGCGAGTCGATGGTCGGTTCGGACAGCTCGTAGGACGCCTCGGCCACGATCATCTTGGCGGCCTTGTCGCCGAGCCCGGCCTTGATGCCGGCCAGATAGTCCTTGCCGAGATCGTCGTTCTGCCACAGCACGCCGACCTTGGCGTTCGGGTGTTCTTTCAGGATGAACTGGCCGTAGATCCGGCCCTCGACGAAGTAGCTCGGGTTGAAGCCCATCGTCCAGGGGAAGTTCTTCGGATCGGTGAAGCGTGCCGCGCCGGTGGCGGCGAACAGCTGCGGCACTTTCTTGGCGTTGAGATATTTCAGCACCGCGGCGTTCGGCGCGGTGCCGATGATCTGGAACGTCAGCAGCACCTCGTCGCCTTCGACCAGCCTGCGCACCTGCTCGACGGTCTTGGGCGGCGAGTAGGCGTCGTCATACTGGATCAGGTTGATCTTGCGGCCACCCACGCCGCCCTGCTCGTTGACCATCCGCATATAGGCGGCCTGGGTCTTGGCGATCGACGAATAGGCCGAGGCCGGGCCGGACAGCGGCACGGTCTGGCCGACCTTGATCTCGCTGTCGGTGGCGCCGGGATCGTATTTCTTCTGCGCGTGGGCGGCGGGGGCCGCGCAGGCGATGGCCATCGCGGCGGCGAGGCCGGCGATCAGTGTCTTCATGGCGTTCCTCGTTGCTATTCGTCGTTGTCGTCGCATGGCCGCCGGACGCGGCTTCTATTGTTGTCCTTTCAGGCCCGCCTCCTCGATCACCTTGCTCCATTTGCTAGTTTCCGCATCGATGAACGCGGCGAACTCCGGTCCGCTGCGGCCGCTCGCCTCCAGGCCTTGGTCGAGCAGCTTCTGCTTGACGGCCGGGTCCTGTAGCGCGCGCAGCACGGTGTCCTGCAGCCTGGCGACGATCGGCGCCGGCGTCGCGGCGGGCGCCATGAAGCCGTACCAGCCGGCCGCGACGATCTGCGGAAAGCCTTGTTCGACCAGCGTCGGCGCCTCCGGATCAATCGCGCTGCGCTGCGCGGAGGCGACGCCGAGCACGCGGAAATTGCCGGCCTGGATGTGCGGCAGCGCCGAACTGATCGCCGTGAAGGTGGCATCGACGCGGCCGGCGAGCAGTTCGGTGTAGGACGCCGAGTCACCGCGGAACGGGATGTTCAGGCCTTTGACGCCGGCGGTCTTGAATAGCAGCTCGGCGGCGAGATGCGGCTGCGAGCCGGGGCCCGGCGACGCGAAAGTCAGGCCTTCCTTCTTGGATTTGCCGTAGGCGATCAGTTCGGGCAGCGTCTTGTAGTCGGACTTGGCGTTGATGATCAGGAAGATCGGCGCCGTCACCGCCATCGCGACCGGCGCCAAGTCCTTGCGCTCGTAGTTGAGCTTGCCGAACAGCGCCTCGGCGGTCGCATAAGGTGCCGCGACGTAGAGGAACGTATGGCCGTCCGGCTGCGCGTGCGCCACCATCTCGTTGGCGATGCGGGTGCCGGCGCCGGGCTTGTTCTCGACGATGAATTGCTGCTTCAGCTCGCGCTCGAAATATTCGTTGAAGATCCGCAGCGAGATGTCATTGGCGCCGCCGGCGCCGTAGGGCGAGATCATCCGCACCAGCCGCGTCGGCCATTCGGTTTCGGCGAAAGCGGGCAGGGCCGGCGCGGCGGCGAATGCGGCCGCCGAAGCGAGCAGGGTGCGTCGGGTCAGGGGCATGTGGTCCTCCGTGGTGGTTCCGGCCCGCTCGTTGGCTGGCGGCCCTGGATGTTCGATCGACCTCCCCCAGGCTCAGAGTGCCGCAGCGTTGTTCCGCTGGGGGATCATAGGTTCGGGCTCGCCGACGAGCGCGCGGATGCTGGCGGCGAGCGCGCGTAGCCGCGGCCCGATCTCGGCTTCGAGCTGACCCGGCTGCAGGCGGAATTCCGGAATGCCGCAGTTGATCGCGAAGGTGCGCTGCAGCGATTTGGCGCGAAACAGCGGCGCCGCGACGGCGTGGATCGCCGGCATGTACTCGCCGAAGCAGGTGCAGAAGCCGCGCTCGGCGCATTGCGCCAATCCGGAGCGATACAGCTCGGCGTAGTTTTCCCATGTCGGCGCGTCGGACGTTGCCAGCCGCGATTCCAGAGCACGCGCTTCATCGTCGGGCAGCAGCGCCGCCGCGGCCCGGCCCATCGCGGTGCGCACGACCGGAATCGGCAGGCCGATGTCCGGACTATGCGGGCCGACGTCGCCGGAGCGCGCGGTTTCGACATAGATGATCGACGGCCCGTCGAGCAGCCCGATCGACACCGTGCCGCGGACGCTGACCGCGAGGTCCTGCATCAGCGGCCGCGCCAGCTGGCGAAACGGCATGTCGGCGAGCAGCGGCCGCACGATGCGCAGGGCGCGGGTGCCGAGGCCGTATTTGGACAGCGCCGGGTCGTAGCGCAGATAGCCGAGCTCGGCCAGCGTATGGGTCAACCGCGCCACGGTCGGCCGCGGAATGCCGGTGCGCGCCGAGATCTGCATGTTGCCGAGCAGTGGCGCTGCGGCATCGAACGCCTCGAGCACGATCAGGCCCTTGGCGAGCGTGGTGGCGAACGCGGCGTCGCCGGCGCTTTCGGCCAGCATGGCCGGGGCGGAGAGCATGGGCGCGGAGAACGGGTGGGATGGCGTGTCTTCAATCATGCGGCGCATTATGAAGACGAACGCGGCGATGTCCAATTATTATCAGCATACCGGCATCTCCGTCCAATATGTGGACACAATCCCCGCGGCACTATTTCGAGCGATGAGCGTTGTTCCCGCAACCAAAGGCAGGAACGCGGAGGACGAGCGATGCCGGATCCGACGGGTGGCGACGAACTGGAGCCGGATGATTTCCCGGTTCATGCGGAGCGCAATGAACTGAAGACCCAGGACGGCGAGAAGATCGCCGAGGCCAAAAGCAAGCAGATCGCCGAGAATATCGCGCAGCGCCTCAACGAGCAGGCACACCGCGAGGAAGAGGACCGCTGGTCGGCCTGATCGTGCGCGGAACTGCTTTCGGGGCGACGCGGCACATCGCATCGCTCCGAGGCACGATGTCGCATCAACGCTGACGTCGTACTGCCGCTGGCGGGCCGCGCGAAGCCGCCCCCGGTAGTTTGAACGATTCCAGCCGCGCACGTCTGTACTCAGCAGCGCAACACGTTAGAGCGGATCAGAACGGTTCTGCTCAAGCGGAGATGCGCCCATGATCACGTCAGCCATTCGCCCGCTCCTTCCGGCGCGTGATGTCGTCGTGCGCCCATGCGGGGCGCCGGCCGTTGCGGCTCGCCTCGACGTGCGGAGCGTCGCATGAGAGCGGTGTTCGGACGTCTGCATCGCTGGGCCGGTCTGCTCACCGCCGCGTTCCTGTTTTTCTCGGGCGTGACCGGTGCGGTGATCTCGTGGGATCACGAGATCGACGAGACGCTCAACGCCAAGTTCTTCGACGTCTCGACGCCGGGCCCGGCGATTGCGTCGGTGGATCTCGCCAAGCAGATCGAACAGCGCGATCCGAGGGCGCGCGTGATCTTCTTCCCGATGACGCCGGAACCCGGTCATTCGCTGGCGTTCTTCGTGCAGCCGCGGATCGATCCGGCCACCGGCAAGCGCTACACGCTCGACTACAACCAGATCTTCCTCGATCCCAACACCGGCGCCGAACTCGGCCGCCGCTATTGGGGCGCGGTGTGGCCGGTCACCAGCGAGAACTTCGTCTCGTTTCTGTACAAGCTGCACTACACGATGCACATTCCCGAGTTCTGGGGCAGCGATCGCTGGGGCGCGCGGCTGCTCGGCATCATCGCGATCATCTGGACGATCGACTGCTTCGTCGGCTTCTATCTGACGCTGCCGGCCCGCAAGCTGCTGCGCGCCGGCCAGGCGCCGGCGGTGAAGCGGCAGCTCGGCAAGGGCTTCTGGGCGCGCTGGGCGCCGGCCTGGAAGATCAAGACCTCCGGCAGCGCCTACCGGATCAATTTCGACATCCACCGTGCCTTCAGCCTGTGGACCTGGGCGGTGCTGTTCGTGGTCGCCTTCACGGCGTTCTCGCTCAACCTGTATTTCGAAGTGTTCTCGCCGCTGATGAAGACGGTGTCGAACTACACGCCGACGCCTTTCGAACAGCGGCCGTATCGCAGCCTCGACGATCCGATCGAGCCGAAGATGACCTTCGCGCAGATCGCGGAGCGCGCGGCCGCCGACGGCAAGGCGCGCGCTTTCACCGAACCGCTCGGCTCGCTGTTCTACGGCCCGGCCCACGGCGTCTATGCGGCGGCGTTCTTCAAGCCCGGCGACGATCATGGCGCCGCCGGCGTCGGTCCGGCGCAGCTGTATTACGACAGCGAAGACGGCCGCCCGCTCGGCGACCGGCTGCCCTGGGTCGGCACCGCGGCGGACATCTTCGTGCAGATGCAGTTCCCGCTGCATTCCGGCCGCATCCTCGGCCTGCCCGGGCGCATCCTGATCTCGGCGATGGGCCTCGTCGTGGCGGCGCTGTCGGTCACCGGCGTGGTGATCTGGGCGCGCAAGCGGCGGGCGCGTCTGGCGTCCCGCCGCAGCGCCGCGACTACGTCGTCTCCAGGGCGCACACCAGATCCCCGGCGCGCAGGGTCTGCCCCGGCTTGACGTTCACGCTGCGGACGATGCCCTGCACCGTGGCGGGAATCGCGATCTCCATCTTCATGGATTCGATCATCGCGAGCGTCTGGCCGGCCTCGACCGCCTCGCCTTCCGCGACGGTCAGTTTCCAGACGTTGCCCGGCACTTCGGAGAACACGCCGACGTGGCCGTCCGGGATGTCTTCGCTCGGCCCCTCGGCGAGGTCGGTGTTGTCCGCGACCTGATCGAGCCGCAGCTCCTTCCAGCGCTGCCGCTCGGCCTCGAACGCGGCCTGCTGGGTCGTCTTGAACGCCGCGATCGACGCGGTGTTGTCCTGCAGGCTTCTGGCGTAGTCGGCGGCGGAGAACATCGTGTCCTCGATTCGCAGCGGATAGGCGCCGTGTGGAAACGCCTCGCGGGCGTCGAGCAGCTCGTCGGCGCTCACCGGGAAGAAGCGGATCTGGTCGAAGAACCGCAGCAGCCAGGGATGGCCGGGCTTGAACTCCGGCGTCGAGCGCCAGCTGTTCCACATCTGGATGGTGCGGCCGAACAGCTGATAGCCGCCGGGGCCTTCCATGCCGTAGATGCACATATAGGCGCCGCCGATGCCGACCGCGTTCTCCGGCGTCCAGGTGCGGGCCGGATTGTACTTCGTGGTCACCAGCCGGTGCCGCGGATCGACCGGCGTCGCCACCGGCGCGCCGAGATAGACGTCGCCGAGCCCGAGCACCAGATAGCTGGCGTCGAACACGATGCGCTTGACCGCGTCTTCATCGGGCAGGCCGTTGATGCGGCGGATGAACTCGATGTTGGACGGACACCACGGCGCGTCCGGCCGCACCAGCTCCTGATATTTGCGCATCGCCAGCACCGCCTGCGGATCGTTCCACGACAGCGGCAGATGCACGATGCGGCTCGGCACCTGCATGGCGTCCACTGCTGGCAGGTCGCGTTCGAGCTCGCCGAGCGCGTCGAGCAGCTTGCGGCGCGAAAGCTTGGTGCCGTCGTAGTGGATCTGCAGCGAGCGGATGCCGGGCGTCAGATCGATCAGTCCGGGCAGTCGCGCCTGCGCCACCGCCTCGGCGAGCACGTGGACGCGCAGCCGCAGCGTGATGTCGAGCTCCATCGGGCCGTATTCGATCAGCAGATTGTCGTCGCCGGCGCGGCGATACACCACCGGGATGGCCTGATCGTCGCGGCGCCCGACGATCGCCGAGCCGAGGTCGGCCGGCGCGCGCAGCACCGTCGGCCCCGCGACCGGATCTTCGGCGCGCATAACCGGCACGAAGCGCAGCTTGTCGCCGGGGCGGAGTTGCCCGATCTTCCATAGTTCCTCGCGCGCCACCACGGCCGGGCAGACGAAGCCGCCGAGGCTCGGCCCGTCGGGGCCGAGGATGATCGGCATGTCGCCGGTGAAGTCGATCGAGCCGATCGCGTAGGCGTTGTCGTGAATGTTCGACGGATGCAGCCCGGCCTCGCCGCCGTCGCTGCGCGCCCATTGCGGCTTCGGGCCGATCAGCCGCACGCCGGTGCGCGCCGAGTTGAAGTGCACCTCGTAGTCCGCCTCGAACAGCGTGGCGATGTCGTCGTCGCGGAAGAAGTCGGGCGCGCCGTGCGGGCCATAGATCACCCCGATCCGCCAGTCGCGGGTCAGCGGCGGCAACTCCTCGGTCGTTGCCGCGCGCGGCGTCGGCAGCGTGGCGTTCGGCGCTGCGGCGTGCAGAACGTCGCCGGCCTTGAGCACGCCGGTGGCGTGGCCGCCGAACGCGCCGAGCATGAACACGGCGCGCGAGCCGAGAATTTCCGGCGCCGCGAAGCCGCCGCGCACCGCCAGATAGCAGCGCTGCCCTGCGCCTTCGACCTTGCCGATCGCCAGCGTCTGGCCGGCCTTCACGGCAATCGGCGCATGATGCCCGACCTCGCCGCCGTCGAGCCGCGCCACCATGCGGGCGCCGGCCAGCGCCACCACGGCGTCGGTGTTGAAGCGTAGCGTCGGGCCGTTCACCGTCAGTTCGAACGCTGCGGTCGTCTCCGGATTGCCGACGAGGCGATTGGCGAGCCGGAACGAGCGTTCGTCCATCGGGCCGCTCGGCGGCACGCCGACATGCCACAGATGCAGCCGGCCCGGCAATTCCTGCAAGCCCGATTGCGCGCCCGGCGCCAGCACGTCGATGGTACGAGGCGCGAAGGCGAAATTCGCCAGCACGTTGGTGGCGACGCGGCCGCTGTGAAACACCTCGGCTTGCGCGATCGCCCGCAAGTAATCGAGATTGGTTTCGATACCGGCGACGGCCGTGTCGCGCAGGGCGTCGATCAGTTTGGCGATCGCGCGCGGCCGGTCTTCGGCATGCACGATGATCTTGGCCAGCATCGGGTCGTAGAACGGCGTCACCTCGACGCCGGTCTCGATCCAGCCGTCGATCCGGGCGCTGTCGGGAAACGCCACATGCGTCAGCCGGCCGGCGGACGGGCGAAAGCCGGCGCTCGGGTTCTCGGCGTAGAGCCGCACTTCGATCGCCGCACCCTGCGGCGCGCGCGGCATGTAGTTCGCGAGCGGGCTGTCGCCGGCGGCCTGTCGCACCATCCATTCGACGAGGTCGATACCGAACACCGCCTCGGTGACCGGATGTTCGACCTGCAGCCTTGTGTTGACCTCGAGGAAGTAGAAGTCCTCGCGCTCGACGTCGTAGATGAACTCGACGGTGCCGGCGGATTCGTAGTTGACGCTTTGGCCGAGCGCGACCGCGGCCTGATGCAATCGCGCGCGCATCGCATCCGAGATGCCCGGCCCCGGGGTTTCCTCGACGACCTTCTGGTTGCGCCGCTGCAGCGAGCAGTCGCGTTCGCCGAGCGCGATCACATTGCCCCGGCCGTCGCCGAAGATCTGCACCTCGATGTGCCGCGCGACCGCGACGAAGCGCTCCAGATACACGCGGGCGTCGCCGAACGAAGCGCGGGCGGTGCGCTGGACGGTGGCGAAGCGCTCGCGCAACGTCGCCTCGTCGTGGCAGAGCTGCATGCCGATGCCGCCGCCGCCCGCGGTGCTCTTCAGCATCAGCGGAAAGCCGATCCGCGCGGCCTCAGTGAGCGCCTCGTCGATCGTCTCGAGCAGGCCGGAGCCCGGCAGCAGCGGCACGCCGCTCCGCGCCGCGATCTCGCGCGCCTTGTGCTTCAGGCCGAAGGCGTCGAGGTGTTCCGGTCGCGGGCCGATGAAAGCGACGCCGTGCTGCGCGAGCCGCTCGGCGAAGCCGCGGTTCTCCGACAGGAAGCCGTAGCCGGGGTGTACCGCCTTGGCGCCGGTGGCGATGCAGGCAGCGATGATCGCGTCGACATTGAGATAGCTCTCCGCCGCCGGCGCCGGGCCGACGCGGACGGCTTCGTCGGCATCCAGCACCGCGCGGGTGAAGCGGTCGGCGTCGGAATACACCGCGACCGACCGGATGCCCATGCGGCGCAGCGTGCGGCCGATCCGCGAGGCGATTTCGCCGCGGTTGGCAATCAGGACCTTGTCGAACATGATCAGTCCTCGCCCGCCTCGTAGATCACTACCTGCACCGGCGTCGGGAAGAAGCCGTTGCAGGGATTGTTGACCTGCGGGCAGTTCGAGATCAGGCACAGCACGTCCATCTCGGCGACCATCTCGACGTAGTCGCCGGGCTTCGACACGCCGTCCACCACGGTGAAATTGCCGGACGGATCGAGCGGCACATTCATGAAGAAGTTGAGGTTCGGCACGATGTCGCGCTTCGATAGTCCGTGCTTGGCGGCCTCGATCAGGAAGTTCTCGCGGCAGGCGTGCAGATATTTGGTCTGGTGACCGAACCGCACGGTGTTGCTCTCGCACGAGCAGGCGCCGGCGGAGGTGTCGTGCAGGCCGCAGCTGTCGGCCACCATGCGCAGCATGGTGCGGCCTTCGGTCGACATGATGCGCGTGCCGGTCGACACATAGGCGGAGCCCTGCGCGCGCAACGTATCCTGGCCGCTGTAGCGCTCGCCGTGATCGTCGGCGGCGTAGAACAGCGTATCGACGGCCTGCTGGCCGTGGCTGTCGACGATGCGCAGCGTCTGGCCCTTGCGAATGATCGCCGACCACGGTGTGCGGGCCGGGATGGTGGCGTCGAGGATGATGCGGGCGGAGGCGGGAATCGCGGTCATGCTCACGCCCTCCCAGCGACGCCGGAGGCGAGATAGAACGCGTTGTTCTCGAACGCGCGCTTGGCTTCCAGCGAGACCGTGCGGCACAGGTCGTCTTCGGCCGGCTGGGGCGCCTGGTAGCGGATGATCTCGACGTCGCCCGGCGCGTAGGTCGGCGATGGATCGAGCGGGTGCGGGCAGTTCGACAGCGCCACCAGCAGATCGAGCTCGGCGCGCAGATCGACGAAGTCGCCCTTGCTGCGGCGCTCGCCGTGCCATTCGAACCGGCCCTGCGGATCGACGCTCACCGGCGCGAAGAACGACACGCAGGGATGCAGGTCGCGGCGGTCGAGCCCGAGCTTGCCGGCGGCGAGCACGAAGTTGTCGCGCGTGTTGCGGAAGTTCTTGGCGCCGTAGCGCGCCGCTGTCGTCGCAGCGGTGGAGCCGCCCACCATGGTGTCGTGCGCGCCGGACGTGTCCTGGATCACCGAGAGCAGTGCGCGGCCCATGTCGGACAGGATCACCCGGCCTTTGCGCAGCGTCGCGGCCCACTGCACCTTGATGGTGTCGGCGTGGTTGAGCCGCTCGCTGGTGTCGTGCGCGTTCCAGGCCTGCAGGCAGACGCAGGCGGTGCCGCTGGTGTTGACGATGCGCAGCGCTTCGCCGCGCGCGAGCTTCGTGACCCAATACCAGCCGCCCGGCACGGTCTCGCGATGGATGATCGCGTCCTCGGCGATCGGCGCGCCGTCGCGCGGCGTCGGCGGCGGTAGCGCTTTCGGCGCCTGCTGCTGGCCCAGCGCCTTGTGGTGTTCGTAGCGCTGGCGGTTGGCCTCGACTTCGGCCTGCTCCTGCTCGGTCAGGATCATGGTTGTCCTCCCATCAGACAAGCGCCGGGTCGTCCCGGCTCATGCTCCCTGTTCGGCCGGGTCGTCCCGGCCGGAGCGGTTCGGATGCAGCAGCCGCGGCTGCGCGACGCGCCGCGGATAGATTTCGAGATCGCGCGAGATCGTCGCGCCGTAGCGTTCGCGCTCTTCCGGCCGGTTGCGATGGCGCTCGAACGCGATCACGCGCGTCGCCAGCCGAAACGCCTCGGACAGGTCGTGCGTCACCATCACCACGGTGAGTTCGGTCTCGTTCCACAGCCGCTTCATCAGCTCGTGGATCTCGGCGCGGATGCCGGGATCGAGCGCGCCGAACGGCTCGTCGAGCAGCAGGATCTTCGGCCCGCGCATGATCGCCTGCGCCAGCGCCAGGCGCTGCTGCATGCCGCCGGACAGCGCGGCCGGATACTTCTGCTCGTGGCCCTTCAGCCCGACTTCGGCGAGCAGCGTCATCGCCTGTTCGGTCGCGGCACGCCGCGCGCTCCCGAACAGCCGGCCCAGGACTCTGGATTGCTGCAGCTCGCGGCCGAGCAGCACGTTCTGCAACACGGTGAGATGCGGAAACACCGAATAGCGCTGGAACACCACGCCGCGATCGGCGTCGGGCTCCGGCTTCAGCGGCGCGCCGTCGACCAGGATGCGGCCGCGGCTCGGCGTTTCCTCGCCGAGCAGCATCCGCAGGAAAGTGGTCTTGCCGCAGCCGGACGGGCCGACCAGCGCCAGGAAGGCGCGCGGCGCGACGTCGAGCGTGATGCGCTCGAGCACGATGTGATCGCCGTATTCCTTCCAGACGTCCTCGAAGCGGATCGCGCTCATTCCGCCCTCACCGATGCGAACCATGGGAAGGCCTTGCGCTGCAGCAGCCGCAGCGCGAAATCCATCATGAAGGCGAGCAGCGTGATCCAGACGACGTAGGGGATGATGATGTCCATCGCCAGGTAACGTCGCACCAGGAAGATGCGATAGCCGAGGCCGGAGTCGGAGGCGATCGCTTCGGCGGCGATCAGGAACAGCCAGGCGGGGCCGAGCTGCAGCCGCAGCGAGTCGATCAGCCGCGGCAGGATCTGCGGCAGCACGACGCGGAGCGCGATCTGCCAGGTCGAGCCGCCGAGGGTCTGTGCCTTGATCAGCTGCTCGCGCGGCAGCTCCTGCACCTTCATCGACAGGTCGCGAATGATGCAGGGCAGCGTGCCGATCACGATCAGCGCGATCTTGGAATTCTCGCCGAGCCCCATCACGATGAACAGGATCGGCAGCAGCGCCAGCGGTGGCACCATCGAGGTGACCGAAACGAACGGGCCGAGCAGCGCGTTTGCGCTCGGCAGCAGGCCGATAACGATGCCGAGCAGCAGCGCCGCCGCGGTCGAGATCGCCAGCGCCGACACCAGCCGGATCAGGCTGGCGAGCGTGTCGGTCCACATCAGATAGTTGCCAGTGCGGGCATCGACCTGGAACGCCATCTGCTTGACCGCCTGCACCATGCTGGTCAGCGCCGGCAGCAGCTTGTCGTTGGGGTTCTCCGCCAGCCGCGCCTCGGAGCCGACGAAGTACGCGATCGCCACCAGCACGAACGGCAGCGCGGCCATATAGAAGGCCAGCTGTCGTCCGGGTCTGACGTTGATGAGGCGCATCGTCGGGTTCCGAGGTTGCTGGGAGCGGTGCTGACAGTGTGCCGTGTTACAGCTTGCCCTGCGCGGCCATGTCCATGTAGCTGGCGTCGAAGCGCAGCTTCACGTTGGACTTGTCGCCCAGCACGGTCTTGTCGGCGAGTTCGATGCCGACCGCATCGGCCGACTTCGCGCCCTTGCCGAGCAGGTCCTTCTCGAACAGGAATTTGCGGACGCGGTCCATCGTGGTGCCGATCGTCGCGCTCTTGGTGAAGGCCTCGGCATCGGCCGCCTTGTCGAACAGTTTGGTCGAGGCGAGCTGGCTGTCGAAGCCGGCCAGGTCGGTGCCGGAGGCCTTCGCCATCGCTTCCTTGGCGGCTTTGCCCTCGGCGCCCGCCGCCTGCATCTTGGTGATGGTCTCGTACCAGATCCCGACCAGCGCCTTGGCGAAGTTGGGGTTGTCCTTCACCACCTGCGTATTGGCGACCATCAGGTCCATGATCTCGCCGGGGATCTGCGAGGAGTCGAACACCTTCTTGGCGTCGGGCGCGGAGAGGATTTCGGAGACGATCGGATTCCAGGTCACCACCGCGGTGACGTCCGGAGTCTTGTAGGCGGCGGCGAGGTCGGCATCGGAGGTGTTGACCACCTTGATGTCCTTCTCGCTCAGCCCTTTGGTCTCCAGCGCGCGCGCCAGCAGATAATGCGACACGGAGAATTCGACCAGATTGACGTTCTGTCCCTTGATGGCGGCGAGGTCGGTCTTGTTCTTCAGGATCACCGCGTCGTTGCCGTTGGAGAAGTCTCCCATCACCACCGCGGTGGTGTCGACGCCGCCCGCCGCCGGGATCGACAGCGCGTCCATGTTGGTGATCGTCACCGCATCGTAGCCGCCGGCGGTGTACTGGTTGATCGACTCGACGTAGTCGTTGAACTGCTTCACCTCGATGGTGATGCCGTATTTGTCGGCCCATTTCTTGACGATGCCGGTGTCGGCCGCATAGCCCCACGGCATCCAGCCGACATAGATCGACCAGCCGACCTTGAAATCCTTCTTCGGCGCGGCGGAGGCTCCGGTGACGCTGAGCGCCACGATCGAGCCGGCGAGGATCAGGGAAGAAAGGAAGCGTGTTGTCCGCATCGGTCAGTTCCTCACATCAAGACACAATGAGGAATTGAAACGGACCATCGTTTGCCAATTCCTCGGCTTACGAGGCCTCCCGGGCTTTTATCCCGCCGTGCGTCCGAGGGATGTCTCCCCTCGGGGGGCAGCTCTCGGACCAGCACCTTGCAAACAAGGCCGGAACCCTAGCCACCAACTCTGCTGGCCAGTTAACGTCGCCGCCGCGTGGTTGGAAAGATGCCTGCGGCACAAACAATGGGCAGCGGCTGCGGTTTCTTTCGCCAGCCTGCTGCACGCAAAGTCGTTGTTGGTATCAGGCTGCGCCGAGGTGGCGGCCGCGCCGCATCAGGCCCGGCAGGCCATGAAGCCGTGTTCGATCACGTCCTTGGGCAGATTGCGGCCGATCAGCACCAGCCGGCTGACGCGGTGCTCGCCGTCCTTCCACGGCCGCTGATGATCGCCCTCCAGCAGCATGTGCACGGCCTGAACGACGTAGCGCTCACTGTCGCCCTTGAAGGCGATGATGCCCTTCATCCGCAGCAGATCGACGCCGAACTGCTGGGCGATGGTGCCGATCCACGGCAGGAATTTCTGCGGGTCGAGCGGCTCTTTCGTCACCAGCGAGAAGCTGCCGATATGATCGTCGTGTTCGTGCTCGTGGAATTCGTCGAGGAAGTCGGGCTCGACCTCGAGAATACGGTCGAGGTCGAAGGCGCCGCGGCCCAGCACGTGGTCGAGGTCGATCGCGCAGCGCTCGGTGTGGTGGATCGAGGCGGTGGGATTGATGCGGCGGATCCGGGCCTGGACGCGCTTGAGGTCGTCGGCGGCCACCAGATCGGTCTTGTTGAGCAGGATGGTGTCGGCGAAGGCGAGCTGTTCCTGCGCTTCGTGCGCGGTCTCGATCTGTTCGAGCAGATGCCGGGCGTCGACCACGGTGACGATCGAATCCAGCTTGGTCTTGGCGCGAACGTCCTCGTCGACGAAGAAGGTCTGCGCCACCGGCGCCGGGTCGGCGAGGCCGGTGGTCTCGACCAGGATGGCGTCGAACTTGGTCCGGCGCAGCATCAGTCCCTGAATGATGCGAATGAGATCGCCGCGGACGGTGCAGCAGATGCAGCCGTTGTTCATCTCGAACACTTCCTCGTCGGCGTCGACGACGAGGTCGTTGTCGATCCCGACCTCGCCGAATTCGTTGACGATCACCGCGTATTTCTTGCCGTGGTGCTCGGTCAGAATGCGGTTGAGCAAAGTAGTTTTTCCGGCACCGAGATAGCCCGTCAGCACGGTCACGGGGGTCGGGGGCTGCTCCTGCTGCATCGTCGGCTTCCTCTGCTCGGTCGCGGTCGGAGAGCGGTGCCCTCCTCATTTGCAATGTTATAACATTTCGTTTCGCGGGCCGTCAAAGGATGCGACCACGTGCGCTGACCTTTGCGCGTGTCCGTCGAGTTTGACCCTAGGCGTGGCCCGCACGCTTGTGCGCGGGCCTCGGTCGGTTCGCGTTCAGCGTACCGGCTTTACTGATGCCAGGTGACCAGCGGCAGATAATGGTGCGGCAGACGCATCACGATCAGGTCTTTGCGGCGCACCACATTGGTCGGATAAGGCGTGTCGAGGTTGCTGGTGTCGATCTGCGCGATGGCGCTGTCCTCGCCGTCGAGGATCGCCGACTCCTGCCGCGGAAACGCGAAGGTGTCGGGACCGAACACCGCGCTGGCGCCGAGCATGCCGCGCGCCGCATCGGCGACATTGGCGAACGCCAGATAGATGTTGTTTTCGCCGCCGCGGGCGCGGAAGGCGTGCCAGTGATACGGATCGGCGCCCTTCGGGATCGGGTAGTTGTGCGGGATGGTGGTGCCGGCATGCGCGCCAGTGAATACGCCGGCGATCGCTGCCGGACAGGCGACGATGTCGCAGCCGCGCAACGCCAGCGCGCGGATCGCTTCCGGATACAGCGCGTCGTGGCCGATCGCCAGACCGACACGGCCGATCGCCAGATCGAACACCTTCCATTTGTCACCCGCCGTCGCCCAGCCGGCGTCGGCATTGCCGAGATGGATCTTGCGATAGCTGCCGACCAGGCCTTCAGGCCCTGCGAGCAGTGCGGTGTTGTAGACGGCCGTGCCCTCGCGTTCCGCGATGCCGGCCACCAGATAGGTGCGTAGCTTCATCGCCAGCCGGGTGAAGGCGGCGACCGTCGGGCCTTCCAGCGCTTCGGCCCGCGCCGCCGGATCGCCCAGTCCGGTCAGGGCGAGTTCTGGAAACACGATCATCTCCGGCTTGCCGCGCGTCAGCAGGTCGCGCGCATGCCGCTCGATCGTCGCCAGGTTCGCAGCCGGGTCGTCGCTCGGCGCGAACTGCACGACGGCGAGTTGGGACACTTTGCCCTTGGGGATCGGCTGATAGCCGTAGAGCCGGAAGAAATCGCCCGGATTCCAGGTGAAGCTGTTGCTCATCAGCTCGGCGTAGAGCTCGGGCCGACGCTTGGCGAACACCTTCTCGCCGAGCACCTCGCGCTTGCGCACCGCGCCGAGATCGATCTGCGCATAGGCGACGCCGTCGCCGCTGTCGATGGAGGCCGCGATGCTGCCGTCCGGCGCGATCACGCAGCTGCCGCCGGAAAACTGCACGGTACGCTCCAGCCCCCAGCGATTGGCCTCGATCACGTAACAGGAATTTTCGAACGCGCGCGTGATCCAGTACGGCGCCGGGGTGCGCTCGGCCAGCCAGTTGGAGATGTGACAGATCACGTCGGCACCGGCGAGCGCCTCGAGCCGTGCGGTTTCGAAGAAGTGCAGATCCATGCACACCAAGAGGCCGATGCGTCCGAGCTCGGTGTCGAACACCTGGTGGGCGACATCACCGTTGGCGGCCCATTTCGGTTCGGCGATATAGGGATGCGACTTGCGATGCTTGCCGACGATGCCCTGGGGGCCGATCAGCACCGCGGTGTTGTAGAACAGGTCGGTGGCGGAATCGACTTCCGGCATACCGAGCACGATGTAGCAACCGTGAGTCTCGCAGATCTTCTGGAAGCGATCGGTGGCGGGGCCAGGAACGGTTTCGACGAACGGCCGCACCTCGTCGCGGTCGTACCAGCAGTAGCCGGTGGTCCCCATCTCGGGCGTGACGATCAGGCGGGCGCCGCCGGCCGCAGCCTCCTCGCACAGCGCGACGAGCCGCGCGATGTTGCGCTCCTTCTCGTACATCGTCGGTTCGAATTGAACGGTCGCGGCGCGATAGCTCGGCATCGTGGTCATGAAAGGCTCCGTCGCCGGCCGCGATCGGCCGGCCATGATGGCTGCGTCCGACGCACGCGGCGAGGACGCTGGTGATCTCGGTGAGCTGACGGCCCTGTCAGCGGGCAACAAAAAAGTGCCGGTGTCAAGTCTTTCGTGGAAATCACGCAAGGCTTGAAACCACATATGGGACAGTAGGTTAGCTCTTTTGGGGGACGCTTTGCAGAAGTGCGGCGTCGGAGGCTAGGAGCCACATAAGAGCATCGGGAGAGCAAGCCGTATCGCGCTAGATCGTGCGGGATTGCCGAGGAACGGCGGGCCTGTTTCATCATCATAGCCCAAATGGCTTGGCGGCATCCAGAACGAAGAACGCGCAGCCCTGGGGCTGCGCGTTCGATGGATGCCGCTGGATGGTAGGCGACGCCATCATGTCGGCTTCGACGGCGCGCGCCGCGTTGCCGTGCCCTTCTTGAATCCTCGATCTCCCGCCATGAACGCCTCCAGCATGTGCGGGATCAACGTCACGGCATCGACCGCCTCGCCGTAGGTCTGCGCGTGCAGCGCCGCGTAGCGGTCGAGGTCGGCCCGCAGGCTGGCCGGGCACGCGAAGGTCATCTTCGTGGATTCCAGTTTCGGCAGCGGCCCGAGCCGCAGCTTCTTGCCCGTGGTCATCGGATCGCCCCCCTTTGGAAGAACATCGGCTGGTACGGCCGCAGCACCAAGTCGCGGTTGACGATGATCCGCACCGGCAGGCCCGGCCGCTCGGTCAACGTCGGCTGGATGTTCATGTTGCGCCGGGTCATCTCCTGGCCGACCTGATTGATGCTGTCCTGCGCGCTGTCGCGCCCCGCGATCACGATGCGGTTGCCGTCCTGCCGGTTCTCCGGCGCGGCCAACTCGGCACCCACTCCCAGCAGCGTTGTCAGCGCGGCGCCGGCGACGATGCGGCCCCAGTGGTAGTCCACGCCATCTTCAAGGCCGGAATAGCCGGCCGGGTCGGTGCCCACCAGGTTGTCGATGGTCAGCGAAGACGTGTCGGGCAGGATGATCCGGTTCCAGACCACTTGAACCCGGCTTTGTCCGTAGCTGACCTGGCTGTTGTATTTGCCGAGGATGCGCGATCCCTGCGGGATCAGCAGGAACTTGCCCGTCGCCGAGTCATAGACCGGCTCCGTCACCGTGGCGATCACGTCGCCCGGCAAATCCGACTTGATGCCCGTCACCAGCGCCCCGGCGATCACTGTTCCGGCCATGACCTGATACGGCGAGGCCGGCATTTGCAGATTGCCGGAATTGCGGGTTTCCGTAGAACCGCCTTTCAAGAACGCCTCCTTCTGGTCTTGCCGGTTCTGCGTGGCGGTCGGGTCGGCAGGCTGGGCCGCCGTCGAGGCCGGCCCGGCCGCCAGCGAGTCGAAGGCGCTACCCGGCGCAGCCGCAGCGGCTTGGGCTGTGGCAGGCGCTGCGGCCTTGCCCTGTTGGCCCGAGCGGAAGAACACCGCCGAGGCCGCCGCCGCGTCCGCCTCTTTGCGCAAGGCGTCCTCGGGGTCGGGCCCAGGCGGCGCATAGGTTGGTGTCACCGGCTGCTGCGAGTTCACGATGGCCGGGCCAAGATCGCCCGGCAGCGGCGGCCCCAGCTCGGGCACCTTCTGCGGCAGCTTGGAGTAGTCGGCCGGCAGGCCGTCCAGCCCTTCGGACTTCGAGACGCGATCGACGTTGTAAAGCTCGGGCTGCTCATCGGCGCTGCGCCGATGCGGCTGGAGCGACCAGATGGTGGCCCCGAGCACGGCGACCGACAGGCCGCCCATGAGCATCGCCAGCGTGCGCCGGTTCAGGCGCGTGACCGGGCGCGGCTGCGCGCGCAGCGCCACCGCCTCGGGCGCGACCTTGCCCGCCTGCGGCGCGGCACGGTCGGGGGTGTCGTCCTGGCTCATGGTCAGTTCCTCCGCGCGCCGTCCGTGCGCTCGATCCGCACCACGTCGCCCTTGTCGCCGCCCAGGCGCAGCTCCGCCGCGCCAAAGAGGCGATCCACGATGTAGTACGGCGCACGGAAGCGGTAGTTCACCAGTTGCCCGTCGCCCTGCGCGCCGATGACGAACAGCGGCGGCAGCTCGCCTTGCGCGATGCCCGGCGGGAACTGGATATAGACCTTCTCGCCGTCATCGAAGGCGCGCAGCGGCTTCCACGGCGGATTGCTGCCGCTGATCGCATAGCGGAAGCGGATCTTCTCCAGCGACAAGCCGGTATCGACCGGCGCGGCGGTGCTGGCCGCCTGCGCCTGGCGCTGCAAGGCCAGCATCTTGTCCTTCGGGTACTCCCACGATACCGAGGCCATCCACGTCTTTTCGGTCGAGGTCCGCTCCAGCAGGTAGGTGCGCCGGCTGGTGGTGATGACCAGATTGGTCTTGAGGCCCGAGCGGATGGGCTTCACCATCACGTTGACTCGCAGCGCATCACCGCTGCCGCTGGACGTGTCGCCCACGATCCAGCGCACCGTATCGCCGGCGGCGACCGTCACCAGTTCCTCGCCCGGCTGGAGCGCGATCACGGTCACGCGGCCCACGGCCGCATAGACCTGATACAGCGCGCCATCGGTGAAGGGCCACACTTGAATCGCATTGACATAGCCCTCGCGCGTGGGTGCGATGCGGGCCTCGGCGTTGGCACGCGAGACGCGCACGGTTTCGTCGGCCGGTTCCGGCGCGGGCTTGGCGTCCTCGGCTTCGGGCAATGGCTTCAACTGCGCCGGCAGCGCCAGCGGCTCGGGCACCTTGACCACTTCCACCGGCGCGGGCGGCTCCGGCAGCGGCTGGGCCTGCACCGGCTCATCGAGCGAGATGGCCGGTGGCGGCTTGCCCTGCGTGGCGCAGCCAGAGAACAAGACAGCCGCAGCAAGCAGGATCAACGGCAAGGCGGATTTACGGAAAAGCGGATTCATGGCTTGGCTCCTTCGGAAGAATCCAGTTCGCGGCTCCACGACAGACCGTTGACGTAGATGCCCAAGGGGTTCTTGCGCAGGCGCTGTTCGGTGCGCGGGGTCTGCTGCACGATGGAAATCACGGCGTTCCAGCGTTCAGTGCCCGCCGCGGCGCCATTGACGAAGCGCCGCTCCGTCCAGCGCACGTTGAAAGACGTGTCGCTGGCGCGGGTCACGCTGGTGATCTGCACCGTGACGGATTCCTTGCCGATGCGCGCGAACGGGTCGTTGGTGCGCGCGTAGTCGTTGAGCACCACGGCACCCTTGTCGGTGGTGTAGTCGTAGGCGTCGAGCCAGTTCTGGCGGACGACGATGGGGTCGATGGATAGCGAGCGCACCAGCTCGATGAAGCGGCCCAGGTGGTAGGCCACCTGCGCATCGCTGGGCCGGTATGGCGTGGCGGCTTCGCCGACGGCGCGCACCTGGCCCGCGTTGTCCACCTCCACCACGTAGGGCGTGACGATGGATTGCGCGGAGCGCCACACCAGGCCGCCGGCCATCAGCAGCGCCAGCAGCAGGCAGCCGAAAGCCATCAGCCGCCAGTTCTTCGCTTGCACGCGGGACGAACCGATGCGCTCGTCCCACACTTGCGCGGCGGATTGGTAAGGGGTCGCAGGCTGCGGCGTGTCGGCATAGCGCACCTGCGGGCGTTTGAATCGCATGGGTGTTCTCCTTGAAGATCAGGAATCGGAATCGCGCAGGCTCGGCCCTTGGCTGGAAGCGCCACCGTCGCCACCGCGCAGCGTGTGGGCGGCGGTCGTCGCGGCATGGGTGAGTTGCTGGCGCCGGTGCAGGCGCTTCGCCCAGGCGGGTTGCTCCTGCGGCGTGGAAGGCGGCGCGTCGCTGCTGGGGGCACCGCTGCCCGCTGTGGGTGCGGATGCAGGCGCATCGGCGCTGAACGCAGTGGCGGCGCGATCGCGGATGGAACGCGCGCCTTGCGCCACCTTCTGCCCGGCCGCCTGTGCGCCGGTCTTGGCGACATTGCCCACGCCAGCGGCAGCACCTTTGAGGCCACCACCAGCAGAAGCGGAGCCAGCCTGGAACGCCGACTTCGCGCTGCTGGCGGCTCCAGCAGCGGCACGAGCACCGTTGCCGGCCAGCTTGGCGGCAGCCGGGGCCATGCGTGCGCCGGCAGCGACAGCGCCGCCGACGCCCGTGGCCGCTGCGCCGATGGCAACGGCGGTGCCGGCCACGCCCAGCGCGGCGCCGGCCATCGCGCCCGCGCCGAGTTGCGGGCCGCCCGATACCAGCCCGGTCGCAATGCCTGGCCCGAAGATGCCCAGCGCCAGCAGGGTCAGCGAGGCCAGCATGACGACGACCGAATGGTCGATGGAGGGTTCGGCCGGTTGCACCTGGAACTCGGCGAACAAGCCCGAGCCGATGCCCACGATGACGGCCAGCACCAGCACCTTGATGCCCGACGACACCACGTTGCCCAGCACCTTTTCGGCAAGGAACGCGGTCTTGTTCCAGAGGGCGAACGGCACCAGCACGAAGCCCGCGAGCGTCGTCAATTTGAACTCGATCAGCGTGATGAAAAGCTGGATCGCCAACACGAAGAAGCACAGCAGGACGATCAGCCACGCGAGGAACATCACGACGATGGGCGTGATGTTCACGAACACCTCGGGAAAGCCCGCCATGTCGCCGATCTGGTCGAGGATCGGCGCCCCGGCGTCGATGCCGATCTTGGCCAGCCTTCCCGGATGCAGGAAGTTCTCCATGCTCAAGGTCGAGCCGCTGGCCGTCAGGCCCAGGCCCGCGAACGAGCGGAACACGATGCCGGCCAGCCAGTTGAAGTTGCCGATGATGTAGGCGAAGGCACCGACGTAGAGCACCTTGCGGATCAGCTTGGCGATCACGTCTTCGCCCTGGCCGGTGGCATGGCTCATTGCCCAGAACAGCCCGGCGATCGTCATGTCGATGACGATCAGCGTGGCGGTCAGAAACGCCACCTCGCCATGCAGCAGGCCAAAGCCCGAGTCGATGTAGCGCGAGAACGTATCGAGGAAGCGGTCGATGATGGTCACGTCATTCATGGCGAGTTCTCCTGCCCAGGCCCGTTGTCATCGGCGGGTTCATCGAAGCTGGGTGGAATCGGCGGCAGGTCGGCGAGCGTCTGGTACTCGCCGGGGCCGGCCTTGCCGGAGAGAAAGCGGCGCAGGTCGGCTCGGGCCACCTGCGCGCAGAACGCGCCGCCGTGCTCGCCCGCGCGGCATTGCGCGCGTAGCGCGTGCAGCCGGGACGGGTCGGCGGCCAGCGCGTCCACCGAAGGCGGCCGGCCGCACCCGGCGAACAGGGAAGCGAGAGCGAACAGGACGGGCGCGTTCTTCATGGCCGCACCCGTCAGGGGTTGTAGAAGTTGACGGGCTGCGGCGTGTACGGCGTGCCGCTGCCCAGGAAGCGCCGCGTCACTTCGCGCCCGCGCTCGGTGGCTGCGGCCTGCCGCGCCAGCTCCAGTGCGGTGGCTCGGTCTTGCGTGATCTGGAGCCGCTGCGACTGGATCGACTGCTTGGCCTGCAAGGCGAGCAACTGGTTCATGGCCTGCATCGCCTGCAACGCGCCTTCGGCCGATTGGCTCTTGCCCACGAGGTCGGCCAGCACGGTTTCGTCAACGCCCAGGTTCTGCGACACCTGCGCCTGCATCTGCATGGTGGTCTGCAAGCCGTTGAGCGTGTTCTTCCAACGCTCCTGCGTGTCGCGGTACATCTGGTCGCCACTGACGGTGGCCGCGTACTGCTCGGGGTACAGGCGCGCAAACTCCTGATCCAGATTCGTCACGTCGTAGGCCAAGCCCTTCGCCTGGGCGATCAGCCGCTCGGTCGTCGCCAGGTTGGTGCGCAACTGGCCGACCACGCTGGACGGCAGGCTGGCGAGGTTGCGCGCCTGGTTCATCAGCATCTGCGCTTCGTTCTGGAGCTGCTGGATCTGGTTGTTGATCTGCTCCAGCGTGCGAATCGCGGTCAGCGTGTTTTGCACAAGGTTCGTGGGATCAATCACGACCCATTGCGCGTGTACGGTGGAAACGGTGCAAAGCATGGCCGCGACGGCAGCGGCGATGAGTCGCTTTTTCATGGCTGGTTCTCCTGTGGGTGGTCAGCGGTACGGAGGGAACCCGGCGTGAGGCCGGGGAACGAGGGCAGCAGGTCAGCCGCCCAATCGAGGCCGCGATGGCGTAGCCAAGCGCCGGCGAAGCCGGGCACGCCGGCATCCAGCAGCACGCGGTCTATGTCGCGCTGGTCTTGCGGCGTGGAAGCGCCTACGAACGCGAGCGCAGCCGCCCCCAAGTCGAGGTCGAACAGGCGGTTGCCGAGGCGGGATTGGTAGTAGTAGTCGCGCTTGGGCTGCGCGGTGGCGACGATTTCGATCTGCCGCAAGTTCAGGCCGAAGCCCTCGTAGATCGTGCGAATCTGCGGCTCGGTCGCCTGCGGGTTGGGTAAGAAGATGCGGCTGGCGCAGCTTTCGATGATCGCGGGCGCGATGCTGGAATCCTTGATGTCGGCAAGGCTCTGCGTGGCGAAGATGACGCTGACGTTCTTTTTTCTGAGCGTCTTGAGCCATTGGCGGATGCGCGCGGCAAACACCGGGTCATCAAGGAACAACCAGGCTTCATCGAGGATCAGCAGCGTGGGCGCACCGTCGAAGCGTTCATCGAAGCGCGCAAAGAGGTAATGCAGCACGGCCATGACGGCGGCCTTGCTGTGCATCAGCTCCTCCATCTCGAAGCCCTGCACGTCGGCGCTGCCCAGCCGGTCGTGATCGGCATCCAGCAGCTTGCCGTGCGCGCCGCCGAGCACATACGGCGCGAGCGCCTGGCGCAGCGCGTTGGACTGCAACAGCACGGACAGCCCGGTCATCGTGCGCTGCTCTACCGGCGCACCGGCGAGGCTGCCGAGTGCCGACCAGATGGCGGCCTTCTCGTCGGGGCCGACCGCCACGCCTTCGTGCAGCAAGCGGCCTTCGATCCATTCGGCAGCCCAGGTGCGGTAGCCTTCGCGGTCGATACGGGCAAGCGGCTGGAAGGCGATTTCGCCATCCGTGCCCAGGTCGTAGTGCTCGCCGCCCAGCCCGAGGATCGTGGCGCGCATCGAGCGCCCCATGTCGAACGCGAAGATGCGCGAGCCGCGATAGCGGCGGAACTGCATCGCCAGCGTGGCGAGCAAGACCGACTTGCCCATGCCGGTCGGGCCGGCGACCAGCGTGTGGCCCACGTCGCCGATGTGCGTCACCAGCCGGAACGGCGTCGCGCCGTCGGTGCGCGTGGCGATCAGCGGCGGCCCGTCGAGGTGAGCATTGCGCTCGGGGCCGGCCCATACCGCCGACAGCGGCATCATGTGCGCCAGATTCAGCGTCGAGACGATGGGCTGGCGCACGTTGGCGTAGGCGTTGCCGGGGAGCGAGGACAGCCACGCATCCACGGCGTTGAGCGTTTCGGGAATGGTGACGAAGCCGCGCCCTTGGATGACGCGCTCCACCATGCGCAGCTTCTCGTCGGCTGCGTCGGCGTCCGCGTCCATGACGGTGACGGTCGCCGTCAGATAGCCGAAGGCGACTTGATCGCTGCCCAGCTCTTGCAAGGCCGCATCCGCGTCGGCAGCCTTGTTGCTGGCGTCGGTATCGACCAGCGGGCTTTCTTGTTGAAAGATCGTTTCGCGTAGCAGCGCGATGACGTTCTTGCGCTTGGCGAACCATTGGCGGCGCAGGCGGGCGAGTTCTTTTTCCGCCTCGGCTTTGTCCAGGCACAGGAAGCGCGTACTCCAGCGATACGCAAAGCCCAGGCGGTTGAGGTCGTCCAGAATCCCCGGCCAGGTCGAGGTCGGAAAACCGCGCACCGACACCACGCGCAGGTGCTGGTCGCCCAGCATGGGCGCCAGGCCGCCGACCAGCGGCGAGTCGGTCAGCAGCGCGTCAATGTGGAACGGCACCTCGGGCACCGCCAGCCGATAGCGCCGCGTCGATACCGTGGCGTGCAGGTAGGTCAACGTCTGCGCGTCGTCCAGCCAGGCGATTTCCGGCATCACACCATCGAGCAAATCAAAGATGCGATCCGTCTCCGCCACGAAGGCGGTCAGGCGCTCGCGCCAGTCCACGCCCTCGGTGGGCCGGTTCTCGTACAGCATTCCCGCTGCACGGGCACGCGATTCTTCGGGCGGCAGGTACACCAGCGTCAGGTGATAGCCGCTCTCGAAGTGGTTGCCCGATTCCTCGAATGCTGCGCGGCGTTCCTCATCCACCAGCCACGAAAGCGGCTCGGGGAAATCCGAGTGTGGATAGTCGGCAGCAGCGCGGCGCTCGGCCTCCACGAACAAGGCCCAGCCCGAACCCAGCCGGCGCAGCGCGTTGTTCAAGCGCGCCGACGTGGCGATCAGTTCGCCTTGCGTGGCGCTGTCGAGGTCAGGCCCGCGAAACCGCGCCGTGCGCTGGAAACTGCCGTCCTTGTTCAAGACCACGCCCGGCGCGACCAGCCCGGCCCAGGGCAGCCAGTCGGCAAGCAAGGCCGGGCGCTGTCGGAATTCGGCGAGGTTCAGCATGGCATCACCTCACACGTCCAGCAGCGGGCGGTGCTTGATGTGCCGGGCGAACACGGCCATGAACTGCGGATCGAGGCGCGCGCCCCATACCGCCAGCGCATGGCCGACGATCCAGAGCACAGCACCGGGAATCCACAGTTGCAGGCCCAGCCCGACGGCGGCGGCCAGCGTGCCGTTGGCGATCGCCACCGTGCGCGGTGCGCCGCCCAGCAAGATCGGCTCGGTGAGCGAACGATGCAGCGGCACCTCGAACCCGGCCGCGAAGCTGTCCGGGCCGCTCATACGACTGCCCCGCCCGAGAACGAAAAGAACGACAGGAAGAACGAGGACGCGGCGAACGCGATGCTCAAGCCGAACACGATCTGGATCAGCTTGCGGAAGCCGCCCGACGTGTCGCCGAACGCGAGCGCGAGGCCCGTGGCGATGATGATGATGACCGCCACGATGCGCGCCACCGGCCCTTGGATCGACTCCAAGATCGACTGCAACGGCCCTTCCCACGGCATCGAGGAACCGGCGGCCTTTGCCGTCCCGGCCATGAACAGCATTACCGCAGCCATCATCATTCCCTGCTGCGCAGGGCGAGCCAAGCGGCGCAGCCGGGCAAGGCCGGACAGGCGCGAAGGCGGATTTACGGAAAAACGGAAAGCAGGAACGTGCATCTGCGTCATGGCAGTTCTCCAGGGTGGTTGAGGGACGGGGAAGAAAGGTCGGACTGCGATGGCAGCTCGGGAAACGGCGCATCCATCGCGTCCGCCAGTTGGTAGCCCACGCCGTCGAAGCCAACGACGCGGGCGATGCTCTCGATGCGGCGCTTGTGCCCGCGCCCGGCGATGTGGATCACCACGTCCACGGCCTCGGCGATCAGCGCACGGGGCGGGTTCACCGCCACTTCGAGAATCAATTGCTCCATGCGCAGCAGCGCGCCCAGCGCGGAACCCGCGTGGATGGTGGCGATGCCGCCGGGGTGGCCGGTGCCCCACACCTTGATGAGATCCAGCGCCTCGGGGCCGCGCACCTCGCCGACTACCACGCGATCCGGCCGCAGGCGCATGGACGAGCGCACCAGCTCGGTCATGGACACCACGCCCGCGCGCGTGCGCAGCGGAACGTGGTCGCGGGCCGCGCATTGCAGTTCCACCGTGTCTTCGAGCACCAGCACGCGGTCGCCCGTGGCGGCGATTTCAGCGAGCAAGGCATTGGCGAGCGTGGTCTTGCCGCTGCTGGTGGCTCCGGCAATCAGGATGTTCTTGCGCTCGCGCACCGCGCGAACGAGAAAACCCGCCTGGGCGGCGGTCATCATCCCGTCCACGACGTACCGCTCCAGCGGGATCACGCCGATGGCACGTTTGCGTAGTGCGAAGGCCGGCCCCGGTGCGGCGGGTGGCAAGATGCCCTCGAAGCGTTCGCCGGTTTCGGGCAGTTCGGCCGATAGCAGCGGCTGACCGCGATGCACTTCCGCGCCGACGTGGGCCGCGACCAGGCGGATGATTCGCTCGCCATCGGCCTCGGGCATTTCCACGCCCATAGGCGCGCGGCCCGACGACAGGCGATCCACCCAAAGGGTGCGATCCGGGTTGAGCATGATTTCCACCACGTCGGGGTCTTCGAGCGCGGTGGCGATCAGCGGCCCCATTGCCGTGCGCAGCATCTGGATGCGCCGGTCGAGCGAGGCCGCAGCGGACGAACGCGGCTCGGGCGAGAACTGCGGCGCGGCGCTCATAACGCACGCTCCCGCGCCTCGGTCTGCGCTACCGCGTCCTCCATCCGCATCGGGTCGGGATGCAGTTCCTCCACCACGTCGCGCACGAGGCTGCGCCCGCGCAGCAGGTGGCGGCCAAGCTGCTCCACGAACTGCTCGAAGCGCGCCTTGCCCTGCGCACGGGCCGCGTCTTGGTGCGCTTCGGGAACCGGCGTGCTGACGGTCAGGTAGTAGCGGATGAACAGCGCCAGCGTTTCGATGGCAATGCTCTGGTCGCGCTCCATGCGCTCGGCCTGGCGCGAAAGGCGATCAAGACGCTTGGCGATGGCCGCCTCGCGTTGGTCGGCGGCATCGGGCGACAGCCACGATGCGAGCGCCGCCGCGACGATGGACGACTTGGACACGCCTTTCTTGGCGGCGAGTTCATCGAGGCGCCGGGCGTGCTCGGGCTGGATAAAGAGGTTCAGGCGGTAATGGCTCATAGCTCGATTCCGTCGTTGGGGTCGAGGGAAGCCAGCCGGGCCGTGCGCTGCATGGCCGGGTCGAACTGGCGCGGGAGTGGAAGCGGTAGGTCGTCGTCGTCATCGAGCAGCCCAAGGTCGGCGGCGGGCGCGGCCAGCTCGGGGTCGTAGGCGGCGGTTTCGGAAAGCTCGGGCTGGCGGCGTGGGCCGCCGTCGTCGCCCGAGGCTCCAAAGCCGTCGGCGGCACCGGCCGCAGGCACGGCGGGCACGGCAGGGATCGCCAGCCCGCTCCAGTCGTCCGGGCGCGATGGCGGCGCATCTGCATAGCGGCCAACGACGAGCGCCGGCGGCGGCAGCACGCGCCGCTTGAAATTCGCGTCCGCGTAGTAGCGCAGCTTCTTGGCCCTGATCGGTGCCACGCTGGACACCATGACCACGGCGTCGTCGGGCGGAAGCTGCATGACTTCGCCCGGCGTCAGCAGCGGGCGGGCCGTCTCCTGGCGCGACACCATCAGGTGTCCCAGCCAGGGCGCGAGCCGATGGCCCGCATAGTTGCGCTGCGCGCGCAGCTCAGTCGCGGTGCCCAGCGTCTCGGAGATGCGCTTGGCGGTGCGCTCGTCGTTGGTGGCGAACGTCACGCGCACATGGCAGTTGTCCAGAATCGAATGGTTTTGGCCGTAGGCTTTGTCGATCTGGTTGAGCGACTGCGCGATGAGGAAGCTGCGGATGCCGTAGCCCGCCATGAAGGCCAGCGCCGTCTCGAAGAAGTCGAGCCGGCCCAGGGCCGGAAACTCATCGAGCATCAGCAGCAGCTTGTGGCGGCGCTCGATGCCGTCGGAGCCGTCGAGCGATTCGGTCAAGCGTCGCCCGATCTGGTTGAGGATCAGGCGGATGAGCGGCTTGGTGCGCGATATGTCCGAAGGCGGCACCACCAGGTACAGCGACACCGGATGCTCGGCCGCGATCAAATCGGCGATGCGCCAATCACAACGCGACGTGACTTCGGCCACCGTGGGATCGCGGTACAGGCCGAGGAACGACATGGCGGTACTCAACACGCCGGAACGCTCGTTGTCCGACTTGTTGAGCACTTCGCGCGCCGCCGAAGCGACGACGGGATGCGGGCCATCGCCGAGGTGCGGCGTGGTCATCATCCGATGCAAGGTCAGCTCGAAGGGGCTGGCTGGGTCGCTGAGGAAGTTGGCGACGCCGCGCAGCGTCTTGTCCTCGCCGGCATACAGCACATGCAGGATGGCCCCGACCAGCAGCGCGTGCGAGGTCTTCTCCCAATGGTTGCGGCGTTCAAGCGCGCCCTCGGGATCGACCAGAATGTCCGCGATGTTCTGCACGTCGCGCACTTCATGCGCGCCGCGCCGCACCTCCAGCAGCGGGTTGTAGGCCGCCGACTTCGCATCCGTGGGGTTGAACAGCAGGCAATGCGAGAAGCGCGAGCGCCAGCCTGCGGTGATTTGCCAGTTCTCGCCCTTGATGTCGTGGACGACGGCGGACGCGGGCCAGGAAAGCAGCGTCGGCACCACCAGGCCGACACCTTTGCCGCTGCGCGTGGGCGCAAAGGTCAGGACGTGTTCCGGGCCTTCATGCCGCAGGTACTGCCGGTCGTGCTGACCGAGGAAGACGCCGGCCGGCCGTGTGAGGCCCGCCTTGCGGATGTCCTCCGCGTTCGCCCAGCGGGCCGAGCCATAGGTCGTGACGAGGCGCGATTGCCGCGAGCGCCAGATCGACATCCCGATGGCAACGAGTACGGCCACAAGGCCGCTGCCGCCCGCGATGGCGCCCCCAATGTCGAAGATGCGCGGTGCGTAGCCATCGAAGAAGAACCACCACTCGAACAACCGCCACGGGTGATAGACCGGCGTGCCGAAGAAATCGAACCAGGGCAAGCCAAGGCGTAGCTGATAACCCAGGGCGGCGGCTGTCCACTGTGTGGCGCTCCACACACCGGCGACCACGATGCCGAATACCACGGCGATCTGGCCGAACAGCACGTTCGTCCCTTGCATTGCCTGCCTCCGATCACGGCACGAGGGAGTGCCGCAACGACGAGGGTCAAGGCGTCTGCGCAGGCCGGTCAAAGGCCGTTATGGCGGCAATTCAGGCCAAAAAGACAAGATTTCTTGTTGGAGCGAAGACGATAAAAACGCCGCTAACGCGAGAGCGTTGCGGCGTGTCGAGGTAACAGCGCGAACTTCGTCGCAGCGGTGCGACGGCGGCGGGTATTACTGCGTCTTTTGCTCCGGCCGATCGCCGAAGAAGCGCCGCTTGGCGGCCTCGGCCGCACGCACGCAGAGTTCGTCGCCGACCTTCGCGCGATCCTCCTTGCATTGGCGCTGGAGTTCCTTGATGCGCTCGGGATGGGCCACAAGGTAGTCAACGGTTTCCGAAGGTTGAGAGGGGCCGCATCCGGTCAGCGCGGTGGCCAACATCAGCAACATCATTTTGTTCATGGTTCCATTCCTTTCATAGGATGGTTCAGGAATCATCGGCGGCTCCGAGATCATCCGCCGAATCAATAAAAGCAACTCGTTCAATGAATCGAGCCAGCATCTCGGACGGCTCCGCATCGCGCCGAAGAAGATAAGTCGTGAGCATGGTCGGCTTGCCCGTCAAACGGCGGGCCACGACGCCCGGCTCGCGGCTGGAAGCGATGTGTGCCTCGCCCGCCAAGCCCAATGCCAGCCCTGCGGAAACTAGGGCAAACATCACATCGAAGGTCGCCACGTGCTGCGCGATTAGCGGCTCCTGTCCACATGCGCGAAGAATTCGATCAACTTGGCGTGCATGACCTTCGCAGATGGCTGGGTCGCCTAGTGCTAGGGGATAGCGCAGCACTTCCTTCAACGGAACCTGTTTGAAGGCGAGCACGGGATGGCGAGCAGGCACAGCAACCATCAATTCGTCCTCCCAAGCGGAATTGACCAAAATGCCATCGCCTGCCTCTTCGGCCATCGAAAACCCGGCGTCGTACAGGTCATCATGCAGACCCTTGATCTGCTGAGCCAGCGGAACCTCGAACAGTCGGATATCTACCTCGGGTTCTTCTTCGCGGCTACGCGCCAGCAAAGCCGGCAACCGCGACGGCGTGATGCCGTCTGACAAAGCGATGCGCAACTGACCATGAAAGCCGTTGGCGGCGGATTTGACGCTATCTTTGGCCTGCTCTAACGCTACGAATACACGCTGAACGTGCTCTAGGAACAACCGTCCAGCGCGAGTTAACTGCGTGCTACGGGTTGTGCGAACGAACAATCGGGCACCGAGTTCTTCCTCCAGCTCCTTGATAGTGCGGGACAGCGGCGACTGGTCAATGTGCAGTCGCTCGGCCGCGCGAGCGAAATGGAGTTCTTCGGCTACAGCGAGGAAGCAACGCAGATGTCGAAGTTCCATTGCCTCTGCCTCTACTGATCCACTTAAGAACCGACCGGCGGTTCTTCCTCCAACGCAACAGCGAACATCTGCATCAGCCGAACGAGATCCTCGATGTCTTCTTTGGCCCAGGTGCTGAAAATCACGCGACCGATCCGTTCGCGTGCAGCGTCGATGCGAACCGTCATCGCCTTGCCCTTCGGCGATATGACAGCTTCGCGCACGCGACGATCGACGGCGTTCTCCTGACGCTTCACGAGACCCAGGCTTTCGAGCTTGGCGACCTGACGGCTGACGGTGGTGTAGTCCCGTCCCGCACGATCAGCCAAGTCCATCACGCCGATCGGCCCCAGCCGTTCGATTCCGATCAGAAGGGGAAACAACGCCCGGTCGAGCCGGATGCCCGCGGCTTCGATCAGCTTCTCGTCGCGCTGTGGCCGGTTCATCGCGCTAACAATGCTTATGAGGGCACCGTGCAGCGCCTTGAGTTGCTCAGACATGCGTGCATCTTGCACGCTTTTCTTTGACGACATAGAATGCCTCCCATTGCGTGCATAATACACTCATTGGAGCGATGATGACAACCAACCTGACGACTGGCGTTCTGATCTGCGGAGCGGGCGCAGCCGGCCTCACGCTTGCCATTGAGCTAGCGCGACGCGGCGTGCCATTCCGCCTGATCGAGAAGATGAACGAGCCCTTCAACGGCTCACGTGGCAAGGGCATCCAACCGCGAACACAGGAAATTTTCGAGGATCTGGGCATCATCGACCGCGTTGTCGCGGCCGGCGGAATCTATCCGCCCCAGCGCGAATACCGCGAGGACGGAAGCTATGCAGAGTCCGCAGTGGTCGAGGATGTTCAGCCCACACCCGCCGAGCCTTATCACCTGCCGCTGCTGGTGCCCCAATTCCTGACCGAAGGGGTCATGCGGGAGCGACTTGCCGAACTCGGCGTGCAGGTTGAATACGGCTGCGAACTGGTCGGATTCGATCAAGACGAAGACGGTGTGACCGCGCGGATCGCCGCCGGAGCAGGTGCGGAGACCGTCCACGCGCGGTATCTCGTCGGCGCAGACGGTGGCCGTAGTTTCGTGCGTAGCACGCTCGGCATCGGCTTTCCGGGCAAGACCCTGGGTGTCCGGGCCATCGTGGCGGATGTCATCCTCACCGGCATAGAGCGCAATGCCTGGCATCGCTTCAATGAAGGTTCGATGGAGCGGCAGCTATCGCTATGTCCGCTTGCGGGCACTGAGCTATTCCAGATTCAGGCGCCTATCCCTCTCGAAGGCGATGTGGATATGTCCGCTGCGGGCCTGACCGCGATGGTGGCCGAGCGCACCGGCCGCAATGATGTGCAGATCAAGTCCGTCTCCTGGGCTTCGGCCTACAACATGAATGCGCGTCTGGCGGATCGCTACAGGGACGGTCGCGTGTTCCTGGTCGGCGACGCCGCGCATATTCACCCGCCGACAGGCGGCCAGGGACTCAATACGAGTGTCCAAGACGCCTACAACCTGGGATGGAAGCTGGCGGCGGTCACTACCGGCGCTCCCGATGCGCTCCTTGATAGCTACGAGGAAGAACGCCGACCCGTCGCGGCCGCCATGCTCGGTCTTGCAACGAAGTTACTTGATGCCCTCAAACGGGGTGAGAACCGCCGTGGCCGTGAAGTGCACCAACTCGATATCGGGTATCCGGAATCCTCTCTTGCGCTGGAAGCGCCCGAGCGCAGTGACGGCCTGCTCGCAGGGGATCGTGCCCCTGATGCCCCGGTTCGCGGTGCGGCAGGACAGCCGATCCGGCTCTTTGAATTGTTCGCTGGCCCGCATTGGACATTGCTGGGTTATGGCGTCGCACCCGCGAGCGTGTCGCCACGTCCGGGGCTGCGCGTGCACGTCTTCGGCCAAAGTGGTGATGTCATCGACGAAGGCGGCCATTTTGTCGATGCCTACGCGCCTTCTCCTGGCGACTGGGTGCTAGTTCGCCCTGATGGCTACATCGGCGCAATCGTTGCGTCCGGGGAAACAGCAGCCTTGAAAAAGTATTTGAACGAAGTCGGGGTGAATAGCCGTGCCTAAATTTCCTGCCGTGCGATCGTGGGCCACGCCGCTGACGATCAGCTCGTTTCTGCTGATGTCGGCCACCGGCGTTCTGATGTTCTTCGAGCTGGATCGCGGCCTCGTGGTAGTGGTGCATCAGTGGTTTTCCTGGTTCTTCCTGGCCGGCGCCGCCGGACACATCACGGCCAACTTCCGTCCATTCAAAAATCACTTCAAGTCTGCGGGAACCAAGGCCATTGCGATCATCTTTGCGGGTGTTGTTGCAGCGTCGCTCTTCTCTTGGGGCCGCATGACAGGCCCACAGATGAAAAGACCCATCGAACTGGCCTTGGTCGATGCTCCACTGTCGTCACTGGCTGGTGTAACTCACATGGAGCCGGATGTTCTCATTGGCAGGTTCAAGGCACATGGGATCGTTGCGACCGGCCAGCAGTCGATCCGGGAGATTTCCCTCCAATCTGGCGTTGGTGAGAATCGACTTTTAGGGATCGTATTTTTGCCGGAATGAAACCCTCGAAAGGAGACGCACCTTGTCCAGATTTTCCCTGACGCGGCGCTCGACACTCATGATGCTCGGCGCATCGGCAGTTGGCTTTGCCAAAGCAGCACCGGTTCTTAAGCCTGCTACGCCATCGTTAGCGCCCTTTGCTCGCCTGCATCAAGGCGGCGCGATGATGGATCACCTGATGCCCGGCGAGCAGGCCGAGCGTCTCACGGCGAGTCCTGCGCCTCTTGGGTCGCTGGGTCGATGGACTTCGAGAGCGCTATTGCCGCTGCCGCGCAGCGAGATGGCCTGGGGAGCTGCGTGGGCGGGTCGCCTGCACGTCATCGGTGGATATGGGGAGGGCCGCGTCGATCGAACCTATCACCATGTTTATGAGCCTTCCGAGGATCGCTGGTACGTCGCGGCACCGCTTCCGCGCGGCGCCAACCACGTTGCCGTCGCCGCTCTCGCAGGCCGCGTATATGCGCTCGGCGGCTTCGTGGAGCAGAACAGAAGCCCGGTCAACAACGCCTACGCCTACGTGGTGGACGCCGATCGCTGGGAGCCGATCGCGCCCTTGCCGCGGCCGCGCGGCGCGGCGGCAGCCGTCGTGCTCGAAGGGCGAGTGCACCTCATCGGCGGCGCTTCCGCTCCCAAGGAGGAACGCGCCAGTGTCGGCTGGCACGAAGCCTACGATCCCGACGCTGACCGATGGACATTGCGCAAGGCACTGCCCGGTGCCCGCGATCATGTCGGCTGCGTCGCTCGTAACGGCGTCATCCACGTCATCGGCGGCCGCTTCAATACGTTCGAGTACAACACCGACCTACACCATGTGTACTTCCCGGATAGGGATACGTGGGAGCCACGCGCCCCGATGCCGACGGCACGCTCGGGTCATGGCTTGGTGGTCTATCGCGATCGCATTTTTTCGATGGGTGGAGAAAGCGGTATTTCCGCTAATGGCCGGATCACGCAAGCGAAGGTCTATGGGCAGATGGAGAGCTACGACCCGGCCACTGATAGCTGGCAGCATCATGCGCCAATGCCAACTCCGCGTCATGCAGTCGCGGCCGCAACCATTGGAGACACGATCTACGTGGCAGGAGGTGGCCCCGTAACTGGTGGCTCCGTCCAGTCCGCCGTGCATGAGGCTTTCACGCTGACATCAAGCTGAATTTCTTGCACTCGGACGCGCGACCGCGAGCTGAATCTGCAAAGAGTGGTCAAGGGCAACTGACTCAACCGATGGAAGGGCCACGGCTGCGTCCGAAATCCCAAGACGCACTGGCACTGCGTACTGTCGCTGCTACCCGTTTGCCCAGCTTCTGCTCGATCATTGGCTTCCACGGAACCAGGCTGAACCCCTTGCCGTCGTCCAGCATCGCGTAGCGACCGCTGGCGAGCATGACGCTACGCCGGTAGATGCCGGCCACGCGCTGCCCGTCGGCCACCGGGCGATGCTCCAGGCCGGTGTCGGCGGCTATGTCCTTCGCGGCCTGCGCCAGCTCCCGGTTGCGCAGCGTGCCCAGCAGGTTGCGCGCCAGGATCACGCGCTGTCCGCGTCGCTCGGCCAGTCCCTGTTCGGCCAGGAAGTCGGCGCGCTGCTGCATCGCCTGCTTGGCCTCGCCGCCAAAGCCCAGGTCGCCCAGGCCCGAGCCGCCGCCGATCAACTGCTGGTCGAGCCAGGTGGCCCCGATCACGCGGGCCTGCCGCTCGATGGGCAGGTGCGATTTCAGCTCCACGGCCACGCCGCCCAGGCGCTGCGCGTCGTAGCGGCGGCCCTGCTCGGGCAGGTCGCCCGGCACCTTCCATAGCCCTTCGGCCACGCGCTCCACGATGCCGGCCCGGCGCAGGGCTTCCAGCCTGCGGACGTGGGCCGCCACGGCCTCCTGCGGGTCGCGGCCCGGTACGGCCTGGCCCTGCGCCACGGCCAGGTGATGATCGGTGCGGTACAGGCCATCGCTCGCCAGCGCGGCGATGTTCCTGTCGGCCGCGCGCACGTCGGCCGATCCCTTCACCTCCACCACGGCCCCGGCCGGATAGTTCGCCAGTTCATCGCGGGCGTTGAGCGCGACGTAGTGGGCCTTGCCGTCCACGCCGTCGATGACCAGATAGCCCCGGTCGCGCAGCTCGTCGGCCAGCCCCTTCGCGGCCACGCGGCCGAGGATGGTTCGGCCATCGTCCCCCGTCTCGAACACCGCCAGCTCGCGCGGCTCGCCGCGCATGGCCCGCTGCATGGTGCGGATGATGTCGCCGCGCTCGCCCAGGGCGCGCAAGGTCTTTTCCGCATCGGCATGGACGGCCCAGGTGCCGGGTTGCGTCTCGTCGGCCAGGCCCAGGCGCTGCAAGCGTTGCAGGCGCCCGATCAGCAGCAGGCGTTGGCGCTGCAAGCGGGGTTCGTTGAGCCGTTCGACATGCACCAGGCCATCGTCGCCGGCCTCGCGCTTCAAGGTGCGATCCAGGCTCGTCCACCGCTCCTGTTCCACCTCGCGTCCCAAGGTCTGCTGGATCTCCAGCTCGGTGCGCGGCCCCAGCCATTCGGTCGCCAGTTCGGCGGCGCGATGGCGGAAGCCGTCGGCGATGTAGTCGCCCGCGATGATGAGGTCTTTGCCGGTGTCGTCTCGCCCGCGCACGACGATGTGCGTGTGCGGGTTGTCGGTGTTCCAGTGGTTGACCGCAACCCAGTCGAGGCCCGTGCCCAGGTCGGCCTCCATGCGCCCCATGAGGTGCCGCGTGTAGGTGCGCAGGTCTTCCAGTTCCGCGCCATCCTCGGGCGAGAGGATGAAGCGGAAATGGTGCCGGTCGTCGGCGCAGCGTTCCTTGAAGGCGTCGAGGTCGGCGGCGTCGGTTTGCGGCCCGTAGGCTTGGCCCGGCTCGCCATCACGGCCCACGCCGTCGCGCTCGATGTAGCGCAAGTGCTTGCCGAGCGACTGCGGGCTGGCCCGCTGGTGGTTCACCAGCAGCGTCTTGATGGTCACGCGCCGCGACATGGGCGTCAGCTTCGCACCTGCGAAGCGCGCCGCCGTATGGCCGCGCCCGAGGCGCGAGCCGGGCCGCTGGCCGGTTCCATTGCTGGTGCCGCCCGCCGCGCCAGGACGGCGCACTGTGAACTTGCCGCTGCTGGCCTTGCCCGCCTGCTTGAGCACCTTGGAAACAAAGCTCTGCCCCTGGCCCTTGCCCCGGTTCTTCGGGGCGCTGGGGCGAACGCGGAAATCGTTGTCGCGGCGGTCGCTCATGGCTGCGCTTCCTGCAAGCTCTGGCGTGTCCTGTCGTGCGAAGCACGCGGACATGCCTGCATTGGCGCGGGCCTCGCGCCATAAGCGGCACGGCGGCGAAGCCGTTGCGTGCCGCGCCACCCCCATGTGCAGACTGGCTTTCGACGCGGCCCGGTGCCGCGTCCTTTTGTCTTGCCTTCCGCCTTTGCCCCTCGCTGGCGCTCCGGGCAGCGGCGGCCCGGCTGCGCTGCTGCGCGAGCAGCCAGCGCGCCGGCGAACGTGGCGACGGCCATAGGCCGGCAGCGTTCGAGGCAAGACGCCTGCACATGGGAAGGCAGCGCGAAGTGCGGTGCGGATGCCCTCGCACTGCACGCGCGACGACATGCGGAAAGCCACTGAATCGGCACGCCAGATGGCACGATGAGATGCACGGCAACGTGCAGCGAATCGGCGGCCATCATGGGCGTGTCTCCAGCCAAACCGGATGCGCAACGCCGATCACGGCGGACGCGCTGACCGGCCCGAAATACCGGCTGTCGAACGACGCCGGGTTGGTTGTGCTGAGCAGGAACAGTTCGCCGGATTGAAGGCGCCGGCATTGCTGCCAGGATGGCAGCGGCCGGCCCCAGCGGTCGGCCGGCAGCGCGGCGGCAGACGGCACGCCGTCGATGCGGACGACGCGGCCAGTGACACACACCTCCTGCGGGGCGATGGCACCCACGCGCTTGAGCAGCGGCACGCGCGCCGGCAGGTAGCCGCGCTGCGCGGCCAGCGTGGCGGCGTCTGGCGGCAGCGTGGTCAGGACGATGCTGCCCACGGACAACGGACGTGGCAGCGAGTCGGTGCCGTGGCCCAGCGGATCAACGCGATACCAGCCGACCGCCACACTGTCGGACGGGTTGTAGATCAGACGCGGCAACGGATGCACGAAGGACGCCCAGGCCAGCGCAGCAAGGCCGCAGGCGGACAGGCCCGCCAGCACGAGGCGAGCGCGCAGGCGCGAGCGAGGACGCGGCGCGGTGCCGGTAGCGCAAGCGGTGGTCATGGCAGCGCCCTCCCGGTCAGCCAGGCGGCGTGTCGCTCGGCTGTGTATTCGGGCAGCGGCAGGCGCGCCGCGAGCCGGTTGGCGAGCGTGCGCCAGTACGCGAGCGAGGTGCCGCCGGGCGCGATACCCAGCGCCTCGATTGCGTCGATGCGCTCCAGCACGGCGCGCACTGCGTTCTCACCCTCGGCGTGCAGCAGCAGGCGCGCGCCCGGCTGCACGCCTGGGATGCGCTGCGCCGCATCGAGCGGCGTGCAGGCTTGCATCACCATGAGCTGCCAGCGCACGGTGCCGTAGTCGTTGGCGTGCCAGTGGATGCGGCAGAACACCGCGCCTGGCAGGAACACCGCGCAGCGCCGCCAGCGGTCGAGTTGGAGGGTGCGCGCGGGTTCACCGAAGCGCAGATAGAGCTTGAAACGCGGTTCGATGTAGGCCAGCGCCACGCGCGTCAGCGGCGCGCTGGCAGGCTGGCCGGCAGGTGCTGCGAGCGCAGCCGTGACCGCGACGGAAGGCGCGGAGGCAGACGAAGCGGATGTAATCATGGTGTGTTCTCCCTGCGGTGCTCTGGAAACTCGCGTTCCAACAGGTCGCGCAGCAGGTCGGCCACGGTCACGCCCTGCGTGAAGGCCGACACCTTGATGCGCGCCCGCATGGCGGGCGTGATGTCGAGGGTCAGGCGGGCGGTGTAGAGATCGCCCTTACCCAGCGCATCGGCGTCGCCCTGGCGAATCCACGCCTCGGCGTGCGGATTCGCGGGCGGACGTGCGCCGATGCCGACGCGCTTGGCGCGCGGTGGCGGCTTCGCTGTCATGTCGGCCACCGCAGCAGTTCGTCCACCAGCGCGGTGATTTCGCGGGCGGCGGCGCTGTCCGGTGCCGTCTCGCGTGCAAGCCGGCCAGCGGCCACGCTGTCGGCGAACACGATGCGTTGATGCACTTCCGCGCGCAGCGCAGGAAGCGGCTGGTCGGCGAGCGCCTGGCGCGCTTCGCGCCCGATCACGGTGGTGCTGACGCGCCGATTGATGACGAAGGCCGCGCGCAGCGCAGGCCGGAACACCTGCGCCTCGCGGATCAGCGCCACCATCTCGGCGCTGGCCCACAGGTCGTAGGGGCTGGGTTGCACGGGGATCAGCACGCGCTCGGCCGCCAACAGCGCGGAGCGCGCCAAGGCGGCGATGCGCGGCGGGCCGTCGATGACGACGTGATCGGCCCGCCTGGCGAGTTCTGGCGCTTCCTGATGCAGCGTTTCGCGTGCGAGGCCCACGGCGCTGAACAGCCGTGGCAAGCCTTGCTGGCTTCTGCGCTGCGTCCAGTCCAGCGATGAACCCTGCGGGTCGGCGTCCAGCAGCACGACGTGCTGGCCGCGCATCGCCAGCTCGCCGGCGATGTGCGTGGCGAGCGTGGTCTTGCCCACGCCGCCTTTCTGGTTGAGCAAAGCGACGATCATGGCCTGGCCCTCCATGCTGGAAAGCCGGGCTTTGGCTGCTGCGTTCGTGGCCGCGTGGTGGTTGTCCACCGCAGCGGCGTTTCCCTACTAAAAGTTAGAGAAATTAAGTTAGGGAAGTTAGAGGTCGAGGAAACCCAGTGCTGGCGCGGGTTTGCGGCCAATCGGCACGCCTGATAGCACGATAGTCCCACGCCTGATAGCACGATACCTCGCACGCCTGATAGCACGACCCCATCCACAGGCTTTCCCGGAGTTATCCCCGTGCCGTCTGCGGCACGGGCCGGAAGGTCAGCAGCTCCATGCCGTTGTCCGGCATCCGTTCGATGGCCAGGACGTAGCCGGGCAGCGACTGCCGCGCAACCAGCGCGCGCAGGTCGCAGGCGAAGTCGTAGGGCTTTGCGGTGCTGCCCGACTTCTGGTGCAGGTAGCGGAAGTCGAACTGCCAGCCGTGCTCTTGCTTGCCGCCGTGCTTGCGCACCAGCCGATACAGCCACCGCTCGATGCCGCCGGTCAGCCGGAAATACGCCGGGTCGATGGTCAGCACCAGGGCGGCGTCGAGCACGCCGGCATAGAACCAGTCCGGCAGGATCAGTTCGATGCCCAGCGGCGTGCCGCTGGCATCGGCCAGTTCCTTCCATTCGTTGATCCACGAGAAGCGGTGCAGGCGCCGCCCGGTCGTCTCGCGGATGGACGTGGCAACCGTGGTCGATTGCAGCCGGTCGAGTGCGGCTTTGAGGCGCTGGTAGTCGCGCAGCGACTTGCCGCGCCCGATGAAGCGCAGGATCTCGTAAGGCGTGGCACGCATCAGCCGCGACGGGCGCAAACCCGCGTCCTTCGCCTCCACGATCTGCGAGGCCGCCCATATCAGCACGTCCGCATCCCAAATCGTGGCGATGCCGTGCTCCTGCGTGCCTTCCACGCGGATCGTGATGTTGCCCGCGCGGAAGTCGATGGGCTTGACCCGCTTGGACTTGCCGAGCGAGAAGAACGGATAGGCCATCAGGTCTTGGCTGTCGCGCGGCGCCATGTCGCCGGGCAAGGCGCGGAACAGGTCGAGCTGTTCGCGCTCCTGCAACGGCCGCTGCCGGGACGGCAGCGCGGTGCTGGACATGGCGATGGCCTGCCGCGCGCCGCCGATCAGCGCGCACGGCTGTCGGCCGAGTGGTGCTCGGCGTATTCGGGATCGGAGGTCGTCTCGAAACTGCGGTCGGCGGCCCAAGTGTCGAGGTCGGCCACGGCGTACATGACGCGCCGGCCAAACTTGCGAAAGCGCGGGCCGCCGCCGATCACGCGCTGCTTCTCCAGCGTGCGCGGCGACAGGCGCAGGTACTCGGCGGCTTCGTCGTTGGTGAGATAGCGTTGAGGCTGCGTAGCAGCGGTCGAGACAGTGGCGGCAGGCCGCAAGGGAGCGGGACGCATGGTGTGAACCTCCATCGGTTGAAAACGCCCGGCCACACAGCGCGACCGGATGGAGGCAGTCTCAAGAAGCGAGGGGTTTCCGATCAGGGCCGATTTGCGTCCGCATCAGAACGACCCTTCTCAAGCGGCGGAAGCTGTGCTATGCGGCGATAGCCGCCGCGCATCAGCGCGTCGCCGCGCCGCACGAGGCGACGCACCTTGGAGCGCAGGCCGCCATCGCTGTACCAATCGGCCACGGCATCGGCGCCGAACAGCCCTTCGGCTACCTCGCGCAATGACGCGCCCGCCAGGGTCGCGTCGAGCGCCTGCAAGGTGTGCAATTCCAGCAGCGCGGCAGGTGTGGGCCGGGGTTTGGCGACGGCCAGGCCCACGCTGGGCGGCTGGTTGCGCGCAGGCGCGACAGCGCCGCCGCGGTGTGCATAGGCGACAGCCATGCCGTCTTCCAGGCCGGGGGCCAGCGCGAAGCGCGAGCATCGGCCGGGGCTGCGCGCGATCAGCGCCAGCCCTTTGCCGTCATGCAGCAGTTGCTTGTGGCCCGGAAGACTCCAGAACGCGAAGGCCGCCGCATCAGGCGGTGGATCAGCGTCGGGATAGAGCTGCACCACGGCCGCATAGCCGGGCAGCCAGGCCGGATGTGCGTCTCGCGCATCCAGGGCCGGGTCTTCCAACAGGCGCAAGCCCCAGCGCAGCGCAGCGTCTTGTGCAGCTTGCGGGCGGCGATGACGGCGCAGCCAGTCGAGCCGATAGTCGGGGTTTCGGCGCAGGTACTCCCAAGCGAGCGCAAGCGTATCCAGCCACAACACGTAGAGGTAGGCGGCGGTCGGATACCAGTGCGCAAGATGGTGTGGACTAGCCATGACCATGACGCAAGCTCCCGTCGAACAGCAGGAACGTCGCCACGGCGGCAAAGGGCGGGAGCTACCGGATCAAGATCGCGTTCAAAAGTGGGCCTAAGCTGTAGCTGGCGGTGTCAAGACCGATCGGCTCCCGTGCATTGCTGAAAACGTCCGAATAGCGACGGCCGCAGGTGCGCCAGATGCAGCGCGGCATGGGATACCGTGCCGCATCCCGAGCCGGGGATCATGGCCGTTTCGAGCATAAACGCCCCACTTCGGGGCAAGAGCGGATATTCAGACCTAATATGTCTGGAGTGAGGCCAAAATAGCCTCGATACGCTCGGCTGCGCTGTGGCGCGCAGCATCAGTCAACAATGCCGCCGTTTTCCTGGGCCAGCCGGACGTATTCCGACAAGGCCCGTGCGGGCTGGAAATACCGATCCCGCATTACGGGCTGCTTGAGCGGCCCGACGATGCCGGCTAGGTCGGACAGCTTGACGGTGCCTTGTGCCGGCATCCCGATGCCCAGGTCGATGAGGCCCCAGGCGGTATCGCCATCGGCGGGATCGAGCGCAGCAAGCAGCCAGATGAGGTGCGCGTCGGGGGTGAACAGCCGCACCACGGGCATCGGGTCGAAGACCCGGCCAGCGGCGCGGGCCTCGCCGTGGGCCAGCAGCCGGGCACGGTCGTCCTCGGTGATGAGCAGGTTCATGGCGATGCTCTCCGGCTACACGAATCCGCCAAAGCGTGAAGGCGTACAGCCGTATCGACGGATTTGTGCATAAACACAATTGCGGTTCCTTTATTTCGCGCCTTTGTTGAAACCCGTAAGTGTTGATTTCTGTAGAAGCGCAAAACAGTGGGATTTTTATGAATGAGTTAAAGATAACGTGGTTTTAATTGTGGTGGGAATCGACGCTTCTGTCCATGCAGAAGCGTTCCGTCCAGCCCGGCCGACCGGCCGGCACCGCCACCCATGACGCCGAGTTGGCCCGCGCCTTCGGCGCGGCGGTGCGCGCTCTGCGGAAGGAGCGCGGCATCGCGCAGGAATCGCTTGGGCACATGGCTGGCGTGGAGCGTTCCCACATTGGCAAGATCGAGCGCGGCGAGCACATGCCCACACTGGCGCTCATCTTCAAGATTGCCGGCGCGCTCGAATGCAGCACGGCGGTGCTGATGAGCGAGGCTGAAAGCCAGCTCGCAGCAGCGGCCCAGCCGTAGGTGCAGGCTAGCCCGATCCGGCGAAGCCCGGTTCGGCGGTGTTCAAGGGGTGCCAAGCATCGCGCGGCGGGGATAGCCCGCAGGGCTTTCCCCTAGAGGCAAGCGAAGCGCGCAGCGCCGCCGGCGCGAAGGCGGGATTGAAGCCGAATGGCCGTGACGACAAAGACGGCACGGGGCGCAGCCCGAAAGCCCGGCGGCGCTTCGCGCCGACACGCCATGCCCTGGCAGCATGCACTGACACAGCTTCCCCGCATGGAAATGCAGCCCGCTATGGGCCGCTGCCTGCCGCTGCCGAGTTGGGGACGAGACAGCACAGCGCCCCGCCATGTGGCGGGGTGCTGCGGGCGGCGGTCACGCCGCCTGGGGCTTGCTGCGCGACCAGATCAGGTCGTGCGTGCCGTTCTCGCCTTCGATCAGGCGGGCATAGACCGGAGCCGGGAACGAAGGATCGTCGAGGGTCGCGGACAGGTAATCCCGCCCGGCCTCGCTGGTCTTCTTCCAGGCCGCGCCGATGTCGTGGCCAGCCGCCTGAAGACGGAAGTCAGGAGCGTTCTCGCTGCTGCCCTTGTCGTTGGGAACCACCTTGACCTTGACGTTGAGCGTCAGGGTGCGAAGCGTGCCGGTGAAGCCGTCTTTGTCTGCGGTGAAGGTGCCGATGTTGGCCATGATGTTTTCTCCTTTCGGTTGAACAAGGTTCGCGTCCATCGCGTCCTTGTTGTGATCCGGCCGGCGGGGGACGGGCTGGCTGCACCGCTCGCGGTCGAAACGCAGTGGAGAACCGGAAGGCGAAAAGAATTTGTCCCGCGAGGAATGCGCGCAGCGCAGGGGAAATTGTTTTCGCCGGACGGTTGCAGCCATGAAGCCCGAGGCGCAGCCGCGCCACCGCCAGGATTCACAACGAGACAAGGACGCCTTGGGCCGAACCGCTCCGAAAGGAGATGGGGTCGGCTCGGCATCCCCGCATAAAGGCTGCTCCGGCTCGCCCGCTGACGCGGGCCAAGTCAACCATCCGATGACAGGCGAGAACGCCCCTGCCGCACCTTGCGGTGCCGGTCTTGAGGCGTGGCGTGGAAGCTCCATAGCGATGCCGGGCGGGTTGTCCGTGAACCATCCTTCGTGACGTGATGGGCAGGAACCGCCGGCGTTGAGGACGGCGCGCACCTGCACAACCTGCCGCAGCAAGCCGGGGCGTAGCCCCACAAAGCCCTGCCCACCGCGGCGGGGCGCCATCGAAACCTCGCCCGCGCCAGCGGGCACCGACATCAAGTGATTGCTTTCTGGTCGTTGTGGCAAGCCCGCGTCTAATGCGCGGAGAACAGTTCGGCCACGCTCCGGGGCGCGTCGTCGCCGAAGAAACGCCGATGGTTCTTGGCCGTCTGGTCGGCGACGGCGGCACTGCGCGGAAAAAGCGCCTGTTCATACGCCACAAGTGCCGCCTCGATGTCGCCGGGATGATCGCGCAGCGCTAAGCCCAACTCGGCGCCATCCAGAATGGCGAGATTGGCGCCTTCACCGGCGAACGGCGACATCAGGTGGGCCGCATCGCCCACGAGCGTGACGCCTGGAATGCGCGTCCACCGATGGTTGATCGGCAAGGCAAGGATAGGCCGCACGATGGGCGGGGTATCGCTATCAGTGACCAAGGCCAGAAGCGGTGGCACCCAACCCTCGAATTCGCCCGCAAGGCGACGCAGTGCGACCACCGGCTGGCTGAAGTCGATGGCGCCGATCCATGCTTCCGGCTTGTTCAATGCGACATAGGTGCGTAGCGCGCCGCTCGCGTAACGGTGAGCCAAGATACCTTGGCCCGGTTCGATCGCCATCAGCGTGCCGCCGCCGATCATCTCGGCGCTGGTCTTGTATCGCGTGTCGCCATCAAAGAGATTGGTTTCAATGAAGGTCGTGCCGATGTACGCCGGCTTTGCGGCCGACAGCAGTGGACGAACCTTCGACCAGGCGCCATCGGCGCCGACCAGCAAATCCGCCGTGATCGTCGAACCTTCGGCGAAAGCCAGTAGGTGTTGCCCGTCGGCAAGGCGGTTCACCTTCACGAGCTTGCGGCCCCATTGGATGGTGTCGGCAGGCAGAGATCCGATAAGCAGCCGGCGCAGCGCGCCGCGATCGACCTCGGGCTTGGCCGTGCTGCCCGAGCCGGGCTTGTCGAGCAGGACATTGCCATGTTTATCGACCACGCGCTTGGCATCTTCACCCGGCAGCGCGAGGGCTAGAAACTCGTCGTAGAGGCACGCGGCCTTCAGCCCGAGTTGGCCGTTGTATTCGTGGATGTCCAGCAAGCCGCCTTGTGCCCGCGCATCGGGCGAGACTTCGGCTTCGTAGATCGTCGCGGGAATGCCGTTGACGTGAAGGACACGTGCGAGCGTCAAGCCGCCAAGGCCGGCGCCGACGATGGCGATGCGGGGATGTGCGGAAGGGAAAGAGAAATCGAGATGTGTGTTCATGGCAGCGTTCCAATGGCTGCGAACGTTCGCGTCAATACGCGCCAGTTCGCAGAAAGGCCGACAGATGTCGGGGAAACGCTGGCCGACCTCGCTAGAGCTGCTTGGTGGCGTGTATTCGGTTGTCTAGCGCCAGTGGCATACAGACAACCGTTTTTCGCGGTCTTTCAAAGATCAAGTATCGCACCGATTCCGCTGTTGAGCAAGCCCCGCCACCGTGGCGGTTGCGCCATCGAAACCTTGCGCGCGTCAGCGGCAAGCGCGAGGGAATGAACTAAGGACAGGCTAAACCAATCCCGAGAGAACAACTCAAGAGATAACTGAAAGCGTTGCCTTCCAACGGCGGCGCAGCCGCGACACAACGCTTTCGCTGCCGTCGAGTTGGGCTGCCAACTCCGCAAGTGCTTGTCGAACCTTCGGCGCAAACACACGAAAATCGTGATCCGGATTTAGTATGGCTCCCTCCCGAATCACCGCATCCGACAATCGCAGTTCGGGAGAGGTCGGCACGATACGCACCCCAAGCCGACCTACAACTTGCCGCAATTGCTTGGCGCATCGACCACCGCCATGACCACCGTAGGTCACGATCATCAGTGGCTTGTCGTGCCACTCGCTGTAAAGATGGTCGATGGCGTTCTTGAGGACTGCCGGGTAGCCCCAATTGAATTGGGGCGTGATGAAGACCACGGCACTCGCGCCTTTGACCTTCTCGCTCCAGGCACGAGTATGCGGTTGCATATAGGGGCCTATTGCGGGAATCGCCGGTTCGTCGTCCATCGGCAACGACCACTTCGCCAGATCGACAATCTCGTATTCATAGGCGGTGCTTGCTCGGCCGATGGACTCAACCCATGCCGTAATCTTCGGGCAATTCCTACCCGCCCGCGTACTCCCCATGACCAGGAGCACCGTCTTCTTTTGGCTCATTGCGCACCTAAATTGAGTGTATGATGCACTCATTATCGACGCTTTGCCGCTTGATGTAAAGCGTGCAAAATACACGCACTATGAATGTGATCGCCAGCCTGGGCGAAGGCGGCGACGAAGTGATTTTGTTGTGGACGTTGAAACCGGGCGCGGCAGACTCGCCGCGCCCGGTTCGGGAAAAACCCCCGGCGCGCGCTGCGCCGGGGCCATGTCGCGGAATCACGCGGCCAGCACGTGAGCCTCCGCCTCTTCGGCGGCCTCTTCCGGCGCATCGTCATCGCTCGCCGCATCCGGTATGCCTTCCGGCTCCGTGTGATGCCCGGTCTGGAACACGGCAGGCATCCAGCCGCTACCCTCGGCCAGCCGCTCGGCTTCGCTGGCAATGTCGGCCTTCTTGAGCTTCGCCAGCCGGTTGACCTGCTCGGGCGCGTACTCGCCCACGGCATCCAGAATCGCGGCCTTGGAAACGTGCTTGAAGTAGCCTTCTGCGGTCGGCTTCCACCATGCGGCCATGTCGAGGCCCACGGCCTGCGCCAGTTCCTCGCCGCGCGGATGCGTCGTGGCGCGGGGCGTCACCACGTCCACCGTCGCGGCCACGCATACCGCCAGCAGTCGCACCAGTTCGTCTTGCGGCTTCGCCAGCAGCGCGGCGAACAGTTCGGCGCTGTCCTCCGGCAAGGCTTCACCGGCTACCTGTTGCAGTTTGCGCAGCGCCACGGCGGCGGGCGATTCCGGCCAGTCCGGGGCCATGCCTTCCAGCCGGTCTTGCGTCGTGAGGCGGACGCCCAACGGCAGGCCATCGCCGTAGGCGTCGGGCTGCAAGACGGTCTGCGCCATGCCATGCACCAGCGCGGCCAGCGCGACGTGCGGATGCCGTGCGACTTCGATTTGCAGCGCCGCCGTGTGATGGGCGCTCAACCGCTGCGCCAGCCGGTCGGACAGGCTCGCGGCCTTGGGCGCGTCGTCGTCTTCGTGCTCGTCGTTGGCGGCTTCGCCATCGGTGCTGCCGAAACCGCGCCGCAGCTTTTCCAGCGTGCGCAGCGCCTTGGCCTCGGCCTCGCGCAGCAGGCCGCGATGGATGACGGCCTCGCCGTTGCGGTCGATGGTGACGATGGCGCCGGACACTTCGCGCACCTCGGGCGCATAGCCTTGTAAGGCGTCCTCCGCGTCTTGCAGTTCCGCGACCACCTGATCGCGCCGCTGTTCCAGCTTCTCGGCCTTGGCCTCGTCCTCGGCGTCGCAGGCATCCTCCAGTTCGGCGTCGATCTTTTCGAGGCGGCTTTCCAGCGAGGCGATGCGGCGGGCTTCGCGCGTGGTCGGCTTGCTGCGATGGCGCGGGGCGTTCTGGAACGCCTGCCGCTCCTCATAGGCCAGATGCGGCACGGCCTCCACCCATGCCCAGCCCTCGGCGCGCACGTCCTCGGCCAGCGTTGCCAGCTTCTCGCGCACCAGCGTTTCCAGCACTGCGGCGTCGGTGAGGTAGGTTCCGGCATCGCCTTCGGCGAACAGGTCGCGGCGGATGCCGCCGCCTGCCTGCCGGTAGGCGTCCAGCCCGACGAAGCGCACCAGCGCGTGCGTGGCGTCGATTTCGCGCTCGGTCAGGCGTGCGCGCAGCGCGGACGGGCTGCGCTGCCATTCCGGCGCACCATAGAACGCGGCTTCCTGCGCGGCGTGGTCGTCGGTGATGGTCAAGGCCATCAACTGTTCCAGCGTCACGCCACCGGCCCGGTAGTCGGCCATCAGGCGCGGCGAGACGTTCGCCAGCTTCAAGCGCCGCTGCACCACCAGCGGGGACACGCCGAAGTCGGCGGCAATGTCTTCGATGGGCCGGCCTTCCTTGACCAGCGCGGCGAAGGCCGCGAACTGGTCGGCGGGGTGCATGTTCTCGCGCTGCACGTTCTCCGCGAGGCTGACGGTGCGGGCGCTGCCATCGGCCACCAGCAGGCACGGCACCTCGTAGTCGGCGGGGATGCGGTGTTTCTTCGCCAGCAGCTTCAAGGCGGTCAAGCGGCGATCACCGGCCACCACCTCGTAATGCTCGCCATCGGCGGATGCGATCACGATCAGGTTTTGCAGCAGGCCGATGCGGGCGATGCTCGCGGCCAGTTCGGGGATGGATAGGCGCGGCATCTTGCGGGCGTTGCGCTTGGAGCGGCGCGGCAGCAACTGCGAGAGGGCAACCAAGATCAGATTCTTGGACGGGTCGGCCATTTCCAGCGGTGCGGCGGTTTCGATGGCGCGGATTTCGGTTTGGGCTACGGCGTTCATGGTGGTTCTCCAATCGAGTGAAACAAGGAATGGAGGGGAAACCGCCCCTCCTGCGGGGGGACGGGTCAGGCTTTCAACTGGCGCAGGCCATCGGCCAGCAGCCACAGGGCGCGATTCAGGCGCACGCTTTGGTCGATGCCCTGCACGGGCCGGGTGGTCTGTCGGCGGCCATTGGCGGCGCGCGCGGACAGGCCGCCTTTGATGAGGTTTTCCTGCGTGCGGTTGAACACGCTCCACAGGTCGCGGCGGTCGTCGTCGCCACGTCGCGGCATCAGGATTTGCGATTCCGTGATGGGCGCGGGCTTGTCCTCGTCGTACTTCAACGCCAGCGCAGCGCGGGCGAACACTTCCGATTCCCCGGCGTCCAGCGTGATGGCGCGCATGGCATCGCGCGATTCCTGCGCCCGGTCGAAGCCGTGCAGGACTTCGTAAGCGCCTTCGATGACGTGCCCGGCCACGTCGCCCTTGTGCGGCACGCGCACGTCGGCCACGGTGTCGCCGCAGACAAGGCCATTGCTGCAAACGAAGCGGAACATCCCGGCCAGCATCTGATAGCTGCTGGTGCCGTCATGGGAGTTCAGCAGGATGATTTCGTTGGCCTCGCGGCCGTTGATCTGGCTGGCGTGGCGCAGCCGGATCATGTGCTTGGTGTAGTCGCGGCGGTCGTCGTGGCGCACGCGGGTCTGCGTCACCATGAAAGGCTCGAAGCCTTCACCGCGCAGTTCCTGCAGCACGGTCGCGGTGGGGATGTAGCTGTATCGCTGCGAGCGGCTTTCGTGCGGAGCGTCGGCGAAGATGGACGGGGCCACGCGGCGGATTTGGTCGTCGGACAGCGGGTAGTCGCTGCGCAATGCCGGGGAACGGGAAGCGAAACGGGATGCGAGTTGCATGATCTTTCTCCTGACAAAAAGAGGTTTGCTGTTCACCGCACACCGGATTCCTAGATTCGGAAGCCCAGCCTTTCGGCTGTTCGGTGCGGTCGGCACGAAGAACCCGGTTGGCCTCGTTGCCACCGTCTTTCCTGAGTTCATCGCCCGCGACGGTCAGGAGCGCGCGGACGGGGGCCGTCAAGGAAACAAGCGCAGGGTTGGTGCGGCCCGCAGGCGCAGCCGAGGACACGGCCCTGCGCGCCTTGACGGCACACGGCCGCGGGCTACAGTCGCGGAGAGGTGATGAGCGAGGGAAGACGGCTGGACATGGCAACGGCCGTCTTGATGTGCAGACCGCACGGCAAGCGAAGCGCGCAGGCCCGGATCTAGGAATCCGGGCCGGAGGCGTCAGCCGAGCGGAGCGAGGGAACGATGGAAGCCCGTCAGGGGCGAAACCCCGCAGGGGGTTCGATGCGCAGCACGACAGCGCGACCGGCCATGTTTCTTGGCCGGGGACGCCCAGCCTTCAAGGTTCGATGCGCACCAGGCGCAACACGTCCCACGCATCGGGAAGCGGGTTCTGCTGCGGCTGCGGATTTCCGGCCGAGCCGGCGCAGCCGGTTCGGCGGTCTTTAGGGGCGCCAAGCATCGCGCGGCGGGGATAGCCCGCAGGGCTTTCCCCCGGAGGCAAGCGAAGCGCGCAGCGCCGCAGGCGCGGAGTCACCTGCACCGGGCGCAGCAGAAAAAAAAGTGCGCCGTCCCCGCAGGAACGACGCACCGAAGGTAGCGCGGCGCGATCAGCTCGCCGCCGGCGCCGTCATCGACTGCAACTGGTCGATCACGCCAGGCTCTACGAACACGCAAGCCTGCTTGTCCTCGATCGGCACGTTGAACACCTTGGCGAACACCGTGCGCCGCAGATGGGCCAGCCGGCCCGTGCGATATGCCTGCTCGGGCTTCATTCGGCCGCCGGCCGATGAGCCGCTGCGCTGCGGATCGCATTCGACCAGCGCGACGAAGCCATCATCGGACAGCTTCTGATGCTCGGGACACAGGCCCCAGCCCGTCGCCGTGTGGCGCTCCATGCTAGCGCGCAGGCGCTTGTCCAGCAGGATCGCGCCGGTATCGAACGCCGTGCCGCAGACCAGGCAAACGTGCTGTTCGAGGGAAACGTGTGATTTGTCGTTCATGACGGTTCTCCGGTTGCAAGGGCGGAATTGCCCGGAACCGTCGAAGTCACGGCGCAGCGCAGCAGTCAGGGGGCGCAGCCGGCCGCCAGGACGCAAGCGCGCACCAGCGCGCGCAGCCCTTGACGGCGAGAACGCCGTGATACGGTGAAGGGACACAGCAAGACCGCCCCCTCACACTCCACGCACCCGGCCTTTCGGCAAGTGCGCAGCACGCGCAGGCCCGCGAGGGCCGGAGTTGCGCCACCGGACGCAGCAAAAAGGGGGCCGAAGCCCCCTCGTTCAAATCAAGCCGCGTTCGGCGAAGGACGTGGTTTTGCTACCCGCGACGACGATGTGATCCAGCGTGCGAACGTCCACCAATGCCAGCGCCTCCTTGAGCCGCTGGGTCAGTGCCCGATCGGCCGCACTCGGCTCGGGATTGCCGCTCGGATGGTTGTGCGAAACGATGACCGCTGCCGCGTTGAGTCGCAGCGCCTCCTTGACCACTTCGCGCGGATACACCGATGCGCCGTCGATGGTGCCTCGGAACATCTCGGCATAGTCGATCAAGCAATGCCGCGCATCGAGGAACAGCACGGCGAACACCTCATGCTCGAAGCCAGCCAGCTTGGTGCGCAGGTACTCCTTGACCGCCGCCGGCGAACTGAACGATGCACCGCGCTGCATCTTGTGCTCGATGGCCTGGCGCGCGGCCTCCAGAATCTGGTCGGCCGTCGCCGGCTGGTAACGGCCCTTCGCGTCGCGCACCATCAGCGAGGCATCGAGCGAGGAAATGGACAGTTGCGACATGATCGTGCTCCGGTTGCTCGGGCGGAATTGCCCGGAACCGTCGCCAGCACGGCGCAGCGCAAGCAGTCAGGGGGCGCAGCCGGCCGGCAGGACGCAAGCGCGCACCAGCGCGTGCAGCCCTTGACGGCGAGAACGCCGTGATACGGTGAAGGGAACAGCAAGACCGCCCACACCCGCCCGCTGCACACCCTCGGTTTTTGGGGCAAGCGGAGCGCGCAGGCCCGGATCAGCGAGCCGGGCCGGAGGCGTCAGCCGAGCAAAGCGAGGGAACGATGGAAGCCCGCATGGGGCGAGACTCGCGCAGCGAGGCTCGATGCGCAGCACGACAGCGCGACGGCGGAACGCCGGGACGCCCGACTGCTGGGGAGAGAACTACTCGGTGTCCGTCTTGCGCTGCTCGATCTGCAACTGCGCCCGCTGCGTTGCCTGTTGCAGCCGTTCCACCAGCACGCCCCTCGGCGGCAAGGCGGTCAGGTACTCGGCGACGTGGATGCCCGACTTGTCCAGCTCCAGCAATTCGATCTGCTCGCGCTTCTTGCCGGTGCAAAGGATGATCCCCAGCGGCGAGGCTTCCTCCGGCTCCCGTTCGTGCTTGTCGAGCCAGCGAAGGTAAAGCTCCATCTGTCCCTTGTAGGCCGCCTTGAACTCGCCGACTTTTAACTCCACCGCCACCAGCCGCCGTAGCTTGCGGTTGTAGAACAGCAGGTCGAGGTGGAAATCCTCGTCGTCGATCGGGATGCGTTTCTGCCGGGCCACGAAGCTGAAACCCGCGCCCAGCTCCAGCAAGAACGACTCCATTTCGCGGATGATGGCCGCTTCCAAGTCGCCTTCCTGCCAAGTGTCGCGCAGCCCCAGGAAGTCGAGGATGTACGGGTCGCGCATGACCAGCGCCGGCGTCATGCGCTGCGCATCGCGCATCGTCGCCAGTTCCTGCGCGATCGTCTCGCCCGGCTTCTGCGACAGCGCCGTGCGCTCGTACAGCATCGAGTCGATGCGCTCGCGCAGCGTCCGCACGCTCCAGCGTTCGGCGCTCGCCATCTGCGCGTAGTAGTCCCGCTGGAGTGGGTCTTTCAGCGGGATCAGGGCGATGAAGTGCGTCCAGCTCAATTCTCGTATCAGTGATACGAGAATCTGCTCGTCGGGAAAGGTGGCCGCGAATTGCACCATGCGGCGCAGGTTCTGCTCGGCAAAGCTGCTGCCGTACTCCTTCACCAACTGCGCCGCCAAGGTGGGTAGGACCTCCTTGCCGTAGGCGCCGCGGCGCCCGTCCAAGACCTGCGTGCGGATGCGCTGGCCGATGCGCCAGTAGAGCATCGTCAGTTCGCTATTCACCGTCGAGGCGGCGCGCAAGCGCGCCGCCTCGATCAGCGCCCGAATGTCGCCCAGCAGCGCCGTTGGCGCTGCGGACGATGCCACGGATGACCGATGCCCGTTCATGCTGCCGCCTCCGCAAGCGGTCGCGCACCAATGATGGCCTGACGCCGGCTGGTCGCCAGCTCGGCGGCATCACGCACCGGCTTGTCCTCGGTGTGGACGTAGTGCATGAACATCGCCACGGTCTTGTGGCCCGTCAGCTTCATGCCCACTTTGGTCGGCACGCCCGAGTTGGCAATGTCGGTCGTCGAACGGTGGCGGATGCCGTGCGTGCCGACGTGCGGGACACCAGCCGCTTTGAGCACCCGGCACCAGCCGCCATAGTGCTCGCCATGCGTCAGGTGTTTGGTCGGATCGTTGGGCGATGGCAAGACGTAGGGGCAACCTTCCCGGCGCGGAGCCGTCGAAAGCAGCCGGTAGGCTTCCGCGCTCATGGGCTTGGACATGCCGCCGGTCTTGCTGTCCGGCCACACCACGCGCTGGTTCTCGAAGTCCAGCCAATTCCATTCAAGCGGGCAGATTTCGGAGCGGCGGCCGGCGAACTCGAATTGCAGGCGGATCGCCAGCGGGATGACGTAGTTCTCCAGCCCTTCGGCCTCCAGCTTCTCCAACTGGCGGAAGACGCGCACCAGCTCGTCGTCCACGATGAGCCGAGTTTCCTTGCCAGGCGGGTACATCGGAACGTGGCGGCACGGATTCGTGCCGTCCGGGCGGAAGCCCCACACTTCGGCCAGGTTGAACATCTTGCGCAGCACGCCGAAGGTCTTGTTCGCCTCGGTCGGCTTGTAGGCCAACTTCTCCATCAGCCCGGCAATGTCGGGCCGCTTCACGTCCTGAACCTTCTTGCGGCCCAGCAGCGGGATGATGTTACGGTCGATGACGCCTTGATAGCCGTCCTGCGTGCTGGGCTTGTTGCGCTTCCTGGAGTAGTCCTCCATGAACTTCTTGCACAACTCGGCCATCGTGGGTGCCTTGCGCGCCTCGGCCTTGGCACCGCCAGGGTCGCCGCCCCGGCGAACCTCGGCAAGCCAGTCTTGCGCCATGACGCGAGCCTGTTCAACGGTCAGTTCCCCGAACAGGCCCAGGGCGGGCTTGCGGCGCTCCCCGGCGTTCGTCCGGTACTGGAGCATGAACACCCGGCGACCTGCTGGGGTAATCTTGCACAGGAAGCCAGGCACCACGGTATCCCGCAGTTCGATGGCTTTGGCTTGGGGCTGCGCCGTCTCTACGGCGGTCTTGGTGAGCTTGATCTTTGCCATGATGACTCCTTGGAACGACCCGGTTCCAAGAGCCACATAGGAGCGGCGCGAGGGGAAACCGGATCAAGTTTCAGAAAGCACCGGCATATGATGGACGCGCGTAAGCTATTGATAAACCTGCTGTATCGAGCTACGGCGCAGTCCAGCGAACTACCGGGCTGGAGTCATCGTGAAACAAAAAACCCGCACCATCCTCCGGCAGGAGGATCGAGCGGGCTGCATCGCCGCGGCACGACGCGCTGGCGCGTCACGCACCCGAAGCATGGCCTCACGATAGAGGGGATGCGCTCAGGTCCGTCTGTTTCAGACGAAGCTAAATACAAGCATCGTTCTTGAGGCCACGCAAGAGCGATTCGGAATCGATGACCGCCTTGGCGATCTCGTCGATCGGAAGCCGCCGTGCCATCGCGGTCTCGCGCAGTCGCGTGTAGGCATCCTGCTCGCTGATCTTGTTGGTTGCCATCAGGATCGCCTTGGCGCGCGCGACGGTCTGGTCGCCCATCAGCTTGCGCTTGTACTTGCGCGCTTCCTTCTGGAGACGCTGGTGCTGCAGCCAAAGGTTGCGGGCGATGGCCAGGTTGGTGAGCAGTCCGAACGGACGGATCGGCCGCTCGATCACCGACAGCGCGCCGCTCTCCAGCACCATCTGCAGCATGGCGGGATTCTCGTAGCTCACCACCGCCAGCATGGTGGGCGCCGGATTCGGCATCGCCTTCAGCAGCCGTGCGATCTCCTCGCGCGCCTCCGCCTCCATCGCCAGGAAGACGACGTCGCAGCCTTTCGGCAGCGCCGCCGGCACCGGCCACAGCAGATGCGCCGTGCAACCGATGCGGCGCAGATGTTCGACCAGACGTTCACCGTCGGGATCGAGCGGATGAATCACCGTGACGTTCAGGTGGCGGAGATCCTTCAGCAGCGCGAAGGACATATCGCGGCCGGCGGCGCTCATGACGACAGCACCCGCTGGCCCGCCGGATCGGGCTGAGCCCGGCTCTCCAGCATGAACGGGTCGGGCGGCACAGGCCACTGCGCGTCGTGCACGATCTGATAGCGACCCGCCGCGTCGATTCGCGCGACCCGCGGCCACAGATGGGTGTGATTGGTGCCGCGGTCGATGCGGACGCAGCCTTGCGGCGCGTCGTATTCGACCTGCCACAGCGCGGGCAGCAGATCGTCGAGCTGATCGCTGCCGGATTGAGCCAGCGCGGCGGCGAACAGATGCATCTGGAAATATGCTGCCTCGGCCGGCGCCGTCACCGGCTGGTCGGCCCCATAGCGCGCCCGATAGGCCGACACGAACCGGCGCGCGGCCGGCGTGTCGAGGCTCTGGAAGAACGGCGCGGCGGTGACGTGACCCTCGGCGACGTCGGCGCGCATCTGCGCGAAGTCCGCCTCGCTGGTCGATTGGCTGGCGATCGGCAGGCGGCGGCCGTCGAAGCCCGCGTCCTTGAACGCCGTGAAGAACGGCACGATGCCGGCGCCGACGATGGTGGAGTAGATCACTTCGGGCGCGGTCGCGTGAATCCGATCCAGAATGCGCACGATGTGGTCCGCAGTCAGATCGAGCGGCACATACATCTCCTCGACCGCGCGGCCGCCGGCCGCGGCGAACAGGTCGGCGATGATGCGGTTGGATTCGTAGGGATAGACGTAGTTCGAGCCGACCAGGAAGACGCGCTTGCCGTGATGCCGCGTCAGATAGTCGACCAGTTGCACCGAGTTCTGGTTCGGCGCCGCGCCGGTGTAGATGCAATGGCGCGAATATTCGAAGCCCTCATACAGCGTCGGATAGAACAGCAGCGCGCCGCGGGCCTCGACCAGCGGCAGCATGGCCTTGCGGGTGCTCGACATATGGCCGCCGAACAAGACGCGCACGCCGTCCTCGTCGATCAGCCGCGCGGTCAGTTGGGCATAGCGCGCCGGCGTCGAGGCCGGATCATACACGACGGGCTCGATCGGACGGCCGCGGACGCCTCCGGCGGCATTGATCTCATCGATCGCCAGCAGCGTGGCGTTGCGCTGCGTGCGCTCGATCGCTTCGGTGACGCCGGTCTGCGAAAACAGCACGCCGACCCGCCAGGACTCTGCTCGCATTCTGTCACCCAACCAATGCCGCCGCTCATGAACGGCGGGAACCATGCTTTGCCGCTGCGCCCCTGGTCCGGACGGGAGCGCGATCTCAGTGCATCGCGTCTTTCGATAAACAGAAGGCGCGATCCGTTACGGAGCGATTGTCTCTGCGGTTCGCCGCTGTTTCAAGGCACGGCGTGAGGCGCGGGCAGGCGGCGCGACAAATCTCGAGCACTCTCTCTCCAGAATTGTGTGTCGCTGCTTCTTGAGCCGCGATCGGGAGGCGCTCGAAATCACCGGCGGATCGTGATGATTGTTCGCAGCGTACTCTTGCGCCGCCTAGTTGATGTGCAAGGTGCGTCCGAAAAATCGGCAGCGATCTCACTCGAGCAGCGGCGCGCTGGTGTCCCGGTTGGCGTTGCGATCGACGATGCGCTGCATCATGGCGATGAGTTGCGCGCGCTCGCGGTCGGAGAGGCCTTGCAATGTGGCCTCGTGCGCGGCGCGTGCGGCGCCTTCGATCTTGGCCAGCAATGCCGCGCCCGATCGCGTCAGCCTGCACAACCGCGCGCGGCGGTCGGCGGCATTGATCGGGCGCTCGACCAGATTGCGGGCTTCGAGGCGCTTCAGCGCGCCTGTCGTGGTGGTGCGATCGAGCGCGATATCGGCTGCTAACGTGGTCTGATCCGCGGTTTTTCGCGCCGCCAGCGCCGACAGCAGGCTGTATTGCAGCGGAGTGACTTCAAATTGACCACACGCCTGCTGAAACAGCGCGGCGTGAATCTGGTGGAGCCGCCGGATCAGGAAGCCGGGACGCTCGGTGAGCGGCCATGGCTCGTGGATGACCGCGCCGGCGCGGGAATGCCTCTGCCGCAAGCTGTTCTCTCCATCTCTCTGCGTCGCGCCGGCAGCGCCGGGGCGCGAAATTCAGTAGCGCGATTCGCTGCGCCTTTCGTCTCTTAGACTTTGGCATAAGGCTTGCTAGATGCAAATGCGAAGCATGCTTCGTAATTTTGGCCAGGTTCGTGGAGAGCGGTTCGATGTCGGTGAGTGCCAGCTTTGATTGTCTGTTGCGTGGCGGGCGGGTGATCTGTCCGGCGTCCGGCATCGACGGCGTCATGGATGTCGCCGTGCGCAACGGCAAGATCGCCGCCGTGCAGAAGGACATTCTGCCGTCGAGCGCCAAGGAGGTGGTGGACGTCGCCGGTCAGCTGGTGCTGCCCGGGCTGATCGATACCCACGCGCACATCTATCAGTATGTGTCCGGCCGCTTCGGCATGAACCCCGATATGGTCGGCGTGCGGTCGGGCGTCACTGCGCTGATCGATCAGGGCGGCCCGTCCTGCATGACGCTGCCGGGCTTCCGCCACTTCATCGCCGAGCCGGCGAAGTCGCGCGTCTATGCGTTTCTTTCTGCCTATCTGGTCGGTGGTCTCGAAGGGCATTACTACCCGCAGCTCTACAGCCCGGACGGTGTCGATATCGACGCCACCGTCAAGGCGGCCCGTGCCAATCCCGACATCGTGCGCGGCATCAAGGCCCATGCGGAAATCGGCGGCTTCGCGCGCTGGGGCATTCGCGTCATCGAGATGGCGGCGGAGATCGGTCGGCAGGCCGAACTTCCCGTTTACGTGCATTTCGGCCAGCTCTGGGGGCTGCCGGAAAGCGGCGCCAATGGCGAGGACGCCGATACGATCCTGACCCGCGTCATTCCGCTGCTCAAGGAAGGCGACGTGCTGGCGCATCCGTTCACGCGGCATCCCGGCGGCTTCATCAATCGCGAAGGCGTGGTGCATCCGGTGATCCAGGCGGCGCTCGATCGCGGCCTCAAGGTCGACGTCGGCCACGGCAGTCACTTCTCCTATCGGCTCGCCAAGATGGCGATCGCCGGCGGCATCGTTCCGAATACGCTCGGCGCCGATATCCACGGCTACAACACGCACGTGCCGGCTCCGGCCGGCACGCCCGATCAGCATGAAGACGAGGAGAATCATCCGTTCGCCGGCCAGGCCAAATTCAGCCTGGTGCAGGCGATGAGTTCGATGATGGCGCTCGGTCTGTCGCTCGAACAGGTGGTGCCGATGGTGACCGCCAATCCCGCCAAGATGATCGCGCGCTCGGGCGAAATCGGCGCCCTCAAGGTCGGCATGGAAGCAGATGTGTCGGTGCTGACGCAGCGTCCCGGCCGCTACGTCCTGCGCGACAACGAGAACACCGAAGTGATCGCCGACAGCCTGCTGCAGCCGGTGTTCTGCCTCCGCGCCGGCGTCCGCTACGACGCCGACGCCTCGATTTTGCCGGAAGCGGTGGCTGCGTAAATAACGAACGTGAGTGAGTAGATGCTGCATCTCCCCGTCATTGCGAGCGAAGCGAAGCAATCCAGGAGCCCAGTGCTCGGAGCTGGATTGCTTCGTCGCTTCGCTCCTCGCAATGACGCGGAGAGGGTGTCTGCTTGACTAGTTCGTCTTGCCTCGGAGAAGATAAGTTGCACGGACGGATCGACCAGCATCAGAGCGGCGGGCAGGGCGTCGGCGCACGGCTGCCGCGCAAGGAGGACGACCGGCTGATGCGCGGGCGCGGTCAGTATGTGGCCGACGTCCGCCTCGCCGGGATGCAGGACGTCGCCTTCGTGCGCAGTCCGCTCGCCCATGCGCGCATCCGCGGCATCCATGTGCCGGAGGCGTATCGCGACCGCGTGTTCACCGCCGCCGATCTGGTCGGCGTCAATCCGATCCGCGCGGTGTCCGGCCTGCCGGGCTTCAAGATTTCCGAGCAGCCGGTGCTGGCGAGCGGCAAGGTGCGCCAGGTCGGCGAAATGATCGCGATGTGCGTCGCGCCGACCCGCGCCGAAGCCGAAGACATTGCGGCCTCCGTCGTCCTCGACCTCGAAGAACTTCCCGCCGTGTTCGACATGCTGCAGGCCCGCGTGCCCGGCGCGCCCCTGGTGCACGAGCACTGGGGCGACAACGTCTTCCTTGAAACCAACTTCGAAGTCGATATCAGCGCCGCGCTGGACGCGCCCATCAAGGTGTCGCGCGAGATTACCACGGCGCGGCAATGCATGGCGCCGCTGGAAGGCCGTGGCGCTGTCGCGACTTACGATCATCGCGTCGACCAGCTCGTCGTCACCACCTCGGCGCAGATGCCGCACATCAACCGTAACGGCCTCGCCGAATGCCTCGGCATGGATCAGGGCCGCATCCGCGTGATCTCGCCCGATGTCGGCGGCGGCTTCGGCCAGAAGGGCATTCTGCTGCCCGAGGAAGTCTGCCTGTCGTGGCTGACGATGCGGCTCGGCCATCCGGTGCGCTGGATCGAGGATCGCCGGGAGAATCTCACCGCCAGCGCCAATTGCCGCGAGCATCACTACAAGATCACGGTGTATGCGGATCGCGACGGCAAACTCCGCGGCATCGACTGCGAAGCGACGGTCGATTCCGGCGCGTACTCGTCCTATCCGTTCTCCGCCTGCCTGGAAGCCGCGCAGGTCGCCAGCATTTTGCCAGGCCCGTACGTGATGCCGGCGTATCGCTGCCGCACCTACTCGGTCGCGACCAACAAGTGCCCGATTCTGCCGTATCGCGGCGTCGCACGCACCGGCGTGTGCTTCGCGCTCGAACTGATGCTGGATCTGGTCGCGGCCGAGGCCGGACTGGAGCCGAGCGCGGTGCGGCTGCGCAATCTGGTGCAGCCCGAGCAGATGCCGTTCAACAACATCACCAACAAGCATTTCGACAGCGGCGACTATCCGCAGGCCGTGCAGCGCGCGCTCGCCGCGATCGACATCGAGGCTGTGCGCGCGCGCCAGCTGCGCGGCGAGCCGGACGGCCGCCGCATCGGCCTCGGCCTCTCGATCTATTGCGAGCAGGCCGCGCACGGCACCTCGGTGTACGCCGGCTGGGGCATTCCGATGGTGCCGGGACACGAGCAGGCGACCGCGCGGCTGACGCCGGACGGTGGCCTCGAACTGCGCGTCGGCGTGCATTCCCATGGTCAGGGCATGGAAACCACGCTGGCGCAGGTCGCGCACGAGATGCTCGGCATCGACGTCGCCAAGGTGCGGATCATCCTCGGCGACACGGCGATGACGCCGTATTCGACCGGCACCTGGGGCTCGCGCTGCGCGGTGATGGCCGGCGGCGCGGTGGCGACCGCCTGCGGCGATCTCGCCGACCGCATCAAGCGGATCGGTGCCAAGCTGCTGCAGCAGGACGTCACCGACGTCGAGTTCGTTGACGGCGAAGTGCGCGGCAGCACTGGCAGCGTGACGCTGCGCGAGATCGCGCACACCTGGTATCGCCGACCGCAGGATCTGCCGCCGGACGTCGATCCGGGCGGCCTCGACGTCACCTCGGGCTTCAAGCCGCAGCGCGACAGCGGCACCTTCAGCTACGCGGCGCACGCCGCCGTGGTGGCGATCGATCCGGATCTCGGCAACGTCGAGATCCTCGACTACGTGATCGTCGAAGATGGCGGCGTGCTGATCAATCCGATGGTGGTGGATGGCCAGATCTTTGGCGGTCTCGCCCAGGGCATCGGCACCGCGCTGTACGAAGAGATGCCGTTCGATGCGAGCGGCCAGCCGCTGGCGACGACCTTCGCGGACTATCTCCTGCCGGGGCCGACCGAAGTGCCGGCGCCGCGGCTCGATCACATGGAGACGCCGTCGCCCTACACCAGGTTCGGCGTCAAGGGCATCGGCGAGGGTGGCGCGATCGCCCCGCCGGCGGCGATCGCCAACGCCGTCAACGACGCGCTGCGCCCGCTCGGCACCGAACTGATGCGCTCGCCGATCACGCCGCATCGCGTCGTCGAGGCGGTGATCGCGGCGCAAGGCGGGGGGAGGGCGGCCGCATGAAGCCTGCGCCGTTCGACTACGCACGCCCGCGCGATCTCACCTCCGCAGTGGCGCTGCTCGGCAGCAACGCCGGCGCCAAGGTGATGGCCGGTGGGCAGTCGCTGGGGCCGATGCTCAACCTGCGGCTGGCGCAGCCAGAGCAGATCGTCGACATCACGGCGATCGATGAGTTGAAGCAGGCCGAGATCAGCGGCGACGAGCTGGTGCTCGGCGCCTGCATCACCCACGCCGATATCGAAGACGGCCGCGTGCCCGATGTGACGAACGGCGCGATGCGCGGCGTTGCGGCGAACATCGCCTATCGCGCGGTGCGCAATCGCGGCACGCTCGGCGGCTCGCTGAGCCATGCCGATCCGGCGGCGGATTGGGTGGCGGCGCTGACCGCGCTCGGTGCCCGGTTGACGCTACGGAGCGGATCGGCGACGCGGCAGGTCGCGCTGCCGGACTTCATCGTCGGCGCGCTGCAGAGCTGTTTGCAGGCCGGCGAGTTGGTCGCAGCGATCCACATCCCGAAGCGCGCCGCGACGGCGCAGTGGGGCTACGTCAAGACCTGCCGCAAGACCGGAGAATTCGCGCACGGCCAATGCGCCTTGCTGATCGATCCGGCTGCGGGCGCCGCGCGGATCGTGATCGGGGCACTCGACGCCGCGCCGATCCTGATCGCGCAGCCAGCCGAACTGTTCGGCGGCCGCATCGGCGCGGACTACAAGGCCCGGTTCGATCCGCGGGTCGCCGACCGGCTGCTCGGCGCGGCCGGCATCAGCGATCCCGTCCACCGCCACATCCATCTCACCGTGCTGAAGCGCGCGCTGCAGGAGGCCGCATGAGCACGCTCGCGCTCACCGTCAATCGTCGTGCGGTGGACCTTGCCGCCGAACCGCGCACCAGCCTCGCCGACGTGGTGCGCGATCATCTTGATCTCACCGGCACGCATCTCGGCTGCGAGCACGGCGTCTGCGGCGCCTGCACCGTGCTGATCGATGGCGTGCCCGCACGCTCGTGCATCACCTTCGCGGCCGCCTGCGACGGCGCGGCGGTCACCACCATTGAAGGCCTCGACGACGACGAGATCGCCACCGAGCTGCGCGCCGCGTTTACGCGCGAGCACGCGCTGCAGTGCGGCTATTGCACGCCCGGCATGCTGGTGTCGGCGCGCGATCTGGTGCTGCGCCTGCCGGAAGCGGACGACCGCGCCATTCGCGTCGGCATGAGCGGCAATCTCTGCCGCTGCACCGGCTATGTCGGGATCATCCGCGCCGTGACCGCCGTGATCGCCGATCGTCGCGCGCGCGGGATCGCGCCCGAGCTAGGCGCAGGCCGAACGCTGTTGGGACCGGTCGGCTCCGGCCACGGCTCGGCGCGTGCCGATGCCCGGACAGCGCCGGCACCGACGAGCGCCGCCGCCTCTGCGGCAAGTATCACCATTGCCGACTTCACACCGGCCGCGACGATCGATCAGGCGTTCGACGTGCAGCACCCGCCGGCGCGGGTCGCGGCGCTGTTCGCCGACGTCGCTGCCGTCGCCGCGTGTTTGCCTGGCGTGGCTCTGACCAACGCCGCAGATCCCAGCCGGATCGAAGGCGAGATCCGCGTGCAGGTCGGGCCGATCGCCGCGCAATTCGCCGGCATCGCGCGCATCGAGCGGGCCGTCGATGGCCTGTCGGGACGGATCATCGGTGCCGGCAACGATCGCCGCAGCCGGTCGTCGACCCAGGGCGAGATCCGTTATCGGCTGACGCCGCTGGGCGAGGGCAGCGCCACGCGTGTGGAGTTGGCCATCGGCTACACGCTCACCGGTTTGCTCGCGCAGGTCGGCCGCAGCGGCCTCGTGCGTGATCTGGCGCGCCGGCTGATCGATCAGTTCGCGGCCAATCTCGAACGCAAGCTTTCCGGGCATTCGGTCGGGCCTGCTGAAGCCACTCAACATCTCAACGGACTGGCGTTGCTGCTGGACCTGATAAGGGCGCGGCTGCCGCGCTGGCTGGGAGGAACGTCCCGCAGTTAGCGGCGGGCGCCATCGACTTGCGCCGGGCGCCGGGGGGCGTCCGGTGGAACAACACACGAGCACGGAGAAACGAGGATGATGCGACACCTGCGGACTGCTTCTCTCATCGCGCTGGCGACGGCGTGCCTGATGGGCACGGCCTCGGCCGAGACCATCAAGATCGGCGTCAACGAGCCGCTGACCGGCGCCTTCGCGGCGTCCGGCACCTACGTCGTCAACGGCGCCAAGATCGCCGCCGACGAGATCAACGCCAAGGGCGGCGTGCTCGGCAAGCAGATCGAGCTGGTGATCGAGGACAACAAGAGCAACCCGACCGAGGCGGCTGCGGTCGCCGAGAAGCTGATCACCCGCGACAAGACGCCGGTGATGATGGGGGCCTGGGGCTCGAGCCTGACGCTGGCGGTGATGCCGAAGCTGATGGAATATGAAGTGCCGATGGTGGTCGAGACGTCGTCGTCCGGCAAGATCACCACCTCGGGCAATCCTTACATCTTCCGCATTTCGCCGCCGTCGGCGATCGAAGCCGCCGCCTTCGCCAAGATCGTCGACAAGCTGTCGCTGAAGAAGGTCGACTTCCTGGTCATCAACAACGACTGGGGCCGCGGCGCTGCCGAGGACTTCGGCAAGATGATGAAGGAGAAAGGCATCGGCGTCGGCCTGGTCGAGACCATGGACCAGGGCGCGCAGGACATGAGCGCGCAGCTCTCCAAGCTGAAGGGATCGGACTCCGAGACGATCATCGTCACCGCCGCGGTCGACCAGCTGACGTTGCTGTTCAAGCAGGCCGCCGCGCTCGGCCTGAAGAAGCGCATCATCACCACCGGCGGCTCGCAGAACCCGGACCAGATCATCGCCCAGGCCGGCGCCGCCGCCAACGGCACCATGCATCTGACGACCTTCCTGCCGTGGTTCCCGGACAAGACGCCGAACCCGGAAGCGACCACGTACTTCGTCTCCGAATGGAAGAAGCGCGGCTTCGACTTCGCCGGCTGCACCGAGAGCTTCCGCGGCTATGACGGCATCCGCACTGCGGCGGCCGCGATCGAGAAGGCCGGCAAGGCCGAGCCGGCCGCCATCAAGGCGGCGCTGTGGGACATCAAGCTGAAGGGCCTCAACGGCGATATCGCGTTCCAGAAGTCCGGCCCCGCCGGCAAGGAGAGCGGCCAGAGCCAGCCCAACGTCTATCTGATCGAGATCGCCGACGGCAAAGTCGCGATGAAGGACCTCTGATCGCGCGATGACAACCGGCGAGGCGCGACCAGCGCCTCGTCCCTCCCTGACCGTGAGGATCGACCTTGGGCGAATTTCTCCAGCATCTCATCAATACGCTCGTGCTCGGCGGCACTTACGCGCTGCTCGGCATCGGCCTCACGCTGATCTTCGGCATCATGAACGTCGTGAACTTCACCCACGGCATTCTCTACACTTTCGGCGCCTATGTGATGTTCATCGTGGTGCAGAAGTTCGAGCTGAACTTCTTCGTCGCGCTGCCGCTGGCGATCGCCAGTGGCTGGGCGCTCGGTGCGCTGGTCGAGCTGACGCTGCTGCGGCCGCTGCGCGGCTCGGACATCGACACCACCATGCTGGTGATGATCGGCGCCTGGATCGCGATGCAATCGGCGACGCTGTGGGTGTGGGGCGGTGTCGCCAAATCTGTGCCGACGCCGTTTCCTGATGCGCCGCTGGAGATCGGCCCGGTTTCGGTGTCGTGGCTGCGGCTGTTCGTGCTGATCGCTGCGGGCGCGTTGATCGTGCTGACCTACGTGCTGATCAATCGCACGCGGCTCGGCAGCGCGATGCGCGCGACGTTCCAGGATCAGGACACGGCGGCGCTGATGGGCGTCAACGTCAACCTGATCTACACCTCGACCTTCGCGATGGGCTCGAGCCTCGCCGCCGCTGCGGGCGCGCTGCTCGGCCCGGTCTACGTCGTCTATCCGGCGATGGGCGATCTCGCCGCCGTCAAGGCGTTCGCCATCGTCATCCTCGGCGGCCTCGGCAACATCACCGGCGCGGTGATCGGCGGCTTCATCCTGGCGCTCGCGGAAGAACTCGGCGCCGGCTACATCTCGTCCGGCTATCGCGACGCGATGGGTTTCCTGATCATCATCGCGGTGCTGATCTTCCGCCCGACCGGGCTGTTTCCTCGTGCGGAGCGCGTCGGATGAGACTGCTGCTGTCGATCGTCGTCATCGCCGCGCTCGCCGCCGTTCCGCTGTGGCTGAGCGATCCGTATCTGCTCAACGCGCTGATCACCACCGGGATCTTCGTTATCGGCGCGATGAGCCTCAATCTGCTGCTCGGCTTCACCGGCCAGCTCAGCCTCGGCCATATCGCGTTCTTCGGCATCGGCGCCTATGTCAGCGCGCTGACGTCGCTCGGCTTCAGCGTCAGCCTGCCGTTCGGGCTGCACATCGTGCACGAGCCGTGGCCGCCGCTGGCCGGCTTCGCGATCGCCGTGCTGGTGTCGGGCTTGTGTGGCTACCTGGTCGGGCGGCTGTCGTTCCGGGTGCGCGGCGCGTATTTCGTCATTGTCACCATTTCGTTCGCCGAAGTGGTGCGACTGGTGGCACTGAACTGGGTCGAGCTGACCCAGGGGCCGCTGGCGCTGACCAGCATTCCGCCGATGCAGGTGAGCTTCCCGGGGCTCGGCGAGTTCATCTTCCGCACCAAGCTGCACAATTACTATCTGGTGCTGGGCGTCGCCGTGCTCTGCTATCTCTTGATCGCGCGCTTGGTGCATTCGCATCTCGGCCGGGCGATGCGCGGGCTGATGGAGAACGAAACGCTGGCGGTGTCGATCGGCATCGACGTGACCAAGACGCTGACGCTCGCCGCCGTTGTCTCGGCCGGCATCTGCGGTGCCGCGGGCAGTCTCTACGCGCACTATATGAAGATCATCGATCCGGAAGTGTTCACCTTCATCAACACGGTGACGATGGTGATCATGGTGATCACCGGCGGCAAGGGGACGCTCGCCGGCCCGGTGGTCGGCGGCCTGATCTTCGGCCTGATGCCGGTGGCGCTGCGGCCGGTGATGGCGCCGGAGGCACAGTGGATCGCCTATGGTGGCGCGCTGATCGTCATCCTGTTCATCATGCCGCGCGGCATCGTGCCGGCGCTGATGCAGTGGTTCCCGCGCATGAAGCCGGCGACAGCCCCGAGCTTCGCCAAGCGCGGCGTCGAGGAGAGCGCATGATGACAGCCGCAGCAGCTTTGAAGCAGCCAGCGGTGCAGACCGCGCTCAGCGTCGACAAGGTCGCGATGCATTTCGGCGGCCTGGTGGCGATCTCCGACATGACGTTCTCGGTCGGCGAGGGCGAGATCGTCAGCCTGATCGGTCCGAACGGCGCCGGCAAGACCACGGCGTTCAACGTCGTCACCGGCTTCCTGACGCCGACGCATGGCGACGTCACCTATCGCGGCCAGTCGCTGCGGGGGATGAAGCCGCAGGCGATCGCCGATCTCGGCCTGATCCGCACCTTCCAACGCACCAGCGTGTTTCCCAACGACACGGTGTACGACAACGTGCTGATCGGATTGCATCGTCGCGGCCGCGTTGGCGTGCTGCCGTCGGTGCTCGGTCTGCCGAGGGTGCGCCGGCTCGAAGCCGAACTCAAACAGAAGGCGGCCGAGCTGGTCGACTATGTCGGCCTCGGCCGCCGCGCGCATGATCTGGCGGGCTCGCTGTCCTACGGCGAGCAGCGGCTGGTTGGCGTGGCGCTGGCGCTCGCCGCCGAGCCGTCGATGCTGCTGCTCGACGAGCCGGTGTCCGGCATGAATGCATCGGAGACGCACACCTTCGTGCAGCTGATCCTCAAGATCCGCGATCGCGGCATCACCATTCTGCTGGTCGAGCACGACATGCCGATGGTGATGAGCGTGTCGGATCGGATCGTCGTGCTGAACTATGGCCGTATCATCGCCGAGGGAACGCCGGAGGTGATCCGCAACGATCCCGCCGTGATCGAAGCCTATCTCGGCCAGGGTGTGAAACATGCTTGAGCTCATCAACGCCGTATGCGGCTATGGCGGCGTCACCGCGCTGCAGGGCATCACCTTCGAGGTGAAGGCCGGTCAACTCGTCGCGCTGATCGGCGCCAACGGCGCCGGCAAGAGCACGACGCTGCGGGCGATCTCCGGCCTGGTGCCGCTGCGCGCCGGCGCGCTGCGCTTCGACAACGAGGTGCTGACCGGCGCGCGGCCGCCGCGCATCCTCAAGGCCGGCATCGCGCATTGCCCGGAGGGCCGCCGCGTCTTCCCGCACATGACCGTCGAGGAGAACCTCGACATGGGTGCTTACTTGCGCAGCGACCGCTCTGAAGTCGCGGCGGATCGTGATCGCATCTATGGCGAATTCCCGCGGCTCGCCGAACGCCGCAAGCAGGCGGCCGGCACGCTGTCCGGCGGCGAGCAGCAGATGCTGGCGATCGGCCGCGCGTTGATGAGTCGGCCGCGGTTGGTGATGTTCGACGAGCCGTCGCTCGGGCTGGCGCCGAACATCGTCGAGCGCACCTTCGCGATCATCCGCCGCATCCGCGACACCGGCACCACCGTGCTGCTGGTCGAGCAGAATGCCTTCGCGGCACTCGACATGTGCGACCACGCTTACTTGCTGGAGGGCGGCCGCATCGTGCTGTCCGGCTCCGGCGCCGAGCTGATCGCAAATCCGCACGTCCGCAAGGCGTATCTTGGTGGCTGACGATTGGGCCACCGGCCTTCCGTCCGCGCAGGAGCAATGGCTGCCGGTGTGCAGCCTGCCGCGGCTGACGGATGCCGGCATCGTCGCGGTGCGCATCGCCGGCATCGACCTCGCATTGATTTCGGATGGCGGCTTGGTGTCGGCTTGCGAGCGCGCCTGTCCGCACGAGCAGGCCGATCTCGCATGCGGACGCGTGGTGAACGGGCGGCTCGCCTGTCCGCGCCACGACGCCTCATTCAGTCTGATCGATGGTGCCATCTCGGACGGCTGGCCGAGCCGGCCGCTCCGGCTCTATCCGGTGCGGGTGGAGCGCGGCGAGGTGTTGATCAACGCCGCCGCGCTGAAGTCTGTTCGATAACCGCGCCTAGCCGACCAGCTCGCGTGCGGCTTTCACCAGCGCGCCGTCGGGCTTGCGCAGTTCGGCGAGGATCGAGAAGTGATCGTGGCCGGCGAGCGGCAGCAGCCGTCCCGGCGCACCGGCGGCTTGGCGCTGCGCGTGTAGATTCATCGAGTCCAGCACCAGCGCTGGAAGCTCGTTGGCGCCGTAAGCGAGATCGAGACGCTTATCGATCACCGGCAGCCGCAGCGGGGACAGCTTTGCGATCTCGTCGTCGGTGAGCTGCAGCGCTTTGTTCAGCCCGGTGTCGCGGATCGGACCAAGATCGAACACGCCGGAGATCGACAATCCGGCCGACACCAGCGGATGATCGAGTGTCATCGCCACCAGATGACCGCCGGCTGACCAGCCCGAGGTGACGACCGGACCGGCGACGCCATGCTCCGGCCCATTGGCCGCGAGCCAGTCGAGCGCAGCGCGGCTCTCGTCGACGATGGTCGTCAACGACACGTCGGGTGCAAGCGAGTAGCCCGGGATCGCCATCGACCAGCCGTGTGCGGCGATGCCTTCGACCAGCATGGCGAACAGCTCGCGCGAGTTCTTCTGCCAATAGCCGCCGTGCCAAAACACCAGACACGGCGCGTCGCGTTCGGCCGCGGGATAGAGATCGATCTTGTTGTTCGGGCGCGGGCCGTAAGGCAGATCGAGCACCGACTTCAGCGTGGCGCGTGCCTTCGCGGATGAAGAGTTGCGCTCGGCGATCAGCTCCGGGCTGTTCTTGACGGCGCTGTTGTTGTCGTAGGCCGCGTCACGCTCGCTCTGCGACAGCTGCGCCCAATTGGAGCGGGGATCGGCAGGGCGGTTCGTCATCGCGTGCTCATTCCTTGTTGGCTGGTTCTGATCGACCATGGCAGCAAAGCGCCGTGCGTGTCGATCGCAATTTTGCGGCATCTGCCGCATCACACGTCAGGCTTGCTACGCGCCGCAAATTGCATTCGGATTGCCGCTGTGGCAATTGACCGGAACAGTCCACGAGCGCCGAACACCATGGCCGACAAACAAGCAGCGCCCGATCGTGGCGCAGTGATCTACAAGGCGCTGTGGCACGCCATCATCGAGCAGGCGCTGCAGCCGGGCGCCAAGCTGCCCGAGGACGCGATCGGGGAAAAGTTCGGCGCGAGCCGCACCATTGTGCGCGCCGCGCTGGCGCGGCTTGCGGCCGAGGGGCTGG
>NZ_LJIC01000209.1 GCF_001295845.1 Rhodopseudomonas sp. AAP120 | reverse complement strand
CAAGGGGGAGGGGAGCAGGGCGCCGCGGCAGAGTCATCGCGTTGAGCGACTCGTCGATCTTGCTGCTCACACCCTCTCCCCAACCGCAGCGCGCTCCCTCTCCCGCCTGCGGGAGAGGGCTGGGGTGAGGGAGCCACGCACTCAGTGCCCGCTATCGACTACTCGTGCACGTTCGTCTCCGGCCGCCAGGTCAGCAGCCTATTCTCCAGCGCGGTCAGCAGCCACTCGGCCGCGAGTGCCACCACGGCGATGACGATCATCGCGGCGAACACGCCGTTGCTGTCGAACGAGCCCTGCGCGGTGGCGATCAAGAGGCCCATGCCTTCGCGGGCGCCGAGGAATTCGCCCACGATGGCGCCGACCAGCGCGAAGCCGAAGCTGACATGCAGGCTCGCGAGGATCCACGACAGCGCCGAGGGGATCACCACCGAGGTCGTGACCTGCCACGGGCTGGCGCCGAGAATCCGCGCATTGGCGATCAGGTTCTTGTCGGCCTCGCGCACGCCCTGGAACGCATTGGCGAACACCACGAAGAACACCATGACGACCGCCAGCGCGATCTTCGATGCGGCGCCGAGCCCCAGCGCGACGATGAAGATCGAGCCGAGCACCACGCGCGGGATCGAATTGGCGACCTTGATGTAGATCGAGAACACGTCGGACAGCAGGTGATTGCGGCCGAGCGCGATGCCGCACAGCACGCCCAGCACCGCGCCGATCAGGAAGCCGGCGCCGGCCTCGTAGATCGTCACCCAGACCTGCTTCCACAGCGGCCCGATCGAGGTGCCGTTCTGCGTCCAGTCGATCAGCTTGAGCACGATGCCGCTCGGCTGGCCAAAGAAGAACGGATCGATCAGGCCGAACCGCACGCCCAGCTCCCAGCCCGCCACCAGCACGACCAGCACCGCCAGCCGCAGCGCTAATACAAGCCGTGCCCGCCGCCGCATGCGAACCGCGAGCGGTTCGGCCGCCGTCATCTCGGTCATCGGCCCGCCTCTCCGTCATTGCGAGGAGCGCAGCGACGAAGCAATCCAGCTCCGTGCACTGAACTGGATTGCTTCGCTTCGCTCGCAATGACGGGGGAGAGCGCGGCTTGGATCCTCCTCATTGCCCCGCCCTCGCGCGCAGCACTTCCTCGCGCAGGTCGTCGCTGATCTTGCGGGCGATGGCGATGAAGCGTTCGTCGTAGCGTAGCGTGGCGACGTCGCGCGGGCGCGGCAGGTCGATGGTGTGGACGGACTTCACCCGCGCCGGCCGCGTGGTCAGCACCGCGACGCGGTCGGCCAGCAGGATCGCCTCGTCGAGATCGTGGGTGACGAACAGCACCGCTGCCTTCGCCTCGGCCCAGAGCTGCAGCAGTTCTTCCTGCATCAGTTCGCGGGTCTGCACGTCGAGCGCCGAAAACGGCTCGTCCATCAGCAGCACCTGCGGCTTGTTGATGAAGGTCTGCGCCAGCGCGACGCGCTTGCGCATGCCGCCGGAAAGCTGGTGCGGATGGTGATGCTCGAAGCCCTTCAGCCCGACCCGCGCGATCCAGTCGCGTGCCTCGGCTTCGGCCTGCTGCCTGGCCATGCCGCGAAACAGCGGCCCGGCCATCACATTGTGCAGCACGTCGCGCCAGGGAAACACCGCGTCCTGCTGAAACACGAAGCCGACCCGGCGATCGACGCCCTCGACCGGCGCGTCGAACAGCGTCACGCGCCCGGCCTGCGGCTTCGCCAGCCCGGCGATCAGCCCCAGCGTCGTCGACTTGCCGCAGCCGGTCGGTCCGACGATCGCGCAAAACTCACCGGGCGCGACCGAGAGGTCGAAATCCTCGAGCGCCGACAGCACATCACCCGCCGGCGTGACGAAGCGCCGGGCGACGTGCGTGAGTTCGATGGCAGAGGGATTCATGATCGGCGACCTACTCACTTATGGGATGCGACGTAAGCCCCAACCACGGCGCACTCCCTCTCCCGCGTGCGGGAGAGGGCCGGGCTGAGGGCGACGCGAGCACAGTGCCCGGGGACCCCCACCCCCGACCCCTCCCCGCAAGGGGGAGGGGAGCAGAGCAGGGCGCACTCCCTCTCCCGCCTGCGGGAGAGGGTTGGGTGAGGGAGCCACGAGCACGGTGCCTGGGGACCCCCACCCCCGACCCCTCCCCGCAAGGGGGAGGGGAGCAGAGCA
>NZ_LJIC01000208.1 GCF_001295845.1 Rhodopseudomonas sp. AAP120 | reverse complement strand
AGCTCGCCGTCGATCACCGAGGCGGTGATGACGTCCTGCGGGTACAGCGCCGCGAGACGGCGGGCGAGGTTCTCGAGTTCGCGGACGTTGCCGGGCCAGCGATGCTGCTTGAGCCGCTCCAAAGCTGCGGCGTCGAGCTTTTTAGCCGGCAGCCCGTCCTTCTCGGCGAGCGCGAAGAAGTGCCGCACCAGATCGGGGAGATCCTCGATGTGTTCGCGCAGCGGCGGCAGCCGCAGCGGCACGACGTTGAGGCGGAAGAACAGATCTTCGCGGAACAGCCCCTGCTGGATCAGGATACGAAGGTCCTTGTTCGAGGCGGCGACGATGCGGACGTCGGTCTTGATCGGGGTGCGACCGCCGACCGTGGTGTACTCGCCCTGCTGCAGCACGCGCAGCAAGCGGGTCTGCGCTTCCATCGGCATGTCGCCGATTTCGTCGAGGAACAGCGTGCCGCCTTCGGCCTGTTCGAACCGGCCGGAGGCGCGGCTGTTGGCGCCGGTGAAGGCGCCGCGCTCGTGGCCGAACAACTCCGATTCGATCAGGTCGCGCGGGATCGCCGCCATGTTGACGGCGACGAACGGGCCGTTGCGGCGCTTGCCGTAATCGTGCAGCGCGCGCGACACCAGCTCCTTGCCGGTGCCGGACTCGCCGGAGATCATTACCGTGAGATCGGTCTGCATCAGCCGCGCCAGCACGCGGTAGATTTCCTGCATCGCCGGCGAACGGCCGACCAGCGGGATCGAATCGAACTCGCCCTCGTCCGCCGGATTGCTGGAGCGCTCCTTCGGCTCGGCCAGCGCGCGGCCGACGATGGCGATCAGCTCCTTCAGGTCGAACGGCTTCGGCAGATACTCGTAGGCCCCCTTCTCCGACGCGCGGATCGCGGTCATGAAGGTGTTCTGCGCGCTCATCACGATGACAGGCAGATTGGGCCGCATCTTCTTGATGCGTGGTAACAGGTCGAACGCGTTTTCGTCGGGCATCACCACGTCGGTGATCACCAGATCGCCCTCGCCCTGGCTCACCCAGCGCCACAGCGTCGCGGCGTTGCCGGTCAACCGCACCTCGTATCCGGCGCGCGACAGCGCCTGATTGAGGACCGTGCGAATGGCGGTGTCGTCGTCCGCTACAAGAATACTACCTGCGGGCATTAGTCAGTCCTCATCTTGCGTTCTGTGAGGCAGGAGACGACGCCGGCTCGTCCTCGCCCGTACTCTGATTGTAGGCCTTCGCCGTGTTGTACATCGGCAGCAGCACGCGGAAGGTGGTCTTGCGCGGCTGCGATTCACATTCGATGATTCCGCCGTGGTCGCCGACGATCTTGGCCACCAGCGCGAGCCCGAGGCCCGAACCCGACGCCTTGGTGGTGACGAACGGATCGAACAGATTCGGCAGCAGGTCCTCGGGCACGCCGGGGCCGTTGTCCTTGACGCAGAACTCCAGCGGCAGGGACACGCGGGTTTTCTTGCCGGGCACCGACAACCGCACGCCGGGACGGAACGCGGTGGTGAGCTGGATCTCGCCCTCCGCGCCGAGATCGACCAGCGCCTCGGCGGCGTTCTTGACGAGATTCAGGAACACCTGAATCAGCTGATCCTGATTGGCGAGCACCGGCGGCAGCGACGGGTCGTAGTCTTCGACAAACTTGATATTTCGCGCGAAGCCGGATTGCGCCAGGCGCTTCACGTGATCCAGCACCGAGTGGATGTTGACCGGGCCGCGCGCCACCGGGCGATCGTCGCCGAACACTTCCATGCGGTCGACCAGCGTGACGATGCGGTCGGCCTCGTCGCAAATCAGCCGCGTCAGCATGCGGTCTTCGGATGATGCTTGTTGCTCAAGTAGCTGCGCCGCGCCGCGGATGCCGGACAGCGGGTTCTTGATCTCGTGCGCCAGCATCGCGGCCAGCGCGATCACCGAGCGCGCGGCGCTGCGGTGCGTGAGCTGGCGGTCCATCTTGTCGGCGATGGTGCGCTCCTGCAGCATCACCACGATGTGGCCCGGCCGTTCGTTGAGCGGCGCGACGTGCAGATCGACCTGGCGGTCGGCGCCGATCCGTGGCGTGCCCAGATCGACCTTGTATTCGTTGACCGGCGAATTGCCGCTGCGCACCTGCTCGATCAGCGCCAGCAGCGGACTGCCGAACGGCACCAGCTCGGTCAACGACTGCCGGCGAAGTAACTGCGTCGAGATTTCGAAGAACGATTCCGCCGCCATGTTGGCGTCGATGATCTTGCCGTCGGGGCCGACCAGCAGCACCGGATTCGGCAGCGCGTTGAGGATCGCATCGCTCTCGTTCGGCTTGACGCCGCGCGGTTCGAGGACGGCGTTCATGCTGCGGCTCTCCAGGCAAAGTCGTCGTAGGCGTCAGTGAGCGCGCGATGCACACGGGCCGGATTGGTGTTGGTGAGGATTTCGGTTCTCCAGTGTTTGAGCGCGTCGGCCGGCGCGCCGCTATAGGCGGCCGCGACGTCGAGCGACCAGCCGAGATGTTTTCGCGCGTGGCGCAGGCCGATGCGTTCGCCGTACAGGCCGAGCACGCCGTCATAGAGCTCGCGAAGATATGTCAGCTGATCAGTGAGCGACGGCATCTCCTCGGCGTTACCGCCCGCGAGTCGGCGGCCGATCTGGCCGGGCAGCCACGGCTGGCCCTGCGCGCCGCGGCCGATCATCACTGCATCGGCCCCTGACTGATCGAGCGCGTTGACGGCATCCTCATAGGTCAGGATATCGCCGTTGACGACGAGCGGAATGTCGATCGCCTCGCGCACTGCGCGGACCGCGGCCCAATCCGCCTCGCCCTTGTAGAACTGGCAGCGGGTGCGGCCGTGCACGGTGACGAGCTGCACGCCGGCGTCCTGCGCGCGCCGCGCCAGCTCCGGCGCGTTGCGCGAATTGTCGTCCCAGCCGAGCCGCATCTTCAGCGTCACCGGCACGCGCACCGCGCCGATCGTCGCTTCGATCAACGTCAGCGCATGATCGAGATCGCGCATCAGCGCCGAGCCGGACTGCCCACCGGTCACATGCCGGGCCGGGCAGCCCATATTGATGTCGATGATGTCGGCGCCGCCCGCCTCGGCGATTCGCGCGCCCTCGGCCATCCAATGCGGCTGGCAGCCGGCAAGCTGAACGACGTGCGGCCCGCCCTCGATCGCGTCACAGCGCCGAATCGACATCGCGCGGCCGTTGACCAGGTCCTCGCTGGCGGTCATTTCGGAAACGACAAGGCCGGCGCCGAGCGCTGCGACCTGTTTGCGAAACGGCGCGTCGGTAATTCCGGACATCGGCGCCAGCAGCACCCGATTGGCCACCGCAATATTGCCGATTTTCAAAGGCGGCGAACCTGTTACTGTGGGGCGGGTCACAAGCTGCTCATTTGGTCGCCAGCGCTTCATTGCGACTGGTCTAGCTCAATGTTTGAGCATCATATGTCATTGCCTACAGTTTAGCCAGTTATACCAGACATGCAAGTGCGTTGCAGCATTATGCCCAGCGGCAGAACCGCGAAACATGCTGAATCCACTCCTAGTCATGCTAAGGGCTGGCGCGCACCCCGCTGAGTTTCACTGCCTGCCAAGAAGCTGACCCAGATACCGATGTCGACCTCCCCCCGTACCGCTGCCATCATTGTCGCCGCCGGCCGAGGCCTGCGCGCCGGCGCTGGCGGCCCGAAACAATACCGGACGCTCGCCGGACGCCCCGTGATTGCGCGGTCTTTGCTGCCATTCTGCAGCCACCCGGAGATCTTCGCGGTACAGCCGGTGACCAATCCGGATGACACCGCGCTGTTCAACGAGGCGGTTGCCGGTCTCAATTTCCGTCCCGCGGTGGGCGGGGGTGCGACCCGGCAGGCCTCGGTCCGCGCCGGCCTCGAAGCGCTCGCCGACCTCGCGCCGGATATCGTGCTGATCCACGACGCGGCGCGTCCCTTTGTCACGCCCGCGCTGATCTCGCGCGCGATCATCGCCGCGGGCAAGACCGGCGCGGCACTGCCGGTGGTGGCGATCGCCGACACGGTGAAGCAGATCAATGCCGCCAGCGAGGTCGAAGCGACGCCGGACCGCGCGACGCTGCGAATCGCCCAGACGCCGCAGGCGTTCCGCTTCGACGTCATTCTCGACGCGCACCGCCGCGCCGCCCGAGACGGCCGCGATGATTTCACCGACGACGCCGCGATCGCCGAATGGGCGGGATTGACGGTTGCGACTTTCGAGGGCGATGCTGCCAACATGAAACTGACCACGCCGGACGATTTTGCGCGCGAAGAGAGCCGCCTCACGGCGCTGCTCGGTGATATCCGCACCGGCACCGGCTACGACGTCCACGCTTTCGGCGAGGGCGACCACGTCTGGCTGTGCGGCCTCAAGGTGCCGCATAATCGCGGCTTCCTGGCGCATTCGGATGGTGACGTCGGCCTGCACGCGCTGGTCGACGCAATCCTCGGCGCGCTGGCCGACGGCGACATCGGCTCGCACTTTCCGCCGACCGATCCGCAATGGAAGGGCGCGGCGTCCGATAAGTTCTTGAAGTACGCGGTCGATCGCGTCGCCGCGCGCGGCGGCCGTATCGCCAATCTCGAAGTGACGATGATCTGCGAGCGACCGAAGATCGGTCCGCTGCGCGATCCGATGCGTCAGCGCATTGCCGAGATCACCGGCGTGCCGGTGTCGCGCGTCGCCGTAAAGGCGACCACCAGCGAGCGGCTCGGCTTCACCGGCCGCGAGGAAGGCATCGCCGCTACCGCAAGTGCCACCATCCGGCTGCCCTGGGGCGCCGACGGTCTGGCCTCCTAGCGATGGGCAGCAACGACGCCCGCACCCTCGCCCGCGCGTTGCTCGACCTGTGCCGTTCGCGCAAGCTGATGATCGCGACGGCTGAATCCTGCACCGGCGGCTTGGTCGCTGGCGCGCTCACCGACATCCCCGGCTCGTCCGACGTCATCGACCGCGGCTTCGTCACCTACTCCAACGCCGCCAAGCACGATTTGCTCGGCGTCGAGACGGCGACGCTGAACACCTTCGGCGCGGTCAGCAAGGAGACCGCGATCGCCATGGCGGTCGGCGCGCTCGAGAAAGCCGACGTCGATCTGGCGGTATCGATCACCGGCATCGCCGGCCCCGGCGGCGCGACGCCGAACAAGCCGGTCGGTCTGGTGCATTTCGGCGCCGCTGCGCGCGACGGCCGCATCATCCACCGTGAACACCGCTTCGGCGCGATCGGCCGCAGCAACGTGCGCCAGCGCTCGGTGGTCGAAGCGTTGCGGATGCTGCTGGAACTGGCCCGCGGCCCGAAGCCGCCCGTCAAAGCCAAGCCCGCGCCGGCGACCGGCGTCCACAAACGCGTAGCCCGCACCCCCCGCCGCGCCGCCGCCGGAAAGCGCGTGGCGCCGAAGCGGGTGGTAAAGCCGAAGAAGAGTTAGCGACGAAGCTACTCGTCGCAGCCAAGCTTATCTGGCGAGGAAGCCAATCTTCGCGATGAAGCCAGTCTTGGGGCGGGCTGAGATGCACGGCATCGCCCCACCACCACCGTCACCCTCCGCGAAAGCGGAGGGCCCAGTATCCCAGAGCGCTTGTTACTTAGCCGCAGCCGCCCTGGAATACTGGGTCGCCCGGTCAAGCCGGGCGATGACCGCGGTGTTTGTGGATAGTGGAGTGCTCAGCCTCTCCGTCATTGCGAGCGAAGCGAAGCAATCCAGCTCCTTGCACTGAGCTGGATTGCTTCGTCGCTGCGCTCCTCGCAATGACGGCGGAGCTGATGACGGTCAGAACCCAACTACGCCCGCGACAGCTTCGGCGTTCCGCCGTAGACCTGATCGGCGCGGGTTTCGAACGCGGCGGCGAAACGGTGGAAGGCGGTGTCGAACATCGCGCCCATCAGGGTCGCCAGCATGCGGCTCTTGAACTCGTAGGCGAGGAAAAAGCCGACTTCACAGGCGCGCTCGGTTTTCGGCACGAAGGTCCAGCGGTTCTCCAGATTGGAGAACGGCCCCTTCAAATACTCGACGAGAATCTTCAGATTGTCGCGGTCGAGCGTGACGCGGCTGGTGAACGTCTCCTGCACCAGCTTGAACGACACCGTCATGTCGGCGATCACCACTTCGGTGCCGTCCGGCTGAACGTTGCGCTCGCGGATCTTCAGCGCCTTGCACAGCGGCACGAATTGCGGATAGCGCTCGACATCGGCAACGAGGTCGAACATCTGCTGGGCGCTGTGCGGCACGCGGCGCTTGCTGGAAAACTGCGGCATCGGCGAAGCTCAGCGCGCCAGCGCGGCGCGGGCCGCCTTCAGCTTGGCAAAATCCTCGCCGGCGTGATGCGACGAGCGCGTCATCGGCGACGCCGACACCATCAGGAATCCCTTGGCGTAGGCGGTGGTCTGATAGCCGGCGAATTCGTCCGGCGTGACGAAGCGCATCACCGCGTGGTGCTTGCGGGTCGGCTGCAGATATTGGCCGATGGTGAGGAAGTCGACATCGGCCGAGCGCAGGTCGTCCATCACCTGCAGCACCTCGTGGCGCTCCTCGCCGAGCCCGACCATGATGCCGGACTTGGTGAAGATGGCCCCGTCGAGTTCCTTGACCCGCTGCAGCAGCCGGATCGAATGGAAGTAGCGGGCGCCGGGCCGCACCGACAGATAGCGCGACGGCACGGTTTCGAGATTGTGGTTGAACACGTCGGGCTTGGCGGCGACCACGACTTCGAGCGCGCCGTCCTTGCGCAGGAAGTCCGGCGTCAGGATCTCGATCGTGGTGGTCGGGCAGGCTTCGCGCACGGCGCGGATCGTCGCGGCGAAATGCGCCGCGCCGCCGTCGGCGAGATCGTCGCGATCGACCGAGGTGATGACGAGATGCTGCAGCCCGAGCTTGCGGGTCGCCTCGGCGACGTAGGCCGGCTCGTTGGGGTCGAGCGCGCCGGGCATCCCGGTCTTGACGTTGCAGAACGCGCAGGCCCGGGTGCAGGTGTCCCCCATGATCATGAAGGTGGCGTGCTTCTTGTCCCAGCACTCGCCGATATTCGGGCAGCCGGCCTCCTCGCACACCGTGACGAGGCCGTTTTCCTTGACGATGCCCTTGGTCTCGCCATAGCCACGCGACGTCGGGGCGCGGACGCGGATCCAGTCCGGCTTCTTCGGCGACAGCGCATCCGGCCGCGCCGCCTTCTCCGGATGCCGGGGACGGACGGGATTGGCTGAGACGGTATCGACAAGAACGACCATGCTGGCCCCGGATTGGATGCGAGAACCCTACCTAATCCGGCAATCCCCGTCCCGCAACCCGGGCCGCTTGCGGGCGCTTATCCCTTGGAATAATGCTCGAATCTTCGGCAATCCCGGCGCGTCCGCGCCGTCCCGACCTCTTCTCGCCCCGGATCGATGCCCCGCTCCCGCGTTCCCGCTGCGCCCGCCGAGTTGGCGCCTGCCGCAAGTCGTCTCGGCCCGCTGCTGACCCGGCGCTTCTTCGCGCGGAGCGTTCACGCCGTCGCGCCCGAGCTGATCGGAGCGACGCTGCTGTATGGCGGCGTCGGCGGCGTCATCGTCGAGGTCGAGGCCTATCACCACACCGACCCGGCGGCGCATTCCTATGGCGGGGAGACGCCGCGCAACGCGGTGATGTTCGGCCCGCCCGGTTACGCCTACGTCTACCGCTCCTACGGCATCCACTGGTGCGTGAATTTCGTCTGTGAGGCGGAAGGCTCCGCCAGCGCCGTCCTGATCCGCGCGCTGGAGCCGACGCATGGGGTGGATGCGATGCGCAAGCGGCGCGGGCTCGACGATCCGCGCACGCTGTGCTCCGGGCCCGGCAAGCTGACCCAGGCGCTCGGCATCACCATCGCCGCGAATGCCCTGCCGCTCGACGCCGCACCGTTCGCGATCCACCGACGGACGACCACGCCGGACATCGTCACCGGCCCCCGCATCGGCATCACCAAGGCGGCGGACTATCCGTGGCGGTTCGGGCTGAGGGGCTCGAAATTTGTGAGCAAGCCGTTCCCGCGCTGACCCGTGTCCCGGACGCGGCGCAACGCGCAGCGTTACTCCGCAGATCCGGGACCCCGGTTTTGCGTCAGCGCCGGACACCGGGGCCCCGGATCAGCAGCGCACCACGCCGCAAAGGGCGGCGCGCTGCGCTGTATCCGGGGCACGGCTCAGCTGGCGTTCTTGATCCGCAGCAGGGCTTCGAGGATCTTCATCTTGCGGGCGATCGCGGCTTCGCGCTTTTCGCGTTCTTCCTCGACCACTTCCTCTGCGGCGTTGGCGACGAACTTCTCGTTGGCGAGCTTCGCCTCGGCGCGCTTGATGTCGGCTTCGGCCTTGCCGAGTTCCTTCTCCAGCCGGGCCTGCTCGACCGCGAAGTCGATCACGCCCTTCAGCGGCAGCGCCGCGACGTCGCCGCGGACCAGGAGCTGCACGGCGCCCTGCGGTGCGGCATCGGCGAAGCTGATCTCGCCGACGCGCGCCAGCCGCTTGATCACGTCGCTCCAGCGCTCGGCGCGATGCTGGGTTTCGGCCGGCACGCCGGCCAGCACCAGCGGCGTGAGCGTCGACGGCGCGATGTTCATCTCGGCGCGCACCGAGCGGATCGCCGTGACGAGATCGACCACCCAGCCGATCTCGGCCTCGGCGGCGTCGTCGGTGAAGTCGGGCTGCTCGGTCGGGATGTTGAGCAGCGCCGGCGCGACCATCGGATCGCTCGCCGCCGACGCGGTCATCACCGCGAGCTGCTCCTCGCTCATGCCGGCCTTGCGCGGCCATTGCGCCAGCACCAACAAACCGTCGCGCGGCGCCGTCACCGCCCACAGTTCCTCGGTGATGAACGGCATGAACGGATGCAGCAGCTTGAGGATCTCGTCGCGCGCCCACGCCACCATCGCGCGGGTCTCGGCCTTGGCGGGGCTGTCCTCGCCCATCAGCACCGGCTTGGCGAGTTCGAGATACCAGTCACAATACACGTTCCAGACGAAGCGATAGGCCGCGCCGGCCGCGTCGTTGAACCGATAGGTCTCGATCGCTTCGGTGACATCCTTCACCGCCCGCACCGTCTCGTGCGCGATCCAGCGGTTCAGCGTCTCCTTCGCCGACGTGTAGTCGAAGCCGGCCGGCGCCGCGCAGCCGTTCATCTCGGCGAAGCGGCAGGCGTTCCACAGCTTGGTGGCGAAGTTGCGATAGCCTTCGACGCGGGATGAGGCGAGCTTGATGTCGCGGCCCTGCGCCGCCATCGCGGCCAGCGTGAAGCGCAGCGCGTCGGCGCCGTACTGATCGATCAGATTGAGCGGATCGATGACGTTGCCCTTGGACTTCGACATCTTGGCGCCCTTCTCGTCGCGGACGAGGGCGTGGATGTAGACGGTCGGGAACGGCACATCGTCCATGAAGTGCAGGCCCATCATCATCATCCGGGCGACCCAGAAGAAGATGATGTCGAAGCCGGTGACCAGCACGTTGGTCGGGTAGTAGCGCGCGATCTCCGGCGCCTCGTCCGGCCAGCCGAGCGTCGAGAACGGCCACAGCGCCGAGGAGAACCAGGTGTCGAGCACGTCCTCGTCGCGCGTGATGAAGCCCTCGCGCTTGACCGGATCTTCGGCCATGTCGTGCGCCTGCGCCGGCGTCAGCACTTCCTGCTCGACATAATAGCCGAGCGCGTTGCCGATCGCCTCTTCCTCGGTCTCGGCGACGAACACCTTGCCGTCCGGGCCGTACCAGGCCGGGATCTGATGGCCCCACCACAGCTGGCGCGAGATGCACCACGGCTGGATGTTTTCCATCCATTCGAAATACGTCTTCTCCCAGTTCTTCGGCACGAAGGTGGTCGCGCCCGAGCGCACCGCTGCGATCGCCGGCTGCGCCATGGTCTTGGCGTCGACGTACCACTGGTCGGTGAGGAACGGCTCGATCGCCACGCCCGAACGGTCGCCGTGCGGCACCATGTGGACGTTGGGCTCGATCTTCTCCAGGAAGCCGAAATCGTCGAGCCGCTGCACGATGAGCTTTCGCGCGGCGAAGCGATCGGTGCCTTCCAACTCCTCGGCGAATTCATGCGCGCCTTCCGGCAGGCCTTCGAGATAGGCGCTGTTGTCGGCGATCGAGATCTTGCCCTCGATGTCGAGCACGTTGATCTGCGGCAGATGATGCCGCCTGCCGACCTCGAAGTCGTTGAAGTCGTGCGCCGGCGTGATCTTCACGGCGCCCGAGCCCTTCTCGGGATCGGAGTACTCGTCGCCGACGATCGGAATGCGGCGGCCGACCAGCGGCAGGATGACGTGCTTGCCGATAAGATGGGTGTAGCGCTCGTCTTCCGGATTCACCGCGACCGCGGTGTCGCCCAGCATCGTTTCGGGCCGCGTGGTGGCGACGACGATGAAGCTCGACGGATCAGCCGGATCGAACTGCTTGCCCTCGATCGGATAGCGCAGGTGCCAGAGATTGCCCTTGACCTCGATCTGCTGCACTTCGAGATCGGAGATCGCGGTCAGCAGCTTCGGGTCCCAGTTGACCAGCCGCTTGTCCTTGTAGATCAGGCCTTGGCGATGTAGTTCGACGAACACCTTGACGACGGCGCGTGACAGCCCCTCGTCCATGGTGAAGCGCTCGCGCGACCAGTCGCACGACGCGCCGAGCCGCTTGAGCTGGTTGACGATGACGCCGCCGCTTTCGGCCTTCCACTGCCAGACGCGCTCAAGAAACTTGGCGCGGCCCATGTCGCGCCGGCCGGGCTCCTGGCGCTCCATCAGCTGGCGCTCGACCACCATCTGGGTGGCGATGCCGGCGTGGTCGGTGCCGGGCTGCCACAGCACGTCGCGGCCGCGCATCCGCTCGAACCGGCACAAAATGTCCTGCAGCGTGTTGTTGAGCGCATGGCCCATATGCAGCGAGCCGGTGACGTTCGGCGGCGGGATCACGATCGAATACGGCTCGGCGCCCTGGCGGTCGGGTCGCCCGGCCTTGAAGGCATCGGCTTCGTCCCAGGCGCGCGCGATGCGGCCTTCGATGTCGGCGGGCTGGTAGGTTTTCTCGATCATGGCCATGCAATCAAAAATGGCGCGTGCCGGCGGCGGACGCGCGTCTGGTCGGGGCTAGAAACCTTCCGGAGCGCCGCAAGTCAACGGCGCAGGTCAAGCGGACGGGTCAGCCGCGCAGGTCCGACCGCCAAACAGGATGAAAAACAGGATTGCGGCGGCCGGGGTGAAGCGCGTCGCCCTCGCCTCAGCGGCCGCGGGAGACGCGTTCGATCTCCTGGCGCACGATCCGCTCGACCAAGGTCGGCAGATTGTCGTCGAGCCAGGACTTCAGCATCGGCCGCAGCATCTCCTTGACCAGGTCTTCAAGCGTGCGGGCGTTGTTGCTGAGAACGGTATTGGCGAGCGAGTTGAAGGCGGATTCGACCGCCGACATCGTCGCGCGCGACATGATCGGCGCCTGCGGCTCCTCCGACCAGGACGCCTGCGGAGGCTGCGGCGGCGGTTCCGGCGCCCGCGGCTCGGGCGCGCGCGGCTTCGGCGCGGCCTCGGCGAATTCCAGATCGTCTTCGATCGGCTTCTGGAATGCCGCATGCGGCAACGGGGTCGGCGCCGGCGGTGGAGCCGGCTCGGGCTCCGGCAGCGCCATCTCGTCGGTCAGTTCCAGCACGTCGCCGTCCGGCTGCGGCGGGCGCACCTCTTCTTCGACGGTCGCGGCGTCGAGCCCGGCGAGCAATGCGTCGATATCGTCCTGGCTGTTGCTCTCGGCGGCCGGCGGCGGCGCAGGGGCCGGCTTGGGCGCGGCGGCCGGTTTCGGCGCGGCGGCTTGCGGCGGCGGGCTCGGTGCAGGCGGTGGGGTCATGGCCGCGGGCTTGCTCGGCTGAGGAGCCGGCTTGGGCGGCTCGGGCTTCGGAGCGACGGCGGCAACCGGCTTGGCCGGAGCC
>NZ_LJIC01000207.1 GCF_001295845.1 Rhodopseudomonas sp. AAP120 | reverse complement strand
GAGCCGGTGCCGCCACGGCTGCAGCTCGACCGGCTGAGCGCGGCGCCGCCGCGGCGCTGGGTCGTCGGCGCAATCGCCGCGACGCTGGCGGCGTTCGTGGTCGGCGGCGGCGCCGGCTGGTTCGCGCGCGGCGCGGCCACGGCGCCGAGCACCTTCCGCAGCTTCACCGTGGATGCACTCGACGCCCATCGTCTCTATGTGGTCGAGGTACGCCACCCGGTCGAAGTCGAAGCCTCGGAGCGGGCACATCTGCAGCAATGGCTGTCGAAGCGCGTCGGCTACACGGTGACGGCGCCGGAGCTGGAGGCCAGCGGCCTCAAGCTGGTCGGCGGGCGGCTGCTGCCAGGTCCGGACGCTCCGGCCGCTTTCCTGATGTACGAGAGCGCCAATGGCGAGCGGTTCACTCTGTTCACCTCGCGCGCCAACACCGATGTGGCGCAGATGCGCTACGCCAGCGACGCGCGCGACGGCGCCCTGTTCTGGGCGGACCGCGGCGTCGGCTACGTGCTGGCGGGACCGACAGACAAGGACAGGCTCAGCCAATTGGCCAAGCAGGTGTACGCGCAGGCCGAGAAGACGGGCGGTTAGTCGACGATTAGTTCACCGGATCGATGTCGTCCCAATTTCGACATTGATCATCGCGGATTTAAACATCGCCGCGCCTCACTATCGTCCGACCGAATCACGATGCTTTGAGCGCGTCCGATCCGCCGATCGACGCACGCGGCCTTGGCCGGGGTTGCGCTGATCCCCCGCGCCGAGGCCGCCCCCTTTTGGACGCGGCAGCGGCCGATTGAGGTGGGTTTCGCAAGCTGGACTTCCCCAGGATACCGCTTTGGTATCTTATCACCACCGTAAGGGGTGAAGGGATACCAGTATGCAGACCCAATCGATCGACACGTCCGCCGGGCGGATCGCCTACCGCCAATCCGGCGGCAGCGGGCCGACCATCGTCATCGTCCACGGCAACTCGGCGTCGTCGCGCGCCTTCGCCCGGCAGCTCGACGGCTCGCTCGGTAGCAAGTATCGGATATTGGTGCCGGATTTGCCCGGCCATGGCGGCTCGGCCGATGCGGCGGATCCGGCGGCGACCTATACGATGCCGGGCTATGCGGGGATGCTGCGCGAGTTCGCGGAGCAGCTCGGCGCGACCGACGCGGTGTTCGTCGGCTGGAGTCTCGGCGGCCATATCGTGCTGGAGGCGGCGCCGGATCTGCCGCAGGCGAAGGGCTTTGCGATCTTCGGCACGCCGCCGATCGGCTTTCCGCCGGCGATGGAGCAGGCATTTCTCGCAACGCCCGCAATGGCCTACACGTTTCAGCCGGAGCTGAACGAGGAGCAGGCACGGGCCTATGTGGCGGCGGCGTTCCGGCCCGGCATCAGCGAGCTGCCGGCCGACATGGTGGCGGACGTGTTGCGGACCGACGGGCGCGCGCGTGGCCAGCTCGCCGCCAGCATCGCGCCGGGCGGCTATCGGGACGAAATCGACGTTGTGGCAAACCTGAGGCAGCCGCTCGCGGTGCTGCACGGCGCCGAGGAGCAACTCATCAACGGCGATTACTTCAAGACGTTGACGATGCCGACGCTGTGGCGTGGCGCCGTTCAGGTGATCGAAGACGCCGGCCACCTACCGCAATGGGAGCAGCCTGAGCGTTTCGATGCGCTGATCGATGCGTTCGTCGCGGAGGCGAATGCTTAGGTAAGACGAGCGGCTTCTCAGTTTCAGAAATGAACATCGAGATCGACCGCGAGCCCTGTTCACCCTCCCCTGGAGGGGGAGGGTCGGCGCTCAGCCCGCGTAGCGGGATGAGCGACGGGGTGGGGTGAGCCGCGGGCACTGCGGATGAACTCTTCGCCACCCCCCCCC
>NZ_LJIC01000206.1 GCF_001295845.1 Rhodopseudomonas sp. AAP120 | reverse complement strand
TGTGCCCGCGTCGCCCTCACCCCAACCCTCTCCCGCAAGCGGGAGAGGGAGCGCGCTGCGGTTTGGGGCGGCCGAGTTGGGAAACGATTGCCGCCGATACTCATCAACCTCAAGCTCGGCGTCTCGGCCCCCCTCCCCCTTGCGGGGAGGGGTCGGGGGTGGGGGTCCCCAGACACTGCGCCGGCGAGGCTCCCAAAACACTGTGCCCGCGTTGCCCTCACCCCAGCCCTCTCCCGCAAGCGGGAGAGGGAGCGCGCTGCGGCGGGGGGAGGCAATCGGGTCTACATGAGAGGGAACCGGACTCGCACGACGACGACCTCCGCCTCTCACGCGTTCAGGAATCGCCGGAAGTGATTGAGCGCGAGGGCGAACAGGGTGGTGCCGATCACCAGCAGGGCGAGGAATTGCGGCCAGACCACGTCGAGGCCGGCGCCGCGGAACAGGATCGCCTGGGACAGCGACACGAAGTGCGTATTCGGCGCCAGCAGCATGATGTCCTGGATGATCTGCGGCATGCTTTCGCGCGGGGTGAGACCGCCGGACAGCGCCTGCAGCGGCACCAGGATCAGCATCATCAGCAGACCGAATTGCGGCATCGTGCCGGCGGCGGTGGCGAGATAGATGCCCATGCTGGTGGTGGCGAACAGATGCAGCGCGGTGCCGAGCAGGAACAGCAGCATCGAGCCCTGCACCGGCACGCTCAGTACGCCCTGGATCACCACCGCCAGCGCGAAGGCGGAGGCGAGCAGCACCACGCCGCCCATCGACCACACCTTGCTGATCATGATCTCGAGCGGCGTCACCGGCATCACCAGCAGATGCTCGATGGTGCCGTGCTCGCGCTCGCGGATCAACGCCGCGCCCGTCAGGATGATCGACAGCATGGTGATGGCGGTGATCAGTTCGTTGACGGCGCCGAACCAGCCTTTGTTGAGCTCGGCGTTGAAGCGCACGCGCAACGTCTGCTCGACCGGGACCGAGGTCGCGGCGCGGTGCCGCGCCAGAAACTCGTTGATCTCGCCGGTGACGATGGTCTGCACATAGCCGCCGCCGGTGAACGCCTGCGTCATGCGGGTGGCGTCGATATTGAGCTGGATGGTCGGCGATCGCTTGGCCAACAGGTCGCGCTGGAAGTCCGGCGGGATGTCGAGCGCGAAGGTGTCGAGCCCGGCGTCCATCCGCTTGTCCATCTCGGCCTGGGTGATCAGCTTGGGAATCGAGAAATACGGCGGATTGAACGCCGTGATGATCCGTTCCGACACCGGCGAGCGGTCCTCGTCGACGATCGAGATCGCGGCGTGGTTGAGCGTCTCCGGCAGCGCCTTGGATTCGATGTAGATCGAGGCCGTGAAGGCGTAGACGATCAGCACCATCAGCATCGGATCGCGCAGCAGGCCGCGCAGTTCCTTGACGCCGAGCTGAACGATGTTGGAGATCCGCACGGTCACTTCGCCTGTTTCTTGAGGAGCGCCGCGCCGGCGCCGAGCAGCAGCGGCACGGTGATCAGCAGCGGCACGATCGACGACCACATGTCGGCGAAGCCGAGCCCCTTGGAGAAGGCACCGCGCGAGATGTTGACGAAGTACGTGGTCGGATACAGCGTGCCCACCACCGCGCCGAAGCCCTGCAGCGACGACACCGGGTCGATCAGCCCGGAGAACTGCAGCGCCGGGATCAGCGTCAGCAGCGCGGTGCCGAAGATCGCGGCGATCTGGCTCTGCATGAAGGTGGAGAGCACCAGGCCGAGGCCGGTGGCGATGATGACGTAGAGCAGCGCGCCGGTGCCGAAGGCCAGGAAGCTGCCGGTGAACGGCACCTGGAAGATGAAGATCGCGAACGCCGTGAGCAACACGCAATTCACCATCGCCAGCACCACATAGGGCAACTGCTTGCCGATCAGGAATTCCAGCCGCGTGGTCGGCGTTGCGTAGAAGTTGATGATCGAGCCGAGCTCCTTCTCGCGCACCACGCTGAGCACCGCCAGCATCGCCGGGATCATCAGCAGCAGCAGCGGAATCACCGCCGGCGCCATCGCCACCAGGCTCTTGATCCCCGGATTGTAGCGATAGCGCATCGCGATCTGGAAGCTGCCGGCGACCGCGGCGTCGCCGTAGAGTTCGCGCGCCTTCTGGCTCAGCCAGGCCAGATGCATCGCCTGCGCGTAGCCGCGCGCGGTCTCGGCCCGCGCCGGCATGCCGCCGTCGATCCAGGTGCCGATCTCGACCGGGCGACCGTGCGACACGTCGCGGCCGAAGCCGGGCGGGATCTCGATCGCCATAGTCAGCTCGCCGCTACGCATCCGCCGGTCCAAATCGGCGTAGTCGGTGATCGGCCGCTGCTCGGCAAAGTAGCGCGAACCGGCGATGTTGAGGATGTAGTCGCGGCTGATCGTGGTGTCGTCGCGGTCGAGCGCCGCGAAGGTCAGCTTCTCGACGTCGAGATTGATGCCATAGCCGAGCACGAACATCAGCACCACGCTGCCGAGCAGCGCCATGGTGGCGCGGATCGGATCGCGCCGCAGCTCCAGCGCCTCGCGCCGCGTATAGGCGAACATCCGCCGCGGATCGAACCAGGTGCGCATCGACGCGCGCGGAGGTTTCTTGTCTTCGATCGCGGTTGCGGCGGCAGCGACGGACGCCGGCTTCGCCTGAGCGCCGATCGCATCTTCCAGATAGGCGATGAACGCGGTCTCGAGATTGGCGGCCTTGCGGCTCTCGACGATGGCGCGCGGCGAGTCGCTGATCAGCACGCGGCCGGCATGCATCAGCGAGATGCGGTCGCAGCGCTCGGCCTCGTTCATGAAATGCGTCGAGACGAAGATGGTGACGTTGTCGTTGCGCGACAGGTCCGAGAGGATCTGCCAGAAGCCGTCGCGCGCCACCGGATCGACGCCGGAAGTCGGCTCGTCGAGAATCAGGATGCCGGGCGAATGGATCATCGCCACCGCCAGCGAGAGCCGCTGCCTGATGCCGAGCGGCAGTTCGTCCGGTAGCTTGTCGATGATCTCGGTGAGGTCGAACCGCCGCACCATCTCGGCGATGCGCGGCTCGATCGTCTCCGGCTCCATCCGGAACAACTTCGCGTGGAGTTCGAGATTCTGCCTGACGGTGAGTTCGCTGTAGAGCGAGAACGCCTGCGACATGTAGCCGACGCGGCGGCGCACCGACATGTCGTTCGGATCGACCTCGTTGCCGAACAGCCGCGCCTTGCCCTCGGTCGCTGCTAACAGTCCGGTCAGCATCTTCATCGTGGTGGTCTTGCCGCAGCCGTTGGAGCCGAGGAAGCCGAAGATCTCGCCCTGCTCGATCCGGAACGACACGTCGTCGACCGCGGTGAAGTCGCCGAACTTCATCGTGAGATGCTCGGCCTCGATCGCAACCTCGGACTGACCCGTATTGCGCGGCGGAATCACCACCTCGGAATAGCCGCGGCGCTCGTCTTCGGGCAGCAGGGCGATGAACGCGGCGTCGAGCGTGCTGCCTTGAGTTTGCCTCAACAATTCCGCGGGCGGCGCCTGGGCCAGCACGCGCCCGGCATTCATCGCCACCAGATGGTCGAAGCGCTCCGCCTCCTCCATGTAGGCGGTCGCCACAACGACGCTCATACCGGGGCGCTGCGCCCTGATATCGTTGATCAATTCCCAGAACTGCCGGCGCGACAGCGGATCGACGCCGGTGGTCGGCTCGTCCAGGATCAAGAGGTCCGGATCGTGGATCAGCGCGCAGCACAGCCCGAGCTTCTGCTTCATGCCGCCCGAGAGCTTGCCCGCCGGCCGCTCCGCGAACGCCGAAAGCCCCGTGCTTTCAAGTAGTTCGGCAATCCGCTGGACGCGCTCGGCATGCCCCTGGCCGAACAATCGGCCGAAGAAGTCGACGTTCTCGAACACCGACAGCGTCGGATACAGGTTCTTGCCAAGCCCTTGCGGCATATAGGCAATCCGAGGGCACGAGTCGCGGCGATGCTTCGGATCGGCGATATCGCCACCAAAGACCTCGACGCGGCCCTGCTGAACCGCCCGCGCGCCCGAGATCAGTGATAACAGGCTCGACTTGCCGACGCCGTCGGGACCGATGAGTCCGATCATGCAGCCGGACGGCAGATCCAGCGTGATATTATCGAGCGCCAGCGTCTTGCCGTAGCGCAGCGACACGCCTTTGAGGCGGACGATCGGCGCAGGCGTCGCGAGGCCCGCCGCGGGGTCGCTCATTGCACCGGCGCTCCGCTGACTTTGGCGGGCCATTGCGCTTTGGGATCAAGCTGGACATACGCGACACCCGGCAGGCCGGTCTTGACCATCGCGATGTATTTGCGCAGCAATTCCTGCGGGATGTGCGCCTTGACGCGGAACATCAGCTTCTGGCGCTCCTCCTCGGTCTCCACCGTCTTGGGCGTGAACTGCGCGGTGTCGGCCACGAAGGTCGCCTTCGCCGGGATCACCACATCGGGCAGCGCATCGAGCACCAAGCGCACATCGGCACCGATCGCGACCTGGCCAGCCTGCGCGGTCGGCAGGAAGAAGGTCATGTAGACGTCGCTGAGGTCGACGAGGTTGAGCACGCGGCCGCCGGCAGCGAGCACTTCGCCGGGCTGCGCGACGCGATACTGCACCCGGCCGTCGCGCGGCGATTTCAGCGTGCTGTCATTGATCTCCACCGTGATGCTGTCGATCGCCGCCTTGGCCGCGTCGACGGCGGCGCCGGCATCGACGACCTGCGCCTTCGCGGCGCTGATCGCAGCCTCGGTTGCGGCGAGCTGCGCCTTGGCGGCCGCGACCGCGGCCTTGGCGCCTTGCTCGTTGGCGCGGTCGTCGTCGAGCACCTGCTGCGACACCGCATTGGTCTTGATCAGCGTCTCGGCGCGCGCCAGCCGGCGCTCCAGCGCGTCGAGCTGCGCGTCGCGCTGCGCCACTACGGCGATCGCCGCCTCGCGCTCGGCGTCGCGCTGAGTAACCAGGCTGGTCGCGGTCTGCACGCCGATCGTTGCGCGGCGCAACTGCGCCTCGGCCTGACGGCGCTGCGCTTCGAGCTGATCGGTGTCCATCCGCGCCAGCACCTGCCCGGCGGTGACGAAATCGCCTTCGCGCACCAGGATCTCTCGGATACGTCCGGCCGCCTTGGTCGAGATGTCGATCTCGGTGGCTTCGATCCGGCCGTTGCCGCTGGCGATTCCCGGCGGCAGCGCCTTCGTCCCGAAGGTGCGCCACGCGACGTATCCGCCGCCCGCCACCGCCACCACGGCGACAATCATCACCCAACGCTTCCAGTCCGTCGCCATCGACACGCTCTCCAGTCGGCGCCGCTTCGCGGGGACGCGACCGACCGCATCCTCGACACCGGCATGTGGCCCGACTTTGCAGCGCCACGCGGCCGACACCTTGAGGGAGATCAACAGCGGTTGATCACGGTGGCGTTAGCTGTGTCCCACATGCATCAGAGCTGCTCCGCTTAGTTGTCTCAACGCAGGACCTCGCCCTTGAACAACAACGTCATTGCGCGCGAGACGCCACCCGCCAAGATCACGACGCGCGACCGAATTCTCGAGGCCGCCATTCTGCGGTTCGCCCGGCAGTCCTACGAGGCGACCGGGCTGCGTGACATCGCCGCTGATGTCGACGTCGACGTCGCCTACGTGCACCGCTGCTTCGGCTCGAAGGAACGGCTGTTCGCCGCCGCCGTCGAAGCGACACTGAAGCCGGAGCTGTTGCTGAGCGGCACCGCCGCAGACCTCGCCGCGACGCTGGCGCACGAATTGTTTCATCACGCCGAAGGCTACGGTCCGCACGACGTCCGGCCGCTCGACATCGTGATCCATTCGCTGTCGAGCGCGGACGCGTCCCGCGTGTTGCGGGACGTGGTGGCGCGCAGCTTCATCGAGCCGCTCGCCGCCAAGCTCGGCCACGCCGACGCGCTCAACGCCTCGCTGATCACGGCACTACTCGCCGGCACCGGTATCCTGCGCACGGTGCTCGGCATCGCGCCGCTGCAGGAGACGGAGGGCGGCCGGCTCGAAGCGATGATGACGGCGGCGCTCGCCGGCATCATCGCCAGCGCCGACGTCACGGCCGACTCGGGCGCATAACCGGTTCAGAACTCCGCGCGGTCCAGCGCGGCCTTGTCGTGCAGCGAGAACAGCGGCCCGTCGTACAGGAACGAGCGCTGGTGGATGACGATGCGGTCGCCCTCGACGCTGACATGCGCATAGTCCGGCGGCTCGTGCGAACCGGGGATATGGCCCTCCGTCACCAGATCAAACGCGACCTGATGGGCGAGCGCGCGCTGAATGTGGAACGGAATGCCGCGCCAGACGCCGGCGATCGGCCGGTGCAGATGCCCCATGAACAGATAGTCCGGCCGGCGGGTGCGGGCGATCACCTCCCACTCGGCCTCCGGATTGGCGAGCCGGATCGTATCCATGTAGCGCAGCCCGGTGTCGAACGGCGGGTGATGCTGGAACAACAGCAGCGGCCGATCGGCCGGCGCTGAGGTCAATGCCTGTTTGAGAAACGCCAGCCGCGCATCGCACAACAGACCCGCATGATCGGGCGCGTCCTCGTTCAACGTATCGAGCGTCACGATGGTGGCGGCGTCGAACACCTGCATGGTCTGCACGAAACCGTTCGGGTCGCGCGGCACGCCGGGGAAGTAACGGGCAAAGCCATCGCGCTTGTCGTGATTGCCCATCAGCAGGAAGGTCGGCGCGTTCAGTTCGCCCAGCACCTCGGCGAGCGCCTGATAGGCCGGATCTTCGCCCCAATGCGCCAGATCGCCGGTGACCATTACGAAGGCGATGTCGGGATGATCGCGGTTGATGCAGGCGATCGCGGCGCGCAGCCGTGCCGCGGGATCAAGGCCGTAGATGCGCCGGCCGCGGGCGATAAAATGGGTATCGGTGAGAACCACGAATTTCATCGCACCATGGTCTCCCGATCCCACGCGGTGTAGTCAGGCGAGCCTTCGACCCGGATCGGCCCGTCATAGCCGAACTCGACCATGTGCACGGTGATGTAATCGTCGCCGACGAAGGCGACGCCGTAGGATTCCGGCAGGTCGGAAGCGCTCAGCATCACCGTCTCGGAGAACAGCGGATACGACGCATGGTTGGTGCCGCGCAGCGACGAGGTTGGCACGCCGGCGACCGAGCCAGCGAGCGGCAGATGGCAATGGCCAAAGAAAACGTGGCGGATGCGATTACGATGCGCACCGATGAGCCGGCGGAACGCCACGTCGTCGAGCAGCCGGATCTGGTCCATCGGGCCGAGATGAGTCGGCACCGGGTTGTGATGCATGAACAGCAGGAACGGCCCCGGATGCTCGTCGAGCTGCCGCGCCAGCCAGCCGAGCCGGGCGTCGCAATAGCGGCCCGCATGGGTGTTGGGCTCGACCGTGTCGAGCAACAGACAGCGCGCGGCCGAGGCATCGTGACTACCCTGGACGAAGCCGCCATCTGCGCATTCGGGAAACACGCTCAGGAAGACGTCGCGGCGATCGTGATTGCCGATGCACAGCCGGGTCGGGATCGGAAATTCGCCGAGCCGCTGCTTCAGCCAGACATAGTCCTCGCGATCGCCCCAGTCGGACAGATCGCCGGTGATCACCATCAGCTCGGCGTCGTGATGGTCGCGCAGCACATGCGTCAGCGCGCGCTCGAAATTGCGCCGCGGATCGCGGCCGCCGATGGTCTTACCTGGCGTGGTGAGATGGATGTCGCTGAGCTGGATCAGTTTCATGATGGTCTCCGATGAGATGCGGAGCGGTCGCCCGCTCCGCATCTTTGCGTTGTTGCTCAGCGGGCCGCGCCGACGGTCTTCGGCAGCATCTTCTGGACGTCCTTGGTCATGTCGGCGAGCACCGCCTCCGGCTCCTTGGCGCGGGCGCCGGAGACGATCGAATTGAGGTGGTCCTTGATGACGTCGGTGATCTTCAGGCCGTTGTCGCCCGGGAACGCGTACCACTTGGTCAGCAGGCCGAGCTGGCTGACGGCCGTGTAGTTGTTCGGGTTCTTGGCGTAGAAGTCCTTCAGATAAACGTCGTTGGCGACCTTGTTGGGCGGCATGTAGCCGGTGGTCTCCGCCATGATGGCGGCGCCCTTCGGGCCGGTCCAGAACTTCACCACTTCCCAGGCGGCGTCGCGCTTGGCCTTGTCCTTGGCGGTGATCAGCACGACGTTGCCGCCGGCCGGCAGCCGGCCGTTCGGCTGCGCCACGTCCGGGAACGCGATGGTCTTCAGCGTGAATTTGCCGCCGATCATCTGGGTGGTCTTGTTGAGATCGGAGGTCGAGGTGATGTGGATGCCGGTCTTGCCCGCCGCGAAGGTCGCGCGCATCGACGGCTGATCGAGATTCGGCATGCCGCCTTCGGTGACAAGCCGCGCGATCTGCTTGATGGCGAACTGGCCTTCGGGGCCGTCGAACGCCACCTTGGTTTCATCCGCGTTCAGCATGGTGCCGCCGCGGGCGAACACCGGCGCCTGCCACAGCCAGTTGCCGGTGATGTCCCAGGCGTAAGTGATGCCGTTGAGGTCCGGACCGAGCGCCTTGACCTTCTTGGCGAGGTCGATCAGGCCGTCCCAGCTATTGGGCAGATTGTTCGGGTCGCCGCCGGCCTGCTTCACCAGATCGACATTAACGTAGACGATCGGCAGCGAGATCGCGAACGGCAGCGCATAGACTTTGCCGCCGGCGGTGCCGATGTCGTACATCGCCTGATGGAAGCCCTGCTTGTCGAAATCCTTCTCGGCCGCGATGTAGCCATCGAGCGGCGCCGGGATGTTCTTGTCGACCAGCACGCGGATGCGGTTCAGGCCCTGGAAGGTGACGTCGGGCAGCTGATTGGTCACCGCCTCGCGCAGCACCTTCTGGGTGCCTTCCTCGTACGACTCATAGGGCGCCCGCAGCGTGACCTTGATCTCCGGATGCACCTTGGCGAATTCCGCCGCGATCTGCTTATGGGTCTCGCTGAACAGCTCGGGATACGGATATTGCAGCACCACTTCGGTCTGGGTCTGGGCCTGGGCCATGCCTGCGGCCAGCGACATCGCCGCCGCCATCATCCAGCTTCGCAACATTTTGGTTCTCCTTGTGTGAGAGGACGTCATTTCAATCCGGTGAGGGTGATGCCTTCGATGAAGCGGCGCTGCGCCAGCAGGAACGCAATCACCAACGGCGCGATGATCACCAGCGCGGCCGCCATCAGCGGGCCGTAACTGGTGCCGGCCTCCGCATTGCGGAAATGCGCGACCGCAAGCGGCGGCGTGTAGTAGGTCTGGCTGTTGAGCACGATCAGCGGCCAGAAATAATCGTTCCAGTGCGCCACCACCGAGAAGATGCCGAAGGCGGTGACGGCCGGGATAGCGGCCGGCAGCATCACGCGCCAGACGATGCCGAACTCCGAGATGCCGTCCATCCGCGCGGCGTCGATCAGATCGTCCGGCACGGTCTTGAAGAACTGCCGCATCAGGAAGATGCCGAACACCGAGATGGTGAACGGCAGCACCAACGCCGCGTAGCTGTCGAGCGCACCGAGCTTGTGCAGCAGCAGGAACACCGGGATCGCGGTGGCCTGCGGCGGAATCAGGATGCCGAACAGCACCAGTGCGAACAGCGTGCCGCGTCCGAGGAAGCGCAGCTTGGCGAGCGCATAGGCGGCCGGCAGCGCGATCAGGATCTGCAGCGCGAAGATCGACACGGTGACGATCAGGCCGTTGAGTAGGAAGCGCCACAGATCGGCCTTGGCGAACGCCTCCTGCAGATTCTCCCACAGCGCGAAGTGATGCGGGATCAGATGCAGCTCGCTGGAATAGATCTCGTCGGCCGGCTTCGATGCGGTCGACAGCATCCAGATGAACGGCGCCAGCACCACCAGCGCGCCGGCGAGCAGCACGGCGTGGCGCAGCAGCGGCCACGGGCTCAGTTTGATCGCGCGGCTCATGTGTAATGTACCTGACGAGCGGTGAGCCGGGCTTTGACCAAGGTCAGCGCCAGCACGAACACGAGGAACACCACGGTCAGCGCCGCGGCGTAGCCGGAGCGGAAGAACTCGAAGCCTTCCATGTACATGGTGTGGATCAGCACCTCGGTGGCCTTGGATGGGCCGCCTTTGGTCAGCACGTGCACGGTGTCGAACACCTGGAAGGAGCGGATGCCGGTGATCACCACGACGAACACCGTGACCGGCCCGAGCAGCGGCCAGGTCACCAGCCGGAACTGCGACCAGGCGCTGCCGGCGCCGTCGATCTCGGCGGCGTCGTAGAGCGACTTCGGGATCGAGACGAGGCCGGCGAGGAACAGCACCATGTTGAAGCCGAGCGCCTGCCAGACGCCGATCACGCACAGCGACAGCAGCGCCGTGCTGCGTTCCTGTAGCCAGCCATGCGCCGGCAGGCCGACGCTGCGCAGCAGGCCGTTCACCAGGCCGAACTGCGGATGCAGCATGAACTCCCAGACGATCGCCATCGCGATCAGCGTCGCCATCACCGGCAGGAAGTACACGGTGCGATAGAACGCCCGCAGTCCGGTGCCGCTCTGGATCAGCAGCGCGACGCCGAGGCCGAGCACGACCGAGCCCGGCACCACGACCACCACATAGGTCAGCGTGTTGGTGAGCGAGATCCAGAACGTCCTGTCGGCGAACATGTCCTGATAGTTGGCGAGACCGATCCAGGCGAAGGACGGCGCGCCGAGCTGATAGTCGGTGAAAGACAGCGCGATGACGCCGAGCAGCGGCCCGATCAGCATCAGCAGCATCAGCACGAAGGCCGGGCCAACCAACGCATAGGCGGACGCGCCGCGCCGTCGCTGCGGCTTTCGTGCGCCCGCAGCCGCGGGGCGCGGCAGGGCGAGCGCGCCGGGCGTGAGGACCGCGTCAGACACCGGCCACCTCCAGCGTGCGCAGCACCGCCGACGCCGCGTGGGTTTCGATCCGCTTGCCGCCGGCATCGAACAGCCGCACCGCATCCGGCGCGAAGCCGAAACGCAGCGCACTGCCGAGCATCGGCAGCTCGCGCACGTCGCCGATCCGCGCCAGCAGCGGCGTGGTGAGGCCGTCGACGCCGATATGCACGAACGCCTCGGCGCCCATGTTCTCGACATGTACGACATGCCCGGCGAACGGCCCCGATCCGACCTGGATGCGCTCCGGCCGCACGCCGGTCCGGCACGGCTGCGCGATTCCCTTGGTGGCGATGCCGATTCGCTGCCCCAGCGTCTCGACCGCGCCGTCGCTGCGGATCTGGCCGGGCAGCACGTTGATCTTCGGACTGCCGACGAATTCGGCGACGCGGATGTCGCGCGGGTTGTCGTAGACCTCGGCGGGGCGGCCGACCTGCACCAGCTCGCCGCCGATCATCACCGCGATCCGGCCCGACATCGTCATCGCCTCGGCCTGATCGTGGGTGACGTAGATGAAGGTCGCCTGCAGCCGGCGATGCAGCTGCGCGATCTCGGCCCGCATATGCACCCGCAGCTTGGCGTCGAGATTCGACAGCGGCTCGTCGAACAGGAACGCCACCGGGCGCCGCACGATGGCGCGGCCGACCGCGACGCGCTGGCGCTGGCCGCCGGAGAGCTGGCCGGGCTTGCGCTTGAGGAATGGCGTGAGCTCGAGCTGCGCCGCGACGTGCTCGACCTCCTGCCGGATCTCGCGTTCGACGCGGGTGCGGTTCGGCAGCAGCCGGCCGAGCGCCGGCAGCCGCTCCAGCGTGGTCAGCCGCTTCATCCGCAGCGGCACCGCGATGTTGTCGAACACGCTGAGGTGCGGATAGAGCGCGTAGGATTGAAACACCATGGCCAGATTGCGCTGGCTCGGCCGCACGCCGTCGACCGGCTCGCCGCCGATCCGCACTTCGCCGGAGCCCTGCGGCTCGAGACCGGCGATGATGCGCAGCAGGGTCGACTTGCCGCAGCCCGACGGGCCGACCAGCGAGACGAACTCGCCGTCCTCGATCGCCAGATCGACGCCCTTCAGCACGTCGGTGCCGTCGAAGGATTTGCGGATCCCGCTGAGCTCAATTGTCGCCATGCCGCCTGCTCCCTCACCTGCGATCCATACGCATGGGGCTAAGGCCGGCCTCTGACGGTCACATAACAGTCAACAGCTCTGCTTATGGTCCACACAGGTTTTCCTTGGGCACGGCAGACTTGGAGTTCGACACGAGATGGCGCTGACGGCGGCGCGGATGCGGGCGGTCAACGCCGTGTACGAGACCGGCTCGTTCGCCGCGGCGGCGCGCCGCATCGGCGTGTCGCAATCGGCGGTCGCGCAGCTGGTGCGCGACCTCGAGGGCGAGTTTCGCGTCGCATTGTTCGAACGCAGCGGCGCCAGCCTGATCCCGACCTCGCTGTGCCGGCAGCTCTACGGCGCGATCAGCAAGATGCAGGCGGTGGAGGCCGACGCGCTGTCGATCCTGCAGCAGCGCGGCGAGCCGGCCGGCGGCGAGCTGCGCGTCGGGCTCGGCAATTCGATGCCCGGCATGGCGCTGGTGGCGGCGTTCAAGCGGCTCTATCCCAAGGTGCAGGTCGCGATCGAGATCGGCAGCTGGTCCAACATCGTGGCTTCGGTGGTCGAGCAGCGCGTCGATATCGGCGTGCTGCCCGAGGTGCCGGAGGACACGCGGTTTCGCCGCGAGATCTGCCTGACGCAGCGCGTGGTGGCGCTGTGTCACCCGACGCATCCGCTGCAGGATCGCGCGCAAGTCTCGCTCGCCGAGTTGATGAATTCTCCGCTGGTGTTCCGGCCACGCGACTCGTCGACGCAGCGCACCGTCGATCGCGCTTTCCGCGACGCCGGGCTGCGGCCGAAGCCATCGCTGATCGTCAACACCCGCGAAGGCATGCTCGAAGCCGTCGCCAACGATCTCGGCATCGGCTTCATGTGGGAACACGGGTCGAGCCGCGCCGACGGCATCAGCAAGATTCCGGTGACGGAACTCGGCGCCGAAGTGCCCGAATGCATCTTCGCGCTCGCCGGCAAGAAGGGCCGGCTGGTCGAGCTGTTCTTCCATGCCCGCGGCGCGTCGGACCTCACCGGGACCGCGTAATATTATTGCGGCTCGACGGTGCGTCGTTGCACGTGTTACCAGACCGCCGTGCCATCCGAGTACCGAGCTTGACCCAGCAGCCGACATCCCACTTCCGCCTCCTGCGCAGGTTCCGTGCGCTGGCGGTCGTGTGCATGGCGGCCGCTTATTTGCTGTCGGGCCTGCTGCATAACTCCTGCGATCTCGACTTCGCCCGCACCGGCGGCGACGTACAGATCGCCTCGATTGCGCATGACGGCGCGTCCCACGACGACGGCGGCGCGCTCGCCGGGCATCATTGTCATAGCTGCTTCTCGGTGTCGGTGCCGGCTTCCCCTGCCCCCGCGCCTGTGGCGACGACGCTGGCTGCGACGCTGCTGAGCCATGCCACGGCGGCGCTGATCGATCGCGCTCACGGGCTCGATCCGCCGCCGCCAAAAACCCTGACCTGACCGCCATCGCCGAGCGCATCCGCGCCCAAGCTCTGCCGTCGATCAGGTTTTATCCATGCTTGTCAGGTCCGCCACGCGCCTCGCGTGCGCGTTGACATTGCTGCTCAGCCCCGCGCTGAGCGACGTGTCGCATGCACAAACTCTCACGCTCAAATCAGCGCTGCAGCGCGCGCTCGCCGCCAGCCCGCGGCTGACCGCCGCCGAGCGCGACATCGGCATCGCCACCGGCCAGCGCATCCAGGCCGGCACGCTGCTCAATCCCGAAGTGTCCTATGAGCTCGACAACGCGGCCGGTAGCGGCACCTATCGCGGCACGAAGTCGGCCGAGTCGACGCTGCAGATCAGCCAGCTGTTCGAACTGTTCGGCAAGCGCGACGCGCGGATTGCGGTCGGGCAGGCCGGTATCGAAGTCGCTGCGATCCAGCGCCGCGCGGTGCGGCTGGAGATCCTGTCCGACACCGCGATCGCCTTCGTCAGCGTGCTCGGGCTGCAGCAGCGCATCAGCATCCTCGATCAGCAGGTCGCGGCGATCGACAAACTAACTCCGCTGCTGCAGCGGCGGGTCGATGCCGGCGCGTCGTCGCCGGCCGAGACCGGCCGCGCCGAAGTGGCCTCAGCGCTGGTGAAAGCCGATCGTGAGCGCGTGCGCGCCACGCTGGCGAGCGCACGACGCGAACTCGCGGTGCTGATGGGCGACACCGCCCCGAAATTCTCGACCGTGGCCGGCCGGCTTGATGCGATCGGGCGGCCGCCGAGCTTTCAATCCGTGGTGCAGGCGATCGACGCCAATCCACAGCTGATGCGCTGGACCGCGGTCTATGCGCAACGCAACGCCGAACTGCTGCTGGCGCGGCTGAAGCCCTATCCGGACGTGCGCGTCAGCGCCGGCTGGCGTCACTACAACGAAACCAACGACGACGCGGTGCGGCTGTCGGTGTCGGTGCCGATCCCGGTGTTCGACCAGAACCAGGGCAACATCCTGTCGGCGCAGGAGAGCCTGGCGAAGACCGCCGCCGAACGCGCCGCCAATCGCAATACGCTGATCGTGCTGGCCGGCCGCGCCTACGACTCGCTGCAGGGCGCGCTCGCCGAACTCAAGGTGCTGCGCGAAACCGCGATCCCGAAGGCACGCGACGCTGCCGCCGCGATCGCGGAGGGCTACGGCCAGGGCCGCTTCTCGCTGCTCGAAGTGCTCGACGCACAAGCCAGCGTCGCCCAGGCGCAGCTGCGCGAGCAGGAAGCGCAGCAGAATTTCCACGTCGCCGTCGCCACCATCGAGGGGCTGGTCGGCAATCCGTTTTCACTGGCGCGGGGGAGCGCACGATGAACAGGACCGCAACGGTCATCGCGATCATTCTGGCCGCCGCCGCGGGCGCGCTCGGCACGCACTATCTGGCGCCGGACGAGCACGGCTCACAGGCCGAACACGCCCATGGCAAAGCTGCGGAGGGCGAGAAAAAGTCGGGCGGCCACGCCGAGCCTGACGAACACGGCGCCGAGCGCATCCTGCTCAGCGAGCTGAAGCTCGCGGCGGCCGGCGCGAGCTTTGCCGAAGCCGGCCCGGCGACGCTGAGCGACTCGCTGGCGCTGAACGGCATCCTGCGCGCCAACCAGGAGACGCTGGTGCAGGTGACGCCGCGGTTTCCGGGCCTGGTGCGCACCATCCGCAAGCGGATCGGCGATCCGGTGACCAAAGACGAGGCGATGGCGTCGATCGAGAGCAACCAGAGCCTGACCAGCTACGAGCTAAAATCGCCGCTCGCCGGCACGGTGATCGACCGCCAGATCTCGCTCGGCGAATACGCCTCCGAGCAGAAGCCGGCCTTCGTGGTCGCGGACCTGTCGACGATCTGGGTCGACCTGTCGGTGTATCGGCAGGATATCCAGCGCGTCCGCATCGGCGACGAGGTGCTGATCGATCCCGACGACGGCCGCGGCGAGATCAAGGGCAGCATCGCCTATCTGGCGCCGATCGGCGCGCTCGATACGCAAACGGCGCTGGCGCGCGTGGTGCTGCCGAACAGCGACGGACGGCTGCGGCCGGGGCTGTTCGTCACCGCCCGGCTGGTGCTCGCCAAGCGCGACGTTGCGGTCGCCGTGCGGGCCGGCGCGATCCAGACGCTGGAGAACAAGACCGTGGTGTTCGTGCGCGAAGCCGACGACGCGCTGGAGGCGCGGCCGGTGGTGCTCGGCGAACAGGATGCGCGCTTCGTCGAAATCAAGGCGGGCCTGTCGCCTGGCGAACGCTACGTCGCCGAGAACTCGTTCGTGGTGAAGGCGGAGATGGGCAAGGGGGAGGCCGAGCATGGTCATTGACAGCATCCTCGCCTTCTCGATCCGGCAGCGCTGGCTGGTGCTGATCGCCGGGCTCGGACTCGCCGCCTTCGGTGCGTGGAATTTCACCCGGCTGCCGATCGACGCGGTGCCGGATATCACTAACGTGCAGGTGCAGATCAACACCCAGGCGCCCGGCTACTCGCCGCTCGAAATCGAGCAGCGCATCACCTTCCCGGTCGAGACCGCGATGGGTGGACTGCCGAAGCTGTCCTACACGCGCTCGTTGTCGCGCTACGGGCTGAGCCAGGTCACCATCGTGTTCCACGACGGCACCGACATCTACTTCGCCCGGCAGCTGGTCAACGAGCGCATCCAGCAGGTGCGCGACCAGCTCCCGACCGGCGTCGAAATGGCGATGGGGCCGATCTCCACCGGGCTCGGCGAAATCTACATGTACACGGTCGAGGCCAAACCCGGCGCCACCAACGCCGACGGAAAGCCCTACACGCCGAGCGATCTGCGAACCGTGCAGGACTGGATCATCAAGCCGCAGCTGCGCAACGTGCCGGGCGTGATCGAGATCAACAGCATCGGCGGCTATCAGCGGCAATTCCACGTGCTGCCCGATCCGGGGAAGCTGATCGCCTACCGGCTCGGCTTCCGCGACCTGATGGTCGCGCTGGCGGCCAACAATGCCAATGTCGGCGCCGGCTATATCGAGCGCAACGGCGAGCAGTATCTGGTGCGCGTGCCCGGACAGGTCGGCACCGGCGCCGAGATCGAAGCCGTCGTGGTCGGCTCGCGCGGCGGAATTCCGGTGCGGATCAAGGACGTGGCGCAGGTGATCGAGGGCACCGAGCTGCGCACCGGCGCCGCGACGCTGAACGGCGAGGAAACGGTGCTCGGCACCGCGATGCTGCTGATCGGCGAGAACAGCCGCACCGTGGCGCAGCGCGTCGCCGCCAAGCTGCAGGAGATCGCCGGCTCGCTGCCGGACGGCGTGATCGCCCGCACAGTCTATGATCGGACCCATCTGGTCGAGGCCACCATCAAGACGGTCGAGAACAACCTGCTGGAAGGCGCCACGCTGGTGGTGGTCGTGTTGTTCCTGATTCTCGGCAACATCCGCGCCGCGCTGATCACGGCCTGCATCATCCCGCTGTCGATGGCGATGACGATTACCGGGATGGTCGAAACGAAAGTCTCCGCCAACCTGATGAGTCTCGGCGCGATCGATTTCGGCATCATCATCGACGGCGCGGTGATCATCGTCGAGAACTGCCTGCGGCTGCTCGCCGCCGCGCAGCATGACAAGGGCCGGCTGCTCAGCCTCGAAGAGCGGATGCAGACGATCCTGGCCGGCGCCAGCGAGGTGATCAAGCCGAGCCTGTTCGGCACGCTGATCATCGCGGTGGTGTATCTGCCAGTGCTGACGCTGACCGGCGTCGAAGGCAAGATGTTCACCCCGATGGCGCTGACCGTGCTGATGGCGCTCGGCGCCGCGGCGCTGTTCTCGATCACCTTCGTGCCGGCGGCGGTCGCGATCTTCGTCTCCGGCAAGGTGTCGGAGACTGAGAACATCGTGATGCGCGGCGCCAAGCGGATCTATCTGCCACTGCTGACACGCGCGATCACCTATCGCAAGACCGTGGTGCTCGCCGCACTCGCCATCACACTGGCGAGCGGCTTTGCGGCGACCCGGATGGGCGGCGAGTTCATCCCCAGCCTCGACGAGGGCGACGTCGCGCTCGCGGCGATCCGGATTCCCGGCACCAGCCTGACGCAGTCGCTCGCGCTGCAGATGGCGCTGGAAAAGCGCGTGCGGCAGATCCCCGAGGTGAAGGACTTCTTCACCCGCACCGGCACCGCCGAGGTCGCCACCGACCCGATGGCGCCCTCGATGTCCGACGGCTACATCATGCTGAAGCCGCCCGCCGAATGGCCCGATCCGGCGAAGACCAAGGCCGAGCTGGTCGAGGAGATCGAAAAGGCCGCCGAGGACATCCCCGGCGGCAACTACGAGATCTCCCAGCCGATCCAGCTGCGTATCAACGAGCTGGTGTCGGGCGTGCGCAGCGACGTCGGCGTCAAGATCTTCGGCGACGATCTCGACATTCTGCAGAACGCCGCCAGGCAGGTGCAGGGCGTGATCCAGGGCATCCGCGGCGCCACCGACGTCAAGACCGAGCAGGTCGCCGGCCTGCCGATCCTCACCGTCAAGATCGATCGTCCGGCGCTGTCGCGCTACGGGCTCAGCGTCGCCGACGTGCAGGGCGTCGTCGAGATCGCGATCGGCGGCAAGAGCGTCGGCAAGCTGTTCGAGGGCGACCGCCGCTTCGACATCGTGCTGCGGTTGCCGGAGCGGTTGCGCGTCAGCCCCGAGGCGATCCGCGCGATTCCGATTCCGCTGCCGCCGGCGGAGGAACAAACAACCGGACTCACCAAGGCGGCGATCGGATCGCAGGCGCTGCAGATGCGCCACATCCCGCTCTCCGCGGTCGCCACCGTCGAGGCCGCGCCGGGACCCAACCAGATCAGCCGCGAGAACGGCAAGCGCCGCATCGTGGTGACGACCAACGTGCGCGAGCGCGACCTCGGCTCGTTCGTCGCCGAGGCGCAGCAGGCCGTCACCGGGAAGGTGACGCTGCCGGCCGGCTACTGGATCGGCTGGGGCGGCCAGTTCGAGCAACTGGTCTCAGCGAGCAAGCGACTGACCATCGTGGTGCCGGTGGCGCTGCTGCTGGTGTTCCTGCTGCTGTTCATGAGCCTGAACTCGGTCGCCGACGCGCTCCTCGTATTCAGCGGCGTGCCGCTAGCCCTGACCGGCGGCGTCGCGGCGCTGCTGCTGCGCGGCATTCCGCTGTCGATCAGCGCCGGCGTCGGCTTCATCGCGCTGTCGGGCGTCGCGGTGCTCAACGGCCTGGTCATCATCGCCTTCATCGAGCGCCTGCGCAGCGAGGGCAAGCCGGTGATCGACGCGGTGCGCGAGGGCGCGGTGACACGGCTGCGGCCGGTGCTGATGACCGCGCTGGTCGCCTCGCTCGGCTTCGTGCCGATGGCGATCGCGACCGGCGCCGGCGCCGAGGTGCAGCGGCCGCTCGCCACCGTAGTGATCGGCGGCATCATCTCGTCGACGATCCTGACGCTGCTGGTGCTGCCGGCGCTGTATGTGCTGTTCCGCAGGGACAGCGCCGCCCGTGCCGAGGTTGCCGTGCAGGCGCGCGGATGATCGGATGCGGACAGGCGAGCCATCGACGCGTGCCACTGCGGCCGGTCAATTCCGGGACGATTGCGCCAGCGCCTGCTCGATACACTGCACCATCACCTGCGCGTCGAACGGCTTGCTCAGGAAGGCGATCGCCCCGAACGCCTTGGCGCGCGCCTCGGCCCGCGCTTCCGGGAATGCGGTGACGAATACCACCGGGCAGGCTCGGCGCTCGGCGAGTAGCCGTGCGTGCAGATCGAGGCCGCTGAGGCCGGGCATTTGCACGTCGGTGATCAGGCAGCCCGCCGAGCCGCACAGATCCGAAGCGAGATAATCCAGCGCCGACGCGAAGCCGCGAGCCTCGTAGCCCAGCGATCGCACCAGGGCCACGATGGCGATGCGGACGTTCTCGTCGTCGTCGATCACCGCTACGATCTTGCCGATGGTCATTGCTGCCATCCTCAAGAGTGATGCAGTGCGGGCCCACGTCCGCAAAGATTGCGGCAGCGGCCTGCGGGCGATAAGTCATACGATGGTTTTACGTCGCCGCCGCCCTTGCTCGGGCCGGCTGGACTTCGATCGGCGCCTCGCTCGGCAGGATTTCGCAGCGATTCCCGTCGGCCGTTAAACCTTGGTGTGATGGCGCCCATACCTACGCAGGCTGTTGCTGGCACGTTCGTGCAACTTTCCTCGTCACGCGTCACGCTGTTCGATGCCGCACGACGAGAAGCCATGGCCCCCTCGGCAATGGCGGCGAACGGAAGGCCACAGCGCCATGGAGCGGCCAGCAGACATCACGTCGGGCGAGACGACGGCCGACCCTTTCGTGTCGATCGCTGAATTCCTCGAAGAAGCCTCGGCCGCCATCGGAGGCAATCCGATCGTGGCACGGACCTGCATCGCCCGCGCGGCGATGCTGCTGCGCGAAGTCCAGGCGCGGCATGCGCCCGCCGGCGACAGCCCACAACGAAGCAGCGGCCCCGGCCTGGCGCGTTGGAAGCTCAATCGCGTGCTGCTGCATGTCGAACGCCGGCTCGGCGGCAATCTGCGCGTGCGCGATCTGGCTCGGCTGACCGGGCTCAGCCCCGGTCACTTTGCGCGGGCGTTTCACCAGAGCGTCGGCGTGGCGCCGCGCCACTTCCTGATCGAGCGCCGCATCGAACGCGCCAAGACGCTGATGCAGACCAGCGATATGACGCTGTCGGAGATCGCGCTCGCCTGCGGGCTCAGCGATCAGGCGCACCTGTCACGCCTGTTCCGCCGCCACACCGGCACCACACCGAACGCCTGGCGGCGGGAATGGCGGGGTGCCGATCCGCAGGGCCCGTCGTTCGTGACATCGCCCCGCCTCGCCGGCGACGGCATCCGGCGCAACGCCGACGCGCACGCCGGATAGACGCAGCGGCACGGCGGACGGGCGCCGCTTCGTGTCGCCAGTTCCGACTGATCCAAACGGCCAACCAGATTGACCGGCGACGCCATGTCTTCGGCCGAGGCCGATATCTACGGTCGACCGCCTCACATGGCGGGAGATCACAGGTGGATTTCGAACTTTCCAAGGACCACAAGGACATCAAGGCGCGCGCGGCCGCGTTCGTCGAGGAGGTGTGCCGGCCGCTCGAAGACAAGTGGGGCATCGACGACTACGCGGTCCCGCACGACGTCTTCATGGGCGTGGTCGCCAAGTTCCGCGAATACGGCTTTCGCGGCCTCGCGGTGCCGAAGGACGCCGGCGGCCAGGGCCTCGGCACGATCGCGAAGTGCCTGGTCTATGAGGAGATCGTCAAGTCGCCGGTGATGCACGGCCTGCTGGCGACGTGGTCCGGCTTTCTCGATCCGCATCCGGCGCTGTACGTCGCGCCGGAGTGGCAGAAGGAGGCCTATCTCTACCCGATCCTCAAAGAGGACAAGTTCTATCACATCAACATTTCCGAGCCCGGCGCCGGCTCCGACGCCGCCGGGATCGAGACTACCGCGGTGCGCGACGGCGACAATTACATCATCAACGGCATCAAGCGCTGGGCGCCGCCGCCGAACCATCCGGGCATCACGCCGAAATATCTGTTGTGCTACGCCGTCACCGATCCCGGCAAAGGCTATGAGGGCATCAGCCTGTTCCTGGTCGACTACCCGAACCCGGGCGTCTCGGTGCTCAAGGAATACACCACGATGGCGCCGGGCACCTATCTGGGCCGGAGCTGCGACTATCAGTACAAGGACTGCGTGGTGCCGGCCAAGAACCTGCTCGGCGCCGAAGGCATGGGCTTCCGCTACATGATGGATCAGCTCAACCGCAACCGCACCGTCATTGGCGCGCGGCTGACCGGCACCGCGCGCTGGGCGCAGACCCAGGCGGCGAAGCGCGCCCGCGAACGCGAGACCTTCGGCAAGCCACTGTCGGAGCGGCAGGCGATCCAGTGGATGCTGGCCGAGTCCGAGATGGATCTCGAGCAGTCTCGGCTGATGGTCTACAAGACCGCCTGGATGCTGGATCAGGGCCTCGACGCCCGCAAGGAAGCCGCGATGGTGAAGTGCTTCGCCCCGCTCGCCGCCTGCCGTGTCATCGACCGCGCCATCCAGATCCACGGCGGCCTCGGCGTGCTGCAGGAGAGCCGGTTCGGCCAGCTCTACTTCCAGAGCCGCATCGCCCAGGTCGCCGAAGGCACCACCGAAGTGATGAAAATGACCATCGCCCGCGAGGTGCTGAGGGCAAGTATGACGGAGTAAGCGGCTTGCTCCTGGGCGATCAGTATCAACAAACTTTCCGTCTCGCCACCGCCCTCTCCCCGTCATGCCCGGGCTCGTCCCGGGCATCCACGCCTTGCGGCCTCACCGCGATTAAAGGCGTAGATGGCCGGGACAAGCCCGGCCATGACGGCGGAGAGGTGATTGGACTAATCGTGGGCGCCTTGGATTGCCGTGCTTCGATGCTTGTCTCCTGGAGCGGTGCATCGTTTGATTGTAACGATCCGCCCCTTCCGAAAGCACTGAGTCCTCATCCTGAGGAGCCCGGCGAAGCCGGGCGTCTCGAAGGATGGGGGCCACGCGGGACTCGCGGCCCATGGTTCGAGACGGCGCTACGCGCCTCCTCACCATGAGGTTGTCCGTGTGGCAGGCGTTCCGGACCTTCAGCTCCGATTCAATGAAAAGCATAAATGCTCTAAATACAAAACGCCCGGCTTTCGCCGGGCGTTTTCATGTCAGCCGACGGTTGCACGGCCGTGCTTACTTCTCCGCGTCGATCACCGTGCCGATCGGCTTCCACCTTGTGCCGTCGAACTGCATCAACTGTTCTTGGCTCATCGGCGTGAAGTGGGTGGCGCTGGTGTTGAGCTTGATGCCGGGCAGCAGGATCGGCAGTTCGAGATCCTTGATGCTGGCGGCCTGTTTCATCAGGTTCTCGCGGGTGAGATTGTCGCCGCACGCCTTCAGCACGTGCTCGAAGGTCTGCGCGGTGGCGTAGCCGAACACGTAGTAGGTCTCGGAGGGATCGGCGCCGGGCATGTACTGCTTCATGAAGGCGAGATAGTCCTTCATCCCGGGATCGTCAGCCCAGGCCGGATCGTTCGGGTCCTTGCGGAACGCGACGGTGATCACACCCTTCGAATTCTCCAGTCCGGCCGGCACCAGCGTCGAGGAGATCGAGCCGGCGGCGTCGCTCAAGAGGTGCAGCGCATCCCATTTGGTCTCGACCATCTTCTTGATCGCCTGCGCGGAGAATTTCGGCGTCGAGATGTCGAGGAACACGTCGGCGCCGGTCGATTTCAGCAGCAGGATCTGCGAGTCGACGGTCGGCTCGGTGATCTCGTAGCTGAGCTCCTTGACGATCATGCTGGCGGCCTTGTCGCCGAGCCCGTCGCGAAAGCCCTTGGCGTAGTCGCGGCCGAAATCGTCGTTCTGATACAGCACCGCGACCTTCGCGTTCGGCCGCTCCTGCAGCAGATATTTGGCGTAGATCACGCCTTTGGCGTGGTTGTTCGGCTGCCAGCCCATCGACCACGGATAGGTCTTCGGCTCGGACACGCGGTTGGCGCCGGTGCCGAGGAACAGCCCCGGCACCTTCTTGGTGTTGAGATATTTCTGGATCGCGAAATTGGTCGGCGAGCCGAAGGTGCCGACGATCGCCAGCACCTCGTCGCTCTCGACCAGGCGGCGGGTCTGCTCGACGGCTTTCGACGGGCTGTAGCCGTCGTCGAGCGAGATCAAATTTATCTTGCGACCGTTGACGCCGCCCGCGGCGTTGAGCTTTTCGAAATACGCCGTCATCGCCTTGCCGATCGCCGCGAAGCTCGACGCCGGGCCGCTATACGGCATGGTCTGGCCGATCTTCACCTCGGTGTCGGTGACGCCCGGGCCGTAGTCTTTCGCCTGTGCGGCGGACGCGACGATGCACGCGGCGGCGCAGGCCGCTGCCATCAGCTTGTTCATGATGTTGTCCTGTGTGGTGAGAGATGCGGCGGATCAGGCCGGCTGGAGATAGCGCTGCTTCAGCACGTGCTTGAACAGCTTGCCGTTCTCCTGCCGCGGCAGTTCGGGTTCGAAGTCGATCGAGCGCGGGCATTTCACATGCGAGAGCTGGTTGCGGCAGAACGCCATCAGCTCCTCCGCCAGCGCCGGCGTCGCCCGCGACGGATCCCTGAGTTGAACGACCGCCTTGACCTCCTCGCCATATTCCAGGTTCGGCACACCGAACACCGCGACGTCGGCGACCAGCGGGTGCAACGCCAGGCAGTTCTCGATCTCGGCCGGATAGATGTTGACGCCGCCGGAGATGATCATGTGCGACCGGCGGTCGGTGAGATACAGGAAGCCGTGGTCGTCGAGATAGCCGACGTCGCCGATCGTCGACCAGCCCTGCGCGCTGCGCGAGCGCGCCGTCTTGTCGGGGTCGTTGTGATACACGAAGGTCGGCCCGTCGAAATACACGTCGCCAATCTGGCGCGGCCCAAGTTCGTTGTGGTCCTCGTCGAGGATATGGATGGTGCCGACGCAAGCGCGGCCGACCGAGCCGCGATGTGTCAGCCAGTCGGCGGTCGAGATGCAGGTCGCGCCGTTGCGCTCCGAGCCGGCGTAATATTCCCAGACGATCGGGCCCCACCAGGCGATCATCTGCTCCTTCAGTTCGGGCGGGCACGGCGCCGCGGCGTGGATCGCGCAGGCGTGCGACGACAGATCGTAGCTGGCGCGGACCTCGTCCGGCAGCCCGAGCAGGCGGAAGAACATCGTCGGCACCCATTGGCTGTGAGTGACGCGATAGCGCTCGATCGCCGCCAGCGCCTGTTCGGCAGCGAACTTCGTCATCACCACCGCGGTGCCGCCGCTCTCCAGCGTCCGCATCGTGAAGCGCAGCGGCGCGCCGTGATACAGCGGCGCGGGCGACAGATACACGGTGGTGTCGTCGAAGCCGAAATTCTCCCGCACCCAGTCGCCGGAGGCCTGCGCCTGGCGCAGGTTGGCGAACAGCGGCTGTTTGATGCCCTTCGGCCGACCAGTGGTGCCGGACGAATAGAAGAAGTCCTTGCCGACCGGGCCGTCCGGGATCTCGATCATCCGGTCGAACTTGCCGAGCTCCTTGGCATAATCGAGGCTGATTTCCTGGCCGCCGCCGACCGTGAAGATCGTGCAGCCGTGCGGGTTGTCGGCCGCCAGCGCCTTCACCGCTTCGGTGAAGCGGGCGCCGGCGAAGAACACCTTGGCGCCGCTGTCGCGAACGATGTAGGCGGCCTCCTCCGGCTTCAGATGCGTGCTGACCGGCGTGTAGTACACGCCGTGGCGGCGTGCGCCCCAGATCAGTTCGAAATAACGCAGGTCGTTGTCGAGCAGAATCGCGATGCCGTCGCCGGCGGACAGCCCCATCCACATCAGCAGCTGCGTGACCGCGTTGGCACGACGGTCGAGTTCGCGATAACTAATTTCATCGTCGCCGAACGCGATGCGCGCGGCGATCTTGTCGGGATGGCGTTCGGCCCAGTGGCGCAGTGTTGGCATCTCTTCCCCGTGACCGGCCTTGAGGATGGCCGATTGCGGGGATTATCGTTTCATCCGCGTTCGCACTGAATGACCACGCGCGCCATTTCAGTTGGCGGAATCCGACCGCCCGGCCGGCGCGGCAGCATGGCGCTCACGAAACTCGCCCGGCGCCAGTCCGGTCCAGCGGCGGAAGGCGCGGTGAAACGTGCTGAGTTCGGAGAAGCCGAGCGACAGCGCCACCTCTTCCAGCGGCAGACGCGACTTCTTCAGCATATGGGTCGCGACGTCTCGCCGCACCTGATCCTTGATCTCCTGAAAGCCGCACTGCTCGTCGTCGAGCAGCCGCCGGCGCAAGGTCTGCGGCGACATCGCCAGCATGCCGGCGACGTCCTCCAGCGACAGCGTGCGCTTCAGATTGCGGCGCAGAATGCCGCGGACGCGCTCGGCGACGCTGGCGTCGTCGCGATAGCGCACCAGCAGCGCGCTCGGCATCGACGCCAGAAAGCGGCGCAGCCGCTGCTCGTCCGGCATGATCGGCAGGTCGAGCAGTTCGGCATCGAACCGGATTTCGGTGCGCGGCTGGTCGAACAGCATCGGCGCGCGATACACCGGCTCGAGCTCGGAGCTGAACGCCTCCTCGGCAAACACATAGTGCACGGTGATCAGCGGCAGCCGCCGTCCGACCAGCCAGCACATCAGCCCGTAGGTGAACATCAGGATCGCGCCGTTGACCATGCGGCGCCGCTTCGGCTGTTCGATGGTGTCGGTGACGTAGACCGAGGCGTCGTGGTCGCCTTCGGCGAGGCGCACGGCGAAATCGTCGACCACCAGATGATAGAACTGACAGCCGATGCGGATCGCGTCGCGCAGCGTGGCGCAGTGGATCAGCAGCCGGCACATCATCCGGAACGTGCCGGGTTTGATCGGCCGGCTGCCGAGCAGCCACAATTCGTCGCGCGTGATCCGGGTCAGCAGCGCGATCATCCGCGCGAACTGATCCTGCGGCAGCCGCGCACCGGGCTGCTCCAGTTCGGCCGGGCGGATCCCGGCCCGCGCCAGCAGGCGATCGATGTCCAGGCCGGCCTCGCGCGCGCCACTGAGGATCAGGCCGACATAGCCCGTGTCGATCGCGGAGCGGGATGGGGCCGCACCGCGCGGCGCGGTTCGGCGTGAGGGGATGTCCGGCATGGCCGGCAGGATAGCGACGCCGGCGGGCCGTCGCCAGAGCCAGCTTGGCGCCTGTCGCCAACCGGAACGATCGATCCGGTCATTGCGCCGCCGCCGCATTGCCGCCAAGCCGGCCGACGCAGAGGAAGCCAAGCGAGGGAGCCGCATGATGCGCGCGTTGATGAGCTGCGAGCCGGGCGGGCCGGAGACGCTGGAACTACGCGACGTGCCGGATCCGATCGCAGGGGACGGCGAGATCGTGATCGCGACGAAGGCTTGCGGCGTGAACTATCCGGATCTGCTGATGATCCAGGATCTCTATCAGGTGAAGGCGCCGCGCCCGTTCGCGCCGGGCGCCGAGATCGCCGGCGTGGTGACGGCGCTGGGTCCGAACGTCAGCGGCTTTCGGGTCGGCGACCGCGTCGCGGCGCGGATCGGCACCGGCGGCATGGCCGAAGCCGTGGCGGTCGACGTCGCGCGCTGCACGCCGATTCCGGACGGCATGTCGTTCGCCGATGCGGCGGTGATGCAGTTCACCTTCGAGACCGCGCTGTACGCGCTGCGCAACCGCGCGCGACTGCGGCCCGGCGAGACCGTGCTGGTGCTCGGCGCCGGCGGCGGCGTCGGCATCGCGGCCGCGCAGGTCGCGCGCCAGCTCGGCGCGCGGGTGATCGCGGCCGCCTCGTCCGACGACAAGCTCGCTTTCGCGCGGCGCCACGGCGCCGCCGACGGCGTGGTGTATCCGGCGGCCGCGCCGGCCGACCGCAAGGACATCAGCCGCCGCCTGAAGGCTGTGGTCGGCGCCGGCGCCGACGTGGTGATCGATCCGGTCGGCGGCTGGCTGCCCGACACCGCCATCCGCTGCGTCGCGGACGGTGGCCGCTACGTCGTGCTCGGCTTCACCGCCGGCATCGCGTCGCTGCCGCTGAATCTGCCGCTGCTGAAGAATTGCGACGTGCTCGGCGTGAACTGGCGAACCTTCACGCTGACACAGCCGGAGCTGCTCGCCGCCAACAAGGCCGATCTCACCGGCTGGTACCAGCAGGGCGCGCTGTCGGCCGGCATCACCGCGACCTTCCCGCTCGCCCGCGGCGGCGAGGCGATCCGCCTGATCGCCGACCGCCGCGCCGTCGGCAAGATCGTGGTCGAGATCTGAGCCGGGCCGGACTCTGGTCGATCAGTACGACTTGGCCAGCCCCAGCACCTTCTCGGCGATGAAGCTGAGCGCGAGCTGCGGGCTGACCGGCGCGATGCGCGGGATCATCACTTCACGCAAGTAACGCTCGACGTGATACTCCTTGGCATAGCCGAAGCCGCCATGGGTCATCACCGCCTGCTCGCAGGCCGAGAATCCGGCCTCGCCCGCCAGATATTTCGCCGCGTTCGCAGCGGCGCCGCACGGCATGCCCTTGTCGTATTGCCAGGCCGCCGACATCACCATCAGCCAGGCGGCTTCGAGCTCGACCCAGTTCTTGGCCAGCGGATGCTGGATCGCCTGGTTCTGGCCGATCGGCCGGTTGAACACGATGCGCGTCTTGGCGTAGTCCGCCGCCCGCGCCAGCGCCAGCTGGCCGAGCCCGACCGCTTCGGCAGCGATCAGGATGCGCTCGGGGTTCATGCCTTCGAGGATGTAGTGGAAGCCCTTGCCCTCCTCGCCGATCCGATCCTCGACCGGGATCTCGAAATCCTCGAAGAACAGCTCGTTGGAATCGACGATCTTGCGGCCCATCTTCTCGATCTCGTGGACCTTGATCTTGCTGCGATCGAAGTCCGCGTAGAACAGGCTGAGGCCGTGGGTCGGTGACTTGACCTCGTCGAGCGGCGTGGTGCGCGCCAGCAGCAGAATCTTGTGCGCGACCTGCGCGGTCGAGATCCACACCTTCTGGCCGTTGACGACGTAGCGATCGCCGTTGCGCACCGCGCGGGTCTTGAGCTGGGTCGTGTTGAGACCGGTGTTCGGCTCGGTCACCGCGAAGCACGCCTTCTCGCGTCCTTCCACCATCGGCGGCAGCATGCGCCGGCGCTGCTCCTCGGTGCCGAACACCACGACGGGATTGAGTCCAAACACATTGATGTGCACCGCCGAGGCGCCCGACATGCCGGCGCCGGACTCCGAAATCGTCCGCATCATGATGGCGGCTTCGGTAATGCCAAGGCCCGAGCCGCCATAGGCTTCCGGCACGCAGATGCCGAGCCAGCCGGCGTCGGCCAGCGCCTTGTGGAAGTCGTGCGGGAAGCCGCCTTCGCGATCCTTCTTCAGCCAATAGGCGTCGTCGAAGCCGGCGCAGATCTTGGCGATCGCGTCGCGGATGGCTTCCTGCTGGTCGGTGAGGGCGAAGTCCATGGCTGGCTCTTGTTTGGCTTTTGCTGGTGCGTTTCCCGCGCGCCCGCGGCGCGCCGGCGCACAATGCCATCCCGGGCCGTGCAGGCAAGCACAACCCAGATCCGCGCCGAGCGAATTCCGAGAGACGGCAGAAAACGCCGCGGCTCAGCGATCGAACACGGTGTTGCGCTGGGCGTTCACCAGGATGAAGGTCGTCCGCTTCGGGATCTCCTTCAGCTTCTCGGCGCCGATGTAAGTCATCGCCGAGCGCAGCCCGCCCGCGATGGTCTCCACCGTGGCCCGCACCTCGCCCCGATATGGAACCTCGACGGTCTTGCCCTCCGCCGCGCGATAATCGGCGACGCCGCCGTGATACTTGTTCATCGCGGTCGCCGACGACATGCCGTAGAACACCATGCCGGTCGGCACCTGGCGGCCGTCCCGCTCGACATACTTCAATTCGCCGCCGCATTCGTCGTGGCCGGCCAGCATGCCGCCGAGCATGACGAAATCCGCACCGCCGCCGAACGCCTTGGCGAGATCGCCCGGCACGGTGCAGCCGCCGTCGGAACAGACGTGCCCCTTGAGGCCGTGCGCGGCGTCGGCGCATTCGATCACCGCGGAGAGCTGCGGATAGCCGACGCCGGTGAGATCACGCGTGGTACACACCGAGCCGGAGCCGATGCCGACCCGGACGATGTCGGCGCCGGCGATCACCAGCGCCTCGGTCATCTCCGCCGTCACCACCGTGCCGGCCATGATGATGGCGTCCGGGTTTTCGTCGCGCAGCTTCGACACCGCGCGGACGAACGCCTCGGTGTAGCCGTTGGCGACGTCGATGTTGAGCATCGGCACCTTGGTCTTGCTCTTCACGGCGGCGAGCCGCTCCCAATCGGCGGCGCCGCTGCCGACGGTAAGGAAGACGTTCGGATCCGGATGCTGATCGAGATAGGCCGCCAGCCGCTCCGGATCGTAGAATTTGTGCAGGGCGACCAGCGCGCCGAACGGCCGGAACGCCTCGGCCATCTCGATGGTGCCGATCGTATCCATGTTGGACGCGATCAGCGGGAAGCCGGTCCATCCGCGGCGGGCATGGCGGAAGCCGAGCGTGCGGCTGATGTCGGCCTCGAACCGCGACGACAGCACCGAGCGCTTCGGCCGGATCAGCACGTCGCGGAAGTCCAGTTTCGGGTTCAGGTCGATGTGCACGCCAGGGTCCTCTGTCGGTGAGCGCCGAAGGATAAGAAGCATTGGTTGCGCAATGGTTCGCCCCTGCAATGCGCAAATGGTCGCCTGCGCCGGAGGCGGGTTGCGGCCCCCCGCGAAGCGCTCCAGAACGAGCCGGAGCGAAGCCAGAGGACAAGCCAATGAAAGTCGCGGTGATGGGTGCGGGCGCCGTCGGATGCTATTTCGGCGGGCTGCTGGCGGAAGCGGGCCACGAGGTCACGCTGATCGGCCGGCCGAACCATGTGGCGGCGATCAACGAGCGCGGCCTGCTGCTGGAGACCAAGGCGGGCAAGCGATTCATCCCGCTCAAGGCGGCGACCGGGCCGGACGCGATCGAGCCGCCGGATCTGGTGCTGGTCTGCGTGAAATCCGCCGACACCGAAGCAGCCGGTGCCGCGCTGGCGCCGCGGCTGAACCCGGACAGCGCGGTGCTGAGCCTGCAGAACGGCGTCGACAATCCGCAGCGGCTGTCCGGACCGATCGGCCGCCCGGCAATCGGCGCGGTGGTCTATGTCGGCACCGAGATGGCCGGGCCGGGTCACGTGCTGCATCACGGCCGCGGCGATCTGTTGATCGGCGACTCCGCGCAGAGCGAGGCGATCGCCGCGGCGCTGACCGCCGCGCACATTCCCACCACCGTGGTGCCCGATATCGATCAGGCGCTGTGGTCGAAGCTGATCCTGAACTGCGCCTACAACGCGCTGTCGGCGATCGCCGACATGCCCTACGGCCCGCTGATGCAGATCGACGGCACGCGCGCCGTCGTCGACAATGTGGTGGCCGAATGCATCGCCGTGGCCCGCGCCAGCGGCGTCGCCATTCCGGACGATCTGCACGACAAGGTGCTGGCACTGCCCGGCATGATGCCGAGCCAGAAATCCTCGACTGCCCAGGACCTCGCTCGCGGCAAGCCCGGCGAAATCGACTTCCTCAACGGCTTTGTGGCCCGCCGCGGTGCGGAGCTTGGCGTCCCGACGCCGACCAACCTCGCGCTGCAAGTGTCCGTGAAACTGATCGAAGCCAGCCGCGGCATCGGCGCGCGCTAGAGCGCTTCATCGATCGATTGAAGCAATCCGGCCTACCAAAGGCACTGAGCCCTCATCCTGAGGAGCCCGGCGTAGCCGGGCGTCTCGAAGGATGGGGCCACGCAGTGCCTGTAGCACATGGTTCGAGACGGCGCTGCGCGCCTCCTCACCATGAGGATGTGCCTGTGGCGCGGGCTGGACATCATCAAGCCTGATCCACATGAAGCGGGGCGTTCTAAACTGCAGCTACGCCGTCGCCAGTGCCGGCTCCACCAGAATGCACCGCGCGGTGCGGCCGGGCCCCACCTGCACGTCGGGTGGCAGACCCTCGGTGCAACGCGGCTGCGCATGGGCGCAGCGCGGCGCGAAGGAGCAGGCGGTCGGCGCCTTGTCGAGCGAGGGCGGCGCGCCGGGGATCGTCTCCAGCCGTGCGCCGCGCTTGGCGCCGTGCACCGTCGAGGCGAGCAGGCCTTGGGCATAAGGATGCAGCGGCGTCCGCACGATCTGGCTGAGACTGCCCTGCTCGATGATCTGCCCCGCATACATCACGGCGACGCGGTCGCAGATCTCGATCGCGACGCCGATATCGTGCGTCACGAAGATCACCGACATGCCGAACTCGCGCTGCAGCTCGCGCAGCAGCAGCAGGATCTGGATCTGCACGGTGGCGTCGAGCGCCGTGGTCGGCTCGTCGGCCAAGAGAATCTTCGGCCGGCAGGCGAGCGCCAGCGCGATCATCGCGCGCTGCCGCATGCCGCCGCTCATCTCGTGCGGATAGGCATCCAGACGACGCTTGGCCGACGGGATGCGCACCACTTCGAGCATCTCCAGCGCGCGCGCCATCGCGTCGCGCTGGCTCTTGCCCTCGTGGCGCATCACCGTCTCGGCGATCTGCTGGCCGATGGTGTAAACCGGATCGAGCGCCAGCGCCGGCTCCTGGAAGATCATCGACACCGCCTGGCCGCGGAAGTTCGACAGCGCGTCGTCGTCCATTGCCAGCACGTCGCGGCCCATCACCTCGACCTTGCCGGTGATCGTGGTGCGCTTCTTCGGCAGCAGCCGCATCAAGGCGCGCAGCGTCACGCTCTTGCCCGAGCCGGACTCGCCGAGCAGGCCCAGCACTTCGCCCTCGCCGAGCGTCAGGCTGAGATTGTTGACCGCGTGCACGGTGCGGTCGCCGCCGAAGCGGATGTTGAGATCGCGGACCTCGACCAGATTGCTCATGCGGGCTCCGGCACCTTTGTGTGGAAGTCGGTGGCGCGCTGCCAGGCCGCGCCGATGCGCAGCAGCGTCGCCTCGTCGAAGGCGCGGCCGAATAGTTGCAGGCCGATCGGCAGGCCGCTCGCCGCAAAGCCGCACGGCATCGCCAGCGACGGCAGGCCCAGATAGTTGATCGGCCGGGTGAAGCGCGTCAGCCGCTGGATCACCGCCTCGGCGTTCAGGCTGTTGCCGACATCGCTCTCGGCGATGGTCGGCGCCGGCACCGGCGACACCGGCGCCAGCACGGCATCGACGCCGTCGATTGCCGCGACGAATTCGGCCAGCGCCACGCCGCGCCAGCGCATCGCTTCGAGATAGCTCAGCGCCGGCACGCCGAGCGCGTTCTGCAGCCGCATCAGCACCTGCGGGCCGTAGTCCTGCGGCCGCTCGCGCATCCATTGCGCATGAAAGCCCGCGGCTTCGACGGCGAGGACCAACTGACTCGCCGCGGTGAGCTGGCGCTGCTCCGGCAGCTTCACTTCGACGACCTTCGCGCCCTCGCGAACAAGCGTCGCCTTGGTCTCGTCGAGTACGCGCGAGACGTCGGCGTCGAGATCCTCGACATAGAACGCGCTCGGAATGCCGATCGTCATGCCCTGCAGCGAGCCGCGGGTCGCCGCCAGATAGTCCGGGACCGCGCGAGTCGACGTCGTCGGATCGGCCGGATCGACGCCGGCCATCAGCCCGGTGAGCAGCGCGCAATCTTCGGCGGTCTGCGCCAACGGGCCGACCGTGTCGAGCGACTGCGACAGCGGCATCGCGCCGGCGCGGCTGATCAGCCCGACCGTCGTCTTGAGGCCGGTGACGCCGCAGAAGTGCGCGGGCATCCGGATCGAGCCGCCGGTGTCGGAGCCGAGCGCCGCAAACGTCAAGCGCGCCGCGACCGCGGCGCCGGAGCCCGACGACGAACCGCCGGTGATATGCGCCGGGGCCCACGGATTGCCGACCGCGCCGTAATGCGCGTTGTGGCCGGTCGGCCCATAGGCGAACTCCGACATCTGCAGCGAGCCGAGCCGGACCGTGCCTTGGTCCTTCAGCCGCTGCAGCGCGGTCGAGGTCGTGGTCGCGACGTAGTCCTTGCGGATCTTCGAGCCGCAGGTCACGACATGACCGGCCTCGTAGTACATGTCCTTGTGGGCCAGCGGCACACCGTGCAGCACGCCCTTGCTGTCCCCACGCGCCAGCGCGGCGTCGGCCGCATCTGCAGCAGCGAGCGCGCTGTCAGCTTCGATCGACATGAACGCATTCAGCGTCGGCTGCGCCTTGGCGATGCGATCGAGACACGCCTGCGTCACCTCGCGCGACGAAAGCTTCCTGGCCGCGAGCGCGGCGGCGACTTCGGTCAGCGTCAGCAGCGCCGGATCGGACACGCTCATCGGGCGGACTCGTTCTGCACGGCGACGTAAGTCGCCGGCTCGAGATCGAACGGCAGCGTACCGGCGATCGGCGCAAAGCCTTCGAACGCCGGGCCGATCGAATTGGCGATCCGCGCGGCGACCTCGTCGTCGACCGGCAGGCCGGCGATTTCCGCCATCGGCTTGATCACGGCGGGGGCGGGTTTGATCATCGGGCGGTTTCTCCTCTTGGGGCGCGGCTGTGGCCGGAGCCCGGAATGGCCATGAAGCATGCCGCCTGATGGCCGCTCGCGTCCAGTGTGGTCAGCTTCGGAGTGGTCGCGCCGCATAGCGGCTCGGCGAACGGGCAGCGGGTGTGGAAGCGGCAGCCCGCCGGCGGATCGATCGGGTTCGGCGGATCACCGGAGATCGGCGGCACTTCCGTGCGCTTGTCCGGATCGGACGACGGCATCGCGGCCAGCAGCGCGCGCGTATAGGGATGCGCCGGCTGATCCCACACCTGATCGACCGGGCCGAGCTCGACGACTTCGCCGAGATACATCACCAGCACGCGGTCGGAGATGTAGCGCACCACGTTGAGGTCGTGGCTGATGAACAGATAGGTCAGGCCGAACTCGCGCTTGAGGTCGACCAGCAGATTCAGCACCTGCGCTTCGACCGATTTGTCGAGCGCCGACACCGCTTCGTCGAGGATCACCAGCCGCGGCGACAGCGCCAGCGCGCGGGCGATGTTGACGCGCTGGCGCTGGCCGCCGGAAACTTCGTGCGGATAGCGATTGGCAAACGTCTCGGGCCGCAGCCCGACCTTGCCGAGCAGTTCGCGCGCCAATGCGCGCGCGGTGGCGTCGGCCATGCCGTGCACCTTGGGGCCGAACGCGATCGACTCCTCGATGGTGAGGCGCGGGTTCAGCGACGCGTAGCTGTCCTGAAACACCATCTGCATGCCGCGGCGCAGCTCGCGCAGGCTGAGTTCGCGGCCGACCGCGCGGCCGTCGAAGATGATATCGCCGCCATTGCGCGGCATCAGGTGCATCAGCAGGCGCGCGGTGGTCGACTTGCCGCAGCCGGATTCGCCGACGATGCCGACGGTCTCGCCCTTGGCGATGGCGAACGATACATCGTCCACCGCCCGCACCGTCTTGGCGGCGCCGAACAGCCCGCCGCGCACAGGGAAGTGCTTGGTCAGCCCCTTGACGTGCAGTAGCGGCTGCGCCGCGCCGCCGAGATCCTCGATCGGTTCGAGCATGTCCGGAATGTCTGCGATCTGCGTCATGTCAGTTCCTGATATCCATGGCGCTGCGCATGCCGTCGCTCAGCAGATTGAAGCAGATCGACACCGCGAAGATCATTACGCCGGGCAGCGCCGCCACCCACGGGTTGACGTAGATCGCGGTGCGCAGCGTATTCAGCATCAGGCCCCATTCGGGCTCCGGCGGCTTGGTGCCGAGACCGAGGAACGACAGGCCGGCGGCGAGGATCATCGACACCGAGATCAGCCCGGTCGCGTAAACGAAGATGGGCCCAAGCACGTTGCCGAGCATGTGCACCCGCATGATGGTGAACGGCCCGGCGCCGGAGGCGCGCGCCGCCTCCACGAAATCCATGTTGCGCACGCCGGTGGTGACGCTCTCGGCGACGCGGGTGATCTGCGGCAGGAACACGACGGTCAGCGACACGATCGAATTGGTGATGCCGGCGCCGAGCGCGCCGGAGATCGCGATCGCCAGCAGCACCGAGGGAAACGCGTAGAACACGTCGACGGTGCGCATGATCGCGGTGTTGACCTTGCCGCCGACATAGCCGGCGACGAGGCCGAGCGAGGTGCCGAGGACGAAGGCGAAGATCACCGGCAGGATGCCGATCAACAGCGACAGCCGGCCGCCATAGATCAGCCGCGCCAGCATGTCGCGGCCAAGCTCGTCGCTGCCGAGCGGATAGTTCGGCGTGCCGATCGGCTTCAGCCGGCGGATCATCGAGCCCTGATATGGATCGGCGAGATGCAGATACGGCGCGAAGATCGCCGACAGCAGGATCAAGAGGAGAATCAGCGCGCAGGCGATGCTGACCTTGTCGCGCAGCAGGCGGCGGCCGACCGTCGCCCAATAGCCGCGCGACGGGCCGGCAGGCGCGGTCTGCACGGCGGTGTCGGTGATGGTGCTCATCGATGATCCCCCTCGCTCAGGCGCGTTTAATGCGCGGGTCGATCGCGGCCTGCGCGATGTCCACCACCAGATTGAGGAACACAAAGAACAGCGCCAGCACCAGGATCGTGCCCTGCAGCAGCGGCAGATCGCGCTGGAAGATCGCGGAGTTGAGCAGCAGCCCCGAGCCGGGCCAGGAGAACACCGTCTCGATCAGGATCGAGCCGCCCAGCATGTAGCCGAGCTGCAAGCCCATCACCGCCAGCGCGGTCGGCGCGGCGTTCTTCAGCACGTGACGGAACACTTGCGTCTCGCGCAGGCCCTTGGCGCGCAGCGCTTCGACGAAATCCTGAGAGAGAATGTCCCCGGTGAGTGCCCGCGCCGTGCGGGTGACGATGCCCATCGGAATCACCGAAGTGGTTATCGCCGGCAGCACCAAGTACTTCAGATGCGCCCAGTCCCAAGCCCACTGCCCTGAGCCACCGGGGCCGGCGCCGACCGCGGGCAGCCAATTGAGCTGCACCGAGAAGATGATCACCAGCACCATGCCGAGCCAGTAATGCGGCACGGAGACGCCGGCGATCGCGATCGAGGTCGAGACCTTGTCGATCCAGGTATCGCGGAAGTAACCGGCCAAGAGGCCGAACAGCAGCCCGAACGAGAACCCGATGATCGCCGCGGCGATCGCCAGCATCACGGTGTTACTCACCGCGCGCAGCACTTCGGCCAGCACCGGCCGGCCGGTCGCGATCGAATTGCCGAGATCGCCGTGCAGCGCCTTCCACAGCCACAGCCCGAATTGCACCGGCAGCGGCCGATCGAAACCGTAGGCGGCGCGCAGCTGCGCCGCGAGTTCCTGCGACGCGTCGGCCGGCAGCACCGCCACCAGCGGATCGCCGGGCGTGATGTGCACCAGCATGAAGCAGACCAGCGCGACGCTGATCACGATGGGGATCACATAAACGAGGCGGCGGGCGATGTAGACGAGCACTGGTCACCTTCGAGTGGCAGAGCCAGCAGCGGCTCCTTCTTCCTTCTCCCCTTGTGGGAGAAGGTGGCGCGGACAACGTCCGCGCCGGATGAGGGGTGAGGCGGCACGACACGTCTCCGCGTCGCCCCCCCCCCCCC
>NZ_LJIC01000205.1 GCF_001295845.1 Rhodopseudomonas sp. AAP120 | reverse complement strand
GGCCATCCACGCCTTCAAGCCTCGCGAGGGAGTAAAGGCGTGGATGGCCGGGACGAGCCCGGCCATGACGAGTGGAGAGGTGAGTGGTTAAGTAACAGGCGTCAGAACTCGCCGTGCAGTCGTCCGGAAAACACCGAGACCGGGCCGCGGTCGGCGTTGAAGGCGGGGTTGACGATGTATTGGTAGTCGGCCGTCGCCGTCCAGGCCGGGGTGACGGCGTAGGCGTAGTAGGCTTCCAGGATATTCTCGCGACGATAGTTCAGCCGCCCGTCGCCGATCAGTGGGCCGAGGCCGCCGGCGGCGAGAAAGTCGCGGTGGTCGCGCGACAGGCCGTTGGTGGCGCCGGCGATGCCGATGACGTCGTCGGGACGGCTCCAGCTCGCGCCACGGATCGAGACGCCGCCCGAGAAGCTGTCGTCGATATCGGTGAACGACATAATCTCGTTCCTGCCGTCGTTCCAGCTCCAGCGGCCGAACAGGCCGACATCGGCGGTCACCGCCTGTTCGAGATTGAACGCGTAGCCGTATTTGATCCGGCCCTTGCGGGTCTGGGTGATGTCGAGATTGAGCAGCGGATTGTCGAGCGTCTCGCGATAGCTGCCCGCATAGACGCTGTTGATGAAGCCGAGCGTGCGCAGCTTGCCGGGCTGGCCGAACAGCGTGTAGCGCGTCTCCAGCTCGGCGACATATTCGCCGCGCCGCAGCAGCTTCATGTCGAAATTGTTCGAGTTCGACTCGGCGTCCATCAGGAAGTAGCCGGCGCGGATCGCCCATTGCTTCTGGTTCAGCTCGGCGGTGGCGCCGTAGGTCAGTCCGAGCTTGTCGGCCGCGTAGTCGAACGCGCCCGAGGCCCAGATCGACCAGTTCATGAAGTCGCGGCGCGGATCGTGCGCGTAGCTGTTGCCGTCGAATACGTCGACCACCGAGAACCGGCCGACCTGAAAGGTCAGGCGCGAGATGTCGGCCTTGCCGGAGAGCTGAGAGGCGCTGGAGGCGAGTTGCTCCTGTTCGCCGCCGAGCCCGAAGGTCTGGCGCAGATAGAACCGCGACGGGCTGAAATGCGGATAGGCGAAGCCGGACTTCTGGCCCTCGCCGTTCGGGAAGCCGGCGACGCCGACGGTGTCGCTGAGCCCGTAGCCCTGCAGGAATTCGGGGTTGAGATACAGCTCGCCGCCGTCCCACAGCCGCACATTGGCGAAGATGCTGCTGCTCCAGGTGGTCTTGAACTGGCCGTTCGGCGCCAGGCTGTTGGCCCCGTCATAGGGCGAGCGGAACGACGGATAGCCCTGACCCACCACGGTGGTCTGGCCGTGGATCTCCCAGCGGTCGGACTCCGGATCGGCCACCGCGGCGAACGGGACCGTGTCGCCGCCGCCGAGCCAGTCGAGCCGGCGGTTGAGGCCGACGCGCAGCGTCTGCAGGGTCAGCGCCGACTCGTAGCGGCCGCCACCCGGCAGCGCCACCGAGGCGCGCTGATAGTCGCTGTAGAGATACTCGATCCGCGCGCTCCAATGCGGTGTGAAGCCGTATTCGAGCCCGGCGCCCGCGACCCAGCCGATCCGGCCGTTCAGCGTCTTGTCGGATTCCGGATCGGTCAGATAGCGCTCGTGCGCATAGGCAAGGCCGCCGGTGACGTAAGGCAGCCATTGGCCGGCGGCGATGCCGAGCCGGGCGCGCACCCCGCCGTAGAAATCGAGATGCTGCAGCTGAGACGGCGTGCCGCTGAACTCCGACAGCACGGCATTGGCCGGCAGGTAGCTCGGAAACGAGATGTCGGCCTCGAGGCCGAGCAGCACGCCGGAGCGAGTCAGCCAATTGTAGCCGGCCTGGGCGCCGGCGGTGACGCCGCCGGAGCCGTTCGACGCCTGCGCGGCGAACGCCGGATCGAGCAGGGTCGCGTTGGAATGGCCGCGCAGATAACCGGTATGCGCGCCGACATAGAAGCCGCTCCAGTCATAGGCCGGTGCCGGCAGCGCTTTCAGCATGTCGGCCGCAGCGGCGGCGTGGGGCAGCACGACCGCGCCGAACGCGACGCCCGCGAGCAGCTTCGTGATCGGCAGGCGCCGTTGCTGCGCGAAAGCTGCGCCGCGTGCGAGCGGTTCGGCGGGCTGCAGCTGATGGGCTGCTGATACGGGGCGTCGGCGAAGATTCATCGAATGACCTGACTGGTAGAATACTACGTGCGACCCGGTGTCGCTGCATCAGTTGGTTGTATGTGCGAGCAGCTCGCAAGCTGACGATAGTCGAGGTCGTTGTCACTGATTTGACATGATGAGTGCAGCAGTCGCGGCAAATAGCCGGGAAACTGATCAGCATGCGTGCGCGACCCTCTACTCTGGAATAGTTCAAAGGCACAAGCGCGCGGTGCGATGATGTAGCACGCGCTCTGCAACTCGCTGCCGTGCGTGGCCAATCGGCCACGACCTGGGTCCGATAGCATCCGCTGCTAGACGGTAAATCCGTGCGGAGCGAGGCGGGGAGCAGGCGTCCGTTCAGGCCTGCGGTGTGGTGGCGAGAGCGGCCAAGTCGAAGCGGTCGACGTCGGCGAGCAATTCGCAGAATGCCCGCGCGCCATGCTCGATCAGCAGCCGCCCTTTGTCGGCGGTGGCGCCGGTGGCATCGCCGATCGCGCCGCTCGGGTGCAGATCCTGCGCCGACCAGGCGAACGGCGCCGGCCGCTGCGCCGACAGCCAGCGGAAGTCCTGCTCCATCGCAAGCGTCGCCGGGCGGAAGTGTTGGATCCGGTCGGTGCGGACCAGATCCGGCGTATGTGCCAGCATGATCGAGGTCTCGATCGCGCCGCCATGAATGCCGTGACGCAATTCATCGGATTCGAACAGCCCGTCGGGCGTGCCGAACCGCGCCCACCCTGTCGTCACCGCCAGCATGCCGTGTCGGACCCGCAGCTCCTGCGCCACCAGCCCCATCGCGGCGCTGTTGCCGCCATGGCTGGTGACCATCACCAGCTTGCGCACGCCGGCGCGCGCCACGCTGGCGCCGATCTCGGTCCACGATTTCAGCGCGGTCTCGGTTCCCAGCGTCAGCGTGCCGGGAAACGACAGATGCTCCAGCGACAGTCCGACCGGCTGCAGCGGCAGGAACGTCACCGGCAGTTCCACCGGCAGCAGCTCGCGCACCCGCGCCAGATAGGCTTCGGCGATGGTGACGTCGGTGCCGAGCGGCAGATGCGGGCCGTGCTGTTCGGTGGCGGCGAGCGGCAGCACGGCGATCCAGCGCGCCGGATCGGCAGCTGCGATCTCCGGCCAGCGGATCGCGGTCCAGTCGTGGGGCGGTGTTCGGGTCATGGTGTTCGGGTCATCGGCGCGTGGCAGCCGTCCGCATCAGTGGTTCAAATGCCCGCATTGTTTCGCTATCAATCCTCGACCGGACCTAACCGCGCCGCCCTCGCTGTCTCCATCATGGGCCAAAATGAACGACGGAGTCCAATCATGAGCCCCGCTTTCCTGCTGCGAGCGTTAACCGGGGCCGTCGTGCTGCTGCTGGCGCAGCCGGCCTGGGCGTCCGGCCACGGCGCCGAGCCGCCCGCCGCCAAGCCGGAGGTCAAGCCGCCGCCGCCTCCGCCGCCCAAGAAGCCGCCGCGCCCGGTGGCGCAGCCGGTCCGCAAGGTTCCCGAAGGGGGCTTCGACAAGGTGTCGTTCGGCACCAACTGGGTCGCCGAGGGCGAGCATGGCGGCTTCTTCCAGGCGGTCGCGGACGGCACCTACAAGGCCTACGGCCTCGAAGTGACGATCGTGCCCGGCGGGCCGAACGTCAACAACCGCGCGCTGCTGATGGCCGGCAAGCTCGATTTCTTCATGACCGCCAACACGCTGCAATCGTTCGACGCGGTCGCCAACAACGTGCCGGTGGTGGCGATCGCCGCGGTGTTCCAGAAGGACCCGCAGGTGTTCCTGTCGCACCCGGAGTCCAAGGTCGAGAAAATTGATGATCTGAAGCGGCTGACGCTGTTCGTCTCCAAGGAAGGCATTGCCAGCTACTTCCAGTGGCTGAAATCCGAATACGGCTTCAACGAAGCCAAGGTGAAGCCCTACACCTCCAACCCGCAGCCTTTCATCATCGACAAGAACTCGGCGATGCAGGGCTATGTCACCTCCGAGCCGCTGGTGATCGAGCAGAAGGCCAAGTTCAAGCCGAGCGTGCTGCTGCTCGCCGATTACGGCCTCGACGGCTATTCGACGCTGATCGAGACAAGGCGCGAGCTGATCGACAAGAACCCGGACATGATCCAGCGCTTCGTCGATGCCTCGATGATCGGCTGGTACAACTATCTGTACGGCGACAATGCGGCCGGCAATGCGATGATCAAGTCGCTCAATCCGGAAATGACCGACGAGATGCTGGCCTATTCGGTCGCCAAGATGAAGGAATACGGCATCGTCGATTCCGGCGACGCCGTGACGGCCGGCATCGGCGCGATGAGCGACGCGCGCTACGCCAGCTTCTTCGACAAGATGACCCGCGCCGGCGTGGTGCCGCGCGATCTCGATTTCCGCCGCGCCTACACGCTGCAATTCGCCAACAAGGGCGTCGGCGTCGATCTGCGGCCGAAGAAGTAGCAGGCGATGTCCGCGCCGCATCCTGTCGACAGCTCGGGCGCGGATACGGCGATCCGGCTGCGCGCGGTTACCAAGACGTATGACAGCGGCGTGCTGGCGCTGGGGCCGATTGATCTTGCGGTCGGCCGCGGCGGGTTCGTGTCGCTGCTCGGCCCGTCCGGCTGCGGCAAGTCCACGGCGCTACGGCTGATCGCCGGGCTCGCCGCGGCGTCCTCCGGCAGCATTGAGGTGGCGGGCGGGGCCAGGCCGCCGCGCGGCGGCCATGCAGTCGGCTTCGTGTTTCAGGAGCCGACGCTGATGCCGTGGGCCAGCATCGCCGCCAATGTGGCGCTGCCGCTCGCGCTCGCGCACACGCCCAAGGACGAAACCGCGCAGCGCGTCGCGGCGGTGCTGGCGCGGGTCGAGCTGCAGGACTTCGCGAATTCGTATCCGCGCGAACTGTCGGGCGGCATGAAGATGCGGGTGTCGCTGGCGCGCGCGCTGGTCACCGATCCGGACATCCTGCTGATGGACGAGCCGTTCGCGGCGCTCGACGAGATCACGCGCTTCCGCCTCAACGATGATCTGCTGGCGCTATGGCGCGACCTCGGCAAGACCGTGCTGTTCGTGACGCATTCGGTGTTCGAGTCGGTGTATCTGTCGCAGCGCGTTGTGGTGATGTCGCCGCGGCCGGGCCGCATCGCCGCGGAATTTCACATCGACGCGCCGGAGCCGCGCGGCGAGGCGTTCCGCACCTCGGCGGACTACGCGGCGCAATGCCGTGAGGTTTCGCTCGCGCTGGCCGCGACCGGCGGCACACGGGTGCACAGATGAGCGCGACGCGGCTGTTTCGCATCCTGCTGCCGCTGCTGGTGCTGGCCGCGGTGATCGCCGGCTGGGACCTGATCGTCCGGCTCAATCAGATCCCGCCCTACATCCTGCCGGGGCCGGGGCTGGTGCTGTCGACGCTGATCGCCGACTGGCCGGTGCTGTTCGAGTCGCTGCTGTCGACGCTGTGGACCACGCTGCAGGGCTTCGTCGCCGCCGCGGTCGGCGGCATCGCGCTGGCGCTGCTGTTCAACCTGTCGCGCTGGGTCGAGGTCGCGCTGTTCCCCTACGCGGTGGTGCTGCAGGTGACGCCGGTGATCGCGATCGCGCCGCTGCTGCTGATCTATCTGCCGCAGGACACCGCCGTGGTGGTGTGCGCGTGGATCGTGGCGTTCTTCCCGGTGCTGTCCAACACCACGCTCGGGCTGAATTCGGTCGACCGCAATCTCGCCGGTCTGTTCCGGCTGTACGGCGCCTCGCCATGGCAGACGCTGGTCCGGCTGAAGCTGCCGGCGGCGCTGCCCTATATGCTCGGCGGGCTGCGCATCGCCGGCGGGCTGTCGCTGATCGGCGCGGTGGTGGCGGAGATCGCCGCGGGCTCGGCCGGCGCCGGCTCGGGGCTGGCTTACCGGATTGCAGAATCCGGCTACCGGCTCAACATTCCGCGCATGTTCGCCGCCTTGCTGTTGCTGTCGCTGGCGGGCATTGTGATCTACGCAGCGCTGGCGCTGGTGTCGCATCTGTTGCTGCGGCGCTGGCACGAAAGCGCATTGCGACAAGAACCGTAAGGGAGCCAAGATGGCCGGGGATGCTGGGTCGGCGGACGCGATCGATCTTCTGATTTACGGGCCGCGCAAGCCCGTCGTCGACGACGGCTTCGCCGCGCCCTATGTGCTGCATCGCTGCGAGCAGCAGGCCGATCTCGACAGCCTGCCCGACGACGTGCGGGCGCGGATTCGCGGCGTCGCCGTCACCGGCCTGGTGCCGACCAGCGGCGCGGTGCTGTCGCGGTTTCCCAAGCTGGAGATCGTGTCGTCGTTCGGCGTCGGCTACGATCACGTCGACGCCCGCTGGGCGGCGCAGAACAACGTCGTCGTCACCAACACCCCCGACGTGCTGACCGAAGAAGTCGCCGACACCACGCTCGGCCTCCTGATCGCCACGCTGCGCGAATTCATCCGCGCCGACAAATACGTCCGCGCCGGGCTGTGGCAGACCCAGCCCTATCCGCTCAGCGTCGGCTCATTGCGCGGCCGCACGGTCGGCATGGTCGGCATGGGGCGGATCGGCCAGGCGATCGCACGGCGGCTCGACGCTTCGCTGGTGCCGGTGGTGTATCACGCGCGCAAGCCGGCGCCTGGCGTCGCCTACAAGCACTATCCGGACCTGATCGCGATGGCCAAGGAGGTCGACACGCTGGTGGTGATCATCCCCGGCGGCGCCGCCACCAACAAGCTGATCAATGCCGAGGTGCTGGCCGCGCTCGGCCCGCGCGGCGTGCTGATCAACGTCGCGCGCGGGTCGGTGGTGGACGAAACCGCACTGATCGCGGCGCTGAAGTCTGGTACGATTCTCGCGGCCGGGCTCGACGTGTTCGCCGACGAGCCGAACGTGCCGGAGGAGCTGCGCGCGCTCGGCAATGTGGTGCTGCTGCCGCATATCGGCTCGGCTTCGGTGGTGACGCGCAACGCGATGGATCAGCTCGTGGTCGACAATCTCAAGGCGTGGTTCGACGGCAAGCCGCCGCTGACGCCGATCGCCGAAACGCCCGTCAGGGAGCGGTGACATGCTGGCGCGTCTCGCTGTGGCCTTGGGATTGCTGCTCGCGGCGGGCGCGGCGCAGGCGCAGGACGCCGCGACGCTGAAGAGCAGCATGATCGGGCAGTGGGAGCTGTCCACCACCGAGCGCAGCAAGACCTGTGTGGTGACACTGAAAGCGGATGCCGCGCAAGCGCCGCAAGGCATGAAGCTGGAGCTCGAACCCGGCTGCGCCACGGCGCTGCCGTTCACCAAGGACATCGCCGCCTGGACCGTGAAGGGCCTCGACATCGTCCGGCTGGAGACCTCCGCCGGCGATGCGGTCATCGATTTCACCGAGGTCGAGAGCGGCATCTTCGAAGGCCTGCGCGCCAACGAGGGCGTCTACATCCTGCAGAATCTCGCGGCGGCGCGCTCGCTCGCCAAGTCGATGGACCAGATGATCGGCGACTGGTCGATGGTCCGCGGCAGCGGCCGCGTCGTCTGCGGCCTGACCCTGACCAACAACGAAGCCCCGACCCCCGACAACTACGAAGTCTATCTGAAGCCGCGCTGCGACTCTCAGGTCGCCAGCTTCGCGCCGAAGATGTGGCGGCTGGAGCGCGGTGCCCTGCTGCTGATCGCGCCGTCCGGCGAGACCTGGCGGTTCGAAGCCGACGACAACGCGCAATGGCGCAAAAGCCCGGACAGCGCCGACCCGCTGATCATGCTGCGGCAGTAGTCGCGGGCCGCGATCCGGCGCAGCGGCGTCAGATCGGTCCGCGCCGATTCAGGGCCGCTCGAAGGTCATGCAGAATCCGAAAACGTTGCCGACGCAGCGGCGTTCGATGAAGCCGGCGCTCGATGCCATGTGTCTCACGCGCCGGCGCGCAACGTAGTGCGGATCGAAGATGCTTTCGGCAATCGCCAGCCGCCCGCCTGGCTTCAGCATCGCGAACACCGCCGGGAAGATCCCGGCCGCGTCCGGAATCTCGCCGAGCGCCATCACCATCGCGGCGGCGTCGAGTGAGCCGGCCTGCAGCTCCGCGTGCCGCACGTCCGTCTGCAGCGGCTGGATATTGGTCAGCGAACCGGCTGCCGCCTTGGCGGCGACCTTGGCGAGCATACCACTCTGCACGTCGAGCGCGATCACCGCTCCGGCGGGGCCGACGGCCCACGCCATCGGAATCGTGACGCGTCCGGGGCCGCAGCCGATATCGATCGCCCGCTCGCCGGGGCGTAGCGCCAGCTCGGCGACGATCTGCTCGGACCGCGTGGCGCGCGCCAGCGGATTCTCCATCTCGACCAGCCAGGCGAGTTCGGACGGGCAGGGCAGCACCGTCCGGCGCGACGCCCGCCGCCATCCAGCCCAGATCGCCACAGCCGCGACGATCGGCAGAGTCAGGAAGAGGGCGGTCATGGGCGAATCGGCTCACGTCTCAAGAAACATCATCCGACGGGCGTTCGACTCGTCAGACGGCTGCTCCTATCACGAGAGCCGCGTCCTGATCACGCGTTCGTTGGTGATGTCGCCCGCGATGCCGCGCGAACCTGCGGATTGCGATCAGCTCGAGCGCTTCCGGATCATTCGATGATAGGGCCGCGTTGTGCGAACCCGAGAAGCATCGGCTGACCCACTCCCGTCATCGCCCGCGCAGGCGGGCGCCCCAGTATTCCAGAGCGTTCGCCTGATACGCTGGCGCACCGCCGTACTCGATCCTCCGCTTTCGCGGGGGATGACGGTCGGACGTGCGGCAGCTCGCAGCGACCAACAGCTGCTCAAAAGGACTCTTCGGACGGAGCGGGTAGTTGCGCCCGCCCGCTCAGATCCCCGCCATCATCACGTATTTGATCTCGACATATTCCTCGATGCCGTGATGCGAGCCTTCGCGGCCGAGGCCGGATTCCTTGACGCCGCCGAACGGCGCGACTTCGGTGGTGATCAGGCCGGAATTGACGCCGACCATGCCCGACTCCAGCGCCTCGGTGACGCGCCACACCCGGCCGAGATCGCGGGCGTAGAAGTAGCTGGCGAGGCCGAACGGCGAGGCGTTGGCCAGCTTGATGACTTCGTCCTCGGTCTTGAAGCGGAATACCGGGGCCAGCGGACCGAAGGTTTCTTCGTGAGCGACCAGCGCGTCGGTGCGCACGTCGGACAGCACGGTCGGCTCGAAGAACGTGCCGCCGAGCGCAGCGCGCTTGCCGCCGGTGATCACCTTGGCTCCATGTTTCACCGCGTCGGCGATGTGGCGCTCGGTCTTCTCCACCGCGGCTTCGTTGATCAGCGGACCTTGCGTCACGCCTTGCTCGGTGCCGTCGCCGAGCTTCATCGCTTTGACCTTGGCCGCGAGTTTTTCGACGAAGGCGTCGTAAACGCCGTCCTGCACATAGAGTCGGTTGGCGCAGACGCAGGTCTGGCCCATGTTGCGATATTTCGAGACGATCGCCCCCTCGACCGCCGCGTCGATGTCGGCATCGTCGAACACGATGAACGGCGCGTTACCGCCAAGCTCCAGGCCGAGCTTCTTCACGGTGCCGGCGGATTGCCGATACAGGATCTTGCCGACTTCGGTCGAGCCCGTGAAGCCGACGAAGCGCACCGCCGGATGTTCGCAGAACACCTTGCCGATCGGCGGCGCGTCGCCGGTGACGATGTTGAACACGCCCTTCGGCAGCCCGGCCTGCTCGGCCAACACCGCCAGCGCCAGCGCCGAGAACGGGGTTTCTTCCGCCGGCTTCAGCACCACGGTGCAGCCCGCGGCCAGCGCCGGCGACACCTTGCGGGTGATCATCGAATTCGGGAAATTCCACGGCGTGATCGCGGCGCAGACGCCGATCGGCTGCTTGATCGCGATCAGCCGGGCGTCGGCGCGCTGCGTCGGGATGGTCTCGCCATAGACGCGCCGCGCCTCCTCGGCAAAGAACTCGATATAGGCGGCGCCGATGTCGACCTCGCCGAGCGCCTCGGCGAGCGGCTTGCCCTGTTCGGTGGTGAGGATCAGCGCCAGATCCTCGCGATTGGCGACGATCAGCTCGAACCATTTGCGCAGGATGTTGGAGCGCTGCTTGGCGGTCAGCTTGGCCCAGGCCGGGAAGGCGCGCTCGGCGGCTTCGACTGCCGCGGTCGCCTCGGCGGCGCCAAGGCTCGGGATCCGGCCGATCTCGCCGCCGGTCGCCGGATTGGTCACGGCGATCGACCCGCTGCCGGTCCAGGTGCCGTCCACATAGCACTGCTCGCGCAGCAGCGATGGGTTCTTCAGGCGGTCACGCAGCGCAGTGACTGAGTCGGATTTGCGGGCAGCGGCGGTCGGCGACATCGGTATTCCTCACGGTTGGCATCGGCGCATTCGGCAGGCGAATGCGCCATACGGCTGTGAGGAAGTATAGGAGCATCTCGGCCGCCGTGCACCGACGCGGCCTCTTCACACGGCCGTGACCGATGTTGCGGCGCGGCGGTTAGGCTGCGCGGCTGAACCAGGATTCGCGGCGGCTGAGGATATGGTCGGCGGCGAGCTTGGCGTGCTGCCAGCTGTGCGCCGGATAGTAGCGGTACTCCAGCTCGGGCGCGGCGTTTTCGCCGCGGCGGCCGAACCAGCCGAGCCGTTTGGGCCGGGTCTGCAGCGCGGCCAGCGCCATCGCCAGATTGTCGACGACATCGAAGGCGAACAATCCGCCGTCAGTGGCGCGTCGCACTTCATAAAGCCCGGGCCCGATCGGCGCGTCGATATTGCCGCGTCCGCCCTTCGGGTAATGCTTCCAGCCGCTCCAGGATGGGGTCATGGGTGTGCTCCGCCAAGTTCGTCTCGGCGCATTCGGGTGAGCGGATCTCGTCACGACTGCGGCCGCATTGTGAACTGCATCGGGCGCCCTTCGTTCCCGCAGCGCGTCGCCGCAAGTCGTCTTGGTTGCGGGCGCCTTAAGCTTCCCGGCCCGGCGCGATGGCGCACCGTCTTGAAGTTGCGGCGCACCGCAGCCTTGAATCGGATCAGATGATCTATCGTCTTGCGCATGTCGCGATCGCGCGGGACAATCCTGCCACTACAAAAAATCACATGGGAGGATGACCACATGCACAGCGCGGAGATCGATCAGGCGTTGCAGGGCTTCTGCGAGCGGCGCGACATTCCCGGCGTCGTCGCGATGGCCGGAAGCGCCAATGAGACCGTGTATCAGGGTGCGTTCGGCCAGCGCGATCTGACCAAGCCGCAGCCGATGACGGCCGACAGCGTGTTCTGGATCGCGTCGATGACCAAGGCGATCACCGGAGCGGCGGCGATGCAACTGGTCGAGCAGGGCAGGCTTTCGCTCGACGAGCCGATCGGCAAAGTGCTGCCCGATCTCGCCGCGCCGCTGGTGCTCGACGGCTTCGCCGCCGACGGCACGCCGAAGACGCGCCCGGCCAAGACCGCGATCACGCTGCGGCAACTACTCACCCACACCGCCGGCTTCTGCTACGACATGTGGAACGCCGACATGGTGAAGTACATGGAGCACGCGGGCGTGCCCGGCATCATCGGCTGCCAGAACGCCGCGCTGAAGGCGCCGCTGGCGTCCGATCCCGGCACACGCTGGGAATACGGCATCAATATCGATTTCGCCGGCAAGGCGGTCGAGGCGGTTACCGGCATGAAGCTCGACGCTTACTTGCGCGACCATCTGTTCGCGCCGCTCGGCATGAACGACACCGGCTTCAAGATCACCGACGCACAGCGCAACCGCCTGGTCGCGGTCCATGCGCGCGGCGAGGACGGCTCGCTGACGCCGATCCCGTTCGAGGTCGCGCAGGAGCCCGAATTTCACATGGGTGGCGGCGGCCTCTACGGCACCGCGGCCGATTACTTGAAGTTCGCCCAGATGATCCTCAACAAGGGCCGCGGCAACGGCAACCAGGTGCTGAAGCCCGAGACCGTCGCGCTGATGGGCCAGAACCACATCGGCGACCTCAACGTTACCAGACTAAACTCGGCGGTCGCCTTCGCCACCAACGACGTCGATCTCTATCCCGGCATGGACAAGAAGTGGGGGCTCAGCTTCCTGATCAACACCGAGACCACCCCGGAAGGCCGCAGCCCCGGCAGCCTCGCCTGGGCCGGTCTCGCCAACACCTACTACTGGATCGACCCGACCCGCGACATCTGCGGCGTGATCCTGATGCAGGTGCTGCCGTTCGGCGACGCCAAGTGCCTCGACGCCTTCGCGGCGTTCGAACGCGGCGTCTACGCGAGCCTCGGCGCCGGCCAGAAAGCTGCCTGAAGTTTGCCACATGCTCTGCGGCGGGGCTCGACAAGCCCCGCCGCAGGCGCGACCATCGCGTCTCAGACCAAAAACGATCGCCGGCCGATCCGGACCGGCGTGCAGTGAGGAACCCAAGGCGTGACTGATCAGGCTCAAGGCGGAAAAGCTCCCAGCTACGTATGCGGCGTTTCCGACGCGCCGCTGCTCGGCATCACCATCGGCCAGGCACTCGACCTTGCGGCACAGCGTTGGCCCGATCGCGAAGCGCTGGTGTCGCCGAGCCACGATGTGCGCTGGACTTGGCTTGAGTTCGCGCAGCGCGTCGACGCAGTCGCCGCCGGTTTCCTCGCGCTCGGCCTGCAGCGCGGCGAACGCATCGGCGTGTGGTCAATGAACCGCCCCGAATGGACGCTGACGCAATTCGCCGCCGCGAAAGCGGGACTGATCCTGGTCACCATCAATCCGGCGTATCGGCTGAGCGAACTCGAATTCGCGCTCGCCAAGGTCGGCTGCGCGGCGCTGGTGACGGCCACCGCGTTCAAGACTTCGGCCTATATGGACATGCTCAACACGCTGATCCCCGAGCTGGCGCTCTCGCAGCCCGGCGCGTTGAAGTCCGCCAAGCTGCCGCAGCTACGCGCGGTGATTCAGATCGGTGGCCCGAAGAGCCCGGGCACGATCGCGTTCGACGAGGTCGCCACGATGGGCGGCGATCGCCATCGTCAGATGGTTGCACAGCTCGCCAGCGAGTTGCAGTTCGACGATCCGGTCAACATCCAGTTCACCAGCGGCACCACCGGCTCGCCCAAAGGCGTGACGCTGACGCATCACAATATCCTCAACAATGGTTACTTCGTCGGCGGCGCCATGAAGCTGACCGAGCAGGATCGCATCTGCATTCCAGTGCCGCTGTATCACTGCTTCGGCATGGTGATGGGCAATCTCGCGTCGGTGACATCGGGCGCCACCATGGTGTATCCGGGCGAAGGCTTCGATCCGCTGGCGACGCTGCAGACGGCGTCGCGTGAAAAGTGCACCGCGCTATACGGCGTGCCGACGATGTTCATCGCCGAGCTCGACCATCCGCAATTCGCCAGCTTCGACCTGTCGTCGCTGCGCACCGGCATCATGGCGGGGGCGCCGTGCCCGGTCGAGGTGATGCGCCGCGTCAACGATGCGATGAACATGCGCGAAGTCACGATCGCCTATGGCATGACCGAGACCAGCCCGGTCAGCTTCCAGAGCGCGGTCGACGATCCGGAAGAGCGCCGCGTCTCCACGGTCGGGCGCATCCATCCGCATGTCGAAGTCAAAGTGATCGATCTGGAAGGCCGCATCGTGCCCCGCGGCGCGCGCGGCGAACTGTGCACCCGTGGTTACAGCGTGATGCTTGGCTATTGGGACGAGGCCGAGAAGACCGCCGACGTGCTCGACGCCGCCGGCTGGATGCACACCGGCGATCTGGCGGTGATCGACGACGAGGGCTTCTGCAACATCGTCGGCCGGATCAAGGACATGGTGATCCGCGGCGGCGAGAATCTTTATCCGCGCGAGATCGAGGAATTCCTGTATCGCCATCCGAAGATCCAGGATGTGCAGATCTTCGGCGTCGCCGACGCGCGCTACGGCGAAGAACTCTGCGCCTGGGTCCGCACCCGCCCCGGCGAGACGCTGACCGCCGACGACATCCGCGCCTTCTGCCAGGGCCAGATCGCCTACAACAAGATCCCGCGCTACGTCGAATTCGTCGACGAATTTCCGATGACGGTGACCGGCAAGATCCAGAAATTCGTGATGCGCGAGAAGGTGGAGGAGAAGCTCGGGCTGAAGGCGATGAAGACGGCGTAGTTAGTTCGGTGATTTTGCGTTCGTCATTCCGGGGCGCGCGAAGCGCGAGCCCGGAATCCATACTCCCTAGACTCGCGGTGACGCACCGCGGTGGCCCTTTGTAGAATTAGCAAAGACAGGGGTTATGGATTCCGGGCTCGCGAGCTGCGCTCGCGCCCCGGAATGACAAAAGAGAGGTTGGGGTTCAAAGGCCCGCCGTGCCGACTTGAACTACACCGGCAGGCCGTGCTGCTGCGCCAGCTCCTTCAGCGACACTTGCGGCCGGGCGCCGATGTGCTGGATGACTTCGGCGGCGGCGAGGGCGCCGAGGCGGCCGGCGTTTTCATAGCCGGCGTTGCGGACCAGGCCGAACAGGAAGCCGGCGGCGAACAGATCGCCGGCGCCGGTGGTGTCGACCAGCTGCTCGATCGAGGCGGCCGGCACCAGAGTGACGCTTTCACCTTCGACCACCGCGCAGCCCTTCTCGCTGCGCGTCACGACGCCGAGCGCGACGTCCTGGCCGAGCGCCTTCAGCGCGGTGTCGAAATCGGACGTCTGATACAGCGCGTGCAGTTCGGACTCGTTGGCGAAGATCAGGTCGACCGTCTTGCTGCGCATCAGCTCGAGGAATTCGGCGCGGTAGCGGTCGACGCAGAACGAATCCGACAGCGTCAGCGCGACTTTGCGGCCGGCGCCATGGGCGATCTTGGAGGCCTTGAGGAAGGCTTCCTTGGCCTGGGGCGGGTCCCACAGATAGCCTTCGAGATACACGATCGAGGCCGCGGCGATCTGCGCCTCGTCGAGATCGGCCGGCACCAGATCCTGCGCGGCGCCGAGATACGTGTTCATGGTGCGCTCGCCGTCCGGCGTCACCAGGATGTAGGAGCAGCCGGTCGCGGGGCCGTCGGCGGCCGGCTTGGTGTCGAACGCGACGCCGGCGGCGCGGATGTCGTGGGCGTAGAGCTTGCCGATCTGATCATCCTTGATCTTGCCGACATAGGCGGTGCGGGCGCCGAACGAGGCGAGGCCGACGATGGTATTGGCGGCCGAGCCGCCGGAGATTTCGGTCGCCATCCCCATGTCGGCATAGATCGCCGCCGCCTGCGCCTGATCGATCAGCGCCATGCCGCCCTTGGCCATGCCGTGGCGGACCAGGAAGTCGTCCTCGGTGCGCACCAGCACGTCGAACAGCGCATTGCCGATGGCGAGGACGTCGTATTTGGCTGGGGTCATCGAGAGGGGTCCGTGGCGGCGAGGGGGAAAATCCGCGGGTTTGCGGGACAAAACCGGTGCATCGCCGGCTGCGCGAAGGCGCGCCGACCTATCACGTTCCGCGGCGACGCGGCAAGCACGGGAGGTTTCGAGATCGTCATGCGCGGGCTTG
>NZ_LJIC01000204.1 GCF_001295845.1 Rhodopseudomonas sp. AAP120 | reverse complement strand
CTTGATGACCCGGCAGGCGATCTCGCCACGGTTGGCGATCAGGATGCGTTTGAACATGTTCTTGTTGCTTGCGACCTTGGGGTGGTTCTGCCCTCCCGGCCGGGACGGCAATCGGCATTGCGCGTGTGCTTGTAACAATTCTGTCGCCGAGGAAAACTAGTTAATGCGAAGGGGTGCGTCGCCGGCCCCCCGTTTTCCAGCTCGAGGGATATCCATGCGTCGCATTTTCACCCCACTCGTCGCGGGCCTCGTCCTCCTGTCGACCGCCTCCGCTTTCGCCCAGAACGGCCAGCCCCGCAACCTGATTCTGTTCATTCCCGACGGCCTGCGCGCATTGACCGTGACACGGGAAACCGCGCCCACCATGGCGGCGCTGCGCGACCAGGGGGTCAATTTTCGGAATCCGCATTCGCTGTTTCCGACCTTCACCATGGCCAACAGCTCGGCGATGGCCACCGGCCACTATCTCGGCGACACCGGCACCTTCTCCAACACGATCTACACCGGCTACCCCTCGGTCCCGGCCGGCAACACCGTGGTTCCGTTTATCGAGAACGACGACGTGCTGGGCGACATCGACAATCATTTCGACGGCAATTACCTCAACGAGGAGACGCTGCTGAAGCTGGCCCGCGACAAGGGCCTCTCGACCGCGGCGATCGGCAAGGTCGGCCCGACCCTGCTGTTCGATCACACCGACCGCGCCGACAAGCCCGGCCTGCATTCGGTGGTGTTCGACGACTCCACCGGCACGCCGAAGGGCGTCCCGCTGTCCGACGAGATCAAGGCGGCGCTGGAAAAGGCGGGGCTGCCGACCGCCACCCCGTCCCGCGGCGACAACGCCAAGGCCGGCGACGCCAAGACGCCCGGCACGGTGGTGGCCAATATTCCGCAGCAGGCCTATTTCGCCGACGTCGCCACCAAGGTGGTGCTGCCGCTGTTCAAAGAGCGCGGCAAGCCGTTCGTGCTGGTGTTCTGGTCGCGCGATCCGGACGGCAGCCAGCACAATCACGGCGACAGCCTCAACCAGATCGTCCCGGGCATCAACGGCCCGACCTCGATGGCCGGAATCCGCAACGCCGACAACAACCTCGCCCAGCTTCGCAAGGCGCTGGATGAACTCGGGCTCGCCGCCTCGACCAACATCATCGTCTCCGCCGACCACGGCTTCTCGACGATCTCCAAGGAGAGCAAGACCAGCCCGTCCGCCAAGCAGAGCTATGCCGACACCCCCGCCGGCTTCCTGCCGATGGGCTTCGTCGCGATCGATCTCGCCAAGGCGCTCGATTTGCCGCTGTCCGACCCGAACGACGGCAACAAGCCGGTCGGCGATGGCGCCCATCCCAAGGCCGGCAATGGCGTGCTCGGCAAGGATCCGACCAAGCCGGACGTGGTGGTCGCCACCAATGGCGGCTCGGACCTGATCTATCTGCCGACCAAGGACAAGAAGCTGGCGGCGCGGACCATCAAGGCGCTGCTCGAACAGGACTATGTCAGCGGGCTGTTCGTCGACGATGCGCTCGGCAGCTTCCCGGGCGCCCTGCCGATGTCGGCGCTCAACCTGAAGGGCCAGGCGCGGACGCCAACGCCGGCGATCGTGGTCAACTTCCGCTCCTACGCCTCGGGTTGCGCGGAGCCGACCACCTGCTCGGTGCAGGTCGCCGACACCGTGCTGCGACAGGGCCAGGGCATGCACGGCTCGTTCAGCCGCGGCGACACCATGAACTTCATGGCGGCGACCGGCCCGAGCTTCAGAGCCGGCTTCGTCGATCCCCTGCCCGTCAGCAACGCCGATGTCGGCTTCACCGCCGCGCATCTGCTCGGCCTGACGCCGTCCAACAAGGGCAGCCTGGTCGGCCGGGTGATGACCGAAGCGATGCCGGGCGGCGCGACGCCCAAGGCGACGTCCAGCGTGATCCGCTCCAAGCCGGCAAACGGCCTGCGCACCGTGCTGGCCTTCCAGCGCGTCGGCGATCAGCGCTATTTCGACACCGCCGGCTTCCCCGGCCGCACGCTGGGCCTTGAGGACGCCGACAAAAAGAAAACGGCGGGGAAGTAATCCCCGCCGTTTTCTGCGCATGTCTAAAGCACTGTCTGTAGTGCTAGCCGTCATTGCGAGCGAAGCGAAGCAATCCAGGAGCGCCGTGCACGGAGCTGGATTGCTTCGTCGCTACGCTCCTCGCAATGACGGTGCTCCAGTCGACGTCCTTCGAGGCGGGACGAGCCCGGCCATGACGGAGGACTTACATCCCCAGATCGAACACGTTCGGCAGCTGGATCAGCGGCAGCGTGGCGACGCCGACCAGGGTGGCGACCATCCGCATCAGCGTGCGGTTGTTCGGGCGGGCGCTGCCGCGCATCTGGCGGGCGATCCACTCCAGCACTTCGGTGTTGACCCCGACCGCCTTGGTGGGCGCCCAGGACTCGATCTCGGTATGCTGCGCCAGCGCGATGCTGCGCGACGGCACCGGCAGACCCGAGGCCGCGGCGGCATGATGCACCACCGCCTTGGCGAACAGGTCGTCGAACCGGCCATCGTCCTTGCGCTCGGCGGCGGCGGCGTTGATCTCGAACAGCGCCTCGCATTCGGCGCGGCTGATCGGCTGATGGTCGACCGCGGCGGCGGTCAGAATACGGATGCACCAGGCGGCGTCCGCCGCGTCGAGCGTCCGTGAGAAATGGACCCTGCCGCGCGTCGTCGGGCCCTCGCCGGTGATCACACCGTCGCGCACGACACCGAGCGCCTGCGCGGCGCTGTAGCGGTCGGAAATCCGGTGGGGTTCGATGCCGATCTCGTCGGCCAGGGCAGCGGCAGTCATGGTTCCTTGCTCTTCATGTTGGTTGTCGACCAGCATTTCCACGCCGGCGTAAACGCTTGGTTAAGCTTTCGTCGTCGCTTGCGAGTTCCCTGCCCGACGCTGCGGAGTTATCGACAGCGTTGCGGACAAGTCGCAGTGACCGCGGTCACCGACGATGAGATCGCAAGCCGCTCCGGCGGCGTTGCGGCGCAGCGAAGGCTTTCTCGGGGCAGTTTGCTTACCAGAATGTCGCAGTGAGACGGCGTCAGGTTCAGCCGCGCGAATGCCATCCGGTGCCTCAACACCGACATGAACAAGACGGCCGCATGCTACGGCCGCACGCGAAGCTGCGGCCGTAGCGCCTTGGCTCGTCAGTCTGTTTGGAAGCTCGCGGCTTGGAAGCTCGGCCGTTCAGCGCGGCGACAGCCAGTCGGCCAACAGCAGGCCGAGCGCGCCGGACACCGCGGTCACGAACATGCCCCACGAGATGTCGACCGCGACCACCGGCCAGGTCCAGTGCTTCAGCAGCGCCAGCGAAGTCAGCTCGAAGGTCGAGTAGCAGAACAGTCCGAACAGCGCCCCGAACAATAACGAGGATTGCCACGTTGCCGTGGCTGAGCCATTGACGAATACCAGGATGCCGACGACGTAAAGCAAATAGAACATCACCGCCGGCAGCATCCGCACCGGACCGAGCATGTCGCCGACCTGGGCGTTGAAGAAACTCTTCGCAATCGTTCCAAGGAAAAGGAAATCCAGCGGGATCAGGACCAGAAACGTCGCCAGATAAAGAACCCCATACCGCTTCACGTCAGCCTCCCGCAAACTGCCCCATCATCTTCAATACGCTTCACTTCTGCTTCGGTTTCAACCCTGCAACCGAACCCGCCGCCCGATTTCCCCGTCCGATGGATTGCTCATGGCCAACGCCGCGTCCCGCCCCGTCATCGTCTGGTTTCGCGACGACCTTCGGCTGTCCGATCATCCGGCGCTGCATGAAGCTGCGGCCACCGGCGCTCCGCTGATCTGCGTCTACGTGTTCGACGAGCACAGCGCGCAGCTGCGGCCGCCGCAAGCCCGGCCGCTGGGCGCGGCGTCACGGTGGTGGCTGGCGCAGTCGCTGCGCGCCCTCGCCGCGTCGCTGCAGGCGCGGGGCGGATCGCTGATCCTGCGCCGCGGTCCGGCCGCCGACGTCGTCTCCGAGCTGGCGCGGCAGCGCGACGCCGCCGCGGTGCATTGGAACGAGATCGAGATCGCGCCGCATCGCGCGGTCGCCGACGATCTGGCCGAGGCGCTCAGCGTCGCCGGCATCGCGTATCACCGCCACGCAGGCGACCTGCTGGCCGCGCCGGACACGATCCGCACCAAGGAAGGCCGCGGCCTGCGGGTGTTCACGCCGTTCTGGCGGCGCGTGCTCAGCCTCGGCGATCCGCCGCAGTCGCTGCCGGCGCCGAGCGGGCTACGTGCCCTGCCCGACGTGCCGAGCGACGACCTCGCGTCCTGGCAGCTCGAGCCGACCGCGCCGGACTGGGCGGGCGGCCTGCGCGACACCTGGACGGTTGGCGAAGACGCCGCGCGCGACAAACTCCGCAGCTTCCTCGCAGCCCAGCCCGGCTACGCGACCGAGCGCGACCGGCCGGATCGCGCCGCCACCTCGCGGCTGTCGCCGCATCTGCGGTTCGGCGAAATCAGTCCGCGGCAGGTGTGGTTCGCGGCCCGCTTCGCCGCGGCGGAGCGGCCGGCGATCGCCGCCGACGTCGACAAATTCCTCAGCGAGCTCGGCTGGCGCGAGTTCTGTCGTCACCTGCTCGCCGATCATCCCGATCTCGCCGCGCGCAATCTGCAGCCGGCGTTCGACGACTTTCCGTGGACCAGCGACGACGCGGCGCTGCAGGCCTGGCAGCGCGGCCGCACCGGCTATCCGATCGTCGACGCCGGGATGCGCGAGCTGTGGCACTCGGGCGTGATGCACAACCGCGTCCGCATGGTGGTCGCGTCGTTTTTGGTGAAGCACCTGCTGATCGACTGGCGGCTCGGCGAAGCCTGGTTCTGGGACACGCTGGTCGACGCCGACCCCGGCAGCAATCCCGCCAACTGGCAGTGGGTGGCCGGCTGCGGCGCCGACGCGGCGCCGTATTTCCGGGTGTTCAATCCGGTGCTGCAGGGCGAAAAGTTCGACCCCGAGGGCGACTATGTGCGGCGCTGGGTGCCCGAGCTGGCCGCGATGCCGAGCAAATTCATCCACCAGCCGTGGAGCGCGACGCCGGTGGAGCTCGCCGCGGCCGGCGTCACGCTCGGCGGCAACTACCCGGCGCCGATGGTCGACCACAAGGCCGGCCGCGCGCGGGCCCTTGCGGCCTACGCCGAACTGCGTCAACGTTGAACAACTTCGGTTAGTATCGCTACTAACAGACGCGAATCGGCTATCGTCGATTCCGTCTGGACTTCTGCAAACCCTGCTCCGAAACCCTTGGGGGACGACATGGACGACGACAAGCCGCTGATCGATCAGGTGACCGACGCCATCAGCACCGCCGCCGACGAAGCCACGAAGGTGGTCAAGAAGGCCCGCAAGGCCGCGAGCAAGGCGGCCAAGAAGGTCGCCAAGAAAGTGACCGCCAAGAAGGCGAAGAAGGCCCCGGCCAAGAAGGCCGGCAAGAAGGCCGCGAAGAAATCCGCCAAGAAGGCGCCGAAGAAGGCTGCGAAGAAGACCGCAGCGAAGACCGCCAAAAAGGCGGGCAAGAAGGCCAAGACCGCCAAGACCGCCAAGACCGCGGCCAAGAAGTCTTCCAAGAAGACCGCCAAGAAGGCAGGTAAGAAGGCCGGCAAGAAGGCCAAGAAGTAACCGCGCCGCGCCTCGCCGGCTCACCGCGCCCGCCAGCAAAAGCCTCCGGACACCGCTCCGGAGGCTTTTTGCTGGGCCCCGTCGCGAGCGCCCTCCCCAACACCGCAACGCGTCCTCAGCCTCCCGTGTCCCGCACGCGGTGCAGCGCGCAGCGATGCTCCGCGGATGCGGGACCCCCGGTGTCTTGTTTGGGAAGCAGCCAGTGTCGCGAGCCCCGAACCGGGGTCCCGGCTCTGCGCAGCGGCACTACGTGCCGCAGCGCGTCCGGGATACGAACCTGAACCGCGAGACACGAACCTGAACCGCGAGAGCCAGGACACGGGCAAAGTCACCCGCCCGTCTCCCGCACGCGGCGCAGCGCGCAGCGCTGCTCCGCAGATGCGGGACCCCGGTTTCTTGTTCGGGAAGCAGCCAGTTTTGTGGGGGCTCGAACCGGGGTCCCGGCTCTGCGCAGCAGCACTACGTGCCGCAGCGCGTCCGGGACACGAACCTGAACCGCGAGAGCCGGACACGGGCAAAGTCACCCGCCCGTCTCCCGCACGCGGCGCAGCGCGCAGCGCTGCTCCGCAGATGCGGGACCCCGGTTTCTTGTTTGAACGCCCAGTGCCGCGGCGCCCGAACCGGGGTCCCGGCTCTGCGCAGCGGCACTACGTGCCGCAGCGCGTCCGGGACACGAGACACCGAGATGCCCCGTACGTAGGATGGGTTGAGCGCAGCGAAACCCATCACGCCGACCGCCCCTTGACAAAATTCCTATTGTGATTATAATCCGCCGCGTCCTGTCCGTGAGGGGCGCTTCGCGAGGCGTCGTCAAGCGGGACAGATCGGCGG
>NZ_LJIC01000203.1 GCF_001295845.1 Rhodopseudomonas sp. AAP120 | reverse complement strand
GGGGGGGGGGGGGGGGGGGGGGGGGGACGCGAGTCGCTGACTCTTTGCCTTGTGGAAGCGCCCCTCACCCGGATGGCTGCGCTATCCGACCTCTCCCCGCAAGCGGGGAGAGGTAACGCCGTTCGCGCGGAAAGGTTGGTAGCAGCGACCCGCGCCTACTGCTTCTCGATCCCCGCCTCGCGCACCAGCTTTTCCCACAGCACCAGCTGATCATCGACGAACTTGCCGAGGTCTTCGGGCGTGCCGGAGAACGCGTCCATGCCGAGCGTGGCGAGCTTGGCCTTGGTCTCGGGGTCTTCGACGATCTTGCGGATCTCGGTGTTGAGCTTCGTCACCACTTCCTTCGGCGTGCCGGCCGGCGCGAAGTAGCCCTGCCACGAGGTGATGTCGAAATCCGGCACGCCGGCCTCCTGCATCGACGGCAGATCCGGTACCAGCGGCGAGCGGTCCTTGGTGGTGACCGCGAGCGCCCGCAGCGCGCCGCCCTGGACGTGCGGCAGGCCGGTCAGCACGTCGGTGAACATCATGGTGATGCGGCCGCCGATCACGTCGTTCATCGCCGGCGGCGAACTCTTGTACGGCACGTGCAGCAGGTCGATCCCGGCCTTGCGGGCGAAGGTCGCGCCCGACACGATCGCCGACGACGAGCCCGACGCGTAGGTCAGCTTGCCCGGATTGGCCTTGGCGTAGGCGATCAGTTCGCCGACCGTCTTGGCCGGCACGTCCGGATGCACCACCAGCATGAACGGCAGGTCGCCGGTGCGCGCCACCGGGGTGAAGTCCTTCACCGGATCGTAGGTGAGGTTCTTGAGCAGATACGGGTTGGCCGAATGCGTGGTGTTGGTGGTGACGAACAGCGTGTAGCCGTCCGGCTTGGCGCGCGCCGCGTAGGTCGCGGCGATCATGCCGTTGGCGCCGGGCTTGTTTTCGATCACCATGCCGACGCCGAGCGCCTGGCCGAGCTTCTGCGAGATCAGCCGCGTCGTCGTGTCGGTGCCGCTGCCGGCCGCGAACGGCAGCACCAGCGTGATGTTGTGGGTGGGATAGCTGGTGTCGGCCCGCGCCGGCGCGGCGACATTGGACAACAGCAGAGCCGCCGCAAACGCGGCGCAGATCGATTGCATCGGAATCCTCCCGGACGTCTTGTTCTTGTCCGCATAGACTGCGCGAAACCCGCCGAAAAGGCGAGGCCCCAGGCACGTCATTCCGGAGCGCCGCAGCGCGCTTCACTCCCGCCCAGGCACGTCATTCCGGGGCGCGCGGAGCGCGAACCCGGAATCTCGATGGGTTCTGCGACTCCGGCGTTTCCACAACATCTGGATTCCGGGTTCGCGCGCAAGGGGCGCGCGCCCCGGAATGACGGTGGGTGGGGCGAAGGACGATGACGTGAGGTCTGCGCGTCGCTTAGCGCCGCGCGGCGATGAACACACCGGCGATCACCATGGCGTAGCCGGCGAGGTGGAACAGCTCGGGCTTTTCGCCGAGCAGCACGATCGCCATCACCGAGCCGAACACCGGCATCAGATGCAGGAACGGCGCGGAGCGGTTCGGGCCGATCAGCGCGACGCCGCGGTTGAAGCACAGATAGGCCAGCGCCGAGGGGAAGATCACCACATAGGCCAGCGACGTGATCGTCACCCAATCGGCGCTCGGTCGCACGCCGGCGGCGAATTCCCAGATCGCCAGCGGCAGCAACAGCAGCGCGCCGCCCGCGGTGGTGACGATGATCAGCGACAAGGGATGCGTCGCCGGCCGCTTCGGCATCAGCGCCGAATACATCCCGAAGGCGCACAGCGCGCCCGCGACCATCAGGTCGCCGCGGTTGAACTCGACCTGCGCCAGCGCGGCGAAATCGCCGCGCAGGATGATGGTGAGCACGCCGAGCAGCGACAGGCCGATGCCGATCGCCTGCATCCAGGTCAGCCGCACGCCGAACAACAACAGCGACCATAGCGCCACGAACAGCGGCCCGGACGACTGCATCAGCAACGCGTTCAGCGCCTGGGTGTATTGCAGCCCCCAATAGCTCAGCACGTTGTTGATCGCGAAGCCGGTCGCGGACAGCACGACCATCAGTTTCCAATGCCCGCGCAGCTTGCGCCAGTCGCGGCGCAGATGCGGCCAGGCCACCGGCAGCATCAGCAGCATCGCGCCGATCCAGCGTACGCAGGACAGCGTCACCGGCGGGATATGGCCGGCGACGGCGCGGCCGAGCACGATGTTGCCGGCCCAGAACAGCGAGGTCAGGCTGAGCAGCAGATAAGGCTGGTTGGCGAGCCAGTGGAAGGCTTGGCGGAGCGGAGCGATCACGCGTCACGGGCGGTTGGAGGGCGCTCCAGCCATGCCCGAATTTCGCCGGCCCGCAAAGCCCCGCGGCGGAATGCCGTCATGCGCGGGCGGGGGCCGCGCGCATCGCTGCTACGCTTCGGCCACCTTCTGCCGGCGCGCCGCCACGACCACGCCGGTCAGCACCAAAGCGTAGCCGACCGCGTGATACAGATGCGGGCGTTCGCCGAGAAACACGATCGCCATCGCCGAGCCGAACACCGGGACCAGATGGAAGAACGGCGCCGAACGGTTGGCGCCGATCAGCCGGACGCCGCGGTTGTAGCAGAGATAAGCGAGGATCGACGGGAAGATCGACACATAGCCGACCGCCGCCACATTGGTGAGATCGAACGCCGGCGCCGGCTGCACCGAGAGTTCCCAGATCAGCGGCGGGATCAGAAACAGCGCGCCGCAGCCGAAGGTAAAGGCGAGAAACGACAGCCCGTGGATCGCCGGCCGCTTCTGCGACAGCGCGGTGAACAGGCCGAACGACGCCATCGCGCCGAGAAACAGCAGGTCGCCGTAGTTCAGATCGATCGCAGCGAGTTCCGCGATGTTGCCGTGCAGGATGATCAACGCCACGCCCAGCATCGAGGCGAACGCGCCGATCGCCTGCGCCAGCGTCATCCGCACACCCAGCACGATCAACGCCCAGATCGCCACGAACAGCGGCCCGGTGGATTGCAGCAGCAGCACGTTGAGGGCGGTGGTGTACTGCAGCGAGGTGTATTGCAGCGTATTGAAGGTGCTGATCCCGATGATCGACACCACCACCATCAGCTTGATGTGGCGCCGGATCATCATCCGATCAGCGACGAGGTGCCGCCAGGCGAACGGGATCACGATCAGGAACGCGACGCTCCAGCGCAGGAACGACAGCGTCACCGGCGGAAAGTGCCCGGCGATGAAGCGGCCGACGATGGCGTTGCCCGCCCAGAACAGCGACGTCAGGCTGAGCAGGAGATAGGGCTGGTCGATGATCCAGCCGAAGCGGTGGGCTTCGGCGGTCGGCGTCGTCGTGGTCATGGGGGGCCCGGGCGATGGAGCGGCGCACGCCGGGCTGACCCTTCGCGCTGAACGCCGCCTCCCGTTGATTTTGGTCCCCAGCCTTAAGCAGTTCGGCAGCCGATCGCAACCGCCGCGCCGTGCAAGGCGCGCATGCGCGGGCACTTGTGCGCTCGCTCTCGTCGCGGCTGATGTTGCGCAGGAACTACGTCTCGAACGCGATTGGCGTTGCGCCTCGACGCCTTGCACGATGACCTCGCGATCGTGCGCAGCGGCAGTCGCGCCACCGAGCCCCGACTATTGGAGCAGTAGACCTCAGCTATTGTTGAGGTTGTAGGAGGGGGCGGCTCGTTCGTCCCGGCCCGCCGCAGCGCACGTTGCTCTGCGGCGGTGGCTCTGGTGCCGAACGCGCGTGTGGATGCGGTTTGGAGCCGGCGATGACCGACACCTTGCGACCCCCGCCCGACGCACGGCGCCATCTGGCGCCAATGCTGATCGTGCTTTTGACCCTGGCGTCGATCTTTGCCGGCATCTATCTGTGGCGGCTGGCGCGGCTCGCGCCCAGTGCCGGGCATCTCCGCC
>NZ_LJIC01000202.1 GCF_001295845.1 Rhodopseudomonas sp. AAP120 | reverse complement strand
CGGGTGAGGGCACTCCGCTCCGCGAGTCGCTCAGTCAGCGGCTGGGGCGCCCTCACCCCACCCCTCTCCCGCAAGCGGGAGAGGGAGCGTGCTGCGGCTTGGGGCGACTCCCTCTTCACCAAGGAGGCAGGAGCCCCCTTACGCCGCCGCCTGCTTCTTCGGGGCGAAGCGGTGGTAGAAGGTGTCGCCGGTCTTGGCCATGTCTTCGAGCAGCTTCGGCGGGGTGAAGCGCGAGCCGTATTTGCCCTCGAGCTTGTGGCACAGCGCCACGAACTCCTTGGTGCCCATGAAGTCGATGTAGCTCAGCGTGCCGCCGGTGAACGGCGCGAAGCCGAAGCCGAGGATCGAGCCGACATCGGCCTCGCGCGGATCGACGATGACGTTGTCCTCGACGGTGCGCGCCGCTTCCACCGCCTGCACGGCGAGGAAGCGCTGCTTCAGCTCTTCGACGTCGATGGTGTCGGGATCGAGGTGCTTGGGCTGCAGCGCGGCGATGCCGTCCCACAGGCTCTTCTGACCCTTGCCCTTCTCCGGATAGACGTAGAAGCCCTTGCCGTTCTTGCGGCCGAACCGGCCCTGCTTCTCGACCAGCTCGACCATCAGCTTCTTCTGCTGCTGATCGACCGCCTGCTCGCCAAGGTCGGCTTCGGTCGCCTTCATGATCTTGAGGATCAGGTCGAGCGCGACTTCGTCGGCCAGCGACAGCGGACCGACCGGCATGCCGGCCATCTTGGCGGCGGTCTCGATCATCGGCGCCGGGACGCCTTCCATCAGCATCTCGAGGCCTTCGGCGGTGAAGCGCAGCACGCAGCGGTTGGCGAAGAAGCCGCGGCTGTCGTTCACCACGATCGGGGTCTTGCCGATCTGGCGGGTATAGTCGAGCGCGGCCGCCAGCGTGGCGTCGCTGGTGTTGTTCCCGAGGATCACTTCGACCAGCATCATCTTCTCGACCGGCGAGAAGAAGTGGATGCCGATGAACTTCGACTGGTCCTTGAACTCCTCGGCCAGCGAGTTGATCGGCAGCGTCGAGGTGTTGGAGGCGAAGATCGCGCCTTCCTTCAAGAGCGGCTGCGCCTTGGCGTAGGTCTCGGCCTTGACCTTGCGATCCTCGAACACCGCTTCGATGACGAGGTCGGCATCCGAGATCGCATTGAAGTCCGCGGTCGCGGTGATGCGCGACATCAGCGCCTCGGCGTCGGCCGGCTTGGCGCGGCCCTTCTTGATCAGCCCGTCGATCACCGACTGGCAGTGCGCCTTGCCCTTGTCGGCGCTCTCCTGATCGCGGTCGATCAGCACGACTTCGATGCCGGCCTTGGCCGAGACGTAGCCGACGCTGGCGCCCATGAAGCCGGCGCCGATGATGGCGAGCTTCTTGACCTTGGTGGGCGGCACGCCCTGCGGCCGGCGCGCGCCCTTGTTGAGTTCCTGCATCGACAGGAACAGGCTGCGGATCATCGCTGCCGCTTCCTTGGTCTGCAGCACATGGGCGAAGTAGCGCGACTCGATGCGCAGCGCGACGTCCATCGGCACCTGCAGGCCCTCATAGACGCAGCTCATGATGGCGCGGGCCGCCGGGTAGTTGTCGTAGGTCTCGCGGCGATAGATGGCGTTGCCGGCCGGGAACATCATCATGCCCTGCTTCGAGAACACCGGGCCGCCGGGCAGCTTGAAGCCCTTCTCGTCCCACGGCGCCACCGCCTTGCCGCCGGCCTTGATCCATTCCTTGGCGGTCGTGATCAGGTCCGCTGCCGGCACCACGGCATCGACCAGCTTCAGCGCCTTGGCCTTGTCGAGCTTGAGCTGATCGCCCTTGAGCAGGATGGTCATCGCCTCCTGCGGATTGACGATGCGCGGAATCCGCTGCGTGCCGCCGCCGCCCGGGAACAGGCCGACCTTGATTTCGGGCAGGCCGAGGCGAGTCTTCGGATTGTCGGCCGCGACGCGGTAGTGACAGGCCAGCGTCACTTCGAAGCCGCCGCCGAGCGCCATGCCGTTGATCGCCGCGACCCACGGCTTGCCGCCGGTCTCGATGCCGCGCAGGATCTGCGACAGCTTGCGGCTCTCGTCGAACAGCATCTGCTGCGCGGCTTCCTCGCCCTTGTCCTGCTTGAGCTGGGCGAACTGCTTGGTCATCGCTTCCAGCATCGACAGATCGGCGCCGGCGCAGAACGCCTCCTTGGCCGACGTAATCACCACGCCCTTGACGGCCGCGTCCTTGCCGGTCGCTTCCGCGATCGCGGCGAGCTCCTCGATCGTCTTGGTGTCGAGCACGTTCATCGACTTGCCGGGAAGATCCCAGGTGACCAGCGCGATGCCGTCGGCGTCGGTCTCGATCTTGAAGTTGCTGTAGCTCATCGCTGTGTGCTCCGGTTCGAACTAATTAGCTAAACGTTGCTTAAGGGTCGGATTGTAAGCTCCCGTCTTTCGCGCCTCGCGCGCGATCACCAGACAGGAGGCCTTATGAGTTCCGCTTGCGCCGGATGCCACGACGGCATCGCGGTCCCGTTCGAGATGAAGATGGCTTTTCAGCCGATCGTCGACCTGTCGGCGCAGCGGGTGTGGGGTTATGAAGCGCTGGTGCGCGGGCCGAACGGCGAGCCTGCCGGCATGATCCTGTCGCAGGTCACCGACGAGATGCGTTACCGCTTCGACCAGGCGGCGCGCGTGCTGGCGATCGAAACCGCCGGCAAGCTGTTCACCGATCCGAGCGCGCGACTGTCGATCAACTTCATGCCGAACGCCGTCTACGAGCCGAACGCCTGCATCCAGAAGTCGCTCGCCGCCGCCAAGCGCGCGCAGTTTCCGCACCGGAACCTGATGTTCGAATTCACCGAGAACGAGCGCATGCTCGACGTCGGCCATCTCAACCGCATCGTCGAGGCGTATCGCGCGCTCGGCTTCCTCACCGCGCTCGACGATTTCGGCGCCGGCTATGCGGGGCTCGGCCTGCTGGCCAAGCTGCAGCCGGACCTGATCAAGATCGACATGGAGGTGCTGCGCGACATCCACCTCAGCCGCGCCAAACAGGCGATCGTCGCCGGCATCGTCGGCATCGCCCGCGAACTCGACATCCGCGTGCTGGCCGAAGGCGTGGAATGCGAACAGGAATGCGCCGTGCTGCGCGCATCCGGAATTTCGCTGTTCCAGGGTTACCATTTCGCCAAACCCGCCTTGATGGCTCTGCCCGAAGTACCGATACTGAACCCCGCAATCGAGGCCAGAGCGGCTGGTTGAAGTCTCGACCTTCCCTCTCCCCTTGTGGGAGAGGGTGGACGCGCGAAGCGCGGCCGGGTGAGGGGTAGCCACGCGCACTGCCCCTCGT